>NZ_FCJA01000011.1:0-141580 GCF_001537385.1 Serratia sp. 2880STDY5682894 | reverse complement strand
CCCAGGGAAAGTCCCGAAGATAATGAATGATATCCTGGCAATGGCGGGGAGCTTCGTACTTCCTTCTCGACGGCAAAGGCATTACCCGCGGGCAGTAAAAAAGAAGCCGCAACGTTATACGTTGCGGCTTCCTCAAAAGCTTAACTGACAAGCATTACTGCATCGGCAGCGCTTTTTTTCGATTCGCTTCTGGCGATTAACGCTTCAGCGCTTCGCTCAGTTCTTCACGCATGGTGGCCAGCATGGCTTTCACTACGCGCGGGTTGCCTGCAACCACGTTGCCGGAGCTGAAGTGGTTGTGGCCACCGACGAAGTCGGTCACCAGGCCGCCAGCTTCACGCACCAGCAGTTCGCCCGCGGCGAAATCCCACGGCTTCAGGCCGATTTCGAAGAACCCGTCTACGCGGCCGGCGGCCACATAGGCCAGATCCAGCGCGGCGGAACCGGTGCGGCGGAAGTCTGCACACTGGGTGAACAGTTTGCCGACGATGTTGATGTAAGGCGTTGCGTGCTGCTTGACCTTGAACGGGAAGCCGGTCGCCAGGATGGTGCCATCCAGATCTTTGGCGTTGGTGCCGCGCAGGCGGTAACCGTTGAGCTGTGCGCCCTGGCCGCGAGTGGCGGTGAACAGTTCGTTGCGCATCGGATCGTAAACCACGGCCACTTCAGTACGGCCTTTGATGCGTACGGCGATGGAAACGGAGAAATGAGGGAAACGTTTGATGAAGTTTGCAGTGCCATCCAGTGGATCGATCACCCATTGCACATCGCGATCTTCGCCGATCAGCTCACCGCGTTCTTCGCTCACGATACTGTGTTGCGGATAAGACTTGCGGATGACGTCGATGATCAGATGCTCTGCATCGCGATCGACGTTGGTGACGAAGTCATTGGTCCCTTTCTGGCTCGCTTCTACAGCGTCCGGGGTTTCGTAGTTTTTGGCAATCAGGTTACCGGCCTTGCGCGCAGCGCGCACGGCGATAGTCAGCATCGGATGCATGGGTATCTTCCAACTAGGATGTTAAAGAACAGGAAACGGCGCGAAGTATAGCAGCTGTTCGGCAAATTGCCTATGGCTGTGTTAAGATGCTGCGATTTTCCGCCACGCTCAGAGTTTGTATGCTGCACAATATCCGCATTGTTCTGGTAGAGACTTCACATACCGGCAACATGGGCTCGACCGCCAGAGCCATGAAAACCATGGGTTTAACCAACCTTTATCTGGTTAATCCGCTGATCAAACCCGATTCTCAGGCCATCGCCCTGGCCGCCGGTGCCAGCGACGTGATCGGCAACGCCACTATCGTCGACACCCTCGATGACGCCATCGCCGGCTGTAGCCTGGTGGTGGGCACCAGCGCACGTTCTCGCACCTTGCCGTGGCCGATGCTGGAGCCGCGTGAATGCGGCGTGCGCGCGGTACACGAAGGCGAACACGCGCCGGTGGCGCTGGTGTTCGGCCGCGAACGTGTCGGGTTGACCAACGATGAACTGCAGAAGTGCCACTATCACGTCGCCATTCCGGCCAACCCGGACTACAGCTCGCTGAACCTGGCGATGGCGGTGCAGATCCTGGCGTACGAAGTGCGCGTGGCTTACCTCGATCGCCAACAGGCGGGCGCGCCGCAGCTGGAAGAGACGCCGTATCCGCTGGTGGACGACCTCGAGCGTTTCTATCAGCACCTGGAGCAGACGCTGCAGCGCACCGGCTTTATTCGCCCGTCCCATCCGGGGCAGGTGATGAGCCGCCTGCGTCGGCTGTTCACCCGCGCGCGCCCGGAAGGGCAGGAGCTGAATATCCTGCGCGGCATGCTGACGTCGATCGAGAAACAGGATAAACATCAAGGTAATTAATTGATGTGGCATAACGGTGGGCGACAATAGTATTAGTTATCCAAAGGTTATAACATGTATTTTATATACCTTTGTTCTTGCTAAGTTCAAAACGTGCTAATACTTGAGTCAATTACTAGGTTAAATAGTTGACTGTTTTACTCAGGAATGTCAGACTTTCGGCCATATTTGACCAACAGGTAACCATTGAGCTATGAGACTGACATCCAAAGGCCGTTATGCCGTAACCGCTATGCTTGACGTAGCGCTGCATTCCCAGGAAGGGCCGGTACCACTGGCGGACATTTCCGAACGCCAGGGTATTTCGCTCTCTTATCTGGAACAATTATTCTCCCGTCTGCGCAAGAACGGCCTGGTGGCCAGCGTGCGTGGTCCGGGCGGTGGTTATCTGCTGGGTAAAGACGCGGGTGAGATCGCCGTTGGCGCTGTCATCACTGCCGTCGATGAATCGGTAGATGCAACCCGTTGCCAGGGCAAAGAAGGCTGTCAGGGCGGCGATCGCTGCTTGACCCACGCCCTGTGGCGCGATCTGAGCGAGCGCATCAGCGGGTTCCTGAACAACATTACGCTGGCAGAACTGGTCAATAACCAGGAAGTGCTGGTGGTGGCGGATCGTCAAAACAACGATACGCGCCGCACGGCCAACGGTCGTCCGCAAGAAACTATCAACGTTAATCTGCGCGCATAAGCAGCTGGCGAAATTATTTTAGTTTTTGGAAGTGATGTACGGAGCACAAGAGCAATGAAATTACCGATTTATCTGGATTACTCAGCAACGACGCCGGTTGACCCGCGCGTTGCTGAGAAGATGATGCAGTTTTTGACCCTGGACGGCACTTTTGGCAACCCGGCTTCCCGTTCCCACCGTTTCGGTTGGCAGGCGGAAGAGGCGGTAGACATCGCCCGTAACCAAATCGCCGAACTGGTGGGCGCCGACCCACGCGAAATCGTCTTCACCTCCGGGGCGACCGAATCCGACAACCTGGCGATCAAAGGCGCTGCCAATTTCTACCAGAAAAAAGGCAAGCACATCATCACCAGCAAAACCGAACACAAAGCCGTGCTGGACACCTGCCGTCAGCTGGAGCGCGAAGGGTTTGAAGTGACCTACCTGGCGCCGCAGAGCAACGGCATCATCAGCCTGCAGGATCTCGAAGCGGCGATGCGCGATGACACCATTCTGGTCTCCATCATGCACGTCAACAACGAAATCGGCGTGGTGCAGGATATCGAAGCGATCGGCGAAATGTGCCGCGCGCGCGGTATCATCTACCACGTTGACGCCACCCAGAGCGTGGGCAAACTGCCTATCGATCTGAGCAAGCTGAAAGTCGACCTGATGTCGTTCTCCGGCCACAAAATCTATGGCCCGAAAGGCATCGGCGCGCTGTATGTGCGCCGCAAGCCGCGCATCCGCATCGAAGCGCAGGTACACGGCGGCGGTCACGAGCGCGGCATGCGTTCCGGCACCCTGCCTGTCCACCAGATCGTCGGCATGGGCGAAGCTTACCGCATCGCCAAAGAAGAGATGACCGAAGAGATGGCGCGTCTGCGCACCCTGCGCGATCGTCTGTGGAACGGCGTGAAAGATATGGAAGAAGTGTATCTGAACGGCGATCTGGAGCACGGCGCACCGAACATCCTGAACGTCAGCTTCAACTACGTTGAAGGCGAGTCGCTGATCATGGCGCTGAAAGACCTGGCCGTTTCCTCCGGTTCAGCCTGTACCTCCGCCAGCCTCGAGCCGTCCTACGTGCTGCGCGCGCTGGGCATGAGCGATGAATTGGCGCACAGCTCGATCCGTTTCTCCCTGGGGCGTTTCACCACGGAAGAAGAGATCGACTACACCATTCAACTGGTGCGTAAATCCATCGGCCGTCTGCGCGATCTGTCCCCACTGTGGGAGATGTTCAAGCAGGGTGTGGACATCAACAGCATCGAATGGGCGCATCATTAATTCTCAGGTTTCAGGAGCAAGGTCATGGCTTACAGCGAAAAAGTAATCGATCATTATGAAAACCCGCGCAACGTGGGTTCTTTCGACAACGAAGATCCTACCGTCGGCAGCGGCATGGTAGGGGCGCCGGCCTGCGGCGACGTGATGAAGCTGCAGATCAAGGTTAACGATGAAGGCATCATCGAAGACGCGCGCTTTAAAACTTACGGCTGCGGTTCCGCCATCGCCTCCAGCTCGCTGGTGACCGAATGGATGAAAGGCAAGTCGCTCGATCAGGCTGAAGCGATCAAAAACACCCAGATCGCCGAAGAGCTGGAATTGCCGCCGGTCAAAATTCACTGCTCGATCCTGGCTGAAGACGCCATCAAAGCAGCGATTGCCGACTATAAGAGCAAGCACAGCGCCAAGTAATTTGTCTGAGTCGGCCCGGCTGCGCCGGGCTTTGATGTGAAGTGTGAGGTTGTGATGTCTATTACCATGAGCGACAGCGCTGCGCAGCGTGTTCAGGCGTTTTTGACGAACCGCGGCAAAGGTCTCGGCCTGCGTCTGGGAGTGCGAACTTCCGGCTGCTCCGGGATGGCGTACGTGCTGGAATTTGTTGACGAAGCCAACGATGACGACATCGTGTTTGAAGACAAAGGCATCAAGGTGATCATCGACGGCAAGAGCCTGGTCTACCTTGACGGCACCGAGCTTGATTTCGTTAAGGAAGGCCTGAACGAAGGCTTCAAGTTCAACAACCCGAACGTCTCAAGCGAATGCGGCTGCGGCGAGAGTTTCAACGTCTGACAGTCCATCGTGCTCCCCCGTTTCGGCGGGGGAACTTCATCCGCTAACGCCCAGAGCACGCTATGGATTACTTTACTTTATTCGGGCTGCCAGTTCGCTACACCGTGGACGGCAGCCTGCTTGCGTCCCGCTTCCAGGATCTGCAGCGCCAATTCCACCCCGATCGTTTCGCCAACCAGCCGGAGCGCGAACGCCTGATGGCGTTGCAGCAGGCGGCGACCATCAACGAAGCCTACCAGGCGCTGAAGCACCCGTTAAAACGCGCGGAGTATATGCTATCTTTGCACGGCTTCGATCTGGGCAACGAACAGCATACGATGCGCGACACCGCGTTCCTGATGGAACAGCTGGAACTGCGCGAAGAGCTCGACGCCATTGAGCGCAAGCCGGAGGCGGAAAGCCTGCTGGCCGATTTCGGCGCGCGGCTGGCCGTCTCCATCAAGCAGCGCAGCGCGCTGATGCTGCAGCAGTTGGACAGTGAACAGTGGGCGGATGCCGCCGACACCGTGCGCAAGCTGCGCTTTTTGGACAAACTCCAGCAACAGGTTGAACAACTCGAAGAAAAACTGCTGGGTTTTGAGTAACACCTTCTGATTCTGATTGTGGAAGCTTCAACATGGCCTTATTACAAATTAGTGAGCCTGGCCTCAGCGCCGCGCCGCACCAGCGACGCCTGGCCGCCGGCATCGACTTAGGCACCACCAACTCGCTGGTCGCCACGGTGCGCAGCGGGCAAGCGGAAACGCTGGCCGACGAACAGGGCCGCCATTTGCTGCCTTCGGTGGTGCATTATCAGGCGGACGCGCAGCGCGTCGGCTGGGAGGCGCGCCAACAGGCGGCGCAGGATCCGGCCAATACCGTCAGCTCCATCAAACGCATGATGGGCCGCTCGTTGGCGGACGTGCAGCAACGTTACCCGAACCTGCCTTATCAATTCCAGGCCAGCGACAACGGCCTGCCGCTGATCGTCACCGCCGCCGGCCCGGTTAACCCGGTCGGCGTCTCCGCCGATATCCTGCGGGCCCTGTCCGCGCGCGCGCAAGCGGCGCTGGAAGGCGAGCTGGATGGCGTGGTGATCACCGTTCCTGCCTACTTCGACGACGCGCAGCGCCAGGGCACCAAAGACGCGGCGCGTCTGGCCGGCCTGCACGTCCTGCGCCTGCTGAATGAACCGACCGCGGCGGCGATCGCCTACGGGCTGGATTCCGGCCAGGAAGGGGTGATCGCGGTTTACGATCTGGGCGGCGGCACCTTTGATATCTCCATTCTGCGCCTCAGCCGCGGCGTGTTCGAAGTGCTGGCCACCGGCGGCGATTCCGCGCTGGGCGGCGACGACTTCGATCACCTGCTGGCCGACTGGCTGCGCGAGCAGGCCGGCGTGGCCGATCGCAGCGACCACGGCGTGCAGCGCCAGCTGCTGGATGCCGCTATCGCCGCCAAAATCGCCTTGAGCGATGCCGACAGCGTGCGCGTTGAGGTAGCCGGCTGGCAGGGCGAGGTGACCCGCGCCCAGTTCGAAGCATTGATCGCTCCGCTGGTGAAACGTACGTTGATGGCTTGCCGCCGCGCGCTGAAAGACGCCGGCGTCGCCGCCGACGAGGTGCTGGAAGCGGTGATGGTCGGCGGTTCCACCCGCGTGCCGCTGGTGCGTGAGCAGGTGGGGGCCTTCTTCGGCCGCACGCCGCTGACGTCGATCGATCCGGATAAAGTGGTCGCCATCGGCGCCGCGATCCAGGCCGACATCCTGGTGGGCAACAAGCCGGACAGCGACATGCTGCTGCTGGACGTGATCCCGCTGTCGCTGGGCCTCGAAACCATGGGCGGCCTGGTGGAGAAAGTGATCCCGCGCAACACCACCATTCCGGTGGCGCGCGCGCAGGAGTTCACCACCTTCAAAGACGGCCAGAGCGCGATGATGATTCACGTGCTGCAGGGCGAGCGCGAGCTGGTGCAGGATTGCCGTTCGCTGGCGCGCTTCACGCTGCGCGGCCTGCCGCCGCTGCCTGCCGGGGGGGCGCACATTCGCGTTACCTTCCAGGTGGATGCCGACGGTCTGCTGAGCGTCACCGCAATGGAGAAATCCACCGGCGTTGAAGCGTCGATCCAGGTCAAGCCGTCGTACGGCCTGTCGGACAGCGAAATCGCCGGCATGATCAAGGATTCGATGGCCAACGCGCAAAGCGACGTGGGCGCGCGCAAGCTGGCGGAGCAACGCGTGGAAGCCGCGCGGGTGCTGGAAAGCCTGCAGGGCGCGCTGGCCACCGACGCCGCGCTGCTGAGCGAGACGGAAAGCCAGGCGATCGCCGCCGCGACCCAGGCGTTGCAGCAGGCGGTGCAGGGGGAAGATCCCGCCGCTATCGAAGACGCCATCAAAACATTAGATGCACAAACGCAAGATTTTGCCGCGCGCCGCATGGACGCTTCCATTCGCCGCGCGCTGGCTGGCCATTCTGTGGATGAGGTTTAACCATGCCTAAAATTGTTTTCCTGCCCCATCAAGATCTTTGCCCGGAAGGGGCGGTTCTGGAAGCCGAAAAAGGGGAGTCGATCCTCAACGTTGCGCTGCGCAACGGCATTGAAATCGAGCACGCCTGCGAGAAATCCTGCGCCTGCACCACCTGCCACTGCATCGTACGTGAAGGCTTCGATTCGCTGGAAGAGAGCAGTGAGCTGGAAGACGACATGCTGGACAAAGCGTGGGGGCTGGAGCCGGAAAGCCGTCTGAGCTGCCAGGCGCTGGTCGCCGACGAAGATCTGGTGGTCGAAATGCCGCGCTACACCGTCAACCACGCGCGTGAGCATTAATTGTTAGCCGCAGCGCCAACCCGGAGATCATAATGGGACTGAAGTGGACCGACAGCCGAGAAATCGGCGAAGCCCTGTACGACCAATACCCGGACACCGATCCGAAAACCGTGCGTTTTACCGACATGCATCAGTGGATCTGCGATCTGGAAGAGTTCGACGACGATCCGCAGGCTTCCAACGAAAAAATACTGGAAGCGATCCTGCTGGTCTGGTTAGATGAAGCGGAGTAAATAGCGTAACGGGCTGCCATGGGCGGCCCGTTTATTTTGTATCCGACAAGATTAATAAAAGAATAATCCGGAGTAAGAAGGCTATGACAACAGAATTCATGCAGGTCACGCTGTCGCAACAACCTGCCGACGCCCGTTGGGGCGAAAAAGCGCTGCTCAGCACCAACGGCGAAGGGATGACCATCCACCTGACCGGCGCCGACAAGCTGGGCGCGATCCAGCGCGCGGGCCGCAAAATTGACGGTCAGGGCATCAAAAACGTCAAGCTGGCCGGCGACGGTTGGGACTTGGAAAACAGCTGGGCGTTTTGGCAGGGTTACCGCGGGCCGAAAGGGCAGCGCAACGTCGAATGGGCCGAGCTGCCGGAAGCCGCGCGTCAGGAGCTGGATAAGCGCCTGAAGATCGTTGACTGGGTGCGCGACACCATCAACATGCCGGCGGAAGAGCTGGGGCCAGAGCAACTGGCGACCCGCGCCGTCGATCTGATGTGCGACGTCGGCTGTGATGCCGTCAGCTACCGCATCACCAAGGGTGAAGATCTGCGCGAGCAGAACTATGCCGGCATCCACACCGTCGGCCGCGGCTCCGAGCGCCCACCGGTACTGCTGGCGCTCGACTTCAACCCGACCGGTAACCCGGACGCGCCGGTGTTTGCCTGCCTGGTCGGCAAGGGCATCACCTTCGATACCGGCGGTTATAGCCTGAAGCAGAGCGCCTTTA
This sequence comes from Serratia sp. 2880STDY5682894, assembly GCF_001537385.1. NCBI lineage: Bacteria > Pseudomonadati > Pseudomonadota > Gammaproteobacteria > Enterobacterales > Yersiniaceae > Serratia > Serratia sp. 2880STDY5682894. The sequence goes on along the minus strand of NZ_FCJA01000011.1, from coordinate 133,222 downwards.
TGGACTCGATGAAGGCTGATATGGGCGGCGCGGCCACCATCACCGGCGCCCTGGCGCTGGCGGCGGCGCGCGGCCTGAAGCAGCGCGTGAAGCTGTACCTGTGCTGCGCCGACAACATGGTCAGCGGCAACGCCTTCAAACTGGGCGACATCATTCGCTACCGCAACGGCAAAACCGTTGAGGTGATGAACACCGATGCGGAAGGGCGCCTGGTGTTGGCCGACGGCCTGATCGACGCTTCTGAGCAGAACCCGCAGCTGATTATCGACTGCGCCACCCTGACCGGCGCGGCCAAAACTGCGGTCGGCAACGATTACCATGCGCTGTTCAGCTTCGACGACGCGCTGGCGCAGGAGCTGCTGAGCAGCGCCGCCGCCGAGCAAGAGCCGTTCTGGCGTCTGCCGCTGGCCGAGTTCCACCGCAGCCAGCTGCCGTCCAACTTCGCCGAGCTGAACAACGTGGCCGGCCCGGCCTACACCGCCGGCGCCAGCACCGCGGCGGCCTTCCTGTCGCACTTCGTCAAGAATTACCAGCAAGGCTGGCTGCACATCGACTGTTCCGCCACCTACCGCAAAGGCGCGGTGGAGCAGTGGTCGGCCGGCGCGACCGGTTTGGGCGTGCGTACCCTGGCCAATCTGCTGCTGAGCAAAGCCAAATAATTGAACGCCCGCCGCGTCGGGCGCTAGAATGCGCATTATCTTCGGGGCCCAGCATGCTGGGCCTCGTTATTTGATCCCTGGAGTTTGCCATGAGTGCCCATCATCACGATGCCGCCCCGAGCGAGAACGAACTTGAACGCCTGCTGAAGCTGGCGGTGACGGAGCCGGCCCACCGCCCGGCGTTCTTCCGTGAATTGCTCGACGCCACGGTGCTGATCCTCGGCGACAGCGAGCAGGTGCAGCAGGGCGGCGACATCGCGCTGAACGCGGATACGCCGGTCAATATCCAGCATTGGGAGAAGCAGGACGGCGGCAGCATCATTCCGTTCTTCACCTCGCTGGAAGCGCTGCAGAAGGCCGTTGAGGACGAACAGCCATTTATCGCCATGCCGGCGCGGGTGCTGTTCGAAATCACCCAGGGTGCGGATCTGTTCCTCAACCCGAAGGCGGAGTACGGCAAGGAGTTCTATCCGGAAGAGGTGGCGATGCTGCTGGCGACCGGCGGCGTCGTCAAACCGGTTGAGCATTACGTCGACAAAGAGACCCAAATCCTGCTGGGGCAGCCCGAAGAGTATCCGTCGGCGATGGTGGACGCGTTGACCACGCTGTTCAGCCAGCGCAAGCCGGTGCGCCGCGCGTTTCTGGCGCTGATGCACGACCAGGCGGCGGACGAGAAGCCGAATTTGCTGATCGGGCTGGAAGTGGACGCCGAGCCGGCGGAGATCGAGGCGTTGATCAACGAGGCCGGCAACGTCGCCAGCGAAACGGCGCCGAACGACGAACCGGTGGATTTCTGCCTGGTGTCGGAGAAAGAGCGCGGTATCAGCCACTATCTGATCTCCCATACGCAGCCGTTTTATCAGCGCCGCTGGGGCAGCTGGCTGCGCAATTTGATCCCGTCTACCGACAAGACCCAGTAGCGCCGCCACGTTGTCGAAAATGGCCCATGAAGATCATATTTTTTTAATGAAATGTTGATTTTCCCGTAGGCAAGCGTTAACGGCGCACATATAATCTGCGCCACTTGAGAAGGCCGGCAACATTGCAGACCGGCCTGTTTTGGAAGTCATACAGAGGCCATCATGACCGTAGAACGTACCTTTTCCATCGTTAAACCAAACGCTGTAGCCAACAACGACATCGGCGCTATCTATGCGCGTTTCGAGCGCGCCGGTTTCAAAATCATCGCCGCTAAAATGCTGCGTCTGACTCGCGAGCAAGCTGAAGGCTTCTACGCTGAGCACAAAGGCCGCCCATTCTTCGACGGTCTGGTTGAGTTCATGACCTCCGGCCCAATCATGGTGCAGGTTCTGGAATCTGAAAACGCCGTGCAGCGCAACCGCGACATCATGGGCGCAACCAACCCGGACAACGCGCTGGCCGGTACCCTGCGTGCCGACTACGCGGACAGCTTCACCGCTAACGCCGTGCACGGTTCCGACTCCGTTGAATCCGCACAGCGCGAAATCGCTTACTTCTTCAACGAAAGCGAAATCTGCGCACGTTAATCGTGTCGTTTCTTGGCTGATAACCAGGCATTCACCGGCTGAAACAATAAAAATGCCCTGAATGCCTTTCAGCCGTAGCCACCCGCTACTAAAATTTGTACAATGCCGCGCCCCTGATAAGACGACTTGTCAGGGGCGTGTTTTTAGTGCCGCCACCCGAATCATGCGGGCTGAAATGCACAACTTACTGTCCATTCTTTAGCGCCATAACGTGTAATAACGAGGCCAGAGATCATTATGTTAGAACCCATCACGTCCGAGCACACCGTGTCTGAAAATAATTCGCTGACTACCCCCTCCGTTAACGTGGAGCAACCGGCTGCGGCCAAAATCAACCTGCTGGACCTGAACCGCCAGCAAATGCGCGAGTTCTTCGCCGAAATGGGCGAGAAACCGTTCCGCGCCGATCAGGTGATGAAGTGGATTTACCACTACTGCTGCGACGATTTCGAGCAGATGACCGATATCAACAAAGTCCTGCGTGGCAAGCTGCAGCGCGTGGCGGAGATCCGCGCGCCGGAAGTGGCGGAAGAACAGCGTTCGGCCGACGGCACCATCAAGTGGGCGATTAAAGTCGGCGATCAGCAGGTCGAAACCGTGTACATCCCGGAAGCCGACCGCGCGACGCTGTGCGTCTCCTCGCAGGTAGGCTGCGCGCTGGAGTGTAAATTCTGTTCGACGGCGCAGCAGGGCTTCAACCGCAACCTGCGCGTGTCGGAAATCATCGGCCAGGTGTGGCGCGCGGCGAAGATCATCGGCGCGCTGAAGGTGACCGGCCAACGCCCGATCACCAACGTGGTGATGATGGGCATGGGCGAGCCGCTGCTCAACCTGAACAACGTGGTGCCGGCGATGGAAATCATGCTGGACGACTTCGGCTTTGGCCTGTCCAAACGCCGCGTGACCCTGTCTACCTCCGGCGTGGTGCCGGCGCTGGACAAGCTGGGCGACATGATCGACGTGGCGCTGGCGATCTCGCTGCATGCGCCGAACGACACCATCCGCGATGAGATCGTGCCGATCAACCGCAAGTACAACATCGAGACCTTCCTGTCCGCGGTGCGTCGCTATCTGGAAAAATCCAACGCCAATCAGGGCCGCGTGACCGTCGAGTACGTGATGCTGGATCATATCAACGACAGCACCGACGATGCGCATCAGCTGGCGGAAGTGCTGAAAGACACGCCGTGCAAGATCAACCTGATCCCGTGGAACCCGTTCCCGGGCGCCCCCTACGGCCGCAGCTCCAACAGCCGGGTGGATCGTTTCTCCAAGGTGTTGATGGAATACGGCTTTACGACTATTGTTCGTAAAACCCGTGGTGACGATATCGACGCCGCCTGCGGGCAACTGGCGGGTGAAGTGATCGACCGTACCAAGCGTACCCTGAAGAAGAAAATGGCCGGGGAACCTATCAACGTACGGGCGGTCTGAATCCTATAGCACCATTTTTTGTTATCTAACAGCCTGTTATGCGCAAGCGTGTCGCTGGCGGGCGTTAGCTGACGGCCGATAAGGAAATGAATGCGGGCATGAAGCTGAAACTGTGGGGTGTGTGGCTGGCGGCCGGGTTGTTGGCCGGGTGTTCCGGTTCAGCGCCGGAAAAGGATGCACAAGTCTCTGAGGCGGGCCAGACGCGGTTGCAGCTGGGCCTGGAGTACCTGCAGCAAGGCGACATGGACGCCGCGCGCCAGAACCTGGAAAAGGCGCTGGACGCGGCCCCACAGGATTACCGCACGCAGTTGGGCATGGCGCTCTATGAGCAGCGGATCGGTGAAAATGCCGCGGCCGAACAGCGTTATCGGCAAGCGCTCAAACTTGCGCCAGGCAATGGCACCGTATTGAATAATTACGGTGCGTTTCTTTGCGGTTTAGGGCAGTATGTACCGGCGCAACAGCAGTTTAGCGCTGCGGCGCTGGCGCCCGATTATGGCCAGGTCGCCGACAGCCTGGAAAACGCAGGTTACTGTTTTCTCAAGGCCGGACAAAACGATGAGGCGCGCACGCTGTTGAGCCGCGCGCTGAAGGTCGATCCGGACAAAGGCACTCCGCTGTTGGCGGAGGCCGAAAAGCAATTTGGAGAAGGGAAGCGCGCCCAGTCGCAACTTTTATTGGATGTTTATCAGCATGTTCTGCCGGCCAGCGCCAGCAGCTTATGGTTACAGATTCGTTTCGCCGCGTTAGCCGGCCGTCAGGATAGCGTTCAACGCTATGGCAAGCAGCTAGCGCGAAGTTTTCCACAATCCAAACAGTACCAGCAGTTCTTAGCTAATGAATACTGAAGCCTCCCAAGATAAAACCGTATCCATGACGACGGGCCAGCGCCTGCGTCAGGCCCGTGAGCAACTCGGGCTGAGCCAACAGACCGTTGCAGAACGCCTGTGTCTCAAAATGTCCACCGTGCGCGATATCGAGGAAGACAGCGTGTCTGCTGACCTCGCGTCCACCTTCGTGCGCGGCTACATCCGTTCCTACGCCAAGCTGGTGCATTTGCCGGAAGACGAACTGCTGCCGATGCTGGCCAAGCAGGCGCCGTTGAAGATGGCGAAAGTGGCGCCGATGCAAAGCTTCTCGCTGGGCAAGCGCCGCAAGAAACGCGACGGCTGGCTGATGAGCTTCACCTGGCTTATCGTGTTCGTGGTGATCGGCCTGACCGGCGCCTGGTGGTGGCAAAACCACAAGGCCCAGCAGGAAGAGATCGCCACCATGGCCGATCAGTCCTCCGCGCAGCTTTCACAGAATAACGAAGGGCAGTCCGTGCCGCTGACCGACGGCAACGCCGACGCTGGCACCAACGTGCCGTTGACCGACAACAGCGCTGCGCCGGCCGATGCCGGCGCAGCGGCTCAGGCACCGGCGGCTACCGCTCAGGTGCCGGGCACGGCTCAGCAGCAGCCTGCCGTGGTGTCGCCAAGCCAGACTACCCTGCCGGAAACCACCCCGGCGGCACAAGCGCCGCTGCCGACCGCCGATGCGGGCGTGGCTGCGCCGGCAGCCGATCCGAACGCGCTGGTAATGGACTTCTCCGCTGACTGCTGGCTGCAGGTGAGCGACGCGAGCGGTAAAACGCTGTTCAGCGGCACCCAGAAGAAGGGCGGCAAGCTGAACCTGGCCGGCACCGCGCCGTATAAGCTGACCATCGGCGCGCCGGCGGCAGTACAGATCCAGTATCAGGGTAAACCGGTTGATTTAAGCCGGTTCGTTAAGTCAAACCGTGTTGCTCGCCTGACCGTCGCCGCGCAGTAATCGCGCGGCCCCGGTCGTGATGTCAGAGCAGCAATGGAGAGTAAGTAATGCATAACCAAGCGCCCATCAACCGTCGAAAATCTACACGCATTTACGTCGGCAAGGTGCCTATTGGTGATGGCGCGCCGATTGCCGTGCAGTCGATGACCAACACCCGTACCACCGATGTTGAAGCAACGGTTAATCAGATCAAAGCGCTGGAGCGCGTGGGCGTCGACATCGTCCGCGTTTCGGTTCCTACCATGGACGCCGCCGAGGCGTTCAAGCTGATCAAGCAGCAGGTCAACGTGCCGCTGGTCGCCGATATCCATTTCGATTATCGCATCGCGCTGCAGGTTGCCGAATACGGCGTAGACTGCCTGCGTATCAACCCGGGCAACATCGGTAACGAATCGCGCATTCGCTCGGTGGTGGACTGCGCCCGCGACAAGAACATCCCGATTCGCATCGGCGTCAACGGCGGCTCGCTGGAGAAAGACCTGCAGGAAAAGTACGGCGAACCGACGCCGGAAGCGCTGCTGGAATCTGCCATGCGCCACGTGGACATCCTCGATCGCCTCAACTTCGACCAGTTTAAAGTCAGCGTCAAAGCGTCGGACGTGTTCCTGGCGGTGCAGTCTTACCGTCTGCTGGCGTCGCGCATCGATCAGCCGCTGCATTTGGGCATCACCGAAGCCGGCGGCGCACGCAGCGGGTCGGTCAAATCGGCCATCGGCCTGGGCATGCTGCTGTCTGAAGGCATCGGCGACACCCTGCGCATCTCGCTGGCGGCGGACCCGGTTGAAGAGGTGAAGGTCGGTTTCGATATCCTGAAGTCGCTGCGCATCCGCGCGCGCGGCATCAACTTCATCGCCTGCCCGACCTGTTCGCGTCAGGAGTTCGACGTGATCGGCACGGTGAACGCGCTGGAGCAGCGCCTGGAAGACATCATCACGCCGATGGACGTTTCGATCATCGGCTGCGTGGTGAACGGCCCGGGGGAAGCACTGGTGTCCACCATGGGCGTGACCGGCGGCCATAAGAAGAGCGGCTTCTATGAAGACGGCGTGCGCCAGAAAGAGCGTTTCGACAACGAACAGATGATCGACCAGCTGGAAGCGAAAATTCGCGCCAAGGCCGCGATGATGGACGAAAGCAACCGCATCACGGTCAACCTGCTGGAAAAATAAGCGTTATCGCTACACGGCGGGCCTGTTGGCCCGCTTGTTTATGAACCTGAAGGGCAGAAAACCGCATCCGCGTTGAATACCGGGCGGCAAAGTCCCTATAATCGGGTTCATTTTTACAGACAACGGACAGAGAACTCACGTGGCAAAGAACATTCAAGCCATTCGCGGCATGAACGACTACCTGCCGGAAGAAACGGCATTATGGCAGCGTATTGAAGGCACCCTCAAGCAGGTGCTGGGCAGCTACGGTTACAGCGAAATCCGGTTGCCGATTGTAGAGCAGACCCCGTTATTCAAACGCGCGATCGGCGAAGTGACCGACGTCGTGGAAAAAGAGATGTATACCTTCGAAGACCGCAACGGCGAAAGCCTGACGCTGCGTCCGGAAGGGACGGCTGGCTGCGTGCGCGCCGGCATCGAACATGGTCTGCTGTACAATCAGGAACAGCGTCTGTGGTACATCGGCCCGATGTTCCGCTACGAGCGCCCGCAGAAGGGCCGCTACCGTCAGTTCCATCAGCTGGGCGCGGAAGTGTTCGGCCTGCAAGGCCCGGACATCGACGCCGAGCTGATCCTGCTGACGGCCCGCTGGTGGAAAGCGCTGGGCATCGCCGAGCACGTCAAGCTGGAGCTGAACTCCATCGGTTCGCTGGAGGCGCGCGCCAACTACCGCGACGCGCTGGTGGCGTTCCTGGAGCAGCACGTCGAGGTGCTGGACGAAGACTGCAAACGCCGCATGTACAGCAACCCGCTGCGCGTGCTGGATTCCAAAAATCCTGAGGTGCAGGCGCTGTTGAACGACGCGCCGCGCCTGTCCGAGTACCTGGACGAAGAATCCCGTGCTCACTTCGCCGGTCTGTGTGAACTTTTGGCGCAGGCAGGTATCCCATATACCGTTAACGAGCGCCTGGTGCGCGGTCTGGATTACTACAACCGCACCGTGTTTGAGTGGGTGACCACCAGCCTGGGCGCGCAGGGCACCGTCTGCGCGGGCGGCCGTTACGACGGCCTGGTCGAGCAATTGGGCGGCCGCGCCACCCCGGCGGTCGGTTTCGCCATGGGCCTCGAGCGCCTGGTGTTGCTGGTGCAGGCGGTTAACCCGGAATTCAAGGCGCCGTCGGCTATCGACGTGTACGTCATCTCTTCCGGCGCGGGCACCCAGAGCGCGGCGATGCAGCTGGCTGAACAGGTGCGCGACGCGGCGCCGCAGCTGAAGCTGATGACCAATTACGGCGGCGGCAACTTCAAGAAGCAGATCACCCGTGCGGACAAGTGGGGCGCGCGCATCGCGCTGATCCTGGGTGAGAGCGAAGTGGCGGCGCAGCAGGTGGTGGTGAAAGACCTGCGCAGTGGTGAACAAGAAACGCTGGCGCAAGGCGAAGTCGCTGCGCGTCTGGCTTTGATGTTAGGTTAAGGAGAAGGACACCGTGGAAGTCTATACCACTGAAAACGAACAAGTCGACGCACTGCGTCGGTTCTTTGCCGAGAACGGCAAAGCGCTGGCGGTGGGCGTGGTGCTCGGAATTGGTGCCCTGGTTGGCTGGCGTTACTGGCAGAGCCATGAAAACTCCAACATGATGGCTGCGTCGCAATCCTATCAGGAAGCCAGCGATCGTCTGGCGGCCGGCAAGCCGGATGACGTGGCTGCCGCGGAGAAATTTGTCCAGGCTAACGGCAACAGCTACGGCGTATTGGCCGCGCTGCAGTTGGCCAAGCACTTTGTCGAACAGAATGATTTCGCCAAGGCGGAACAACAACTGGCGCTGGCGCAGGGCCAGACCAAAGACGACAACCTGTTGGCAATGATCGATCTGCGTCTGGCGCGCGTCCAGCTGCAGGAGAAAAAGCTGGATGAAGCGCTGAAAACGCTGGATGGCGTGAAAGGCGAAGGCTGGGCGGCGATGATGCAGGATGTGCGCGGCGATGTGCTGCTGGCCAAGGGCGACGTCAAGGGCGCGCGCGAAGCTTACAGCAAAGGCATTGAATCCAACGCTTCTCAGGCGCTGCAGGTTCTGCTGCGCATGAAATTGAATAACTTGTCCAGCTAAGGGGAATTCCCATGCAATTGCGTAAAACACTCTTGGTCGGACTGGTTTCCGCTGCCTTGCTGAGTGGTTGCTCGCTGTTTAACAGCGAAGAAGACGTGGTTACCATGTCGCCGTTGCCGAAAGTTGAAAATCAGTTTACGCCGAACAAGGCGTGGAGCACCTCGGTGGGCGACGGTATCGGTGAGTATTACTCCCACCTGCGTCCGGCCTATCAGGACAGTACCATTTACGCCGCCGATCGCTTCGGCATCGTGAAAGCGATGGACGCCGACAGCGGCAACGAGAAGTGGAAGGTCAATCTCTCCGAGAAGACCGGTTTCTTCTCCAGCAACCTGTCTGCGCTGCTGTCGGGCGGCCTGACGGTCGCGGGTGACAAGGTTTACGTCGGCAGCGAAAAAGCGGTGGTTTACGCATTGAACACCGCCGACGGCGCCATCGCCTGGCAGACCAAAGTGGCCGGCGAAGCGATCTCCCGTCCGGTTGTCAGCGACGGCATGGTGTTGGTGCACACCTCCAACGGCATGCTGCAGGCGCTGAACGAAGCCGACGGCGCGGTGAAATGGACGGTTAACCTGGACATGCCTTCGCTGTCGCTGCGCGGTGAATCCGCGCCGGCCGTCGCCTTTGGCGCCGCCATCGTCGGCGGTGACAACGGCCGCGTCAGCGCCGTGCTGATGCAGCAGGGTCAACTGATCTGGCAACAGCGTATTTCTCAGCCGAGCGGCGCGACCGAAATCGATCGCCTGAACGACGTGGACACCACGCCGGTGATCGTTGATGGCGTGGTCTACGCGCTGGGCTACAACGGCAACCTGACGGCGCTGGATCTGCGTTCCGGCCAGATTATCTGGAAACGCGAGCTGGGTTCGGTGAACGATTTCATCGTCGACGCGGGCCGCATCTACCTGATCGACCAAAACGATCGCGTAGTCGCGCTCAGCACCGAAGGCGGCGTGACCGTGTGGACGCAGAGCGATCTGCTGCACCGCAACCTGACGCCGCCGGTGATGTATAATGGTTATCTGGTGACCGGTGACGCCGAAGGCTATCTGCACTGGATCAACACCACCGATGGCCGTTTTGTCGCCCAGCAGGAAGTGGACAGCTCCGGCTTCCTGTCTGCGCCGATGGTGGCCGGCGACAAGCTGGTCATCCAGGCTCGCGGCGGGAAAGTTTACGCTTTCACCCGCTAACGCCGCTCGTCGCAAGGCTTGAAAACGGCTCCTGAATGTTCAGGGGCCGTTTCGTATTTTTATAAGCTGTACCGCTGGTGTCTATCCACAGTGCAGTAACGCATTGATTATTAAGTAATGAGGCTTCAACAATGATACCTGTCGTCGCGCTGGTCGGGCGCCCGAATGTGGGTAAATCCACCTTGTTCAACCGTTTAACCCATACGCGCGATGCGCTGGTGGCGGATTTCCCGGGGCTGACGCGTGACCGCAAGTATGGTCGTGCTGAAATCGAAGGCAATGAATTCATCATCGTCGATACCGGCGGTATCGACGGCACCGAAGACGGCGTCGAAACGCGCATGGCCGGTCAGTCGCTGCTGGCGATCGAAGAGGCGGACATCGTGCTGTTCATGGTCGACGCCCGCGCCGGCCTGATGCCGGCGGATCAGGGCATCGCTCAGCACCTGCGCAGCCGCCAGAAGGCGACCTTCCTGGTGGCCAACAAGACCGACGGCCTGGATCCGGATACCGCCACCGCCGATTTCTACTCGCTCGGCCTGGGTGAAGTGTTCGCTATCGCCGCTTCCCACGGCCGTGGCGTGACCCAGCTGATCGAACACGTGCTGGTGCCGTTCGTGCCGGAAAAACCGGAAGACGTCGAGCTGACCGAGGAAGAGGCCAACGCCGCTTACTGGGCCGAGCAAAACGGCGAAACGCTGGAAGGCGAAGAAGACGAAGAGCCGGAAGAAGAGTTCAACCCGCAGGATCTGCCGATCAAACTGGCGATCGTCGGTCGTCCGAACGTTGGTAAGTCTACGCTCACTAACCGCATCCTCGGCGAGGAGCGCGTGGTGGTGTATGACATGCCGGGCACCACCCGCGACAGCATCTACATTCCGATGGTGCGCGACGAACGCGAATATGTGCTGATCGACACCGCCGGGGTGCGTAAACGCGGCAAGGTGACCGAAACCGTCGAGAAGTTCTCGGTGATCAAAACCCTGCAGGCGATTGAAGACGCCAACGTCGTGCTGCTGGTGATCGACGCGCGTGAAGGCATCTCCGATCAAGATCTCTCGCTGCTCGGCTTTATCCTCAATAGTGGGCGCTCACTGGTGATTGCGGTCAACAAGTGGGACGGCATGAGCGAAGAAGATCGCGAGCACGTGAAAGAGATGCTCGACCTGCGTCTGGGCTTCGTCGACTTCGCGCGCGTGCACTTCATTTCCGCGCTGCACGGCAGCGGCGTCGGCAACCTGTTCGAATCGGTGCAGGAAGCCTACGAGTGCGCAACCCGCCGCGTAAATACCTCGATGCTGACCAAAATCATGCAGATGGCGGTTGACGATCACCAGCCGCCGTTGGTGCGCGGCCGCCGCGTGAAGCTGAAATATGCCCACGCCGGCGGTTACAACCCGCCGATCGTGGTGATCCACGGCAACCAGGTCAGCGATCTGGCCGATTCGTACAAGCGCTACCTGATGAACTACTTCCGCCGCTCGCTGAACGTGATGGGGACGCCGATCCGTATTCAGTTCAAAGAGGGCGACAACCCGTTCGCCGGCAAACGCAACCTGCTGACGCCGACCCAGATGCGTAAGCGCAAGCGCCTGATGAGCCACCTGAAAAAGAGCAAGTAATCGCTCATGTGGGGCGCGGCAGTGATGCCGCGCCCCTTTTTTATTGGCCCGAAATCGTTTTATTATCTGAAGATTACCTCGCCTGCCTGAAGGAACACCATGTCCTGGGAAACCTGGAGTTTTGCGTTTAACGTCACCGTGCCGAATCTGTTGATGATGCTGCTGGGGATCCTGCTGCGCCATTGGCGCCTGATGGATGACCGCTTTGTCGACGGCGCGACCCGCCTGGTGTTCAATCTGGCGCTGCCGTGCCTGCTGTTTTTCAGCATCGCCACCAACCACCCGCAGCTGCTCGGCAACCTGCCGCTGGTGCTGTTTGGCGCGGTCGGCACGCTGGCGACCTTCCTGCTCTTGGAGCTGGCCGCCAAGTGGCTGGTGAAAGAGCCGCGTGAGCGCGGGGTGTTCGTACAGGGCGGTTTCCGCGCCAATACCGCCATCGTCGGCCTGGCCTACGCCATGACCGCCTATGGCAGCGAAGGGATTGCGCTCGCCTCGCTGTACCTGACGGTGACGGTGATCCTGTTCAACATACTGTCGGTCATCACCCTCACGCGCAGCCTGCAGGGCGGGCAGGGCAAGAAAATCAGCCACCTGTCTTTGCTGCGCAGCATCGTTACCAATCCGCTGATCATTGGCCTGGTGTGCGGGCTGCTGTATGCGCAAACCGGGCTGGGCATCCCGGCCGTGATCCGCCAGACCGGCAGCTATATTTCCGCGCTGTCGCTGCCGCTGGCGCTGCTGTGCACCGGCGCCAGCCTGGATTTTCGCGCCATGTTCCGCTCGTCCAACGTGGCGGCGCTGTCGTCGGCGGCCAAGCTGTTTCTGGTGCCGTGCCTGATGACGCTGGCCGGCTGGCTGTGCGGGTTTCAGGGGGCGGCGCTGGGCATTATCTTCCTGTTTTCCGCCACGCCGACCGCTTCGGGCAGCTATGTGATGACGCGCGCCATGGGCGGCAACGCCACGCTGGCGGCCAACATTATCGCCATCACCACCGTCGGTTCGTTCTTCACCACCGCGTTGGGGATCTATTTCTTGCGCTCATGGGGCGCGATTTAACCTGGAGTCGTTATGGAAGCGCACTGTCCGCACTGCCGTCAGACCATGAAGTGGGTAGCGGGTCACTACCATTGTGAAACCTGCCAGAGCGATTATCGGCAGCTGGCGAGCTGCCCGGAGTGCGGGCAGCCGCTGCAAGAATTGAAAGCCTGCGGGGCGGTGGATTACCTGTGCCAGAACGGGCACGGGCTGATCTCCAAAAAACGGGTGAATTTCAGCTATCAGCCGCTGTAAGCCCTCACTCATCCACCTGGCCGGTTTTCCACAGATCCACCAGCGCCTGCGGCGCGCTGCTTTCCGGGATTAACAGCACGATCTCAGTGCTCAGGGTGGGGCTGGTGTAGTTGATTTGCACGCGGTAGTAGCGCTGGTCGCCGCAGCCGGGGGAGGTGGGCTGGCCTTCTTCCTGCGCATAGGGCAGCGTCTGGTTCAGCAACTGATTCAGGCGCTGCCGCTGCTCCGGCGTGATATCGGCCAGCGCGATGCGGCGCTGGCCCGCCAGTTTGGGAATGTAGGCGAAGCCCCCCTCGCGCGCCAGCTCAATGACCGTATCCTGATTGAGCGTCGGCAGCGGTTTCATTATTCCACCCCCACCTGATGCCAGGCTTGCTGCACCTTGTCCGCCACGCTCTGGTCGAAACGCGCTAGCGCATGTTTCACCGTGGCGCGGGCGAAGGTGGCGAAGTCGGCGTTTTGCGGCAGCGCTTTGTCGCACACCGTGTCATACCAGACGTAGCCGGCTTTCTCCCAGGCGAAGCCGCCCAGCGCCGTCGCCGCCAGGTAGAAGGCGCGGTTGGGGATACCGGAGTTGAGGTGCACACCGCCGTTGTCTTCCTTGGTCTGGATATAATCTTTCATGCTGGCGGGCTGCGGGTCTTTGCCCAGCAGCGGATCGTCGTAGGCGGTGCCGGGTGCCGACATCGAGCGCAGCCCTTTGCCTTTGATGCCCTTGGCGAGCAGCCCGGCGCCTATCAGCCAGTCGGCTTTATCGGCGGTTTGCTGCAGGTGGAACTGCTTGACCAACGAGCCGAATACGTCGGACAACGACTCGTTGAGCGCCCCGGACTGCTGGTAGTAGATCAGCCCGGCTTCGCTCTCGGTCACGCCGTGCGCCAGTTCGTGGCCGACCACGTCGATGGCGATGGTGAAGCGGTTGAAGATCTCGCCGTCGCCGTCGCCGAACACCATCTGCTGGCCGTTCCAGAAGGCGTTCTGGTACTCCTTGCCGTAGTGCACGCTGCCAACCAGCGGTAGCCCCTGGTTATCCAGTGAATTGCGGCGGTAGGCCTGCCAGAAGAAATCGTAGGTGACGCCGAGATAGTCGTAGGCCTCGTCCACCGCCACGTCGTGGTTGCTGGGCTGGCCCTCTTTGCGCACCTGTTTTCCGGGCAGCTGGGTGCCGTTTTGGGCGTCGTAGATATCGCGGAGCGCTTCGCCGGCTCGGGCGTTTTTCTCGGCCGGCGAACGCAGCGGCTTATTGCCGAGCAGGCTTTGCACGTGGTTCAGCGTGTGCAGCGCGCAGTCGCGCTGCGGGGCGTTGCCGTGTTCAATGATGCGGCGCAGCATGTAGGGAGGAATGACGGAACGCATGCGCTGGGCTGGCATAGTGGCTCTCCTTAGGCAAAAATTTTACCTCATCGAATGAATGCACTGTGCCTAAGTGTAGCCTACTCGTCATAAAGCCTGTGGTCATGCGTGCTCACCGCCGGCGCGGTCTTGTGCGGGCTGATGCGCCGCACCGAGGCGCGCACCGCCAGCCGGCCGTGCAGCAGCAGATTGCACGGCGGCGCGTCGGCGCGCAGCATGCGCCGTTGCAGCAGTTGGATCGCCTCGTAGCCCAGCTCATCGCGCGGAACCTGCACCGAGGTCAGCGGCACATCGTGGATTTCCGCCAGGTTGAAGCCGTCGGTGCTCATCACCGAGACGTCGCCCGGCACGCTCAGCCCCCGCTTGTTGAGCGCCTTGACCGCCCCGACCGCCATGTAGTCGCCGCCGGCCAGGATCGCCGTCGGCAGCGGGGAGTGGCCGAGGAGGCCGTCGAGATAGGTGGTCAGCGCCTGCTCGGCCTCTTCGCCGCCGAAGCCCGAGGTGGTGACCAGATGGCGGCCGTCGTCGAACGGCAAATGATGCCGGGCGTAGGCCTGCCGGATGCCCGCCAGCCGCAGCTCCATGGTGTGGCGGCGCAGACACTGCAAATTGAGGATATGGCTGTGCCCCTGCTGGAACAGGTAGCTGGCGGAGTAATCACCGATCAGCTGATGATCCGGTGAGACGCTGTCCAGCCGCATCTGCCGATCGCTGCAGTTGATCAGCACGCAGGGCTTGTGCAGATCGGCGGCCAGGGTGTGGATATGCTCGTCGTCGATGCCGATGATCAGCGCCGCTTCGGTGTGCGGGTCGCTCATCTTTTCCAGAAACAGCGCGCCGTCGCTGTGTTGCTCTTCCAGCCCGCAGTAGCGGATGCGCACCTCGTGCTCCATCAGCGCGGCGGCGATACCCTGAATGACCTTGTAGTAGAAGATGTCGGTGCGCACGTCGAACGCGCGCTGCGGCGCGAACACCATCACGTTGTTCAGCATCAGCCGGCCGCTGGAAATACCCTGCAGAATGCCGTTTTGCTGCGCACAGTCCAGCACCTTGCGGCGCGCCTCGGCGCTTGTGTTGGCCTTGCCCGCCAGCACGCGGGAAACGGTGCTGATCGACAATCCGGTTTGGCGAGCGATCTCCTGAATTTTCAGCTTTCCGTTCATTCTGTGATCTCCTTCAAATTCGTCCATGAGAATATTTTCACCGCGGATTTTCAGCGTCTTGACCGGCTTTCATGCCCATTATGACTATTTTTTCACCCGCCTGTGAAAATCTTTGCAAAAAACCCCGTTTCGCTACGCGCTCTCGCTGAGTAGTCTGCATTGGTACACCAATTTTAGCGACCTGTCAGTCCAATTTTAACGGTGTGCGAAAAAGAAAACAAAAAATAAATCATGGGGTTGTGATTGTCTGTCGGCCAATGATACGGCGCCGACCCGTTTTCACCGTCCCGTGTTTGATAGCACAACGTACCCTACTAAAACGCGCGTTGCCGTCGCCGGCGGCCGCGGGGAGAGAACCGATGAGTGTGGAGATCAATCAGGCGGTCGCGCAGAGCGGCCGGCGCAAGTTCAAATCGCTGCGCTGGTGGATGCTGGCGCTGTTCTTGCTGGGCGTCACGGTCAACTACATCACCCGTAACTCGCTGGGCATTTTGGCGCCGGAGCTGAAAACCAGCCTGAACATGAGCACCGAGCAATATGCCTGGGTGGTGGCGTCGTTCCAGCTGGCTTACACGGTGTTTCAGCCGATCTGCGGCTGGCTGATCGACGTTATCGGCCTGAAGATGGGCTTTCTGATCTGCGCCGGCATTTGGGCGGTGGTATGCATGCTGCACGCCGGCGCCGGCAGCTGGCTGCAACTGGCCATTCTGCGCTTCTTCATGGGGGGCGCGGAGGCGGCGGCCACCCCGGCCAACGCCAAGGCGATCTCCGACTGGTTCCCGAAGAAGGAGCGGCCGATCGCCGCCGGCTGGGCGGGCGTCGGTTTCTCCATCGGCGCCATGCTGGCGCCGCCGATCATTGTTATCGCCCACGTCTCCTTCGGCTGGCAGGGCGCCTTCCTGTTCTCCGGCGGGCTGGCGCTGATTTGGGTGGTGCTGTGGTGGCTGTTCTACCACTCGCCGCAGCAGCACCCGAACCTCAGCCAGCAAGAGCTGGATCTGATCCGCGAAGACAACGAGCCGGTGCTGCCGAAGCTGCCGTTCCTCACCTCGCTGGCCAGCCTGTGCAAGAACAAGAAGTTCTACGGCATCGCCATCCCGGCCTTTCTCGCCGAACCGGCCTGGGCGGTCTTCAGCTTCTGGGTGCCACTGTACCTGGCTACCGAACGCGGCATGGATCTGAAACAGATCGCGATGTTCGCCTGGCTGCCGTTCCTGGCGGCGGATATCGGCAGCGTCGCCAGCGGCTATCTCACCACCCTGTACCGCAAATGGTTCGGCTGCAGCCGCGTCAACTCGGTGGTCGCCAGCTCGGTGACCGGCGCTTTCCTGATGGTGTCGCTGGCGTTCGTGGCGATCACCCAAGATCCCTATGTGGCGATCGCGCTGATCTCGATCGGCGGCTTCGGCCACCAGGTGATCTCCTGCATGCTCAGTGCGCTGGTGGTGGAGTCGTTCGATAAAAACCAGATGGCGACGGTCAATGGTATGCGCGGCTCCAGTGCCTGGATCGCCAGCTTCCTGTTCACGCTCCTGATCGGCGCGGTATCCGACACCATCGGCTTCAACCCGCTGTTCATCGCCATGGGTTTCTTCGACCTGATCGGCGCCCTGTTCCTGATTGCCCTGATCGCCGAACGCGGCGGTAAGAAAACACCTTCACACAGCTAAGTGGAATGCTTATGAAAACCTTGAAAAACTGGACGTTGGCGGCGCAGCATGCCGACCACGTTGAGCTGCTGGTCGATGAACGCCACCGTTTCTGCCTGTACGTGCTGGAAAACGATCTGTTCCGCGTGTTGATCAAACGTGAGGGCGAGCTGGCGCTGGATCGCACCTGGAGCATCGCGCCGCAGGAGGATGTGCCCTGGGAGGGGCGCGATCGGCTCAGCGTCGCCGGCTTCAGCCTGCCGGGCTATCAGCTGCGCCAGGAGGGCGATCGGCTGGTGGTCAGCACGCCGCGTCTGCGCGTAACGGTGCATCAGCCGCTGTGGCTGGAATGGGCGTACTGCAACGCCGCCGGCGAGTGGCGGCCGCTGGCGGCGGACCGGCCGACCAGCGCCTACCTGCTCAATGCGCACGGCGACGGCGTGGCGCACTACCAGCGCCGTTTCGCCGATGAGCGCTATTACGGCCTGGGGGAAAAAACCGGCGATCTGGAACGCACCGGCCGCCGCTTCGAGATGCGCAATCTGGACGCGATGGGCTACAACGCCGCCAGCACCGATCCGCTGTACAAGCACATTCCGTTTACCATCACCCGCGGGCCGGAGGCGAGCTTCGGCCTGTTTTACGATAACCTGAGCAGCTGCTGGCTGGATCTGGGCAACGAGATCGACAACTACCACGCGGCCTATCGCCGCTATCAGGCCGAAGCGGGCGATCTGGATTACTATCTGTTCCTCGGGCCGAAGGTAGTGGACGTCACCAAGGCCTTCGTGCGCCTGACCGGCCGCACTCACTTCGGGCCGAAGTGGAGCCTGGGCTACAGCGGCTCGACCATGCACTACACCGACGCGCCGGACGCCCAGCAGCAGCTGCAGCAGTTCATTGCGCTGTGCCGTCAACACGCCATTCCCTGCGACTCTTTCCAGCTGTCGTCGGGCTACACCTCGATCAACAACAAGCGCTACGTGTTCAACTGGAATTACGACAAGGTGCCGCAGCCCAAGCAATTGAGCCAGGCGTTTCACGACGCCGGTCTCAGGCTGGCGGCCAACATCAAACCGTGCCTGCTGCAGGATCACCCGCAGTATCAGGCGGTGGCGGCGCAGGGGCTGTTTATCCGCGATTCGCAAAGCGACGCGCCCGAGCGCTCCAGCTTCTGGGACGATGAGGGATCGCACCTCGACTTCACCAACCCGGCGGCGGTGCGCTGGTGGCAGCAGGGTGTCACGCAGCAGCTGCTGGAGATGGGCATCGATTCGACCTGGAACGACAACAACGAGTACGAAGTGTGGGACGGCGAAGCACGCTGCCACGGCTTCGGGCGGCCGATCGCCATCAAGCACATCCGCCCGGTGATGCCGCTGCTGATGATGCGCGCCTCGATGGAGGCCCAGCAGCGCTTCGCGCCGCAGAAGCGGCCGTACCTGATCTCGCGCTCCGGCTGCGCCGGCATGCAGCGCTACGTGCAGACCTGGAGCGGCGACAACCGCACCAGCTGGCAGACGCTGCGCTACAACATCCGCATGGGGCTGGGCATGAGCCTGTCCGGGCTGTATAACCTCGGCCACGATGTCGGCGGCTTCTCCGGCGACAAGCCGGACGCGGAGCTGTTGGTGCGCTGGGTGCAAAACGGCGTGATGCATCCGCGTTTCACTATCCACTCCTGGAACGACGACGCCACGGTCAACGAGCCCTGGATGTACCCGGCCGCCACCCCGGCGGTGCGCGAGGCGATCAACCTGCGTTACCGGCTGCTGCCGTATTTCTACACCCTGCTATGGCAGGCCTGCGCGGACGACGAGCCGATGCTGCGCCCGACCTTTCTCGATCATGAACAGGATGCGCGCACCTTCGACGAGA
Source organism: Serratia sp. 2880STDY5682894 (assembly GCF_001537385.1). Classification (NCBI taxonomy): domain Bacteria; kingdom Pseudomonadati; phylum Pseudomonadota; class Gammaproteobacteria; order Enterobacterales; family Yersiniaceae; genus Serratia; species Serratia sp. 2880STDY5682894. The sequence continues at coordinate 114,444 of NZ_FCJA01000011.1, read as the reverse complement.
ACGACGATTTTCTGATCGGCCGCGATCTGCTGGTGGCCAGCGTAGTGGAGCCGGGGCAGCGCCGGCGTTCGGTGTATCTGCCGGACAACGGCGAAGGCTGGTACTGCTTCTACAGCGGCCAGTGGTTCGGCGGCGGCCAAACGGTAACGCTGGCGGCGCCGCTGGAGCGTCTGCCGCTGCTGGTGCGCGCCGGGGCGGCGCTGCCGCTGTCGCAGCGGTTGGCGCATGTGGACGTGGCCGCCGACGATCGGCGCGAGCTGCGGCTGTTTCCGCTCAAGGGCTGCGGCGCAAGCAGCGGGCTGCTGTTTGAGGACGACGGTGAAAGCGACGGCTGGCGGCAGGGCGATGCGCTGTGGCTGCGCTGGGAAATGCGTTGCGACAATCAGCGCATCATGCTGGATATCACGACGGAAGGGCGTTTCCGCCCGGCCTGGCGCACGTTGGCGCTCAGCCTGCCGGAAGGCGAGACGCGCGCGCTGTGGGTAAACGGCGAACCGGGCGAGCGTTTTACGCTGGAGTAGGGGTTACTCGGCCGCGCGTTTCTTGCGCGGCTTCTTGGCGACGGTGATGGTTTTCACCTCGCTTTCCACCCAGCCGTCCTGAAGGCGGGTTTTCAGCAGTTCGCCGACCTGCGCCTGTTTGGTGGTTTTCAGCAGCTCGCCGCGCGGGGTTTGCGTCACGCTGTAGCCGCGCGCCAGCGTCGCCAGCGGGCTGACGGTTTCCAGTTGGCTGCAGGCCACGCCGAAGCGCTGGCGGTAGGCGTTGAGCTGCCGCTCCATCGCCTGCTGCAGGCGGTATTCCTGCTGCTGTACGCGCTGTTGGTAGCGGTGAATGCGGCCCTGCGGCTGCACCTGCGCCAGCCGCTGCTGGGCGCGTTCGCTGCGGCGGGCGGCCAGGCGCAGCTGTTGCTGCATGCCGTCTTCCATCCGGCGCTGCAGCTTGAACAGCAGCGTCTGCTGGCGCGCCAGGCGCAGATGCGGATGCTGCTGCTGTAAACGGTGGTGAATGCGGGTGAACTGCTGCTGGCGCTGCGCCAGATAGTAATCCATCGCCATCTCCAGCCGCTGCTGCTGCGACTGCAGCTGGCGCAACAGCTCAAGCTGATTGCGGCTGACCAGTTCGGCGGCGGCGGAAGGGGTCGGTGCGCGCAGATCGGCGACGAAATCGGCGATGGTGACGTCGGTTTCATGGCCGACGGCGCTGACGATCGGAATGCGGCTGGCGAAGATCGCCCGTGCCACGCGTTCGTCGTTGAAGCTCCACAGATCTTCCAGCGAACCGCCACCGCGGCCGACGATCAGCACGTCGCATTCGTCGCGGCGGTTGGCGGTCTCGATGGCGCGCACGATCTGCATCGGCGCTTCTGCGCCCTGCACCGAGGTGGGGTAGATGACGATCGGCAGCGACGGATCGCGCCGCTGCAAGACCTGCAGAATATCGTGCAGCGCCGCGCCGCTGGCGGAGGTGATCACCCCGACGCGTTTGGCCGGGGCGGGCAGCGGCTGCTTGAACTGCTGATCGAACAGCCCTTCGGCGCTCAGGCGCTGTTTCAGCTGCTCGAACTGTTGCTGCAGCAGGCCGTCGCCGGCGGGCTGCATGCTCTCGGCGATCAGCTGGTAGTCGCCGCGCGGTTCATACAGCGTGATGCTGGCGCGCACCAGGACCTGCTGGCCGTTTTGCGGCCGGAAGGTGACGCGGCGGTTGCTGTTGCGGAACATTGCGCAGCGCACTTGGGCGCGGTCGTCTTTCAGCGTGAAATACCAGTGGCCGGAGGCGGGCTGGGAGAGGTTGGAGATCTCGGCGGAGAGCCAAATCTGCCCCATTTCCATTTCCAGCAGTTGGCGAACCGTCTGATTGAGGCGGCTTACGGTAAAAATGGAAGGCGAAACAGGTAGCGACATGTGACCCAGATCAAATTTCAAAACAATCACTTAATTGGTCGATACTACATGGCTGAAAAAGGTAATCAAGACTTTTTGCAAGAAAGTGCTGGAGGCAACCGATTCCGCTCTGTATAATGCCGCGGCAATATTTTATCTTTTTCACAGCCCACCCTGGTGAGATATTGCCCATGCTACGTATCGCTAAAGAAGCTCTGACGTTTGACGACGTCCTCCTGGTTCCAGCCCACTCCACGGTTCTGCCTAACACCGCAGAGCTCGGCACTCAACTGACCAAAACCATCCGCCTGAACATCCCTATGCTGTCCGCAGCCATGGATACCGTTACCGAATCCGGCCTGGCCATCGCGCTGGCGCAGGAAGGCGGCCTGGGCTTCATCCACAAAAACATGTCTATCGAGCGCCAGGCTGAAGAAGTCAGCCGCGTGAAGAAGCATGAAAGCGGCGTAGTCACCGACCCGCAGACCGTTACCCCGGCCACCACGCTGCAGGAAGTGAAAGAGCTGACCGCGCGCAACGGCTTCGCCGGTTACCCGGTCGTGACCGAAGACAACGAGCTGGTCGGCATCATCACCGGCCGCGACGTGCGCTTCGTGACCGATCTGACCCAGCCGGTCACCGCGGTCATGACGCCGAAAGATCGCCTGGTCACCGTGAAAGAAGGTGAAGCGCGCGACGTGGTGCTGCAGAAGATGCACGAAAAGCGCGTAGAAAAAGCGCTGGTGGTGGATGACAGCTTCCACCTGCTGGGCATGATCACCGTTAAAGACTTCCAGAAAGCGGAACGCAAACCGAACGCCTGTAAAGACGAGCATGGCCGTCTGCGCGTGGGCGCGGCGGTCGGCGCCGGCGCCGGCAACGAAGAGCGCGTTGACGCGCTGGTGGCGGCAGGCGTTGACGTCCTGCTGATCGATTCCTCGCACGGCCACTCCGAAGGCGTGCTGCAGCGCATCCGCGAAACCCGCGCCAAATACCCGGATCTGCAGATCGTCGGCGGCAACGTCGCGACCGCTGCGGGCGCCAAAGCGCTGGCTGAAGCCGGCGTGAGCGCGGTGAAAGTGGGTATCGGCCCAGGCTCCATCTGCACCACCCGCATCGTGACCGGCGTGGGCGTACCGCAGATCACCGCCATCGCCGACGCGGTGGAAGCGCTGGAAGGCACCGGCATCCCGGTTATCGCCGACGGCGGCATCCGTTTCTCCGGCGACATCGCCAAAGCGATCGCCGCGGGCGCATCCTGCGTGATGGTCGGCTCCATGCTGGCGGGCACCGAAGAATCCCCGGGCGAAATCGAGCTGTATCAGGGCCGTTCGTTCAAATCTTACCGCGGCATGGGCTCGCTGGGCGCGATGTCCAAAGGTTCTTCCGACCGTTACTTCCAGACCGATAACGCCGCCGACAAACTGGTGCCGGAAGGTATCGAAGGCCGCGTCGCCTATAAAGGCATGCTGAAAGCCATCGTGCACCAGCAGATGGGCGGCCTGCGCTCCTGCATGGGCCTGACCGGCTGCGCCACCATCGACGATCTGCGCACCAAGGCTGAGTTCGTGCGCATCAGCGGCGCTGGCATTCAGGAAAGCCACGTGCACGACGTGACCATCACCAAAGAGTCGCCGAACTACCGCATGGGCTAATGCCTTAACCTCTCCTGAGTGAGAGGCCGGGGTGGGGCGTTAAGCCCCATCCCGAAACACACATTTTCGCTCTTTTTCTCTTGTTGCTGGAATTCGCCTCACATGACACAAAATATCCATAAGCATCGCATCCTGATACTGGACTTCGGTTCGCAATACACTCAACTGGTCGCCCGCCGCGTGCGCGAAATCGGCGTTTACTGCGAACTGTGGGCCTGGGACGTTAGCGAAGAGCAGATCCGCGAATTCAACCCAAGCGGCATCATCCTGTCCGGCGGCCCGGAAAGCACCACCGAAGCCGGCAGCCCGCGCGCCCCGGACTACGTGTTCAACGCCGGCGTGCCGGTGCTGGGCGTGTGCTACGGCATGCAGACCATGGCGATGCAGCTGGGTGGCCATGTGCAGGGTTCCAACGAACGCGAGTTCGGCTACGCGCAGGTGGAAATCGTCAAAGAGAGCGCGCTGCTGCGCGACATCGAAGATGCCATCAGCCCGGCCGGCAAACCGCTGCTGGACGTGTGGATGAGCCACGGCGACAAAGTGACCGCGATCCCGTCCGACTTCGTGACCATCGCCAGCACCGACACCTGCCCGTTCGCCATTATGGCCAACGAAGAAAAACGCTTCTACGGCGTGCAGTTCCACCCGGAAGTGACCCACACCCGCCAGGGCCAACGCATGCTGGAGCGTTTCGTACTGGACATCTGCCAGTGTGAAGCCCTGTGGACCCCGGCCACCATCATCGAAGATGCGGTTGAGCGCATCCGCGAGCAGGTGGGTGAAGACCACGTGATCCTCGGCCTGTCCGGCGGCGTAGACTCCTCCGTGACCGCGATGCTGCTGCACCGCGCCATCGGCAAACGCCTGACCTGCGTATTCGTCGACAACGGCCTGCTGCGCCTGAACGAAGCCAAGCAGGTGATGGAAATGTTCGGCGACCACTTCGGCCTGAACATCGTGCACGTCGAGGCGGAAAACCGCTTCCTGACCGCGCTGGCGGGCGTGGACGAGCCGGAAGCTAAGCGTAAAATCATCGGCCGCGTGTTCGTTGAAGTGTTCGACGAAGAAGCCTGCAAGCAAGAGCAGGTGAAATGGCTGGCACAGGGCACCATCTACCCGGACGTGATCGAATCCGCCGCTTCCGCCACCGGCAAAGCGCACGTGATCAAGTCGCACCACAACGTGGGCGGCCTGCCGAAAGAGATGAAGCTGGGCCTGGTCGAGCCGCTGAAAGAGCTGTTCAAAGACGAAGTGCGCAAGATCGGCCTGGAGCTGGGCCTGCCGTACGACATGCTGTTCCGTCACCCGTTCCCGGGCCCGGGTCTGGGCGTGCGCGTGCTGGGCGAAGTGAAGAAAGAGTACTGCGATCTGCTGCGCCGCGCCGACGCCATCTTCATCGAAGAGCTGCACAAGGCCGACCTGTACAACAAAGTCAGCCAGGCGTTCACCGTGTTCCTGCCGGTGCGTTCGGTCGGCGTGATGGGCGACGGCCGCAAATACGACTGGGTGGTCTCCCTGCGTGCGGTAGAAACCATCGACTTCATGACCGCGCACTGGGCACACCTGCCGTATGACTTCCTCGGCCGCGTCTCCAACCGCATCATCAACGAAGTGAACGGCATCTCCCGCGTGGTGTACGACATCAGCGGCAAGCCGCCGGCGACGATCGAGTGGGAGTGATTTAACACTTCCTGCAGCCTGTTCGTAACTAGGCCGTAGTGACTAAGACCCTCTGTTTTTACAGGGGGTTTTTCTTTATTTGGCCATATCTTTTCCGCCATGCTTCCAGCCTTGGGTAAAGCCGAACATTGTTTGTGGTCGAAATATGGCCTATGTTCAGACCTTGGTATGATTGATAGCGACTGGGATACGATGAAAGTAGAGACCATCAACTACGTTATAGAATCCTATGAGCAGCAGAAGCGAGAGAACGCCATTGCTCTGCTGAAATTACTGATGCTGTCAGCGAAGGATAAAGCGGAAGGGCGTGTGTTCTCGAAGGAACAGCTGTTGGATGGGCTTTAAGCATTACAGTGCTCAACATTAAGGGATTGCATTGGAACAGCAGGTGGCCTTTGAGCACACGCGTACCGTAAGGCACTGTATTGACTCCATTGTCACACCATCAGGATATCCAGCAGTTGTTGTTTAAGCGTCTCATCATGCCCCGATAGCCCGAGGGCTGCCTAACCCTCGTTTACCTGCAAGTGAAAGACTTTGGGGATCGCATCACCCGTCCTGCTCATCATACTTGCGCTGGCACTCCTGAATCGCCTCAATATTCCCTAACGTCCAGTCGAACAGTACCGAGAACGGCCCCTGCAGGGATTTGCCGAGCGGCGTCAGCGAATACTCGACGCCAAGCACCCGCCCGTCCAACACTTTGCGATGCACCATGCCGTTGCGTTCCAGCTTGCGTAGTGTCTGGGTCAGCACGCGTTGCGTGACGCCATCCAAACGGCGCTTGATGGCGTTGAAACGCTGCGGCTCGCGCAGCACTTCCAGCACCATCATGGACCATTTATCGGCAATCTGATCGAGCACGATGCGGCTTGGGCAGTCGGCGCGGTAAACAACATCGGTCTTATCCATCGGTATCCTCCTGCATCCCTGGGATGCTTAAGGTGCGTAATTGACGCCAGGTATGCAAAGTATACCATTTGAAACAGGGCACGAATAACCCGCACTTGTACCCCAGGTAAAAGGACATTGAGATGACAGATACAGATTTCAGCAAACTCAGGCTGTCTCATGCGCACGGCGTGATGACGATCGCTATCGATAACCCACCGGTAAACGTGCTTGATGTGGCGCTGATGTCGGAAATCAGCCGTTTATTGCTCGCGGTGCGTGACGATCCGGATACGCGGGTGTTGGTGTTCCAGAGCGCGAACCCAGCGTTCTTTATTGCTCATGTCGATATGACCTTGATCGATGAGCCGCACGCTTTCGATGAACTGGCTAGCAACGCGCCGGAGGGGCTTAATCCGTTCCAGGCGTTTGGCGAACTGCTGCGCAGCCAGCCGCAGGTCACTCTCGTTAAGCTGGCTGGGCTGGCGCGCGGCGGCGGCGCCGAGTTTGTGGCGGCGGCCGATATGGCTTTCGCGGCACGGGAAACGGCGGGACTGGCCCAGTGCGAGGCCTTGATGGGCATTACGCCCGGCGGCGGTGCGACGCAGTATCTGACGAGCCGAATGACGCGCGGCCGCGCTCTGGAAGTGATCCTGGGCGCCGATCTCATCGATGCCGCTACCGCAGAACGCTACGGCTGGATTAACCGCGCCTTGCCTGCCGCCGAGCTGGATGATTTCGTCGATCGGTTAGCGCGCAACATCGCGGCATTGCCAGAGGGCGTGATTGCGGCGGCCAAACAGGCGATGCCTGCGCCGGATCTGCAGGCCGGTTTTTATCGCGAGCACGACGCCTGGGCGGGATTGTTCGCACGCCCGGCCGCGGAGCGGTTGATTCGCGGCGGGCTGAAGGCCGGTGCGCAAACCCCGGAGGGGGAGCGCAACCTTGAAGGCCTGCTGCGTCATCTGGCCCGCTAAGATGCCGCCCCCCACTGCGTCAGCAGCGCATGCAGCCTGGCCGGCTCCAGCGGCTTGCGCAGCACCAGATAGCCTTCCTGCTCGGCCTCTTGCAATATCTGCGAGTTGAACTCGCCGCTGACCATCGCGCCGCTCACGTCCGGCAGGCGTTCGAACAGCGCTTTCAGGATGTCGAAACCGCTCTCGCCGGAGCGCAGGCGCTGGTCGCACAGCACGGCGAACGGCGTAAAACCGTCGTCGACAATGGTGAAGGCTTCCTCGGCGGAGGCCGCGCAGCGCACGGTGATGCCCCAGGTGCTCATCAGGCTCTCCCAGGCGGAGGTCACCAAGGGATCGTCGTCCACCACCAGGCAGGCGCCGCGCAGCGGCGCATAGCGGATAGGCGTGGCGGTGTTGTCGTAGGCAGCCGCGGTTTCCGGCGCTTTATCTTCGCCGATGTATTGCGTGAAGCGCATCCAGAAGCGCGAACCTTTGCCTTCGACGGAGTGCATGCCGTACTTCACCTTCATCAGCTTGGCGCAGCGCGCCACCACCGCCAGCCCCAGCCCGTGGCCGGCGCTGTCGATTTTCCACGCCAGTTCGGGGCGGTAGTAAGGGGAGAAGATTTTGCTTTTCTCTTCGTCGGCGATGCCCACGCCGGTGTCCCACACTTCCACCAGGCACTCGGCGCCGCGCGGGCGGATAGCGATCAACACGCCGCCCTGTTGCGTGTAGCGCAGGGCGTTTTGGATCAGGTTAATCAGCGATTGCCGCACCAGCAGCGGATCGCCCATCACGCTGATGCGCCGTTTGGGCCGCCAGGTGCGCAGCGCCAGGGCGCGGCTGTTGGCCTCTTCGCGGAACAGGGTGATCACCGAGTCGAGCAGGGCGCCGATATCCACATGGGTGGCGGCGGTGCGTACGTTGCCGGATTCGATCTTGCTGAGATCGAGCAGTGAATTGAACATCAAATGCACCGAACGCACGCTCTGCTGCAGATCCAGCAGCTGCGGCGTCAGGCTGTCGTCGCGGTTTTTGTGGATGATGGCTTCGATCAGAAAGCCCATGGCGTGCACCGGCTGGCGCAGATCGTGGCTGGCGGTGGTCAGGAACTGGTTCTTGTCCAGCAGCGCCTGTTCCGCCTCCTCTTTAGCCTGGCGGAACTGCTCCGCCAGGCGCGAGCTTTGTTCTTCGAGCAACGCCTGCTGGATAAAGAACGCATGCGAGGTTAACGCGTGGCGGTAAATGGCGAAGCCGTACAGCAAGTTCAGCATCAGCACGATGAACATCACGTCTTCCAGCCGGCAGATGATGCCGAGGTTCAGCAGCCCCCAGGAGGCGAAGAAAAAGCGGGTAAAGGTGCTGATAACCGGCGTCAGATGCGTTGCGTTGGCGGCGACGATCGCGGCGATGCTGATATTGAGCAGCAGAAAAAAGTCAAAGTTATGGGTCTGCGGCGTAATTAAATAGAGTGATGAGATCCCCAGCCCGTGAATAAAGGCCACCTTATTAATGCGCGGCAGCCAGCGGCGCAGCACGGTGTCTTCATCATTTTCCTTGGCCTCATGCAGGTAGCGACGGTGCCATATTCGGATCGCCACGGCGCATAGCAGGTAAACGATGATCCAGGTAATGGTGGGGCCGAGTTCATCACCCAGCAAATAAATCCAGATGGCGAACGGGATGCCGACGAAAGGCACGGCGGTGAAACTGAATACCAGCCGCATGAAGGTGTTGTCCAGCAGGCGGATCTGCGCGCGTGGGGAGATACCATCATTTTGTAAATTCTGGAAAAACCTCATGACGACGGATCCCGTTTGCCGTGCAACAGCGTGATGGCTTCTACCCGGCTGTTGACGCCGATCTTTTTCAATATATTGCTGATATGTTCTTTGACGGTAGGTTCGGAAATAGAGAGTTGCGTCGCGATTCTTTTATTTGGCAGGCCGCGCAACATCATGGTCAATACGTCGATTTGCCTCGGCGTTAAATTGAATTTATTTAAATGGTCATGGCTGATTTTAATAGTGGATTCATTTCCCTCCGGGAACCAATCCTGATTATTGTTTAGCGCAAAAACCGCCCTGGCGAATAATTCAGGCGGCTCGTTTTTTAATACGAATCCGTGCCCGCCGGCATTGTGCACTTTCTGCCAGATATCGTTATTCTCGTCGCCGCTGACCACTAAAATCCGTACCTGCGGATAACGTTGTTTTACTTCTTTGAGTAATTTCAACGCTGTACCGGAAGAGAGCCAAAAATCAATCACCAGTAAACGCGGCGGGCCATTTTCCCTAATATGACGGTAGCAATTCTCTTCATTGGTCACCACATGCGCCTGTTTGAATCGGCAATGCGTGCTGAGAAAATTAGCGATGCCGCTTGCTACCAATGGATGGTCATCAACGACCAACGCATAATCCTGCCCCAAAGGATTCTCCTTTCGCCTTCACAGTTCAGATAAGTCTGATGAATTATTATCAACCCTCCCTACTTTAGGAGGGTTTTTTCGTTTAGGAAAGGGAAATATATTATTCGAGGATTTGGATAAGAGAAAACATAAAGCCAATTGATAATTTTAACTGATTGGTTATAAAGGATAATTTATGAAGAAACCACTTATCGCTTTAACCGTGACGATGATGATAGCCGGTTGTTCCACCCTGAAAACCGATCAGGCCATTCCACTGCTGCAGGCGGAAACCGCCAAAATGCTGGGCCTGGGCTCATCGGACGAAATTACCGTGACCAACGTCAATGGCGCGCAGCCGGATGCGCTGGGCGGCCAAAAACTTTCATATCGCGCCACCACGGAAAAGGGCCGTATTTTCGATTGCTCGTCGCTGATGATGCCGGGAATTTTAGGTTCGTCGCCGTCGCTGAGCGCGCCGACCTGTACGCCGGTGGTCACGCATAAATAATTCGCTTTGGGGGCGGTATTTCCGCTTCCTGGTTTTCCATCGTCGGAGCGTCAGCGCCGGGGGGCAATAAGCTTTTGCTTCGACGATCACTAAACCGGCGTGCGCGAAATAACACCTCACACTTCCTCTAGCGCAGTGAGTTTACCCATAACAATAAATTTCGCGCCATCACGCCAACGAGTACGGAGATAGCCCGTGAATGACAAGACATCGTACCCTTTAGCGGTTAAAACACCGCTTTCCAAACTTTACCTCGCTCTATTTTCCGCGCCGCTGTTGATGCTGGCGCCCGCCGATATCGCTCGCGCAGACGATGCTATTTTTGACGGCGACTCAAAAATTACCGAATCATTGGCCTACACCGGAGACGTTTACGTCGGCCGCAATCAAAGCGGCAACCTGCTGATCGAGAATGGCAAGATCAGCGCCTATAACATCAATATCGGCCGGATGTTCAACGGCCAAATTCATGACAGCCTGGTCACGGTTCGCGGGCCGAACGCTGAGCTGAACGCGGTGAACGATCAGTTCGTGCTGCGCGGCGGCCTGAATCTGGGGCGGGGCACCCTGCGGGTTGAAGACGGCGCGCTGGCCAGCGCGAAAGAGATCGTGGTCGGCACCACGCGTGGCTACGACAGCCACCTGATCGCCACCGGCGCCGGTTCCCGCGTCACCAGCAATTTTCTCAGCGTCGGCACCGACTTAGGGGCGCGATCCACGCTGGCGATTGAAGACGGCGCGGTGTTGAATACCGCCTTTGACGCGCGCATCGGTAATGGCAGCGGGCCGGGCGAGACCGATACGCTGAGCCCGAAGGCCACGGTCACGGGGGCCAATTCCCAGTGGAACGTCGGCCGTGCGCTCACGCTCAACGGCGATCTGGACGTGCTGAACGGCGCTGCGGTCAACGTCGGTAATATTCAGGTGGCGGGCGTCTCGGGCGCGCGTAAAACCGCCGAGCTGGTGATCGCCGGGAACGGCTCACGGTTTACCAGCGGCAGCAGCGTCAACGTCGGCGATTATGGCAATGGCGTGTTGGCGGTCATGGACGGCGGGACATTCTCCGCCGGCGGCAACGAAGTGGTGCTGGGCAAGACCGGTTCCGGCTCGAACCGCGGCGCGCTGATTATCGGTAGCCGCGGCAATATGGATACCGGCACCGGGTTGACCGAACCGACGCTCGGCGCGGCGGGCGCCGCTGGCGCTATCGATGCCCAGACGGCGATCGCCCTGCGGGGTGGATTGTTCCGCAGCTATGTGTACTTTAACCATACCGACGGCAATTACGTCTTCAGCAACAAGATGAGCGGCGAAGGCGAGGTGATCAACACCGCTGGGCACACGACGCTGAACGGCGATCTCACTGGGCTGCAGGCCAACGTCACCGCGCGCGGCGGCAAACTCATCATCGCCAGCGATATCAATACCCAGAAAGAAGACGACATTTTCGAGATCCAAACCCTCAGCGCCGAAAACGGCGGCACGCTGATCCTCAACGCGACGGCGGGTTCCGACGTCAATAACGGGCAGGGCTACAGCAGCGCCGCGTCGATCAAGGCCGGCGGCACGCTGGGCGGCAACGGCACGCTGGGCCAGACCGAGATCCAGTCCGGTGGTCACATCTCGCCCGGCGACGGCAATATCGGCACGCTGACGCTGAAACGCTACCTGAACTTTATCGGCGAATCCTTCTATGACGTCGATATCGCCGGTGACGGCCGCAGTGACCAACTGCTGGTGGCGGGCAAAACCACCATCAGCGATCGGGCCAAGGTGCAGGTCACGGCGCTGGATCCGCAAACCAGCTATAAAACCGGCCAAAGCTACCGCATTTTGACCTCGGACGGCGGCATTGACGGCCAATTCGCGGCGGCGGTCTCCAAGTCTGCCTTCCTCGATGTGGCGTTGAACCAAAGCGCCAACGCCGTGGATCTGACCATCGCGCAGAAAGACACGGGCGGTGAAAATCCAGGGGGCGAGAATCCGGGTGGGGAAAACCCAGGCGGTGAGAATCCAGGCGGTGAGAATCCAGGGGGCGAGAATCCGGGCGGTGAAAACCCAGGTGGTGAAAATCCGGGGGGCGAGAATCCGGGTGGGGAAAACCCAGGCGGTGAAAATCCGGGGGGCGAGAACCCAGGCAGCGGCAAGCCGGGCATTTTCCAAACGGTGGCCGAGAGCGGCAACCAGTGGAATACCGCCGGTGCGCTCTCGACGTTGGTGCAGAGCGGCCCTTCGCTGGCGCTGTACAACTCGCTGCTGCTGCTGAGTGCGCCGGAAGCGCGCGAGGCGTTCAATCAGCTGTCCGGCGAAGTCTATCCGTCGATGCAGTCTAACCTGATCGCCGGCAGCACCCAGCTGTTCAACGTGCTGAACCAGCGCATGCTGCGCCTATTCGACAACGACAGCCTGCCGATACCGCCGTTGGCGATGTCGCTGGTGCAACCGGCGCAGGTGCAAAACAGCGGCGTCTGGGGGCAGACCTTCAGTTCCTGGGGCAGAAACAGCGGCAATGGCAACGTGGGCAAGCTGGATGGCAACACCACCGGCTTCCTGTTGGGGGCGGATCGCAAGCTGGCGGACCATAACGTGCGCATCGGCGGCTACTTCGGTTACAGCCGCGGCGACTACGACGTCGACAGCCGCCGTTCCAAGGCCGATACCGACAACTACCACCTCGGCCTGTATGCGGCGGGGCAGCAGGATGCGTTCTCGCTGCGCGGCGCGCTGGGTTACACCTGGCACAAGATCGAAGGCAAGCGCAACGTCGATTTCAGCGGCTTCTCGGATCGGCTGAAGTCGGACTACGATGCCAACTCATTGCTGGCGTTCACCGAAGCGGGTTACCGTTTCGGCCAGCCGGAGATGAACGTCGAACCGTTCATTAACTTGAGCTATATCCGCCTGCATACCGACAGCTTCCAGGAGTCGGGTGGCGCGGCGGCGCTGAGCGTGCGCAATGAAACGATGAACACCTTCTACTCCACGCTCGGGGTGCGCGGCGTGACCGAGCTGCCGAAGAACGTCAGCCTCTATGGCTCGCTCGGTTGGCAGCATGCCTACGGCGATAAGAACACCTCATCGCGCATGGCGTTTGCCGGCAGTGACGCGTTCGTCACTCAGGGCCAGGCCGTGGATGACAACGTGATGGTGGGCGATATCGGCGTGAGCGTGAAACTGTCGCACGCCGCGACGCTGGATGTCGGCTATCAGGGGCAATTCGGCGCCGATACCCGCGTTAATTCGGTCAACGCCAACCTGCGCTGGTCGTTCTGATTTTTCCTCTAGACTTCTCTGGTACTTGCAGGCCCGCTTGATGCGGGCCTTTTTTATGGTGAGGGCTCAGTGGCGGCCTGTGGCTGACTTTTATGATGAAAAAGCCCGCGCAACGGCGGGCTTGGCGAGAAGAGCGAGCGGGGCTTAACGCCCTTTTTTCTTGCGCCCTGGCTGGGTAAAGCGCTTACGGCCGGCCGGCGCAGCGGCTTTGTCGGCGCTTTTGGGGCCCCCGGCACTCGGTTTTTTCGCCGCGGCGGATTTGGCCGGGGCCTTCTTCGCCGGCTTGGCCTCGGACGAGGAGCCTTCAATCAGTTTGAACAGCTCGATCAGCTCGTCATCGGTCAGATCGCGCCATTCGCCCAGCGGCAAGCCTTTCAGGCTGACGTTCATGATGCGCGTGCGTTCCAGCTTGGTGACCTCGTAGCCGAAGTGTTCGCACATGCGGCGGATCTGGCGATTCAGCCCCTGCACCAGCGTGATGCGGAACACGAACGGCGCCTCTTTCTTAACCTTGCACTTTTTGGTCACCGTGCCCAGCATCGGCACGCCGGCGCCCATGCCGCGAATAAACTCGTCGGTCACCGGCTTGTTGACCGTCACCAGATACTCTTTCTCGTGATTGTTGCCGGCGCGCAGGATCTTGTTGACCAGGTCACCGTGGTTGGTCAGAAAGATCAGCCCCTGTGAATCCTTGTCCAAACGGCCGATCGGGAAGATGCGTTTGCTGTGGTTGACGAAGTCAGCGATGTTGTCGCGCTCGCCGTCTTCGGTGGTGGTGACGATGCCGACCGGCTTGTTCAGCGCGATCAGCACCAGATCTTCTTCATTGCGCGGTTCGATCAGCTGACCGTTAACCTTCACGACATCCCCGGCAAATACCTGAGCGCCAACGGTGGCGCGCTTACCGTTGATGAAAACGTTGCCCTGTTCGATGTATCGATCGGCATCGCGGCGTGAGCAGATACCGCTCTCGCTAATGTATTTGTTCAGACGAATGGATGAGTTGGTCAGCATGGGATCTCCGTAAAACGCGGACTATACATTACCCGGATGACACTGCGAAGCGAATCATGCAGGGGGGCTGGATAAGGGTATCCTGACCGCGGCTACTACAAAGGTATTTGCAATATGTTTTTTTCGTTTAATTAATTATAGAAATTCGATGAGGATTTTTCTGCAAATTATTCAAGTTATAAATGGATTGTGCCAAATTAAACTATTTAAGCGGTCATGTATAGATTCATTTTAGAAAAGCATTAGGATATTGATAAATTCAAGGAGGGATAAATGAACGCATTAGCCGAGGAAGGGACGTTACGACGTATGACCATGGGGGAAATTAAATTGGCTCGCCATATATATGGAAGCTCAATTATATATGGTCGTGTATGGATACACTGTGATAGCTATTTCCCGTTTGGCTTACAAAACAGAAGTTATGCCATGGCACCTAATGGCGAGTTATGGTTACGGAGGGAACTCTATAAAGACGATTTTTCTGATAACACGGTTCTGATAGAAGAAAAACATCTTTTCATCCATGAGTTGGGGCATGTATGGCAGCATCAGCATGGACAATGGGTAAGAATGCGTGGGTTGTTTAGTTGGGCGGCTGAGTACAACTATCGCCTTGATAAGAATAAAATTACTGATTACTCACTGGAGCAACAAGCTTCGATTTTTGCTGATTACTGGCTGCTGTTGGTTTATGGTATTGAAACGTGGCGTTATTATCAACGTCCTGGACGAGTGGGCAAGTACAGGGGAACCGATAGTTTGCGTGACATTTATGCACTTTATCGAAAAATTATTAAGGGATGAGGGGAGCATGAAAAAATATTTGGTTCTATTCACGGCCTGCCTCCTGGTCGGCTGTCCGGGGCCTGGCGATAAGCTGACTCCACGCTTCCCCGCCGTCGTCACTGCCAAAGATAACCATGTCTGCATTCTTTCTTCTATGAAGGCGGGGGATAATATTCGCTTCGTTCAGATTTATAGCGAATCAGGCGATAAGCTCATTAAAGCTATCGATAATGACGTTTTCTTCGTTGAGCCGGGGAGGTGCATGCCGGTATTCGACTATGCTTTTCGGCCAGGGAAGCGTTATTCCGTCGCCTACGATATACAGACACCCGAAGGTTCGCATTTGATTACCGCCGCATTCATGGTTGTCTCCGACGAACGGGGCAACCTGAGGGTTAACCATTAACACATGTTCTTAGGTTTAGTTTGTTGGACTGCGTTAGGTTGTAGAATGAAAGGCTATGAAAAAACTTGCCCTGTTGCTCGCTAACACATTGGCTGTTGTTGGGCTGGCTGTGCTGACAATAAAGCTTTTTCCTGTACCCAGGCTCAAACCGCTTGGCTGATTGACGCCAGCGAGTTTTTCCATTTTAACGATACGGAATGGTTTGGTGCACTCATTTTTGGCGCGGTTTATCTGCTGGCCGGGTGTCTGGAATGGCTCTTTATCCGCCAGGTTTTTCAGCGGGTGAGCTGCGGGCACCGCCACTAACTCTCATCACCGTTCCTCCACCTTCACCACCCGGGTATTCAGCGGGGTGAGCGTCTGCCCGGCGCTGCCGATCGGCGTCAGGCGCGGGACGGGGCGGCCGCTGTCGCTTTCCACCAGCGTTGAGTGCGCTTCTCCCTCGGCGAACAGATGATCTTCCCCCCACTGGCGCAGGCCGACGATCACCGGAAACAGCGCGCGGCCTTTCTCGGTCAGTACATATTCCTGATAGGCGCTGCCATCTGCGGCGGGCACGATCTCCAGCACGCCGTGCGTCACCAGAGCGCGCAGGCGGGTGGCAAGGATATTCTTCGCCATCCCCAGCCCTTTTTGAAATTCGCTGAAGCGGGTGACGCCGTCGAAGGCGTCGCGCACGATCAGCAGCGACCACCAGTCGCCAATCACATCCAGCGTGCGCGCCACCGGGCACGGCGCGTCTTCCAGACTTTTACGTTTCACGACGGTTATCTCCAGCTGCATATTCTGGTTGCATTATAAAACCTCCACGCTTAAAGTTCATTGGGTTTAATAATGAAACCAGACTGAGGTGTGCAATGAGCGACAAACTGCTGGATCCCCCCTGTGCGATGCTGGGGCGCCTGTCGGCCCCCCTAGTGCTGCTGTTGGCCGCCGCCAGCGCCTTCAGCGTGGCCAACGTTTACTATGCGCAGCCGCTGTTGGACGCTATCGCCCATGATTTTTCCATCAGCCTGGCGGCGGTCGGCATGGTGATCAGCGTGACTCAGTTGGGCTGCGCGCTGGCGCTGCTGTTGGTGGTGCCGCTGGGGGATCGGTTGAATCGGCATCGGTTGCTGGCGGGGCAACAGCTGGGGCTGATCGGCGCGCTGCTATTGGTGGGCTGGGCGCACAGCTCGCCCTGGCTGCTGGTAGGGATGTTGCTGGTAGGCTTATTGGGCACCGCCATGACGCAGGGGCTGATCGCTTACGCCGCAGCCCTGGCGGCGCCGCAGGAGCGCGGGCGGGTGGTTGGTGCGGCGCAGGGCGGAGTGGTGCTGGGATTGCTGCTGGCGCGCACCCTGTCCGGCGCGCTGGCGGACGTCGGCGGCTGGCGCACGGTGTATTTCTTCTCTGCCGGAGTGACGCTGGTATTGCTGCCGATCTTGTCGCGCCTGCTGCCTGCGCCGCGCACCGCTCCCAGTACGCTGAGCTATCCCGAGCTGCTGCGTTCGATGCTGAGCCTGTTGCTGCATGACCGCACGCTGCAAATTCGCGGCATGTTGGCGCTGCTGATGTTCGGCGCTTTCAGCCTCTTTTGGAGTTCGCTGGTGTTGCCGCTGAGCCAGGCGCCGTTCAACTTCACCCATGCCGCGGTGGGGGCGTTCGGCCTGGTCGGCGCGGTGGGCGCACTGGCGGCGGTGCGCGCCGGGCATCTGGCGGATCGCGGGCTGGGGCAGGCGGCCAGCGGCGTGTGTCTGCTGCTGTTGACGCTGGCCTGGCTGCCACTCGGTTTGCTCGGCAGCGGCCTGGTTTGGCTGGTGGCGGGCATCGTATTGCTGGATCTGGCGGGCCAGGCGATCCACGTGCTGAACCAGAGCATGATCTTCAGCGCGCACCCGCAGTCGCACAGCCGGCTGGTGGGCTGCTACATGCTGTTTTACGCCGTCGGCAGCGGGCTGGGTGCCTTTGCCGGCACCCATATGTACGCCTGGGCGGGCTGGAGCGGCGTCTGCTGGCTGGGGGCAGGCGTGAGCCTGAGCGCGCTGCTGTTTTGGCGGCTGACGCTGCGCGGGATGCCGCCCTCATCGACGGCGGTGGAGCAGTGAAAGCTGGAAGCCCAGCGCACCGCACAATTGCTGAGGCGCGGTGAAGTCGCTTTCCGCCAGGAGGAGACGGCTGCGCGCCGCCGCCATCGGGTGCCAGTTGCGGCGGGTGCGTTCGATCACCTCCTGCGCCTGCGCCGCCGAGTGCCCGGCGCTTTGCAGCCAATGTTGGTAGTGGCTGACGGGCAGACCCTCCGGCTGATAGTCGAACAGCAGCAGCGGTGCTGCGGGGGAGAGGCGCTGCGCCAACTGCTGCAGGAAATCCAGTTTGGCGCCATCGTCGGCGATAAAGTGCAGCACCAATGAGCACACCGCCGCGTCGTGGCGGGTTTGCGGCGCTTGTTGCAGCAAGGTGGGCTGGAAGCTCACCCGTTGTGCGTAACCCGCGGCTTCGGCCTTGGCGCGCGCGGCCGCCAGCATGCCGGCGGAGGGTTCCACGGCGCTGAAACGCCAGCTGGCGTTGGCGGCGGCCAGCGCCTCCAGTTCACTGCCGGTGCCGCAGCCGGCCAGCAACAGCGTGGCGTCATTCGGCAGCGTCTGTGCGAGCGTCGCCGTCAGCAGCGCCTGGGCAAACTGATAGCCGGGCACCAGGGTCAGAATACGGCGATCGTAGTCCGCCGCTGCGGCATCGGGGAAGCGTGTATCCGTTTGGTGTTGCATAACCTTCCTTGCCAAGTTCATTGAGAGAGACAAGGAAGGGTATGCTTAAATGATAATGAAATCCATTATCATTAATGAGTTCTGTGACGGGAAAGGCGGCGTTAGCGGGCCGGCGAATGCATCAGGTAATAATCTTCTTCGCCGTCGTTGCCGGTAGAGATGATGCGCCAGCCGTGTTTGCGGTAGAACGCCAGCGCCTTTTCATTCTTCACCAGGCATTTCAGCGAGCCGGTGGCGGTGAAGGTAGCTTCCGCCGCCTGCAGCAGCGCACTGCCGACGCCGCGCGGCGGCTGATGGGGATCGACATACAGGTTATGAATGAAGTTGTCTTCGCGGTAGACGGAGACGAATCCCAGCAGCACGCCGCCGTCTTCCGCCACCCAAATCGCTTCGCCCAGCGTCGCGCCGTCGAAATCTTCCAACTGATAGTTTGAGGTATCGCGCCAGCCGAACGCCGCCTTGCGCGACGCCAGGTACAGCGTGCGCAGGAAGGGGCGATCGGTCTCTTGGTAGGGTCTTATCTGCATGGCATCTCCCGGTGGTTTGTGCTCACTATAGCGCATTGCGCGGCGTATGCCTGCCGAGCCAATTTATTCGCTTGTTTGTCCGCGCCGCCGCTGGCATGATCCCCTGCAGGGATTAACGCAACGTTGATCACAACCTATTGATTTTCATGACTCGGGGTGCCCTTCTACGTGAAGGCTGAGAAATACCCGTATTACCTGATCTGGATAATGCCAGCGTAGGGAAGTCACGGCCGCCCAGCCGGCGCCGCCTTCTTGAACGCCGGTTGGGAGGAATATGATCGCTCGACCTGATGCACTACCCGGCGCGCGCGCCGCGGCCTGTCTGACCCAATTCCAACAGCGGCCTCCGCTGATCCACTGCCTGACCAACGAAGTGGTGCAATCGCTGACCGCCAACGTGCTATTGGCGCTCGGCGCCTCCCCGGCGATGGTGGTGGAGCCGCAAGAGGCGGCGCAGTTCAGCGCGCTGGCCGATGGCCTGCTGATCAACGTCGGTACCCTCAATGCGCTGCGCGCCGAATCGATGCGGGCGGCGGTGGCCGCCGCCAATCGGGCCGGCAAGCCCTGGACGCTGGATCCGGTGGCGGTCGGCGCGCTCTCCTACCGCACCGCCTTTGCTAAACAGCTGCTGGACGAGAAACCGGCGGCGATACGCGGCAACGCCTCGGAAATCATGGCGCTCAGCGGGTTGCTGGCCAGCGGCCGCGGGGTTGACAGCGGCGACGATTCGCTGGCGGCCTTGCCCGCCGCGCGTGAGCTGGCGCAGCGCAGCGGCGCGGTGGTGGCGGTCACCGGTGCGGTGGATTACGTCACCGACGGCCAACGCGATTGGGCGATCGAAGGCGGTTCCCCGCTGATGACGCGGGTGGTGGGCACCGGCTGCGCGCTGTCGGCGGTCGTGGCGGCGTTTTGCGCCCTGCCGGGCGATCGCCTGGACAACGCGGCGACCGCCTGCCGGGTGATGTCCCACTGCGGCGGTCTCGCGGCCAGACAGGCCGGCGGGCCGGGCAGCTTTACGCCGGCGTTCCTCGATGCCCTGTATCAGCTGCGCGGGGAGGATCTGTGATGAAACGTATTAACGCCCTGACCATCGCCGGCACCGATCCCAGCGGCGGCGCCGGCATTCAGGCCGATTTGAAGGCTTTCTCGGCGCTTGGCGCCTACGGCACCTCGGTGATCACCGCGCTGGTGGCGCAGAATACCCGCGGCGTGCAGTCGGTGTATTACATCGATCCGGCGTTCGTCGCCGCGCAGCTGGACTCGGTGTTCAGCGACGTGCGCATCGACAGCGTCAAGATCGGCATGCTGGCCAACGCCGACATCGTGCAGGCGGTGGCCGAACGGCTGCGCCATTACCGGCCGGAGTTCGTGGTGCTGGACACCGTGATGCTGGCGAAAAGCGGCGATCCGTTGCTGGCGCCGGAGGCGGTGGCGTCTATTCGGCGCGAGCTGTTGCCGCTGGTGTCGATCATTACGCCGAACCTGCCGGAAGCGGCGGCGCTGCTGGCGTGCGCGCCGGCGGAAGATGAAGCGCAGATGCGCGAGCAGGGGCGGGCGCTGTTGGCGATGGGCTGCCGGGCAGTGCTGATGAAGGGCGGCCATCTGAGCGAAAGTGAGAGCCCGGACTGGCTGTTTACCGCAGAAGGCGAGCAGCGCTTTACCGCGCCGCGCGTCGCCACCCGCCACACCCACGGCACCGGTTGCACGCTCTCGGCCGCGCTGGCGGCGCTGCGCCCGCGCCATGCCGACTGGGCGGCGACGGTGGCCGCCGCCAAGGACTACCTGCAACAAGCGCTGCAACAGGCGGACACGCTGGAGGTGGGGCACGGCATCGGGCCGGTGCATCATTTCCACGCCTGGTGGTGAGTCAACTTTTTGCCGCAACCGTGGTCTGACTAGTTCAGGCCCGGTTTTATGGGCGAAACCTGATTTAACCTAGGGAGAAGGACTATGACGGGATACCAGGCGCTGCGTTGCGCCCTCTTCGGCGCACTGCTCAGCTTCAGCGCGGGCAGCTTTGCCCAGCAGATCGTCACCACGTCGGATTTGATTCAGCAGCCGGGGTATCAGGCCAGCTGGCAAAACATGGTGAAAGGCCAGGCGCGGATGCCGGGCTGGGCGCGCAAGGGCGTCGGCACCTCTACGCCGGCGCAGAATCTGAGCTGGAAGGGCAAAGAGTATCTGGTCGGCAACCTGTGCAAGCCGCACGACTGCGGCAACAACTTTTTGATCGTGGCGTTCAGCGCGGACAAATCCCAGGCCTGGGGCGTGCGGGTGGCAGTGGAAGATCGGCCGGAAGCCGTCGATCATCCGAAGAAGTATGCCAAGTACCAGTGGCTCGGCAAGCCGAATGACGACATGAAGGCGCTGCTGAAGCAGCAGTTCGAGAACAATCCTGATTGGAAATAATCAGACTGGGGGCGCCGGTGATGGCGCCCCCGGCGTTGATCAGCCGATGCCGGCCTGATGCAGATCGTGCAGGTTGAGCGCCCCCACCAGCACGCCGTCCATATCGACCACCGGGGCCGCGCTGATGTGCTGTTCGTGCAGCGCTTCCAGCGCCTCGCCGGCGCGCCACTGCTCCGGCAGCCGATAGCCGGGGCGGGTGATCGCCGGGCTGAGCGGATCCTGCAGGCTGTTGCCCTTCACCAGCCAGCGGCGCAGGTCGCCGTCGGTAAACACGCCCACCACCCGCTGCTGCGCGTCGCAGACCGCCACTAACCCGAGCCCGGTGCGGCTCAGCTCCAGCATCGCTTCCATCACGTTGGCGCTTTCGCTCACGCGCGGCAGGCGATCGCCGGTGCGCATCAGGTGATGCACGCGGTTCAACAGGCGAGCCCCCAGGCTGCCGCCCGGGTGCGAGCGGGCGAAATCTTCTGCGTTGAAACCGCGCTGGCGCATCAGCGCCATCGCCAGAGCATCGCCCATCATCAGCGTGTTGACCGCGCTGGAGGTCGGCGCCAGCCCCATCGGGCAGGCTTCGCGCTCGACGCCGATATCCAGCACGCAGGCCGCGGCCTGCGCCAGCGGCGACTCTTTGCCGCCGGTGATGGCGATCACCGGAATGCCGTTCTCCGCCAGCAGCGGCAGGATCAGATCCAGCTCTTTGGCGCGGCCGGAGTAGGAGATAAACACCACCACGTCGTCGGCGCCGATCATGCCGAGATCGCCGTGCAGCGCTTCCGCCGGATGCACGAAGAACGACGGCGTGCCGGTGCTGGCCAGCGAGGCGGCGATTTTCTTGCCGATGTGGCCGGATTTGCCGATGCCGGAAATCACCGCTTTGCCACGGCAGTTCAGCAGCAGTTCGCAGGCGCAGACGAAGTTGTCGTCCAGGCGCGCCAGCAGGCGTTGCGCTTCGGTCAGCTCGATCTCCAGCGTTTCGCGGGCGAAGGCGAGCAGGGCGTTGGCGTTACTCATCGGGGTCTCCTACCAGAAGGATATTGATGCCTTTCGCCTGCAGGGCGGCGAGGTAATCGGGGTTGATGTCTCGGTCGGTGATCAGCGTGTCGACGGCGCTGAGTTCGCACACCACGTTCGGGCTCTTGCGGCCGAATTTCGAGGAGTCTACCAACAGAATAATGCGGCCGGCGGCTTCGCACATCGCTTTGCTGACGTTGTGCACTTCGTTGAAGGTGGTGACGCCGGCGTTGAGATCGACGCCGTCCGCGCCGATAAACAGCTTGTCGAAGCTGAACTGCTGAAACGCCGATTCGGCCAGGCTGCCGTGGAACGAGGCCGATTTTTTGCGGTAGGTGCCGCCGGGCATCAGGATGGTCTGATCGTTGTCCAGCTCCACCAGCGCGTTGACGATGGTCAGGCTGTTGGTCATCACCGTGATGTTATTGAACTGCGCCAGGTGCGGCACCATCTGCAGCACCGTGCTGCCGGCATCGAAGATCAGCGAGTCGCCGTCGGCGATCAGCGCCACGGCGGCGCTGGCAATGTGGCGTTTTTTCTCGGTATTGATATGGGTTTTGCGGTCGATCGGCTGATCGCCGTCGTCGCGGCTGAGCACCACGCCGCCGTAGGTGCGGATCACCTCGCCTTCTTCTTCCAGCAGGGTGAGATCCTTGCGGATGGTGGTGCCGGTGGTGGAGAAATGCTCGGCCAGGGCATCCACTGCCGTTTTGCCATGCCGCTGCAGATATTCAAGGATAGCGGCCTGCCGCTGCTTTGGTTTCATCGCGATTCCCGTTCACAAGAGTTGGGCATTTCCCCTCGCTGAATAATTCACTATGAAAGGTAATGTCTTTTAATGTGAAAATATCACGATTTGGGTTTAATCGCTAACGATAGTGCAGACTGGCATGCGCGATCCTCGGGGAAGATCACATCCGGGCGCAAATCCCGCTGATGCAAACCGTGCAATCGAGGCAGCGGGCGGGGCCGGGCGAAAACGGTCAGGCCGCGCAGCAACAGACTGCTGCACACCCGCCGATCGGCGTCGAAGGCCAGCGCCAGCACCACTCGCGGGCGGAAGCGGCCGCCGGAACGGCCGACGCCGACGGCGCCCAGCCGGCACAGGCCGTCGAAGGCGCGGTTGAAGCGCTGCAGTTGCCACCAGCCGAAGGCGATTTGCAGCAGCCAGGCCAGCAGCGCGAAGGCGATCAGAGCTTGAGTCATGGAGTTCTCCTTAGGCCCCCTTGCGCGGAAGGGGGCGTCGATGGCGTCAGAACATCACCTGGCCGCCGGTGATGTTGATCGATTGGCCGGTGCAGTAAGAGGCCTTATCGCTGGCGTAGAACAGCAGGGTGTTCAGCACGTCCTGGTAGTCGCAGCCGCGCTTCAGCGGCACTTTGTCGATGTAGTACTGCTCCACCTGGTCCGGCGCGATGCCCAGTTTTTGCGCGTACTGCGGCAGCAGCGACTGGAACATCGGCGACTTCAGCAGGTTGCCGAGCATCAGCGAATGCACGGTAATGCCGTATTCCGCCAGATCGAGCGCCAGCGACTGCGTCAGCCCCACGCCGCCGAACTTGGCGGCGCTGTAGCCGGAGTTGTGCTTGCTGCCGACCTTGCCGGACTTGGAGTTGATCTGAATGATGCGCCCGGCGATGCCGTCGCGGATCATCAGGCGCGAGAACTCGCGGGCGCAGAGGAAATAACCCACCAGGTTCACCTGCAGCGAGCGATCGAAGTCGCCCAGCGGGAAATCGGTGATCGGCGCCGCCTTGGCGATGCCGGCGCTGTACACCAGCAGGTTGGCCTGGCCGAACGCCCGGTCAACCGCCGCCGCCAGCGCGATTACGCTCTGCTCGTCGGTGGCGTCGGCCTGAAAACCGCAGGCGCTGCCTGCGCCAAACGCTTCGTTGATCTGCTGTGCCACCAGATTGGCGTTGTCGGCGTTCAGATCGGCCACCGCCACCCGATAACCGGCCTGCGCCAGCCCGTGGGACAAAAAGGCGCCTAACGTTTGGCCGCCGCCAATCACTACAGCTACTTCAGACATGGTCTACTCCTTATGCGATAAATGACAGCGTGCTGCCCAACGGGATATCGGTCGGCGTCGGGCCGGATACGTGGATCGAGCCGGGGAATTCGGCTTCGGCTTCACCGTCGAAGCGCACGGTGATGTGGCCCAGTTCGCGCAGGTTCTGCGTGGCAACGCTGCCAACGGCGGTGATGGCGTAGCGCTGCTGCGCCAGCTCCATCACGCCGCCGACCTGCAGCTCACCGGCGGTCGCACCGTGGCGGTGGATGAAGCAGAACTCTTCGATATCCGCCGGCGCGCCTTCACGGAAGGTGATCAGCATGTTGTCCAGCAACGCGTCGCGGGCGCAGCCACCGATCTGCGTGATGGTGGTGTGAAAAATGGTGTGCATAAACGTCTCCCTGGAAATCAGCTTATTGATAAATGAAGGCCGAGGCGGCCCAGGCGATCAACACCGTCGGCGCGCCGGTCAGGAAGCGGCCGACCAGCACCGAGGGCACGCCGACCCGCACGGTATCCTGCTTGGCTTCCGCCAGCGACAGGCCGACCGGAATGAAGTCGCAGGCGGCCTGCGCGTTGATGGCGAACAGCGCGGGCAGCGCCAGCTGCGGCGGAATATGGCCGAGGCCGATCTGCACCCCGACCAGCACGCCGATCACCTGGGCGATGACCGCGCCGGGGCCGAGGAACGGCGACAGCAGCGGGAATGAGCAGATCAGCGCCAGCGTCACCAGGCCGATCGGGCTGTTGGCGAGCGGCGTCAGGCCGTGAGCGATAAAGTCCCCGAAGCCGGAGGCCATGATGATGCCGATCAAGGCCGAGACGAACGCCATAAACGGCAGGATGGTCTTCAGCACGGTGTCGATGGTGTCGCGCCCGGCCTGGAAGAACACCGCCACCACCGATCCCATGCCCATGCCGACCTTCGCCAGCAGCCCGTCGCTTTGCTCGGTGATCTTCTTGCTGGTGTCGTAGTCGCGCGCCTTGGGCGACGCTGCAACGGCGGCGGCGGGTTGGCTATCTGCCGCTTCGATTCGGCTGATGTTGTGGTCGCGCACGCCGGAGACATAGATGTCTTCGAGGATAAACTGCGCCAGCGGGCCGGACTGGCCGGTGGCGTGGATGTTGACCGTCGGAATGCGGCGTTTCGGGTACAGGCCGCAGCGCAGGGTGCCACCGCAGTCGATCACCGCCACGCCGATCTCTTCCGCCGGCGGCTCGCCCTCTTTGAAACCGTCGACGGCCGGCCAGCCGGTCAATTCGCTGAGGCGATCGACGATCGAAGGCCGGGTGCCGGCGGTGATGTACACCACTTTCTTGCCGGGCTCTATCGGCAGCTCCAGGGGGCCACCCCAGCCGCTGGCGCCTTTTTCAATACGGATATAAGCACTCATGCTGCACTCCACGAATTAAAGTTGCACCTGGCGATCCAGACGGATGCCCATCTTGCGTTCGAACAGGCTGGTGGTCAGATCGGTGACCCAGCCGCGGAAGAAGTTGGTGAACAGCCCCACCAGGAAATAGCTCACCGCCAGCGGGCCGAGCGGCAGGCCGAGGGTGGTCAGGCCGCTGGCGATGCCGAGGTAAACGAACAGCTCGCCGGGGTTGATGTGTGGGAACAGGCCGTTCATCGAGTGGCAGCTGTAGGAGGCCGCCGCGTAGTAGCTCGGCTTGTATTTCTCCGGCATGAAGCGCCCCAGGCTGAGGGTCATCGGGTTGCAGAAGACAAAGGTGCCGATCAGCGGCAGCAGCAGATAACGCGAGACGGGGTTGCCCGCGCAGCGCTGCGCCAATCGTTCGATACGTTCCTGGCCAACAAATTTGATCAGCGCGTTCATGATAACCAACAGGCTGATCAACAAAGGTAAAATGCCGGTCACCATGCCGACAAACACTTCACCGCCTTTCTGAAACAGGCCGATAAACCACTCGGCGCCGTGGGTGATTAGCTCAATCATTATGTTCTCCTGTAATGGACTGATATGGCCTGGAGCGAACGGCGGCTCTGTGGCCATGGGCCTTACAGTAGTCACTTTGTTGGGCTATTTGTTTTAAATAGATCACAGTTTGAAAGATAAATATTTTATTTCGAAAGTTTAAAGTGAAAGAAAGAGAAGGTCTGTGGCATGAGGGGGAGAAAGCGGGCACAAAAAAGCCCGGCTAGCCGGGCTTGAGGACAGGTGGTCCGTCACATCAGGCGATGGTGACCTTCTTGTCCAGGTAGGCGTCTTGCACAGCGTTGATCAGCGCCACGCCGTCTTTCATCGATTTCTTGAACGCCTTGCGCCCCAGGATCAGGCCCATGCCGCCGGCGCGTTTGTTGATCACCGCGGTGCGCACCGACTCCTGCAGGTCGTTCTCACCGGCGGCGCCGCCGGAGTTGATCAGCCCGGCGCGGCCCATGTAGCAGTTGGCCAGCTGGTAGCGCACCAGATCGATCGGATGATCGGTGGTCAGCTTGGTGTAGACGCGATCGTCGGTATAGCCGAATTTCACCGCGCGGTAGCCGCCGTTGTTTTCCGCCATTTTCTGTTTGACGATGTCGGCGCCGATGGTGGCGGCGATGTGGTTGGCCTGGCCGGTCAGATCGGCGCTGGAGTGGTAGTCCACGCCATCCTTGTTGAACGCCGGGTTGCGCAGATAGGCCCACAACACGGTGACCATGCCCAGCTCATGCGCGCGCTCGAAGGCGATCGAGATCTCTTCGATCTGGCGGCGCGACTGCTCGGAGCCGAAGTAAATGGTGGCACCGACCGCCACCGCGCCCATGTTGAACGCCTGCTCGACGCTGGCGTACAGGGTCTGGTCGTACTGGGTCGGGTAGCTCAGCGTTTCGTTGTGGTTGAGTTTGACCAGGAACGGAATTTTATGCGCGTAGCGGCGCGATACCGACGCCAGCACGCCGTAAGTGGAGGCGACGCAGTTACAGCCGGCTTCAATCGCCAGCTCGACGATGTTCTTCGGATCGAAATACAGCGGGTTGGCGGCGAACGAGGCGGCGGCGGAGTGCTCGATGCCCTGATCGACCGGCAGGATCGACAGGTAGCCGGTGCCGGCCAGGCGGCCGTGGTTGAACAGGTTTTGCATCGAACGCAGCACGCTGTTGGGACGGTTGTTATCGATCATTACGCGGTCGACGAAGTCGGCGCCCGGCAGGTAGAGATTCTCGGCGGGGATAGTGGTACAGCGGTGTTGCAGCAGATCTTCCGCTTCCTTTCCTAGCAACTGCACAATATCAGTCATGATTCACTCCCGATTAAGCTTCTTCATACACCGGCAATGCAAGGGTTTTTGACCACCGGCGAAGTAAAAAAGCGGTGATTGAAGCTGTAAAGCGATACTACCGAACTTGATCCGGCAAGGACAAACAATAGATGCGATTGAGAGGAAATGCCATTGGCGAGGCCAAATACGCGGGGACGATCGCCCCCGGCGCGTTAAGCGATTGATTATTCGATCTCGAACCACTCGGTGTTCTGCAGGGCGATCGGGGTGATGGAGTAGATCATCTCCTGCAGGTGATCGTGGATGGCGCGCTCCGCCGCCTCGGCATCGCGCGCTTTCAGCGCCTCGTAGATGCGGTAGTGCTGCTTGATCAGGCTCTCCGGCGGCGAGACTTCGCTCAGGCTGAGGAAACGCACCCGATCCATGGTGGCCTTGATGGTTTCGATGGTCTCCCACGCCAGCGGGCAGTCGGCGAACTGGGTCAGCAGCTGGTGGAATTCATCGTCCAGCGCCAGAAACTCGCGCGTCTGCCCGTTCTGTGCCGCCAGCGCCTGACGGTGCAGGTTATGCTCCAGCGTCATCAGCTGCGCCGGGGTGGCGCGCTCCGCCGCACGGCGCACGATGGCGCATTCCACCGCCTGACGAATAAAGCGCCCGTCGGCCACGCGCTTGGCGGAGATTTTCATCACGAAAGTGCCGCGCTGCGGCAGGATCTGCACCAGGCCGGCCTCCGCCAGCTTGATGAAGGCTTCGCGCACCGGCTGGCGCGAAACGCAAAAGCGGGTGGAAATCTCTTTCTCGGACAACAGGGTGCCGGGGGGGATGGTGCAGTCGACGATATCCTTGCGCAGGAAGCGATAGATCTGCTGGTTGACCGGGACGTTGTTGGTGAGACTGTACGTTTCAGACATGGCGACAATCAGGCATCTGGCTGGAATTCGAATGCCACCATACTAGCAGATTATTGGTTGAGGGCGGGGGGATAAATCCACCCGCCGGGTAGGGTAACTCAGTGATGCCAATCCTGATATTCCTGCTTGCGCCGCCCCGGCGCGGTTTCCGGCATCAGGCTCAGGCCGATGGCCGACACCACGCCCAGCACCATCATGTACCCCGCCAGCCCGTAGTAGTGGCCGCCGGTCACCTGCAGGATCTTCACCGCCAGCAGCCCCAGAATGCCGCTGCCGATCAGCGATCCTATCTGCCAGATCAGCGCGATGCCGCTGCAGCGCACGCGGGTGGGGAACAGCTCCGGGAAGTAGGAGGCCTGTGGCGCGTAGCACATGCTGTGGCCGAAGGTCAGCACCACGATCATGGCGATCTGCGTCACCCAGAAACTATCGAGGTTGATCGCCATAAAGAACGGCACGATGCACACCACCTGCAGCAGCGCGCCGGCGATGTACACCGGTTTTCGCCCAACCCGATCGGAGAGGCGGCCCATCAGCGGAATGGCGAAAATCTCCAGCAGCACCGCCACGATCATCGCCTCCAGCAGAATGGTCTCGTTGAGGTGGTTGGCCTTGCCGTAGGCCAGCACGATCACCGTGAACATGGCGAAGGCGCAGGCTTCAATCAGCTTGGCGCACACCCCTTTGCCGATAAGGCCGGGGTAGCGGCGGGCCACTTCCACCACCGGCCGGCTCTCCACCGCCTTGGTGGCGCGGATCTGGGTAAACACCGGCGACTCGTCGATCTTCAGGCGAATAAACAGCCCGACGATCACCAGCAGCAGGCTGAGCAGGAACGGAATGCGCCAGCCCCAGTCCAGCATCTGCGCCGGCGACAGCACGGCGGTCAGCAGCGCAAACAGCCCCGATGGCAGCAGGAAACCGGCGGGCGCGCCGATCTGTACCCAGCTGGCGTAGAAGCCGCGCCGCGGCGGCGGCGCGTATTCGGCGGTCATCAGCACCGCGCCGGCCTGTTCGCCGCCGACGCCGAAGCCCTGCAGCACGCGGATAAAGATCAGCGCGAGCGGCGCCCAGATGCCGATCTGCTCATAGGTGGGCAGCAGGCCGATGCAGAAGGTGCCGAGGCCGACGATCAGGATGGTGATCACCAGCGCCTTCTTGCGGCCGACCTTGTCGCCGATGTGGCCGAACACGATGCCGCCCAGCGGGCGCGCCAGGAAACCGACCGCGTAGGTGGCGAAGGCCGCCAGCGTGCTGATCAGCGGATCGGCGCTGGGGAAAAACAGCTGGCCGAAGAACAGCACCGCGGCGGTGCCGTAAGCGAAGAAATCATAGTATTCGGCGGCGGTGCCGATGGCCGAAGCGCTGGCGACGCGCCGCAGCAGCGGTTGATTGCCGGTATTGACGGCGTTATGCGTGGTGACGGTCATCGGAAACCTCCCGGTCGGTAAGCGGCAGAGCGGCGACGGCGGCTTTGGCCCCCAGGCTCAGCAGTTGATGATAAGCGTGGCTGACGGCGCGGACGAAGTCAGGCGAGTCGGGCAGATCCTGGCCGAAGACGCTGTCGAGCTGCAGCAGCGCCAGGACGCGGGGCCGGCCTTCCTCGCTGCCGGCGACCAACGCGGCGATAGGGTCGCGCAGCGGATCGCTGATGGCGATCGGCGCGCCTTGCTCATCGCGGCCGCCGACGTAGCGCATCCAGCCGGCGACGCCCAGCGCCAGGCAGTCGAAGCGGCTGCCGCGCGCCAGATGCCAGCGGATCGCGTCCAACAGCCGCTGCGGCAGCTTTTGCGTGCCGTCCATGGCGATCTGCGCGGTGCGGTGCTTCAGCGCGCGGTTGCGGAAACGCCGCAGCAGCGAGTCGGCATACTGCGCCAAATCGACGTTCGGCACCTGCAGAGTTGGTGCCTGTTCCGCCAGCATCAGGTGACGGGCGGCGCGGACAAAATCCGCGTCCTGCATGCAGTCACCGACGTGCTGATAACCGGCCAGATAGCCGAGATAGGCGAGGAACGAATGGCTACCGTTCAGCATGCGCAGCTTCATCTCCTCAAACGGCAGCACGTCGCTCACCAGTTCGGCGCCGACCTTTTCCCAAGCCGGTCGCCCCTGGGGAAAGCGGTCCTCAATGACCCACTGGCTGAACGGCTCGCAGGCCACGCCGACCTTATCCTCGACGCCGCCCAACCAAGCATGGAGCTGCCCGCGGGCTTCCTGCGTCATCGCCGGCACGATGCGATCCACCATGGTGGAAGGGAAGGCGACCTCTTGACGCACCCAGTCGGCCAGCGCCGGATCCTGCCGCTGCGCCAGGTCGAGCAGCACCTGGCGCGTGACCCGGCCGTTGGCCGGCATATTGTCGCAGGACATCACGGCGAACGGCGGCAGCCCGCGTTCACGGCGCAGGCGCAGCGCCGCCAGCAGCAGCCCCGGCGCTGACTGCGGCTGTGCCGGGTGGGCGATATCATGCGCGATCGCCGGGTGTTCCGCCATCAGCCGGCCGCTGGCAGGGTGGTGGCAATAGCCCTTTTCGCTGATGGTCAGCGAGACGATGGCGATCTCAGGCTGCGTCAGGGCCGCCAGCACCGCCGTCAGCCCGTCGGTTTGCAGGTGCAGCGCCTGGCGCACCACGCCGATGACCCGGCCCCGCCAGCCGTCGTCGTCCATCTCCGCCACCGAGAACAGCAGATCCTGTTGCCGTAGGTCGGCGATCTTTTGCCGGCCGTGCTGCATGCTGATTTCGCAGTAGCCCCAGTCGCTGCCGTGCTCGCTGGCCAGCCTGTCGGCGTACATCGCCTGGTGCGCGCGGTGAAACGCGCCGAAGCCGATATGCACCATGCGCGGTTTCACGCGCTCACGTGCGTAGCCGGGCCGAATAATGGCGGCCGGCAGCGCGCTGTGGTCGGAAAGTCTCATGTTCAATGTCCCTGGAGAGGTAAGCAAAGGGGCGAAGCCGCCCCGCCTGGCGTTATGGTTTTAAGATTTGCACGCCTGCCGTTGCGCGCGGCGCCTTGATCACCAGCAGCACCAGCAGTGCGCCCAGCGCGGCGACGCCGCCCGCCAGCATAAAGGCGCTGTCGAATTTGCCGGTGTTCTGCACGATGTAGCCGGTGACGATCGGCCCGATGATGCCGGAGACGCTGCCGATCAAATGAATGAACCCGCTGGCGCCGCCGACCCGGGATTTATGCACCACGTCCTGGATGATCGCCCAGTAGAGGGCGCCGGTGATGTAAAGGAAGAAGATCGATACCGACATCAGCATCACCGCCGGCACCACGCTGCTGACGGTGCCTGCCAACGCCACGCACACCGCCGCCGCCAGCAGGCTGGTGACCAGCACGATTTTGCGCGACAGCAGCAATTTGCCGGTGATGTTGAAGATTTTGTCGGAAATATAGCCGCCGAGCGCCAGCCCGACAAAGCCGACGATCCACGGGATCATCGTGGTCAGACTCATCTCCTTGATGTTCAGGTTGTGCGCCTGCACCAGATACGAGGGGAACCAGCTCAGGAAGAAGAACAGAATGTAGTTGTAGCAGAAGAAGGCGAAGGCGGTGACCAGAATGATCGGCTGCTTCAGGTAGTAACCCAGCCCGTGCGCGGCGTCGCTCAGCGCGCTTTCCTCGCCGAGGTTTTCCTGTTTCAACCGCGCGATCAGCGCCCGTTCTTCGGCGCTGACGCGCTGGCTTTTCGCCGGGTTATCCGCCACCACGAAGAACCACACCAGCATCCAGACGATGCCGATGGCGCAGATGATCATAAACGCCGGCCGCCAGCCGAACGCCAGCGCCAGATAGCCGACGATCGGCCCGGCCACGGCGCCGCCTAACGGCGAACCGGCGCTGAGCAGGCCCATGGCGGTCGCCGCCTGCTTCTTCGGGAACCAGCCGTTGATCATCTTGTTGGCCGAGGCGCAGATCGGCCCTTCGGCCATGCCGAACAGGACGCGCAGGATCAGCATCGAGTAAAAACCGGTGGCGATTGCCGTCATGCCGCAGAAGAGGGACCACAGACCGACCGCCACGCCCAGGACCAGCGTCGGGCCGAAACGGTCGACCGCCAGCCCGCCGACGAAGTTGAAGATGGCGTAGCCGAAGAAGAAGCTGCCGAAGATCAGGCCGAACTGTTCGGCGTTCAGCATCAGATCCTGTTCGATCATCGGCACGGTGATCGACAGCGCCACGCGATCGAGGTAGTTGATCATGTAGACCATGAACAGCAGGAACACGATGGTCCAACGCAGGTTTTTAAACATAAAGCACTCCACTGGGTGTCGTTTTAATCGTGATGCTTCGTTGTTTGCACGGGCGGCGGGGCCGCCCAATGCCCCGATGCGGCCTTGGCGTTACTCGAACTGCAGCAGCACCTTGCAGCAGGTGCGCTGATCCCGCTCGAACATCAGCATCGCCCGTTCGACGTCGCCGGCGGGCACGCAGTGGGTGAGCAGCCGCTGCGGGTCTAGCTTGCCGTCCGCCATCCAGGCGATCACCTGCGGGAAGCGTGCGCTGTTCAGGCGCGAGGAGAAGATCGACAGCTCCTTGCTGGTGATGCTCTGCTGGGTCAGGGTGCAGGCGTCGCCGGAAAAGCCCATGATGCCGATGCGCGCCGCCGGCGAGGCCAGCGCGATCGCCTCCGGCAAAATGGCGGGGTGGCAGGCGGCATCGACGATCAGCGTCGGCTGAATGCCGCGCTGCTGCAGCGCCTGCGGCAATGCGGCCTCGGCGTTGTTGAACGTCTCGTCGGCGCCGTTGGCGCGCGCCATGTCCAGCCGCTCGGCGATGCGATCGACGACCCACACCTGCTTGACGCCGTACACGCCTTTCAGCGTCTGGATCACCGTGAGCCCCATCGGCCCGGCGCCGTAGATCAGCGCGATGTCGTCAGGACGCGGTTGCAGGTGGGCGGTGATGTTGGCGGCGATGCTGAAGGGTTCGATCATCGCGGCGTGGCGATCGCTGATGGCGGGCGGAACCGGATAGGCGTTGCGCGCCGGTACGCAGGCGTAGTCGCTGAAGCCGCCGTCGCGGTGCACGCCGATCACCTGCAGCGAGGTGCAGACGTTGGGCCGGCCGACCGAACAGGGATAGCAGTGGCCGCAGCTCACCACCGGATCTACCGAGACGCGTTCGCCGAGGCGCGCCGGATCGACGCCTTCGCCCAGCGCATCGATCAGGCCGAAGAACTCGTGGCCGATCACCCGCGGATAGCGGGCGAACGGGTTATGGCCGTGATAGATATGGACGTCGGAGCCGCAGATGCCGGCGAATTTCACCTTGACCCGCACCTCGCCGGCCGCCGGCTGCGGCAGCGCGCGCGTCTGCAGCGCCAGGCGCCCGGGCTGTTCGATCACGACGCTGCGCATGGTGTTTACCAGTTCCATAAGGTGCCATCCTCCAGACGCGCGACCGGCAGATAGGCCGGTTCATACGGGTAACGGGCCGCCAGCTTCTCATCGAACTCGATGCCGATGCCCGGCTTGTCGCCCGGATGCATATAGCCGTCGTCGAACGTCCAGCTGTGCGGGAACACCTCGAGCATCTGCTCGGAATAGCCCATGTATTCCTGCACGCCGAAATTCGGCACCCACAGATCGAAATGCAGCGCTGCCGCCATGCAGATCGGCGACAGATCGGAAGGGCCGTGGGAGCCGGTGCGCACCTGATACAGCGAGGCGAAGTCGGCGATGCGCCGCATGCCGGTAATGCCGCCCGCGTGCGTCAGGGTGGTGCGGATATAGTCGATAAGCTGCTCTTCAATCAGCTGTTTGCAGTCCCAGATGCTGTTGAACACCTCGCCGACGGCGATCGGCGTGACGGTATGCTGGCGAATCAGGCGGAAACAGGCCTGGTTTTCCGCCGGCGTCGGATCTTCCATCCAGAACAGGCGATACGGCTCGGCGCTTTTGCCGAAGCGCGCCGCTTCGATCGGCGTCAGGCGGTGGTGCATGTCGTGCAGCAGGTGCTCGTTGAAGCCGAACCTGTTGCGCACCGCGTCGAACAGTTTGGGGGTGAAATCGAGGTATTTTTCCGTCGACCACAGCTGCTCTTCCGGCCAGTCGCCCTTGGTGGCCGGCTCATAGGCCTGGCCTTTGCCCTTGGCCATGCCGTAGGTGGTTTTCATGCCCGGCACGCCGCATTGAACGCGGATGGCCTTGAAGCCTTGCTCTTTATGTTTGGCGTAGTCGTCGAGCACCTCGTCGATCGAGTGGCCGGTGGTGTGGCAATACACCATCACCCCCGAACGCGACGCGCCGCCCAACAGCTGGTACAGCGGCATGTTGGCGGCCTTGGCCTTGATGTCCCACAGCGCCATGTCGACGGCGGAAATGGCCGACATGGTCACCGGGCCGCGCCGCCAGTAAGCGCCTTTGTAGAAGAATTGCCAGAGGTCTTCGATCCGCTGCGCGTCGCGGCCGATCAGCTGCGGGCAGAGGTGATCTTTCAGGTAAGAGGCCACCGACAGTTCACGCCCGTTCAGCGTGGCGTCACCGAGGCCGACGATGCCGTCATCGGTGGTGATCTTCAGCGTGACAAAGTTGCGCCCCGGGCAGGTGACGAACACCTCGGCGTTGACGATTTTCATAACCTTCACATCCTGTAGCTGCGGAGAGATAGCGCGAAAATACGCCATGAACTAACTACCATACAAGTATGAATTAATGAATTTGCCGGAGAGGATCACATTTGATCGCGAGCGGAAGCGGGTAAGCGGAGGGGGAAGAAGCGGGGCGCAGCGGCTGCGCCCGACAAGGTCAGCCCAGCAGGGCGCAGTTAGGCGGCAGGCGGCATTCGATGGCCTGCGGCAACACTTCGATGCGGAAATGACGGCCTTTGAGCGGCTCGCCGTCGAGGTTGAAAGTCATCTCATGCGGCGCGTCGATCTCGAGCCACGGCAGCGCTGCGCTGAGGATGCTGTTGCTCTCTTCGTCGTTGAACAGGGCGGCGACCAGCGCCGGCAGCAGTTCATCGGCGATCAGCAGGCGCAGCTGCAGCAGGCCGTCGTTGATCAGCGCGCTGGGGCACAGCTCCTGGCCGCCGCCGGCCTGTTTGCCGTTGCCGATGCCGATCACCAGCGCCTCGCCGGCCCAGCGGAAGTCCGGCCCGCGAATTTCACAGCGGTCGGCCTGCAGCGTATCCATGCGCAGCAAGCCGTGCACGAAGTAGGACACGCCGCCCAATGCCGCCTTCAGCTTCTCCGGCGTTTCGGTGGTGATGCGGGTGCCGAAGCCGCCGGTGGCCATGTTGATGAAGTAGCGCTCGCCGTTGACCTTGGCCAGATCGATCGGCACCGAGCGGCCCTTGATCGCCAGCTGCAGCGCCTGTTCCGGCGACGGGGGAATATTGCAGGCCATGGCGAAATCGTTGGCGGTGCCGAGCGGCAGGATGCCCAGCACCGGCCGGTTGTGCGCCGGCAGTTGCACCAGCGCGGCCGCCACTTCGTTGATGGTGCCGTCACCGCCGCCGGCGACGACGGTGCCGACGCCGAGCTGTGCGGCTTCCGCGACGTAGCGCGCGGCGTCGCCGTGTTCCCAGGTGACGCGCACGTGCAGCGTGATGCGTTCTGCGCGCAGGCGTTTGACCGCCTGACGCAGCTCTTCGTTACCGGCGCCTTTGCCGTTGAGAATAAGCAGGGCGGGCGCATGTGAGTGTTGAGGCATTGCCGATCTCCTCCGGCGGAAAACCAAGAATGCCTCAAGATAAACCAGCTGCCGCCACCAGGCCATCAGAATATTCAGCTAATTCTGGTTATTCCCCGGCGTTCAGTGAATATGAAGCAAGGCGAATTTATCTGAATTTTACGCGGAAATAAGCCAGGTTTTAAAGACGAGAGGATTAATCGCTGTAGCGTTATTTATATATCGAAGCGGCGTGATTATTATTATTAAAACGGATAACGAGAATAAGTTATGGAAATAGGCGCAGCGAAAAAAATAGGCGAGCCCATAAAGAAAAAGCCAGCCCAAGGGAGATTGGGCCGGCTAAGGAGGTGGTTCCTAGTATTGCTATGCAAATATTTTCGTTGTTCGTTTTAAGCAGCGTGATAGTAACCAAGCTGCGCGCACATTGATGTGATCCAATTCTAATATTTGCTAAAAATCGCCGCCGAATGACGGCGATTCATTTTTATGCCCCGGCGCTATTTTCTTCCGCCAAATTGCGGATCAGCAACGCATAATTGAGATCGATATCCTGCGGGATCGGCAAATAAACGATATGGCCGTTGCCCGGCGCCACCTCAATCGGTTCGCCTTTCTTATTTTGCATGCTTTCGAGGGTGAAGACCACGTTGCCGCCCGGCGTCATCATCTCGACGCTGTCGCCGAGTGAGAACTTATTCTTCACGTCGACCTCCGCCCAGCCATCGCGGCGCACGCCGGTGAATTCGCCGACGAACTGCTGGCGCTCGGAGAGCGAGGAGCCGTAGTCGTAATTCTGCTGCGCTTCGTGCACGTGGCGGCGCAGGAAGCCTTCGGTGTAGCCGCGGTGCGCCAGGCCTTCCAGCGTGGTAAGCAGGGTCGGATCGAAGGGTTTGCCGGCGGCCGCGTCGTCGATGGCGCGGCGGTAGACCTGGGCGGTGCGGGCGCAGTAGTAGAAGGACTTGGTGCGGCCTTCGATCTTCAGCGAGTGCACGCCGAGCTGCGTCAGACGCTCCACGTGCTGGATGGCGCGCAGATCCTTGGAGTTCATGATATAGGTGCCGTGCTCGTCTTCGAAGGCGCTCATATATTCGCCTGGTTTTTGCGCTTCAGACAGCATGAACACCTTGTCGGTCGGCGCGCCGATGCCCAGCGTCGGCTCGACGGTTTGCACCGGGATCGGCTCGTGCAGGTGCACGATATTGCCGGTGTCGTCCTCTTTGCCTTCTTCAGCCTTATACTGCCAGCGGCAGGCGTTGGTGCAGGTGCCCTGGTTGGGATCGCGCTTGTTGATATAGCCCGACAGCAGGCAGCGGCCGGAGTAGGCCATGCACAGCGCGCCGTGGACGAAGATCTCCAGCTCCATGTCCGGCACTTCGGCGCGGATCTCGGCGATCTCTTCCAGCGACAGCTCGCGCGAGAGGATCACGCGGGTCAGGCCCATTTGCTTCCAGAACTTCACCGTCGCCCAGTTAACGGCGTTGGCCTGCACCGACAGGTGGATGTCCATCTGCGGGAAGGCTTCGCGCACCATCATGATAAGGCCGGGATCGGACATGATCAGCGCATCCGGGCCCATATCGATAACCGGCTTCAGATCGCGCAGGAAGGTTTTCAACTTGGCGTTGTGCGGGGCGATGTTCACCACCACGTAGAATTTTTTGCCCAGCGCATGGGCTTCATTGATGCCCTGCGCCAGATTCTCGTGGTTGAATTCGTTGTTGCGCACCCGCAGGCTGTAGCGCGGCTGGCCGGCGTAAACCGCATCGGCGCCATAGGCGAAGGCGTAACGCATGTTTTTCAGCGTTCCGGCCGGGGAGAGAAGTTCCGGTGTAAACATAGTGTGTCTCGGTCTGATTTCAGGTCAGTATACCTCTGTCTTTCGAACTGCAGCGTTGTTGGCTGCATTCGCTCACTCCAGTCACTTGGTTGAACAAGCTCCTGGAGACTCACGAACTTGCCGCCTGGCTGCCGTATGAAAGCCAGTGGGTATATCGCGCCCCAGATGGCGCAGTAAAAGCGGGGGATTGTAGCCGCAGCGCGGCAAGAAATCAGCAGTTAACCGGATTTATTCAAGGGAGATTGATCCCGGTCAAACGGAAAACGCGCGATGGCGGCCACCGCGCGGGCGACACGGGGGATCAGGCGCTCAAATCGCGGATATCGGTGGTCGGGCCGTTTTTCATCACCGACTGGATACCGTTTTTGGCTGCGCTTTCCGAGCTGTACATTTCGCTGACGCCGATCACCTGATGGTTCTTGGCCTTCAGCACAAAATAGGGCTGATTGCTGGTGCTGTGCTTCAGTTCAAACTGCGCTTCGTGCGGCGCATTGGTCTGCACCGAGGCGATGCCGTTCTCCGCCGACGCTTTGCTGGCGTACATCTCGCTGGCCAGAATGATCTCGCCGTTACTGGCTTTCAGGTTGAAGTGGTACTGTCCGTTCTTTGCTTTTTTCAGCTCGTAATGACCGATTGCCATGGTTCTTCTCCTGTAGGTTCCGATTCGTGATGTAAGTGTAGCCAATCGCTTGAAAATCGGCGGCTAAACCTCACAGCAGATTAGTCTAAAAAATGCGCAGTTTTCTTGCGCCGGCGCGGAGTTTTCATCCGAGAATTCCGGCGCCGCACGGGAAGCTAAGGGAAGGCGCGGTGATTGCGCAGTGCGCCGCATAATGACAATTACGTGGTTTCATCGAGCAGCATTGCGCGTTACCGTTTGCCCGCTACGTAAAGGTGAGTGAAAAGTGAGCGATACATCTTGGCATCGACACGCTACAGGCATATGCTTTGGCCTATGCCTGCTGTGGAGGTGTCGAGATGGAAAGAATCGCAAAGCTGTTTAAAAACGGCAGAAATCAGGCGGTGAGGTTACCGGTGGAATTTGAATTTGATACGGATCGTGTGTATATCCGTCGCGATCGGGAGGGAAACGTGATTTTATCCAAATATCCGGCAAAGCCGGACAGCTGGGCACCGCTGCTGAGCATTATCGCCCAAACGCCGGTACCGCAAGAGTTTCTTGGCGCGGAAGATCGTCAGCAAGGGGTTGCAGAGCGCGATCCTTTCTCAGAGGAAGAGTAGGCGATGTACATGTTTGATACCAACACCGTCGGCCACCTGTTTCGGCAGCATCCGCAGGTGCTAAGCATCATGGAAAAGCTTCCGCCTTCTGCCGTGTGCATTTCCAGCGTCACGGAGGCGGAACTGCTTTACGGTGTGGCTAAACGGCGGAACAAGGCGTTGCAAAGCATGGTCGAGGCCTTTCTTGCCGCGGTGACGGTCTATGCATGGGATAGCGAGGCCGCCCGCTGCTACGGTGAAATGCGCGCGAACATGGAGAGAAAGGGCAAAATCATGGGCGCGCTGGATCAACTGATCGCCGCTCACGCGCAGAGCCGTGGCGCGACGCTGGTGACCAACGATCGCGCATTCGCCATGGTGCCCGGGTTGGCGGTTGAAGACTGGACGCGATGATCCCCTAAACCCCATTCACCAGCCGGCAGGGCTCGGCCTCCCAGCGGTATCCCACACCGTATACCGAGCGAATAAAAGATTTTTCCCCGTCGATCAGTTCCAGCTTGCGGCGCAGGTTTTTGATGTGGCTGTCGATGGTGCGATCGGTGACCACCCGATAGTCGTCATACAGGTTGTTCAGCAGCTGCTCGCGTGAAAACACGTTGCCCGGCTGGCTGGCCAGCGTTTTCAGCAGGCGGAATTCCGCCGGCGTCAGATCCAGCAACTGCCCCTGATAGCTGGCCTGGAAACGCGGCTCATCGATGTGCAGCAGGTCATCTTCCCGCGCGCTCTCCTGCGGCCGATAGCTGCGGCGCAGAATGGTTTTCACCCGCGCCACCACTTCGCGCGGGCTGTAGGGTTTGCAGATGTAATCGTCGGCGCCGATCTCCAGCCCCAGCAGGCGATCGATCTCTTCGATTTTCGCCGTCACCATCACGATAGGCACCTCGCTGAAGCGGCGCAGCTCGCGGCACACCGTCAGGCCGTCGGCACCCGGCAACATCAGGTCGAGCAAAATCAGCGCCGGCGGATGCTGATGCACGGTCGGCACCACTTCGTTGCCGTTGGTCAGCCAGCGGGTGGCGTAACCCGCCGCCTGCAGATAGTCCACCAGCAGCTGGCCCAGCTTGGGCTCATCTTCAACAATCATGATCTGCACGGGGTGATTCTGAATGTCCATCAGGGCGCCTTATTTTTTATCGGGGTAGCAAGTTCTACTGTAATGCGCACGCCGCCTAAAGGCGAATGCTCGGCGCGGATTTTCCCGTCGTGGGCTTCCACGATGTTGTGGCAGATCGCCAGCCCCAGCCCGGAACCGCCGCTGGCACGGTTACGCGAGCCTTCCGCCCGGTAGAAACGTTCGAAAATGCGCGTTAGTTGCTGATCGCTGATGCCCGGCGCGCTGTCCTGCCAGTAGAGGAACAGCCGCCCCGGCTGCAGCTCGGCGCTGATTTCCAATCGGCCGCCGGCGTCGGTGTAGCGCAGGCTGTTTTCCAGCAGGTTATTGAACAGCTGGTTCAGGCGATCTGGATCGCCGAACAGCGGCGCCTGGGCCGGCAGATGGGTGACGATCTCCAGCCCTTTGGCGCGGAAGCGTTCGCGGAAGGCGGCGACGGCGATCTGCAGCAGGTGCACGCAGTCCACCGACGATTTGCGATAGGCCAGCGCGCCGAGATCGGAGAGCGACAGCTGGTGCAGATCGTCGACCAATTTGGTCAGGGTAGACACCTCGGCCTGCAGCGAACTGAGCGACGCCGGCGTCGGCTGCCGCACGCCGTCCTGCAGCGCCTCCAGCTCGCCGCGCAGCACCGCCAGCGGCGTGCGCAGCTCGTGCGATACGTCGGCCATAAAGGCGCGGCGCATCTGCTCGTTTTTTTCCAGCGAGGTGGCCAGCTGGTTGAAGTCGTGCGCCAGCCGGCCCAGTTCATCCTGGCTGCTGACCGCCACGCGGGTGGTGAAATCCCCCGCCGCCAGGCGGTGGGTGCCCGCCACCAGGCGCTTGACCGGGGCCAGCATGCCGCGTGACAGCAGCCAGGTCACCGCCGCCGCCAACAGGGTGGAGAGCGCGACGATAATCCAGCTGGTGCGCCGCTGCTGGCGATCGAAGTTGATGTCGGTATTGCGCGTCAGGCGCTCGACCGGGGTGGTGATCACCCAGCCAACGATCTCGTTGTTGTAGCGGATCGGGTGGCGCGGCCCCTCTTTCGGCAAGGGACCCGAATGCCCGACCAGCCGATTGAACTGGCTGTCCACCACCCAAAACTGGGTGCGCCAACCCTTGGGCGGCAGGTTGTGGCTGCTGTCGCTGTTTTGCTCGAACGAACGCATGATCTGGTAGACCACCTGATCGTTGTTGCGCAGGAACACCCAGTTGCCGTGGTGGCTGTACTGTTCCTCCAGCGCTTCACTCAGCATATTGATGCGCTGCTCGTTGCTGTGTTTGATGTAGTCGATAAAGCCGCGTTCAAAGCTGACGCGCACCCCCCAATGCATGGTGATCAGCACCAGCATGCAGGTGGCGAAAATGGCCAGGAACAGTTTCCCGGTAATGCCTATCTTCATTGCAACCTCGTTGAACCGGTACCCGGCTCTTTGGTCAGCGTGCGGTTGGGCGCGCTATCGGCCGGCACGCGCGCGAAGGCCAATGCGGGCAGAGCGATAATCAACGCCATACAGCAGTAGCTGTAAATAAATGCGCTGTGGATGGCCGGGCTGTCGGCTACCACCTGGTGATGGGCGAAGCTGCCGATCAAGATGCCGGCAACGCTGACGCCAAGGCTCATCGACAGCTGCATGACCATCGACAACAGGCTATTGCCGCTGCTGGCCAGCCGATCCGGCAGGTCTTTCAGCGTCAGGGTGTTCATCGCCGAGAAGCGCAGCGAGTTGACCATCCCCTGGAAGAACAGCACCACCGGCAGCAGCCACAGCCAGCCGAGCATCGCCGCCAACAGGAAGCTCAGGCTGACCAGCGCCAGCAGCAGCGTGGCGGCCACCAGCACGTTGCGGTAGCCAAAGCGGTTGACCACCTGTACCACGATGCGTTTCATGCCCATGCTGCCGATGATCATCGGGATCATCATCAGCCCGGCGTGGAACGGCGTGAAACCCATGCCCACCTGCAGGAACAGCGGCGTCATGAACGGTAGCATGCCGCTGCCGATGCGCCCCAGCAGGCTGGCCAGCAGCCCGATCTTGTAAGTCGGGGTGCGCAGCAGCCGCAGCGAGAACAGGGCGCGGCTATTGCCGTAGGCATGCCAAACATACCCCAACAGCGTCGCAACGCCCAGCGCCACCAGGCCGGCGATGGCGCTGCCGGAGAGCCCCATGCCCTTGTGGCCGTCGAGCGCCAGCGTCAGCGACGCCATGCCGATCGCCAGCAGGATAAAGCCGCTGAGGTCGAAGCGTCGGGTCTGCATTTGGTAGTTGGGCATCAGCAGCAGCGTGGCGATGGCGCCTACGATGCCCACCGGAATATTGATCAGGAAAATCCAGTGCCAGCTGGCGTATTGCACCAGAAAGCCGCCCAGCGCCGGCCCCATCAGCGGGCCGATCTGGCCCGGCAGCGTCACGAAGGTCATCGCCGCCATGTACTGCTCGCGCGGCACGATCTTCATCACCGTCAGGCGGCCGACCGGCACCATCATCGCGCCGCCGATGCCCTGAATCACGCGCGAGGCGATCAGTTCGTTCAGGGTTTCCGAGCGGGCGCAGAGAATGGAGCCGAGGGTGAACAGCACGATGGCGCTGAAAAACACCCGCTGTACGCCGACCTTGTCCGCCAGCCAGCCACTGGCCGGCAGCGTTACCGCCACCGTCAGCACATAGGAGACGATCACCGACTGCATGCGCAGCGGGTTCTCCCCCAGGCTGGCGGCCATCGAGGGCAGGGCGGTGTTGACGATAGTGGTATCCAGCGTCTGCATAAAGAAGCCGAATGCCACTATCCAGAGTTGCCAGCGTACCGTGGCGGCGTGTTTCATCAGCATCGGTCGGCCATTAATGGGGCAGCGGGGCCAGTTGCTTACTGCGGCGGAACTTCGCCTGCAGTCGGTCGAAGTAAAGATAGACCACCGGCGTGGTGTACAGCGTCAGCAGCTGGCTCATCACCAGACCGCCGGCGATGGTGATGCCGAGCGGCTGGCGCAGCTCCGCGCCGTCGCCGCTGGCCAGCACCAGCGGCAGCGCGCCGAACAACGCCGCCAGCGTGGTCATCATGATCGGCCGGAAACGCAGCAGGCTGGCCTGGAAAATCGCCTCGCGGGCGCTGATGCCGCCGTTGCGCTGCGCCTCGAGCGCGAAGTCGACCATCATGATGGCGTTTTTCTTCACGATGCCGATCAGCAGCATGATGCCGATCAGCGCAATCAGGCTGAACGGCGCGCTGAACAGCTCGAGCGCCAGCAGCGCGCCCACGCCGGCGGAAGGTAGCGTGGAGAGGATGGTCAGCGGATGGATATAGCTCTCGTACAGCACGCCGAGCACGATGTACACCGTGGCGATCGCCGCCAGGATCAGGATCACCTGCGATTTCAGGGTGTCCTGAAACACTTGGGCGGTGCCGGCGAAGGCGCCGCGCACCGTAGGCGGTACGCCGAGCTGGGTCATGGCGCGGGTGACGGCGTCGGTGGCGTCGCCGAGGCTGGCCCCGAGCGGCAGGTTGAACGAGATGGTGGAGGCGGCGGACAGCCCCTGGTGGTTGACCGCCAGCGGCGTATTGGCCGGCTGCCAATGCGCGAAATAGGAGAGCGGTATCGCCTTGCCTTCGCTGTTGATGATGAACATTTTGTCCAGCGAACTCACGTCCTGGGTGTAGGGCGGCGCCACTTCCATCACCACCTTGTATTGGTTTAGCGGCTGATAGATGGTCGAGATCTGCCGTTGGCCGAAGGCGTTGTTCAACAGGTTGTTGGCGTCGGACACCGAGATGCCGAGGCGCGACATGGTGTCGCGATCGTAAATCAGATCCATCTCCGAGCCTTTATCCTGTTGATCCGAGTTGACGTCCGCCAGCTCCGGCAGGGCGGCCAGCGCGGTGCGGATTTTCGGCTCCCAGGTGCGCAGGGCGCTCAAATCGTCCGACAGCAGCGTGTACTGATAGCTGGCGTTGGCCTGCCGGCCGCCGACACGGATATCCTGCACCGCCATCAGGAACAGGCTGGCGCCGGGCTCTTTCGCCAGCTTGGCGCGCAGTCGAGCGATCACCTGCTGCGCGCTCTCTTTGCGTTCGGACAGCGGTTTAAGCGCGATGAACATCGAACCGCTGTTGGTGCGCGAACCGCCGGTGAAGCCGGTGACGTTATCCACCGCCGGATCGTCGCGCACGATGGTCATGAAATCCTGCAGTTTCTGGCGCATGGCCTGGAACGAAATGCTCTGATCGGCCTGAATCGACCCCATCAGACGGCCGGTATCCTGTTCCGGGAAGAAGGTTTTCGGGATGCTGATATACAGCCAGACGTTCAGCGCCACCGTCGCCAGCAGGATCGCCAGCACCCATCGGGCATGGTCGAGCACCCAGTGCAGCGAGCGGCCGTAGCCCTGCTGCAGTTTCATCAACAGCTTGCCGAAGCCGCGCACGCGCTGCTGCGCGCGTTCCGTTTGCGGGCGCAGCAGGTAGGCGCACATCATCGGCGTGAGCGTCAGCGAGATGATCAGCGACAGCCCGATAGACACCGACAGGGTAACGGCGAACTCGCGGAACAGGCGCCCCGGCAGCCCCTCCATCAGCAGCAGCGGAATAAATACCGCCACCAGCGACATGCTCATCGAAAGCACGGTAAAGCCGACCTCGCGTATCCCTTGCAGCGCCGCCTGCAGCGGCTTGATGCCGG
The DNA here is from genome assembly GCF_001537385.1 of Serratia sp. 2880STDY5682894. Lineage (NCBI taxonomy): Bacteria > Pseudomonadati > Pseudomonadota > Gammaproteobacteria > Enterobacterales > Yersiniaceae > Serratia > Serratia sp. 2880STDY5682894. The sequence continues at coordinate 69,649 of NZ_FCJA01000011.1, read as the reverse complement.
CTTCCACGTGGCGGGAAATGTTTTCCAGCACTACGATGGCGTCGTCCACCACGAAGCCGGTGGCGATGGTCAGCGCCATCAGCGACAGGTTGTTGAGGCTGAAACCGCACAGGTACATGGCGGCGAAGGTGCCGATCAACGACACCGGCACCGCGACGGCGGGGATCAGCGTGGCGCGGCCGGAGCGCAGGAAGGCGAACACCACCAGGATCACCAGCGCGATGGCGATGACCAGCGATTGCTCCACTTCCGCCAGCGAGGCGCGAATGGTCGGCGAGCGATCCTGCGCGATGTTCAGCTTGATCGAGGCCGGAATGCTGGCCTCCAGATCGGGCAGCTCGGCGCGGATGCGATCGACGGTGGCGATGATGTTGGCGTCCGGCGAGCGGCTGACCACCAGCAGGATCGCCGGTTGGGCGTTGGTCATCCCGGCGTTGCGTACGTCCTGCACCGAGTCGATGACGTTGGCGACGTCGCTCAGCCGGACGGCGGAGCCGTTGTTGTAATGCACGATCAGCGGCTTGTAGCCCTCGGCCTTCTTGATCTGGTCGTTGCTCTGGATCTGCCAGCGCTTGTCCTGGCTTTCGGCCGAGCCGAGCGGCGTGCGCAGGTTGGCGTTGCTGATGGCCTGGCGCACGCTGTCCAGCGATACGCCCTGGTTAAACAGCGCGGAAGGATTCAGCTCCACCCGCACCGCAGGCAGCGAGCTGCCGCCGACGGTGACGTCGCCGACGCCCTCGGTCTGGGCGATTTTCTGCGCCAGCTGGGTGGAGGCGAAGTCGTAAAGTTGCCCCTGGCTGTAGGTGTCGGAGGTGAGCGTCAGGATCATGATCGGTGCGTCCGACGGGTTCATCTGCCGATAGGTTGGGCGGCTCGGCATGCCGGAGGGCAGCAGGCTTTGCGCGGCGTTGATCGCCGCCTGCACGTCGCGCGCCGCGCCGTTGATGTCGCGGCTGAGATCGAACTGCAGGATCACGCGGGTGCTGCCGAGCGAGCTCATCGAAGTCATTTCGTTAACCCCGGCGATGCGGCTGAGCGCGCGCTCCAGCGGGGTGGCGACCGAGGTCGCCATGGTTTCCGGATCGGCGCCCGGCAAGGTTGCGGTGACGGAGATCACCGGGTAGTCCACCTGCGGCAGCGGCGCGACGGGCAGCAGGCTGAAGCCCAGCGCGCCCGCCAGCGCGATAGCCAGCGTCAGCAGGGTGGTGGCCACCGGCCGGAAGATAAACAGCGAGAAGAATTTCACGGTGTCTCCCGCGCTTCTTCTTTGGCGTGGGTGTTGCGCGCCAGTTTATCGAACAGCAGGTAAATCACCGGGGTGGTGAACAGCGTCAGGATCTGGCTCATGATCAGGCCGCCGACCATGCAGATGCCGAGCGGCCGGCGCAGCTCTGCGCCGACGCCGGTGCTGAGCATCAGCGGCAGCGCGCCAAGCAGGGCGGCCAGCGTGGTCATCAGGATCGGCCTAAAACGCAGCAGGCAGGCCTGATAGATGGCGTCATAGGGCTTCATGCCCTGCTCGCGTTCGGCGGCCAGGGCGAAGTCGATCATCATGATGGCGTTTTTCTTCACGATGCCGATCAGCAGGATAATACCGATGATGGCGATCACGTCCAGCTCGCTGCCCGCCAGCATCAGCGCCAGCAGCGCGCCAACCCCGGCGGTCGGCAGGGTGGAGAGGATGGTGACCGGATGGATGAAGCTTTCATACAGCACGCCCAGCACGATATACATCGCCACCACCGCCGCCAGGATCAGCCACAGCGTGCTGCCGAGCGCCGCCTGGAAGGCCAGGGTCGCGCCCTGGAATTTGGTGGTGATGTCTTTCGGCATCGCCAGGGTCTTCTCGACCTGGGTAATGGCGTTGACCGCTTCTTCCAGCGAGTAGCCCTCCGCCACGTTGAAGGAGACGGTGGTCGCCGGGAACTGATCGAGGTGGTTGATCGCCAGCGGCCCGTTGCGCTGTTCGATTTTGGCGAGGGTATTCAGCGGCACCACGGCGCCGGTACTGCTGGTGAGGCGGATATCGTTCAGCGCCGCCAGCCCCGGCGTCGCCTGCACGTCATGCTCCAGCACCACGCGGTACTGGTTGGCCTGGGTGTAGATGGTGGAGATCAGGCGCTGGCCGAAGGCGTTGTACAGCGCGTTGTCCACGTCGCTCATCTGGATGCCGAGGCGCGACGCCGAGTCGCGATCGACGTTGATATAGGCCTCCAGCCCCTGATCCTGCCAGTCGCTGCTGACGTCCTGCAGCTCGGGCGTCTGCCGCAGTTCGTCGATCAGTTGCGGCACCCATTGGCTGAGCTGCTCGAGGGACATCGCCTGCAGGGTGAACTGGTACTGCGTGCGGCTGACCTGGGTGTCGATGGTCAGATCTTGCACCGGTTGCAGATAGAGCTTCAGGCCGGGCAGCGCTGCCGCCTTCTCCTGCATCCGGTCGATGATGGTCTGCAGGCTGTCGCTGCGTTCGCTCAGTGGCTTCAGGTTGATCTGCAGCCGGCCGCTGTTGAGGGCGGGGTTGGTGCCGTCGACGCCGATAAACGAGGTCAGGCTCTCTACCGCCGGATCTTGCAGCACCTGCGCGGCGACCTGCTGTTGCAGCCCCGCCATTTTGCTGAACGACACCGACTGCGGCGCTTCCAGCGTGCCCTGGATCAGGCCGTTGTCCTGAATCGGGAAGAAGCCTTTGGGGATGAACAGGTAGAGCAGCACGGTGACGGCCAGGGTGCTCAACGCCACGCACAGCGTCAGCCACTGGTGGGCGAGCACGACTTTCAGCCAGCGGCCGTAGCCGGCGATCACGCGTTCGAAGAAACGCTCCGAGGCAGCGGAGAAACGGTTCTGCTTGCGCAACGACTCATGGCTCAACAGACGGGCGCACATCATCGGCGTCAGCGTCAGCGACACCACGGCGGAGATCAGAATCGCCACCGCCAGCGTCACGGCGAACTCGCGGAACAGGCGGCCGACGATGTCGCCCATGAACAGCAGCGGGATCAGCACCGCCACCAGCGAGAAGGTCAGCGAGATGATGGTGAAGCCGATTTCGCCGGCCCCTTTCAGCGCGGCGTCGAGCGGTTTTTCGCCTTTCTCGATGTAGCGCGAGATGTTCTCGATCACCACGATGGCGTCGTCCACCACGAAGCCGGTGGCGATGGTCAGCGCCATCAGCGTCAGGTTGTTGATGGAGAAACCGAGGAAGTACATGGCGGCGAAGGTGCCGACCAGCGACAGCGGCACCGCCACGCTGGGGATAATGGTTGCCGGCACGTTGCGCAGGAACACGTAAATCACCATCACCACCAGCGCGATCGCCAGCAGCAGCTCGAACTGCACGTCGCTGACCGAGGCGCGAATGGTGGTGGTGCGATCGGTCAGCACTTTGACGTCGACCGACTTGGGCAGGCTTTTAATCAGCGTCGGCAGCATTTCGCGAATGCTGTCGGCGGTGGTGATGACGTTGACGCCGGGCTGGCGCTGAATGTTCAGCACGATCGCCGGCTGCTTGTTGGCCCAGGCCGCCAGCCGGGTGTTTTCCGCACCCTGTTCGACGGTGGCGATGTCCTGCAGGCGGATCGGCGCGCCGTTTTTGTAGGCGACGATCAGCCGCCGGTACTCATCGGCGGACTTCATCTGATCGTTGGCGGACAGGGTGACCGAGCGGGTCGGGCCGTCCAGGCTGCCTTTGGCGGAGTTGACGTTGGCGGCCGTGATGGCGGTGCGCACGGTTTCGCTGTCGAGCCCGTTGGCCGCCATGGCCGGCGCGTTGAGCTTCACGCGTACCGCCGGGCGTTGGCCGCCGGAAAGGGTGACCAGACCGACGCCGGTCACCTGGGAAATTTTTTGCGCCACGCGGGTTTCCACCATGTCTTCCACCTGCGTCATCGGCATGGCGGTGGAGGTCACGGCCAGCGTCAGGATCGGCGGATCGGCGGGGTTAACCTTGCTGTAGATTGGCGGATAGGGCAGATCGGTCGGCAGCAGGTTGGTGGCGGAGTTGATCGCCGCCTGCACCTCCTGCTCGGCAATATCCAGCGACAGCGCCAGCTGGAACTGCAGGGTGATCACCGAGGCGCCGCCGGAGTTCTGCGACAGCATCTGCTTGAGGCCGGACATCTGGCCGAACTGGCGCTCCAGCGGCGCGGTGATGGCGGAGGTCACCACGTCCGGGCTGGCGCCGGGGTACAGCGTAACCACCTGAATGGTCGGATAGTCCACTTCCGGCAGGGCGGAAACCGGCAGCGCGCGGTAGCCGATGATCCCCGCCAGCAGGATCGCCACCATCAGCAGCGTGGTGGCGACCGGGCGCAGAATAAACAGGCGGGACGGGCCGCCGCCGGGGTTCGGCGTCATCACCTGCATCAGGCTTTCTCCCGCTTAGCGTGCGGCGTAGCGTTGCCGCCGGCCGCTTTGGTTTGCGGCGTCACCACCTCAACCTTCATGCCCTCCGTCAGTTGGTCGATGCCGTCGGTCACCACGCGTTGCCCGGCGTTCAGGCCGCTGGCGATGACCACGTTTTGGCTGTCTTCAATGCCGACGGTGACCAGGCGTTTGCTGACTTTATTCTCATCGTCCATCGTCCAGACGAAGTTGCCTTCGTTGCCCATCTGCACGGCGGCGGTCGGCACCACGATGGCGTTTTGCAACGTGGCGACTTTCAGCCGCGCATTGACGAACTGATTGGGGAACAGCGCGTCGTCCTGGTTGGCGTACTGCGCCTTCAGCTTGATGGTGCCGGTGGTGGTGTCTATCTGGTTATCCAGGCTGAGCAGATTGCCCTGCGCCAACAGGGTCTTGTTGGTGCGCCCCCAGGCTTCGACGCTGACCGGGCCGGCCTTTTGCGCCTTCATGATGTCGCTGATGGTGCTTTCCGGCAGCGTGAACACCACGTCGATCGGATGCGTTTGCGTGATCACCACGATGGCGGTGGAGCCGCTGGTGATGTAGTTGCCCATATCGACCTGTTTGAGGCCCACGCGGCCGGAGATCGGGGCGATGATTTTGCTGTAGGTCAGCTGCAGCTGAGCGCTGTCCACCGCGCCCTGATCGGCCTTGATGGACCCTTCGGTCTGCTGCACCAGCGAGGCCTGCGTGTCCAGCTCCTGGCGAGAGACCAGATTGGTTTTCACCAGTTGCTGGTAGCGGGCCAGATCGCGCCGGGCGTTGGCCAGCGTCGCCTGATCCTTCGCCAGCTGCCCCTGTGCCTGGGTCAACTGGACCTGGAATGGCCGGGGATCGATTTCCGCCAGCAGATCGCCGGCTTTCACCTGCTGCCCTTCGGTGAAGTGCAGGGCCATCAGTTGGCCGTCGACCCGGCTGGTGACGGTAACGGTATTGGCGGCGGTGACGGTGCCCAGCCCGATCAGATAGCTCGGCACGGATTGCTGCGTGGCCGTGGCCACCTGAACCGGCGACAGATTGCCGCGGCGTTTGCCACCGGTGGCCGCTCCTTTGGCACCGCCGGCAGGGCGGGCTGCCGCCGGTGTTTCAGCGGCCGGCGGCGCGGCGTTGAAATGACGCCAAATCAGCACGGCGACAATGGCCACGATGGCGGCAACCAGCAGGCGCAGCATCAGGGAACGACGTTGGGGTTTTGCATTCATGGCGGCGAAAATTCTCTCCAGAGGACAACCGTGCGGGCACGCATTGCCACAAAAGTGACACTCCTTACAGAATACTAGTTTAGCTAGCCAAAGCGGCATAAAAATGAAGGAAATAAGGAGGAACCGTCAGCATTTTCCGAATAAGTTAACGATTGTTGCCTACGCTGTTTATAAGCGTTGGGTTTTAACTTATAGCCAATGCGTTTTAACGACTTTCTGTACTTGGCGCTAATAATTAACGAGCGAATTATTTAACCCATGGAGCCTCTATCAATGAGCAAAAAACAACTGGGCCGTTCGGGCATTCAGGTGCCGGCGTTGACCTTCGGCGGCAACGTGTTCGGCTGGACGGCGGATCAAGCGACCTCTTTCAGCCTGTTGGATGCGCTGGTGGACAATCAGCTCAACTTTATCGACACCGCCGACGTTTATTCCAGCTGGGCGCCGGGCAATCGGGGCGGCGAATCGGAAACCGTCATCGGCGAATGGCTCAAGAAGAGCGGCAAACGCGACCAGGTGATCATTGCCACCAAAGTGGGCAAACCGATGGGCGAAGGCAAACAGGGGCTGTCGCCGCGCTATATTCGGCAGGCGGTGGAAGACTCGCTGCGCCGCCTGCAAACCGATTATATCGATCTTTACCAATCGCACGACGATGACCGCGATACGCCGTTAGAAGAGACGCTGGCGGCGTTCGATGCGCTGATCAAGGCCGGCAAGGTGCGGGCGATTGGCGCCTCCAACTATCAGGCGGATCGCCTGGAAGAAGCGCTGCGGGTGAGTGAAAGCAACGGGCTGGCGCGCTACGAAACCCTGCAGCCGGAATACAATCTGTATGCGCGCGAAGGGTATGAAGCCGAGCTGGAAGGCGTGGCGCAGCGCCATGGTCTCGGGGTGATCAACTTCTTCGCGCTGGCCAGCGGTTTCCTGACCGGCAAATACCGCAGCAAAGCGGATGAAGGCAAAAGCCAGCGCGGTGATCGCATCGTCGAACGCTACCTTAACCCGCGCGGCTTCCGCATTCTGGCGGCGCTGGATCAGGTGGCTGGTAAGCACGGCACCTCCCCGGCGCAGGTCTCGCTGGCCTGGCTGATTGCGCGCCCGAGCATCACCGCGCCGATCGTCAGCGCCACCTCGTTGCCGCAGCTGGATGAGTTGGTCAGCGCCACGCACCTGACGCTGGATGCGGACGACATCCAGGCGCTGAACCACGCCAGCGCCGGGTAAGGCGCGTTACCCGGCGGCGATTTTGCTCTATGCTGAAGGGGTCAACATGGCCCATTCAGGAAACCGCAATGTCTGGTGATACCATCAACGACCTCGCGACGCTGGAACAGCTGTACGGCAAACCCGGCGCCCCCTCGGTTTTTAAAGAAGTCAGCTATATCCACCCGGCGTACCGCCCGTTTATCGAGGCGGCGCCGTTTGCCGCCCTCTCGACGGTCGGGCCGGACGGCATGGATGTCTCGCCGCGCGGCGATCCGGCCGGTTTTCTCCACATCGAAGACGAGAAAACCCTGCTGCTGCCGGATCGGCGCGGCAATAACCGCATCGATAGCCTGCGCAATATTCTGCACGACAACCGGGTGGCGCTGCTGCTGCTGATCCCTGGCATCGGCGAAACGCTGCGGATTAACGGGCGGGCGGAGATCGTGGTGGCGCCGGCGGTGCTGCAGCGCTTCGCCCACCGCAATCAGCTGCCGCGTTCGGTGTTGCGCATTCGGGTGGAGGCGGTGTTCTTCCAGTGCAGCCGGGCGATCTTGCGTTCGGGACTTTGGGAAGAGGGCAGCCGTCTCGAACGTTCGGCGCTGCCCAGCCCCGGCCATATTTTGGCCGCGGTGAGCCAAACGCGCTTCGACGGTGAGGAGTACGACCAGGCGCTGCCGCAGCGGCTGAAGGATACGCTGTATTAATCGCCGCGGCGTTCGCGCCACGTTTGCCGGTTCAGCCGGTACAAGACATGTTTTTGCAGCGGGTGCCCCGCCGGCAGGCGCGGGTGCAGGAAGGTTTCGCCGTCAAAGTGCATGCCGATGCGCGCCATCACCCGGCGTGACGGCTGGTTATCTTCGGCGGTGAAGGACACCACTTCCGGCAAGTGCAGCGTGTCGAAGGCACACGCCAGCGCAGTGCGTGCCGCTTCAGCGGCGTAGCCGTTGCCCCAGTGGGCCGCCGCCAGCCGCCATCCGATCTCCACGCAGGGGGAGCAAGGCAGGTCGTCGCCCGGCCGCGCCAGCCCGACAAAACCGATAAAGGGCGCGCCGCCTTTCACTTCCACCGCCCATAGCCCCCAGCCATGTTGCTGCATGAAGGCGCGGATGCGTTCGGCCTGCGCGTGGCTTTCTTCGGCCGTCATCGTCGCCGGGAAATAGCGCATCACCTGCGGATCGGCGTTAAGCGCGGCGAAGGCCGGCAGATCGTCGTCGCGCCAGGGGCGCAGCCGCAGTCTGTCGCTGTCGAGGGTAAGGATGGTGGACATGATGCATAGCCTCCAATGAGCAAGGGCGCGGCGAGCCGCGCCCTTGGGCAGTCAACGGAACAGCGTTTGCGCCCAGCGCGCCAGCCCGGCGGTGACCGAGCCGAAGTCGTTGCCGCCGACGATCGGAATGCCCGGCAGCTGCTGTTGCAGCGCGGCGCGCAGCAGCGGCGAACGCGCGCTGCCGCCGGTCAGGTAGATCACCTGCGGCGCGGTCTGGCTGCTGGCCAACGCGGCGCTGACCTGCTCCTGGATGCGCATCAACGGCTGTGAGATGGCGTCGGCGAGCTGATCCTGGCTGATGCTTTCCGCCAGATCGGCCTGGACGAAGCTGAGCGGCGCGCTGATGGCGGTTTGGCCTGACAGGGCTATCTTACTCTCTTCGGCCGCGCGCACCAGCCGGTAGCTCAGGCGCTGTTGGTACACTTTCAGCAGGCGTTTGACCTTTTCCGGCTCCGCCGCGTCGAGGATCAGATCGCGCAGCACGCGGCCATTGGCGGCGCTGTAGAAGTCGTTTTGCGCCGGTACGTCGTTGGTCGCCACCGCGTTCCAGTAAGGCAGCGCCGGCAGGGCAATGCCTTTCCCGGTTTCGCCGCCCAGGCCGAACAGCGGCATCAGCTGTTTGAAGGCCAACATGATGTCCAGATCGTTACCGCCGACCCGGCAGCCGCTGTGGCCCAGCAGGCTCTGCTGACGATCGGCGCGGTCGCGCCACTGCGGGCCCATCAGCAGCACCGAGCAGTCGGTGGTGCCGCCGCCGATGTCCACCACCAGCACGGTTTGCTCTTCGCTCAGCGTCGCCTCGAAGTCCAGCCCTGCCGCCACCGGCTCGAACTGGAATTCAATCTCTTTGAAACCGGCGCGTTCGGCGGCGCGCTGCAAAATGCCCTGCGCCTGCCGGTTGGCCTCTTCGCCGCCGATGCCCTGGAAGTTGATTGGTCGGCCGATCACCGCTTGATCGATACCGGCCTGCAGCACGTTTTCCGCCTGGCGTTTGATGTGGAACATCATGGCGCAGACCAGGTCTTCGAACAGGGCGATCTGCTGCGGCTTCAGGCCGTTGGCGCCGAGGAAAGACTTCGGCGAGCGCACGAAGTACACCTCTTCCGGATCTTCCATGTAGTGCGCCAGCGCCTGCAGGCCGAACAGCACGCTGTCGCCGCCGACCGGAATGTCTTCTTCGCGGTTGTAACTGATGGCGCGGCGCAGCAGCTGCTGGTTTTCTTCGCTGCCGGTCGGTACCTGCCAGTGGCGGTGCAGGCACTCGCTCACCGCTTCGCGGGTCGGCGCGCACAGCATCGAAGGCAGATACGGCTCGTTGTTTTCCAGCGTCAGCAGCTCGGGGCCGTGGTCGCGCATCACCGCGACGGAACAGTTGGCTGTCCCATAGTCGAATCCAATAAACATCTCTTTTTTGTCCCCATGCCAATGAAGGGGGGCGACTTTACCCGAGACGGGGCCGGTGGGCAATGCGCTGATGCGCGAGTGTCGAAAAATTTAGCGGGCGCGGCATTGGCATGCTTAACTTAATGTCCGAATTCCGCACGTCAGCGCGCCAGCCGAGCCCCATAATGCAGAAAAAACCGAACCCGAGCGTTGCCATGAATACCCAACAGCAAGCGTTGTACGACGCGCTGCGCGCGCGTGACCGCAAATTCGACGGCCGCTTTTTCGTCGGCGTCTCTTCCACCGGCATTTATTGCCGCCCGGTGTGCAGCGCCCGCACGCCGAAGCTGGAAAATTGCACCTTCTATCCGAGCGCGGCGGCGGCCGAGCTGGCGGGCTTTCGCCCCTGTCTTAAATGCCGGCCGGAACTGGCGCCCGGCCTGGCGCTGATCGATCTGGGCAACCGCTATGCACAGGTGGCGGTGCAGCTCATCGAGCAGGGCTATCTGTCCGAACACAGCTGCGAAGCGCTGGCGGCGCGGCTCGGCATTTCCGATCGCCACCTGCGGCGTATCTTCGCCGAACAGTTTGGCGCTTCGCCGATCGATTACGCGCAGTCGCACCGGCTGCTGCAGGCCAAACGCCTGTTGGCGGATACCGATCTGCCGCTCAGCGAGGTGGCGTTCGCCGCCGGTTTCGGCAGCCTGCGGCGTTTCAACGAGCTGTTCAAGGCGCGCTATCGCCTGATTCCGTCGGCGCTGCGCAGCGGCGGCGCGCGCGGTGAACGGGCCGCCGCCAGCGGCCTGGTGTTCCACCTGGGCTATCGGCCGCCCTATGACTGGGATCGCATGCTGAACTTCTTGCAGGCGCGCGCCGTGCAGGGCGTAGAGCGGGTCGAGGGCCGCCGCTATCTGCGTTCGATCTCAGTCAGCCAGGGCGGTACGGAGTATTGCGGCTGGCTCAGCGTGCAGCCGGAAGAAGCGCGCAACCGGGTCAGGGTAGAGATCGCGCCGGCGCTCAGTTTGGTGACGACGGAGGTGCTGCGCCGCGTACGCTTGCTGTTCGATTTGAACGCCGCGCCGGATCGCATCAATGAGGCGCTGGGTTCGCTGGCGGCCGATGCGCCGGGGCTGCGCTTGCCGGGTTGCGTAAACAGCTTCGAGCAGGCGGCGCGTGCGGTGCTGGGGCAATTGGTCAGCGTGAAAATGGCGGCAACCTTCGCCGGGCGGATGGCCGAACGTTGGGGAGAACCGCTGGCGGCGCCGCACGAGGGCATCACCCACGTTTTTCCTAGCGCCGAACGGGTGGCGCAGCTGCAGCCCGAAGCACTGCGCCCGCTCGGGGTACAGCTGAAGCGCGCGGCGGCGCTGATCGAGATCGCCCGCGCGCTGGGCGAAGGGCGGCTGCAGCTCGATAACGTGCTGGATATCGAACAGGGCATCAAGGCGCTGACCGCGCTGCCGGGCATCGGCAGCTGGACCGCCAGCTATATCGCCATGCGCGCCTGGTCGTGGCCGGACGTGTTCCTGGCCGGCGATTACCTGATCAAACAGCGTTTCCCCGGCATGACGCCGCGCCAGATAGAACGCTATGCCGAACGTTGGCGCCCGTGGCGTTCTTACGCCACGCTGCACCTGTGGCACAACGACGGTTGGGCACCGGAAGGGGAGGAGTGAGGCGCATTCGGGCTAGCGCGGGGCGTCGATCAGCTGCAGCAGGCGGCTCATGCCTTCGCGCATCAGGAACGCCAGCAGCTTTTCCCGCTCGGCCGGCGTCAGATGGTAGTAATACTCGATCCAGACCCGAATAGGATCCTGGCGTTTGATGTCGTAGTCCGGATGGTCGGCCTCGCGTAAGGCCGACAGGCTGCGCGCGCCGAACGGCAGGCTGTCGATATGGTATTCCAGCGCTTTACCCTGCACGCCGCTGCGGCGGCGGCTGACCCAGCCTTCGCGTCGGGCCATCAGATTGACCCCTTGCGGGGTTGAGGGCAACCCCGCTTTCCCCATCAGTTCCCTGGCGGAAAACCATTTCTTTTCCATAGTCCCTTATCCCTGAGCTATCACATGTCGAGGAAAATCAACGGATACGTCGATGTCCGCATGGGAGCTTCATCTTACTTAATCGTTTAAGCTTCAGGTGTTATTTATATCACTAATCTCGTATTGGTTAACATAATGTGAAAGATGAGAGGTGCGGCGCCGCCCGTGAGACGGCGCCGGCGAGGGAAGGCGTTAGCGGATGCCGAAGTAGCCGTCGCTGAGCAGAACCGCCAACGGCTGCTCCAGCGCCACCTGGTCGCCGTCTGCCAGATCGACGCCGACATCGCGCAGCGCCTGCAGCGTCACCGGCTGGTGGGCCGGCCCGGCGAGCGTTTGCGCCTTGATCCGATGCGCCGCGCCGTTGAGCATCGAGACCATCAGCTCATCCATCTGGTTGCAGTGCACGTTGGTGATAAAGCGTTCATCGATGCGAATGATGTCTATCTTCTGATCGCCCAGCTCATCGAAGGCATTGATGTTATGCCCAAAACCATTGACGATCAGTCGGCAGCCCAGCTGCTGCAGTTCGCGCAGACACGCTCGGCACTGCGCGGCGTGTTCCAGCACCACGGCTTCATCAACGCTGAACAGCAGTGCCCGCGGCGGCAGCGAGGAAGCGCGCACCGTTTCCGTCAGGAAGCGTTGGAAGTCGGTGTTCAGCAGGCTGTCGGTGGCCAGCGGCAACGCGAGCGACAGCCCCTTGCGCTTGATGTCGTCGGCGTACGATACCAGCAGCTGCGTCACCGCCCAGCGGTCGATGTCCGGCATCAGGCCGTACAGCTGCGCCGCGGCGATGAACGCCTCGTGCGGCAGCGGCCGATCGTCTGGTGCCATCACCTGTAGTTTCACCTGGTGGAACGCGGCCGACAGCGGCGTTGCCGGTGGCGCGACCGCGCGGGTCAGCAGCCGCAGCTGCCCCTCGCTGATGATCGTCTGTACCTCCTGTGGGTTCAGCAATTCATGCTGCCGTTCCAGCAGCTGTTTTTGCCGCGTTTCGTACAGATAAACCTGGCCGCGGCCGTGGTGCTTGGCGGTGTAGCAGGCGATGTCGGCCTGGGCCAGCAGTTCGCTGCTTTTGGCGTCGCCGCCGATGCGCGTGATGCCGGCGCTGGCGCCGACGCGATAAATTTTCCCTTCCCAGTAGAACGGATGCTGGCTGATTTGGTTGACTACCTGCTGCATCAGCGATTTCGCCTGCTCCAGCCGGCAGTCGAACAGGATCAAACCGAACTCGTCGCCGCCTAGCCGAGCCAGGCAGTCGCTGTTGCGCAGCTGATGCCGCATCAGCTGGGCGATGTCCCGCAGCAAAGCATCTCCCGCCGCGTGGCCGGCGGTGTCGTTTACCGCTTTGAACCGATCCAGATCGAGGAACACCAGCGAATGCGGCGACGACGGTTCCCCGCCGGCGGCGATCGCCGCCTTCAGCTGCTTCTCGAAGCGGGTGCGGTTCGGCAGGCCGGTCAGCGCGTCGTGCGAGGCGCTGTAGCTGAGTTTTTTCATCAGTTCGCGCGAGGCGGTGACGTCCTGCAGCACCATCACCGCGCCCATGGTTTCGCCATCGAGGGTTTTCAGCGGTGAGACCGACTGCTGCACGTCGAAATAACGTCCGTCGCGGCTGTGCAGCACCAGCGCGTAATCCGCCGGCCACTGCCGCGGGTATTGCGTGAGGTTTTCGATTTCCGGGCCGTCTTTGCCGTTGGTCAGGCGCACCACGCCGGCGACCGGCATGCCGATCGCCAGCTCGAGCGGCCAGCCACACATCTGCTCGGCCACCGGGTTCATAAAGGTGATGCGCAGGTGGCTGTCGGTGGAGATCACCCCTTCGCCGATGGCGTCGAGGGTGATGTGCAGGCGCTCTTTTTCTTCGTGCAGCGCCTCGGCGAGGATCTTGAGCTCGGTCATGTCGATATTGGTGCCGATCATGCGCAGCGGCTGGCCCTGGTCGTCGAGGATCACGTTGCCCTGGCCGCGAATATGGCGCAATTTGCCGCCGCGCGTGGTAATGCGAAATTCCATAACGAAAGGCTTGGGAGCGGCCAGCAGCGCGGCCAGCTCGCGATCGGTACGCTCGCGATCTTCCGGCACCAGCAGGGTGCGCCACAGCGCCAGCGTCGGCGTTTGGTCGGGATTGAGATCGTAGAGTTCGAACATGCGCTGATCCCAGGTGAAGTTTTCCTGGCTCATCACCCATTCCCAAATGCCGACGCCGCCCACCTGGTTGGCCAGCGTAATGCGCTCCACCAGCCGGTTGTTCTCCGCCTCGCTGCGTTTGAGGCCGCTGATGTCCTCGACCTGAGAGATGAAGTACAGCGGTTGCTCTTCGGCGTCGCGCACCAGCGAGACGGCCAACAGCGCCCAAACGGTCTGGCCGTCGCTGCGGATATAGCGTTTCTCCATGGTGTAGCTGCTGATGTGGCCGTCGAGCAGATCGTGCAGCTGGCTGAGATCGGCGTTGAGGTCGTCCGGGTGGGTGATGGCCTGAAACGTCAGGCGGTGCAGCCCTTCCGGCGTATAGCCGAGCAGTTTGCACAGTGCCTGATTGACCTGCAGCCATTTGCCCTCCGGCGACACCAGCGCCATGCCGATGGCGGAATACTCCAGCGCGCTGCGAAAGCGGCTTTCGCTCTCGACGATGTGCTGTTTCTCCACCCGGAAGGTGTGCATCACCATCGCCATCGCGTGTGCCGGGATCAGGATCAGCAGCATCGGCAAGTACAGGCCAAGCTCACCGAAGACGTGTGCAGAGGCCTGCAGGTGCAGCACGCCCAGCGAGATCAGCACCGTGATCAGCAGCAGGGTGCAGAAACAGACGGCGAAGGCTTCGAAGCGCGGCAGCGCGATGGCGGCCCACAGCAGCGGCAGGATGACGAAGGTGAACGGGAACGGCAGATAGGTCAGCGCCAGGTAGCTGAAGGCCAGGGAGCCCATCAGCGTGAGCAGCAGTGGGTAGGGGTTCAGCGCCGCCAAGGTGCGGCGGTGATAGGTGAGGCCGAGCGGCGCCAGCGACAGCACCCCTATCGCTTCGGAGATGAACCAGATGCCGAACGATTGCCAGAACGTTTGATCCGGCGTGGGCGAGAGCCCGGCGGCCAGCAGCGCGCTGAACAGCGGGGTGAAGATCACGGCGCACACCACAAAGCGCAGCCAGCAGCCCAGATCGCTCAGCGGATCGTTCGCCGGCAGCGTGCGGCGCAGCAGCAGGGCGCAAACCGCCGCTTCCAGCAGGTTGATGGCGGCCAGCTTGACGGGAGTGGCGCTGACGCCGAACAGCAAGAAGCTGGCGAGCACGATGCCGAGGCCGCTGGCCAGCAGCGGCAGGCCCCAGTGGCGCGGGGCGTGGCGGTACAGCACGGCGATCGCGGCGGCGGTCGGGAACCACAGCGGCGTGAAGTGGCGGGCTTCGCTGGACAGCGACAGGCTCAGCAAGGCGAGCAGAAACGTCGCCAACGCCACTAACAGGGAATGCGTCAGCATGACGCCTTTGTGGGTGCCGAACGTGTTCGGCGCGCTGATCTCCATAGACACCCTTACCGATGGCCTCTGTCAGTGATTGGATTCATGACGTGGATGAATTAAGACGATTTATTGGCAAAGGGTAGTACAGCGCGAGAGGAAAACCTACCGGGAAGGCCGACTTTGCTGCGTTAACGCAAACCCGGCGACAGAATGACGAAAAAGCCGGCGCGGGGCCGGCTTTTGGCGTATTACAGCAGGAACAGGGTGGCGAGGCCGAGGAAGATGAAAAAGCCGCCGGTGTCGGTCAGCGCGGTGATGAGCACGCTCGAGCCGACCGCCGGATCGCGGCCCAGTTTGAGCATGGTCATCGGGATCACCACGCCCATCAGCGCCGCCAGCAGCAGGTTGAGCAGCATCGCCAGCGTCATCACGCCGCCCATCGCCGCGTCGCCGTACAGCAGCCAGGTGATCACGCCCATGATGCCGCCCCACACCACGCCGTTGATGATGGCCACCCCCAGCTCTCTGAGCATCAGGCGTGAGATGTTGCCGACTTCGATCTGGTGCAGCGCCAGCGCGCGCACGATCATGGTGATGGTCTGGTTGCCGGTGTTGCCGCCGATGCCGGCGACGATCGGCATCAGCGCCGCCAGCGCCACCAGCTGGGAAATGGTGTGTTCGAACAGGCCGATCACGCGCGAGGCGACGAACGCGGTGCAGAGGTTGATCGCCAGCCAGGCCCAGCGGGTCTTGACCGCCTTGCTGACCGGGGCGAACACGTCTTCTTCCGGGCTTAAACCGCCCATGCGGCGCAGGTTGGTGTCGCTCTCTTCGTTGACGGCGTCGACGATCTCTTCGATGGTCAGGCGGCCCATCAGTTTGCCTTTGGCGTCAACCACCGGGGCGCTGATCAGGTCGTAACGCTCGAACGCGCCGGCCGCTTCATCGGCCTTGTCTTCGGGCTGAAAGGTGGCGGGATCGCTGTCCATCACTTCGCGCACCGGGATCTCCGGATCGTTCAGCAGCACCGCGGTCAGCGGCAGCTCGCCCAGCAGGGTGTTTTTGCGGTCGGTGACGAACAGTTTATCGGTGGCGTCGGGAATGGTTTTGCGCATGCGCAAAAAGCGGTGCACCGCGCCGAGCGTGACGTCTGGCCGCACCGTCACCAGTTCGAAATCCATCATCCAGCCGACGCTGTCTTTGGCGTACTGGCTCATCTCGCGCACCTGGGCGCGCTGCTCCGGCTCCAGCGAGGTCAGCAACCGGCCCATCAGGTTACGCGGCAGGTATTGCGCCAGGTAGGCCTGTTCGTCGACGTCCAGCGTTTTGATCGCTTTGAGCAGGTCTTTGTCGCTCATTTCCTCGATCAGGCTGTCCCAGACCGGCTCGGCGACCTCCACCAGCGTCTGGCCGCGCTTGCTGTTGCCCACCAGCCGCCACAGCGCCATACGTTCATCCTGCGGCAGCGCTTCCAGCAGGTCCGCCAGGTCGGCGGCGTGCATGTCGTCCAACAGGCCGGTGATTTCCGCCGTCTGGTTCAGCAGTTCGCTTTGGCTGAGGGCGTGCTCATCCCCTGGCCGGCCGAGAATGCCGTCGACCAATTCCTTATTGTTCAACAACAGAGTGAGAATGCGCTGGCGGTGTTCAGCGACTTTTTTGACGTTATGGGTTGCGGCTGACATGGTGTTCCTTAACGGGCGCTCGGCGTTCCTGACGCAGGCTCATTAAAAGATAGAGCATAGCGAGTGCCGGAGTCATTTTTATGAAACGGACGGGGCGCGGCGGTTATTCAGAGGAGGCGTCCTGTTGCGGCGCGCTGACTTCGGCGGCGTTTTGCGCAGCGGCCTGCTTTTTTTCCTGATGATGAGGCACCGCCACCACGGCGGCGTACAGCAGTCGGCCGACTAAAATGATAAAGCTGATAAACAACACTATCTTCGTCATCTGTCCGGTGGTTTTCTTGCGCATATATCACCCGGTATGCCGGTATCCTGTGTTATTCGCTCGAGAATTTGTAACCGGATTTTAGGCGCTGATGACAAAAGTTGTCCATTTTTTTCCGGCGTGCGGCACGGCGCATTAGGGTTTCGTTTAGGTTGTCGGGGCGAGGGCGGAAAGAAAAACCCCCTGTCTGGCAGGGGGCGGGGGGATCAGGCGGAGCGCTGTTCGTCTTGCGAGCCTTCTTCGTCGATCAGCAGCTTCCAGCCGACGACGTCGTTCCAGTAGGCCTGCTCGCGTTCGAAATCGAGCTGCACCAGGTTGTTCTGCGCCAGGTAGCCGGCCGGGAAGCGCAGCGTCCAGTGGTTGTCGTCGGTGGTCAGGCGCAGCGTTTCCGGCGTGGTGGTCGACTGACGCTGGTTGTTGAGCAGGGTGCTCAGACGCAGCAGCTGGATCAGCGGCAGGTAGTATTTCTTCTTGAACAGGTTGAGGCGCGGCAACTCTTCCAGCTTGATCGCCTTGCGGTGGAAGCGCACCAGCGCCGCCAGCAGCAGCTGCTGTTCCTGGTTGAAGCCAGGCAGGTTGGAGTTTTGCAGAATGTAGGCCGAATGGCGATGCATGCCGCTGTGGTTGATGCTCAGCCCCACCTCGTGCAGCATGGCGGCCCATTTCAGCAGGGCCTCCAGCTGCGGGTGCGCCAGCTTGGTGTTTTGCGCCATCCACTGCGAGTAGAGCAGCTCGGTGGTTTCCAGCACCCGCTTGGCCTGTTCGCGGTCGATGTTGTAGTGATCGGCCAGGCTCTTGGCGGTGCGGCTGCGGATGTCCTGGTGGCGGAAACGGCCTTCCATTTCATACAGCACGCCTTCGCGCAGCGCGCCATCGGACAGGCGCAGATCGCGGATCGCCAGCGCATCAAACACGCCGCACAGGATAGCCAGCCCCGGCACGAACACCGATTGGCGATCTTCCGACAGCCCCGGCAGGCTCAGCGAGCTGAAGCTTTTGAACTGCAGCACCTGCTCGGCGAGCATTTCCAGGCGATCCAGGGTGATGAGACCGTCTTTTTCCCCCATCGCCACCAGCACTTCGTGGGCGGCCTTGATGGTGCCCGAAGCGCCCAGCGCATACTGCCAGCCCTGAATGCGGTACTGCCAGGCCAGCGTTTCCAGCTTCTGCGCCGCCGCCAGCCGCGCGCGGCGGAAGTTGTTTTTGCTGATCTCGCCGCCCGGGAAGAACAGCTGGGCGAAGCTGACGCAGCCCATGCGGCGGCTTTCCGCCAGCAGCGGCTCGAAGTCTTCGCCGATCACCAGCTCGGTGGAGCCGCCGCCGATGTCGATCACCAGCTTGCGGCCTTTCTCCGGCTGAGTGTGCTCCACGCCCATGAAGATCAAACGTGCTTCTTCCTGACCGGCGATGATTTCTATCGGGTAGGGGATCACTTTGGCGGCGCGCTTGAGGAACACTTCGGCGTTCACCGCCTGACGCAGGGTGTGCGTCCCGACGATGGTGACGTTATCCGCCGGGAAGCCCTGCAGCCGTTCGGCAAACAGGGCCAGACAGGCCAGGCCGCGTTCTATCGCCTCTTCACTGAGTACGTTGTTGCTGTCCAATCCGTCGGCGAGATGCACCCGCTGTTTTAAACGGCCCAATACCTGTAAGGCGCCGTTGACGACGCGGGCGATCACCATGTGGAAACTGTTCGACCCGAGGTCGATGGCGGCGATTTCCTGCGGTTTGTTCGTTGCAGTGTTTTTTAGCGGCATAGTTGCTGGCCTACTGTCCTGGTTGTTCCAGAGCTTTTAAATACTCGTAAATAGCCACCTGGGCACGCACTTTGCGGCGGTTGCCGCGCGGCACGTACTGGTTGCTCAGTTCTTTATCCACATAACGGGCCTTGACCGTATCGCTGAACAGGATCTCCAG
This sequence comes from Serratia sp. 2880STDY5682894, assembly GCF_001537385.1. NCBI lineage: Bacteria > Pseudomonadati > Pseudomonadota > Gammaproteobacteria > Enterobacterales > Yersiniaceae > Serratia > Serratia sp. 2880STDY5682894. The sequence goes on along the minus strand of NZ_FCJA01000011.1, from coordinate 50,828 downwards.
GATGTCCAGAACGCGCTGTTTCAGCGCCGGATCCAGCAGCGATACCGCCACTTCGATACGGTAATCTATGTTGCGGGTCATCCAGTCGGCGGAGGACAGATACACCCGTTTGTCACCTTTATTGTCGAAAACGTACACCCGATCGTGTTCCAAAAAGCGATCGACGATGCTGATCACCTGAATATTGTCGCTGATCCCCGGCAGGTTGGGAATCAGGGAACACATGCCCCGCACCAGCAGGCGGATCTTCACGCCGGCGCCGGACGCGGTATATAACCGATCTACCAGCCCTTTATCCACCAGATTATTTATTTTCAACATAATGCCGGCCTGTTCCCCGGCCTGGGCGTTGGCGATTTCGTTGTCGATCAGCTCATACAGCTTCAGGCGCGAGTTCTGCGGCGACACCATCAGGTTGTCGAAGGTGACCGGCCGGTAGGGGTTCTCGATAAAGTTGAATACCCGGCGCACCTCGTTGGTGATGCGTGAGTCGGCGGTCAACAGCGAATAGTCGGTGTAGATGCGCGCGGTTTTTTCGTTAAAGTTGCCGGTACCGATATGAGCATAGCGCACAATGTCATCGCCTTCACGGCGCGAAATCAGGAACAGTTTGGCGTGGATTTTCAGGCCCGGCGCCGAGAAGATCACGTGTACGCCGGCTTCGGTCAGGCGCTTCGCCCAGTGAATGTTGGCCTCTTCGTCGAAGCGCGCCTGCAGCTCGACCACCACCGTGACCTTTTTGCCGTTGTGCGCGGCGTGGATCATCGATTCGATGATGCGCGAATCTTTCGCCACCCGGTAGATGTTGATCTTGATAGCCAACACGCTCGGATCGAACGACGCCTGGCGCAGCAGCTCCAGCACGTGCTCGAAGGTGTGGTACGGGTAGTAGAGCAGCACGTCTTTTTCGCGAATGGCGTCGAAGCCGTTGCGGAAACCGTCGAACCAGATGTGGCGCAGGCGCGGCAGCGGCTTGTTGACCAGGTTGGCCTTGCCGACGTTCGGGAAACTGATGAAATCTTTGAAATTGTGGTAGCGGCCGCCGGCGATCACCGAATCGTAGTTGGAGATGCCCAGCTTGCCGCGCAGCAGCTCCACCATTTCGTTCGGCATGTCGCGCTGATACACGAAGCGCACCGGCTCGGCGGTCAGGCGCTGTTTCAGGCTGGAGGACATCAGTTCCAGCAGGCTGGATTCCATTTCGGTGACCAGATCGTACTCCGCGTCGCGGGTCATTTTCATCGAGTAGGCGTTGAGCGCGTCGTAGTCGAAGAAGCCCTTGAAGATATCGTCCAGACAGTAGCGCAGAATGTTGTCCAGCAGGATCATCGGTTTACGGCGGCGCGGCGCTTCCGGCGGCAGATTGACGAAGCGCGGCACCTTGTCGGACGGGATCTCCAGCAGCGCATAGTCGATGCGCGCGCCGCGAATGATCTCCACCGCCAGATAGGTGTAATCGTCTTTCAGGAACTGCACCAGGTTGGTGTCGTGGTTGATCAGGATCGGCGTGATGTGCTGGCGCAGATGCTGTTTGAAATATTGCCGCAGCCAGATTTGCTGGTTCTCGGACACCTGGCGTTCGTTGATCAGGAAGATCTGATTGCGCGCCATTTCCAGCAGCAGATCGTTGTACAGGCCGTCGAACTCCTGATCGGTTTTCAGCACCTTGGCCTGGATCTTTTTCAGCAGGTGGCGCGAGGCGCCGGCGGAGCCTTGCTCTTCGCTGATCAGGATGCGCCGTTTGAGATCGGCGAAGCGGACTTTATAGAACTCGTCGAGGTTGTTGGAGTAAATGCCCAGAAAACGCATACGTTCAATCAGGGGATTGCTCTTATCTGCGGCTTCCTGCAACACGCGTTCATTAAAGGATAACCAGCTTAGTTCTTTTTCGATGTAGAGCTTTTCCTGACCCATTGCCACTCCAGTTCAAATTTAGAATAGGATCCGGGACGCAGCGCCCGGATGCCGCTCTAGTGTCCTTCATCATTATTGCGAGAGATTGACAGGAAAGTCCAACATATCCATTGCGTTGGCGCGCGGCGTTTTTTGGCGGCAATAAATTTTCGCCGATGCAGGGCGCAGGGGGGTGGAATGAGCAGCATGAAATGAAGGTTAGCAGGCTTATTCTTGGTGATATTAAGCGTGTTTGCGTTCATTTTTCAGCAATATATCAACGCCATATTGTCTGTTTGCAGTGTAAAAAACCTGGGTTATGGTGGGTAACTTTGTCATGCAAACGTCATAAAACTGACATAAGATGCCCGGTTATCTTACGGCGCAAGCCCGATTACATCAGCGACAGCGAGACACATGACACAGACGACGGCCAATCAACATCCCCGAGATCGCATGCGCGGGCGCATCGACCGCGGCGTGCAGGCGGCAGTAACCGCCAGCGGGCTGATGGTGCTGATGACGTTGATGCTGATCTTCGTCTATTTGCTGTTTGCCGTGCTGCCGCTGTTCAAACCGGCCTCGCTCGGCCAGGCGCAGCCACTGCCGATCGCGGCGTCGGCCCCGGTGCTGGCGCTGGGCATGGACGTGCAGCAGCGCGTCGGTTACCGCATCGACGCGCAGGGCGCGGGGCAATTTTATCGCCTGACGCCGGCACCGAACGGCCAGCCCCAGGCGCCGCTGGCGCAGCAGACGCTGCTGGCCAAACCGGCGCTGCTTGCCCAGGCCGCCGGAGAGCGCGATCTGTTTGCGTTGGCGCAGGCCGACGGCCGGTTGGTGGTGGCGCGCGCGGATTTCGCGACGGCGGAAAACGGCCGGCCGCAGTGGTTGTTCCCGCTCGGGCAGCAGCCGTTGGCGCTGGATCCGCAGCGCAAGCCGCTGAAACGGCTGTCGCTGGCGGATGCCCATCGCGGGCAGTATCTGCTGGCTGGGGTGACCGACGATCGGCGGCTGGTGTTCGGCCGTTTCAGCCCTGACCGGCCGCCGCAGTTCAGCGAGCGGCCGCTGGAACAGGATGCAGAACAACTGGTGCTGACGCCGGATGGCCGCCAGCTTTACCTGCTGACCGGCAACCGGCTGGCGCGTTATCAGATCGACGGCGCGCAGCTGCAGCTGCGTGAAACGCGTACCCTTGGCGAACATGCTCCGTATCAGATGACGGCGCTGCCCGGCGGCAGCGCGCTGTTGATCAAGGGCGCCGACGGCAATCTGCGCGAGTGGTTCGAAGTAGAAAAAGAGCAGCGCTGGCGCCTGACGCCGGTGCAGCATTTCGACCATGGCGCCGACGGGCAGGAGCTGACGGTGGCTGAGCCCTATCGCCGGGTGTTCGCCACCCTGCGGCCCGATGGCGGCTTCTCGCTGTTCTCCACCATTCAACCGCAGCCGCTGCTGAATACCCGTTTGGGCGCCGAGGTGCAGCAGATGGCGTTTGCGCCGCGCGGCGATGGCCTGCTGCTGGAGAGCGCGCAGGGCTGGCAGCGCTATGCGCTCGACAACCCGTATCCGGACGTTACCTGGCGTTCGCTGTGGGGCAAGGTGTGGTATGAGAACTACCCGCAGCCGGCCTATGTTTGGCAGTCCACCTCCGGCGAAGACAGTTACCAACCCAAATTCAGCCTGATGCCGGTGATCTTCGGCACCTTCAAGGCGGCGGCTTACGCGATGCTGTTCGCCATTCCCCTGGCGCTGGCCGGCGCCATCTATACCGCTTACTTTATGACGCCGGGGCTGCGGCGGGTGATCAAACCGGCTATCGAAGTGATGGGCGCGCTGCCGACGGTGGTGATCGGGCTGGTGGCCGGCATTTGGCTGGCGCCGATCATCGAGCAGTATCTGTTGGCGGTGCTGGCGTTGCCGCTGCTGCTGGCGGCGGCGGTGCTGCTGTGCGGCGCGTTGACCCATCGCTTTATGCCGCGTTGCCGGCCGGGCGTCGATCTGCTGTTGCTGTTGCCGCTGCTGGCGTTGACGGTGTGGCTGGCGCTCAGCCTGGGGCCGCGGCTGGAGGTGGCGCTGTTCGGTGAGCCGCTGCATTTCTGGCTGGGGGATAATTACGACCAGCGCAATGCGCTGGTGGTGGGCGTGGCGATGGGCTTCGCGCTGGTGCCGATCATCTTCTCGCTGGCGGAGGACGCGCTGTTCAGCGTGCCGGCCACCCTGAGCCAGGGCTCTTTGGCACTGGGCGCCACCCAATGGCAGACGGTGATCAAAGTGGTGCTGCCTTCCGCCAGCGCCGGTATTTTCTCCGCGCTGATGATCGGCTTTGGCCGCGCGGTGGGGGAAACCATGATCGTGCTGATGGCCACCGGCAATACGCCGATTATCGACGGCAGCCTGTTCCAGGGGCTGCGGGCGCTGGCGGCCAACATCGCCATCGAGATGCCGGAGGCGGTCTCCGGCAGCAGCCATTACCGCGTGCTGTTCCTGACCGCGCTGGTGCTGTTTGTCTTCACCTTCGTGTTCAACACGCTGGCGGAGGCGGTGCGCCTGCGGCTGCGCAAGCGCTACACGCCGAATCAGGAGGCACCATGAAGAACTGGGTGAAGAGCGGCTCGCCGTGGATTTGGCTGACCGCCGGTTCGGTGGCCGTCAGCCTGTTGGCGCTGATCGGCATTCTGTTGCTGCTGGCTGGGCAAGGGATGCGTTATTTCTGGCCGAGCCCGGTTTATCAGTTTGAGCTGAATCAGAACGGCGCCGGGCCGGTGACGGTGATCGGCGAGCTGTACCAGCAGCAAAGCATTTCGCGCCGCCAGCTGACGGAAGCGGGCGTGGCGCCGCCGGGCGAGGCGCAAAGCGTCGAACGCTATCTGATCAAGGTCGGTAACCGCGAGCGCGAGGGGCAGGATTTTCGCACGCTGCTGGCCAGCGACATCCGCAGCCAAAGCACGCCGCGCGGCCTGCTGGTGCTGGAGCGCGACAGCCACGGTACCGCCTACGGCTATCTGGCGGGGCTGCTGGAGGATGGGCAACCGCTGACCGGCCGCAATCTGGGGCAGGCGTTGCAGCAGCGGCTGCCGCAAATCGCCGCGCTCTCGCGCCAGGCGCACGACATTCAATTCCGCGATATGGCGCGCATCAATCAACAGTTTGACGCGCTGCGGCTGCGGGAAAAGCGCCTGCAGCGCGACGATAAGCTGGACGCCCGTGCGCAGGACGCCATCAAGGCCGAGCGGCTGGAGTTACAGCGGCAATACCAGCTGCTGTCCGAACGCCTGACGGGGCTGAACCGCGATCGCCAGCGCGATGCGCTGCTGCTGCGCGACATGCACGGCCAGACGTTGACCATTCCGCTCAGCCAGGTGCGCGATGCCTGGTACCCGAACGCCATGAACACCACCGAGAAGCTGGCGCACTGGGGCGAGCAGGTGAAGAAGTTCCTCACCGACAGCCCGCGTGAGGCGAACACCGAAGGCGGGGTGTTCCCGGCCATTTTTGGCACGGTGTTGATGGTGATCCTGATGTCGATCGTGGTGATGCCGTTTGGCGTGATCGCGGCGGTATATCTACACGAGTATGCCGGCAACAATCTGCTGACGCGAGTGATCCGCATTGCGGTGGTCAACCTGGCCGGCGTGCCCTCGATCGTCTATGGCGTCTTCGGCCTCGGCTTTTTCGTTTATATGATAGGCGGCACGCTCGACCAGCTGTTCTATCCTGAATCCTTGCCCAACCCGACCTTCGGCACGCCCGGCGTGCTGTGGGCGGCGCTGACGCTGGCGCTGCTGACGCTGCCGGTGGTGATCGTCGCCACCGAGGAAGGGCTGTCGCGCATTCCCACTTCGCTGCGGCAGGGCTCGATGGCGCTGGGCGCCAGCCGGGCCGAGACGCTGTGGCGCATCGTGCTGCCGATGGCGGCGCCGGCGATGATGACCGGCCTGATTCTGGCGGTGGCGCGCGCCGCCGGGGAGACCGCGCCGCTGATGCTGGTGGGGGTAGTGAAATCGGTGCCGGTGCTGCCGGTGGACGAGATTTTCCCGTATCTGCACCTGGAACGGAAGTTTATGCATTTGAGCTTCCAGATCTACGATATGGCATTCCAGAGCCCGAGCGTAGAGGCGGCGCGGCCGCTGGTGTTCGCCACCGCCTTCCTGCTGGTGACGATCGTGGTGAGTTTGAATCTGGCGGCGATGGGTATCCGCCATTCGTTGAGGGAGCGGTACCGAGCATGGTCGCAGTAACAATGACGCTATTTTTGGGGAGTGCGTAATGGGTTTGATGACGCCAGGCAGTTTGCCCCGGCTGGATGTCCAGCATCTCGACGATGAACAGACCGCGCTGGCGGTCAACGGCCTGAACCTGTTTTATGGCGACAAACAGGTGCTGCACGATATTTCGCTGCGTATCCCGAAGCACCGGGTGACGGCCCTGATCGGCCCCTCGGGCTGCGGTAAATCGACGCTGCTGCGCTGTTTCAACCGCATGAACGATCTGGTGGACAACTGCCGTATCGAGGGCGAGCTGCAGCTGAACGGCGCGGCGATCTCCGGGGCACAGATCGACGTGGCTGCGCTGCGGCGGCGGGTGGGCATGGTGTTCCAGCGGCCGAACCCGTTCCCGAAATCGATCTATGAAAACGTGGTGTACGGCCTGCGGCTGCAGGGCGTGCGCGACCGGCGCTTGCTGGATGAGGCGGTGGAGCGTTCGCTGCGCGCCGCCGCGCTGTGGCATGAGGTGAAGGATCGGCTGCGCGAAAATGCGTTCCGCTTGTCCAGCGGCCAGCAGCAGCGCCTGGTGATTGCGCGCGCCATCGCCATCGAGCCGGAGGTATTGCTGCTCGACGAGCCGACCTCGGCGCTGGATCCGATCTCCACGCTGACCATCGAAGAGCTGATTTCCGCGCTGAAACAGCGTTACAGCGTGGTGCTGGTGACGCACAACATGCAGCAGGCGGCGCGAGTCTCCGACTACACCGCCTTTATTCATCAGGGGCGGCTGGTGGAGTATAACGACACCGACGCCATCTTCACCTCGCCGCGCCAGCGCCGCACCGAGGATTATATTACCGGGCGGTATGGGTGAGGAGAAAGTGACGGAAGTCTCAGGCTTCCGTCATATTGTGAAGTGAAAAATCAAAAATGGTATCGACAACCAATATCTTTTATCGATTTCATGCCGATTAATGCTATATAAATGAGAATAGCCGAGCGTTTACTGATTGCCTGAGTAACGTTATTACGTTGCAGAGCAATGCCATTTGCATTCAACCATAAATATCAGGCTGATAACGATTTTATAATACTGTTAATATAAGGATATTACGCATGAATATTGACGAGAATTATATTAAAGAAATTATTATTCCTCTGATGACTTTATTATTGCCGGTATTGATATCGGTAATAAAATGGTGGTTCTCGCGCTGGTCAAAGGGGCAAGACAACCGACGTAATCACCGATTTGATGCTGTCAGTGCAGATAAACGGATCTCCGTGTTGGCATATATTGAGAGATTGCGAGCCAAGCCGCAGGAAGGCATCACGCAATTGCAAATCAAGGCGCTGTATGAAAGCATCGGTATTCGCCTGCCGGTCTGGATCGCGCATCAACTCACGGAGTATCTGGGTAAGGCGCCTTTGCCGTTAACCAGCCCCATTCTTAACAGCTTTTTACGTCATGTTTTGCTCTGTGTAGTGAAAAACGGTGTTTTCTCTTTCAGTGCCGAACGGTGGAAGCGTCAGCGCCGGGGACTGGTGGGATTCCTGATACTGAGTTTAGCTGCCATCGCTTATGGTTTCTTTGTTACCGTGCCGCCTTTAGGCATGAGTGCACCCAGCGCCGGCAACACGTTCTGGTTTTTCTTTTTCCTCTTAACCTATCTCGCCATGGCGATTTTTGTTGTGGCCTGGTCGATCGACGAATGGGTTTCGCTTAACGGCGCCAAAGCTTTCTGGTTGATATGGCAACCGAATCTGTGCCAACAGGAAGAGGAATATCAGGCGCGTTGCCGGCATCAGCAGGAGCAAGCGGTGAAAGAACATGTGGATTCAGCCTTTATTCCGCTGAGTGAAAGCGATGTGTGCGAAAAACCGCTGCGTAGTTGGCTGTTGCGGCGATTGGGAGGGCGTAAGGCGGCTGTGAATATATGATATCCTAAAAAAGGGGCATATATGCCCCTGTATTCATTGTAATTGCCCATGTGTCAGTAGTTTTTGCGAATGCGGATCGCTTCTTCTACCCACTCAGCCAGGTTTTCTTTGATGTGGTTATAGACATTGGTGCTGGTTGAATAAGGCGGATCATAGGCTTTGGCGATTGTGGAAAGCTTTGCGTCACCCAGCTTGATGTGATCCAACGGGTTGTTGCCTTTTTGGGTTTTTTCGCCGGCGCTGTCTTTCAGGTTATGGATATATATCACCAGCACGCCCATGCCTTTCTTCCAGGCCTCGCAGATTTCGAAGTTGATCCACTTACGATTGGCGGTATCTTTACCGGCGAGAATTACGGCGCAGCTGCGATTGTCCAACTGGCCTTTGATCCAATCAGCGATGGCGTCGTTACCGCCCTTTTTAACTTCCTCCCAATCATTATCCGTGGCCGGCCGATTACCTTCCAGCGTGCCCATTTCACGTATCTGAGAAGCGCGCCAGTTGTCCGGCTCATAATGGAAACTGTAAAAACATTTTCTGGTCATCGGGGGTTATCCTTAGTAATGATATCGATAAGTGCCAACAGGCATTTTTTCTTCTCCGCCAGGCTGCCCGGTTCGTTAAGCTGATCCAGCAGATTCATGGCGGTGGGGTTGCGGTGGTAGAGGGTTTCTTTCATCTCCTCCTTGATTTTTCGGTAGATTTCGGCGGATGCGCCGCCGGTACAACCGATAGGAATGCAGACGCAGCCTTGTTCCGCAGCGATGTGGAACTCTTTCAATAAACCGTCGGCCAGCACGCATTCGCCTTCGGTGTTACGCTTGTTGCCGAACAAAAAGACCGCGATGCCGCTGAGCGAAATCATGTTCTGGCGATACTCGTGCCAAAGTGCCGGCAGCGTAATGCCCCCGCTGGCGAATTGGGGGAAAGGGCGCAGCACCAGCTGGCTTTCGCTGATTTTTCCTTGGCTGTCGTAAATGGCTTCCAATGCGCCGTTGATCACCGCCGTGCCTATACCCCAGCCAAAGCCATTGACGATGCGGTACTGTTTGCGGATAAGCTGGCGCGCCAGACGATGTATGAACTGGATGGATTCTTCACGGGCATAGGGCTGGTAGTTGTCGGCACTGCCGGAGATAAACACCGTGCTTTTCTTGAACTGCGTTTCGATGGCATACAGCAGGTCGGTGATTTCGCGATAGTCGTTTACCAACAGCGTTTGAATGCCGTAGCGGCGAAGATCGTTGATCATCAAGCCTTGTTTGCGGCTGTTGTAATCGCAAGACGCCTGCTCTTCGCTGCCGCTGTCGCCAAGCTGGACGCGCCGCATGATGCAGTAGTGGTTTCTTTTCCCTTCGCCGTACTGCGCATAGAGCCGACTCAATACATATTGCAGGTTAGGGTCTTCGAAACTGAAACCGATAAACAGGAAGGTTTTGGCAGTCAGCTCCGCCATCAGCATATTGACAAAAGGCTGGTGTGAGCGGGAATAGGTTTCGTATTGCTCTCGGGTGATAACCGCTTGGTTGGGGGTTTTATAGTCACCATGCATTTTATATAAAACCACATCACGTTTATGAATGTTATTAGTCAGGCTTTCCGGCGTGGTTTTGACGTCGCAGACGCGATTATAACGGGCATAGGTTTTTTCAATCAGATCGTCGTAGTTGGTAGTCCAAAGTGACGCTATCGGCAATCTGGCAATGATTCGATGGTTTTCTGTTTCTTCCGCTTGCTCAGCGAATTCTGTAATTATTTTTTGATTTATCTTATGCCGGTTGCCTTTTTCATTGAGATGATATTGTGCCAGAGAAATAAGGTCGCTCTCTTTTTCTATGTCCAACCCCAGTTCATAAGCGATATCGCTTATGAGCTCTTTCCAGCTGACGAAGCCGGCGGGTATGGACAGCCCAGCGCCGGCAAAGAGCGCAGCGCTGCCGCTTTTAATATCATTAACATAGTCACGAATAAATAGTTCTATATCACGTTCGGGCATGAGGGGATATCCTGATATTATCTGGTATTTATATTTGATTTATTTTTATTCATTTCATGAATATATAACTTAATGCAATCAATCATTACATTAATTTGATAAGCTGACTTTGTAAACTCTATTTTGTTTCTTGCTTGATGTCGGTTCTATATTTTTATTTTGGTGTTCGATTTCTTAATTTAAAATTAAATTCCTGAAGAATAATAAGTGAGATAATGTTGGTATGCCGAGCCCATTATATACTCCCCTGGCAGGGGTACCTTTCGAGCGTTGTCATCAAGCTTTGCGGCTCAGCGGCGTAAGAGGGAGCCTTTCAGGCCGTGCGGACACGGCGTAGATACAATACTTGTTGGATAACAACGCAAGAAACCGTATGAAAAGAAAACTGTGCCCGTGGCCTTCAGTGTGTTCTGGCCGAAATTCGCAACACCACCCCCACCAACAGCAGCGCGGCCCCCGAGGCATAGAGCGGGAACCAGCGCGTCCACCAGAGCGGGGAAAATAGCGGGGTGCTATTGGGATCTGCAGGCGCGTAGCCGCTATAGGTATTCAGACCGGCGGCGATGGCGAGCATCGCCAGGCCGATAAAAAGCAGCAGGTTTGAGACGGTTGTCATGGCATTTTTCCTTTGTAGAGGCAGAGGGTAACTCTTACTATCACTATTAATTATTGTTCGATTAATTATCTCGGCTGAATATTATTTATTTCCGCATTCATCAGGCTATTTCCTGACGATAAAATAGCATCCATTAATACTAGTCGCTTATTTTCCAATAAAAAACCCGCTTTCGCGGGTTTTCTCTTTTTCTTGCTAAGCGTCACTTCACCAGCGGCTTATCATTGGGCGTTTTGAACTTCGCCAGATATTGCGGCTGGAAGATGCACATGCGCAGCACGGTGCGGTATTCGCCGTTGACGAAGAACTCGTCGATCAGCTCGCCTTCCACGTTGAATCCCAGCTTGCTGTAGATGTGGATCGCCTTCGGGTTCTCCTTGTCGACGATCAGGTACAGCTTGTACAGGTTCAGCACCGAGAAGCCATAGTCCATCGCCAAGCGGGCGGCGGTGCTGGCGTAGCCTTTGCCCTGGTGGGCGGGATCGATGATGATCTGGAACTCTGCGCGGCGGTGGATGTGATCGATCTCCACCAGTTCCACCAGGCCGACCTTGGCGCCTTCGTGCTCGATGATAAAGCGGCGCTCGCTCTGATCGTGGATGTGTTTGTCGTAGAGATCGGAAAGCTCGACAAAGGCTTCGTAGGGTTCTTCAAACCAATAGCGCATAACGCTGGCGTTGTTGTCCATCTGGTGGACGAACGACAGATCGTCCCGTTCCAATGGGCGTAACCTGACGCTGGCAGTGCTGGACATGTGGGCTCCTCTGTGCCGTGAAATTGTGCAAAGTATAACTTCACAGAATGGATGAAGGCGAAAAAAAACGGCGCCGCGTGGGCACCGTTTAGGCAAGGTTCAGGCTGCGCGCCTCAGTCGGCGGCGTGACCCTGCTCAGGCAGGCGTTCGCCGTCCAGCCAGGCGGCGCCATCGCGCATCGCCAGGCGGCCGTCGACGAACCAGCTCACCACCAGCGGATAGATCGTGTGTTCCTGGGTTTGCACCCGTTCAACCACGTCATCCTCTTCGTCGTCAGCGAAAATCGGCACCTTGGCCTGCAAAATCACCGGGCCGCCGTCGAGCTGTTCGGTCACGAAGTGCACCGAGGTGCCGTGTTCGCTGTCGCCGTTGTCGATGGCCTGACGGTGGGTATGCAGGCCCGGGTATTTCGGCAGCAGGGAAGGGTGGATGTTCAGCAGGCGGCCGGCATAACGCTGCACGAACTGCGGGCTGAGGATGCGCATGTAGCCGGCCAGCACTACCAGATCGGGCTGGTACTGGTCGATAGCGTCCGCCAACGCGACGTCGAACGCCGCGCGATCGGCGTAAGCCTTGGCATCCAACGCCTGGGCGGCGATGCCGGCCGCCTCGGCGCGCTGCAGGCCATAAGCCTGCGCCTTGTTGCTGAACACCGCCACGATCTCGGCGGTGATGCGGCCCTGCTGGCAGGCGTCAATCAGCGCCTGGAGATTGCTCCCCTGGCCGGAGACCAACACCACGATCTTTTTCATCAGTTGATGACCACTTGTTGTTCGTCGGAAGAGGCGGTCAGTTTACCGATTTTCCACGCTTTTTCACCTGCTGCGGTCAGCAGCGCGATGGCCGCTTCCACTTCGGCTTCCGGCAGGGCGATGACCATGCCTACGCCGCAGTTGAAGGTGCGGTACATTTCATGACGGCTGACGTTACCGGCCTGCTGCAGCCAGGTGAACACCGCCGGCCACTGCCAGCTGGCTTCGTCGATCACCGCCTGCATGCCTTCCGGCAGCACGCGTGGAATGTTTTCCCAGAAGCCGCCGCCGGTGAGGTGAGCGATGGCGTGGACGTCCGCCTTCTCGATCAGCTCCAGCACGGACTTCACGTAAATCTTGGTCGGCGCCAGCAGGTGGTCGGCCAGCGGTTTGCCTTCCAGCTGGGTAGCGGTCGGATCGGTGTTGCTCACTTCCAGGATTTTACGCACCAGCGAGTAGCCGTTGGAGTGCGGGCCGGAAGCGCCCAGGGCGATCAGCGCGTCGCCTGACTGCACTTTGCTGCCGTCGATGATCTCGGATTTTTCGACCACGCCGACGCAGAAACCGGCCACGTCGTAATCTTCGCCGTGGTACATGCCCGGCATTTCAGCGGTTTCGCCGCCCACCAGCGCACAGCCGGACTGTTTGCAGCCTTCGGCGATGCCGGTGATCACGCTGGCCGCGGTGTCCACATCCAGCTTGCCGGTCGCGTAGTAGTCGAGGAAGAACAGCGGCTCGGCGCCCTGAACCACCAGATCGTTGACGCACATCGCCACCAGATCGATGCCGATGGTGTCGTGGCGTTTCAGATCCATCGCCAGACGCAGCTTGGTGCCCACGCCGTCGGTACCGGAAACCAGCACCGGCTCGCGGTATTTCTGCGGCAACGCACACAGGGCGCCAAACCCGCCCAGACCGCCCATCACTTCCGGGCGACGGGTCTGTTTAACTACACCTTTGATGCGGTCTACCAATGCGTTGCCTGCATCGATATCGACACCTGCGTCTTTATAGCTGAGAGAGGTTTTGTCGGTCACTGCGCGATTCCCCACGACGGTTTGCGGTTTGAAAACTGTGCTTCCGATGTTGATTCCGGAATAAGGCGCGGCAATTCTAACAGCGCAGGCAAACGTTTGCGAGCGGCTTGTGAACCGGCTCCGCTTTTTCGTCATCTATACTGATATTCAAACTTTTGTTGATCCCGATCGGGCTATTGTGGGTGGCGCGGCGAAAAAAAGGAGGTATAATCCCGCGATTTTTTTGGCCGCAACCACCTTAATAGGAGAAAAATGATGAAGATCGTTGAGGTGAAACACCCGCTGGTAAAACACAAGCTTGGCCTGATGCGCGAAAATGACATCAGCACCAAACGCTTCCGTGAGCTGGCCTCAGAAGTGGGTAGTTTACTGACCTATGAAGCGACCGCCGATCTGGAGACGGAAAAAGTCACCATCGAAGGCTGGTGCGGGCCAGTTGAAGTGGATCAGATCAAAGGGAAAAAGATTACCGTAGTGCCGATCCTGCGCGCAGGACTGGGCATGATGGAAGGGGTGCTGGAGCATGTGCCGAGCGCGCGCATCAGCGTGGTGGGCGTTTACCGCGACGAAGAAACCCTGGAGCCGGTGCCGTACTTCCAGAAGCTGGTTTCCAACATCGAAGAGCGCATGGCGCTGGTCGTTGACCCGATGCTGGCCACCGGCGGTTCGATGATCGCCACTATCGATCTGCTGAAGAAAGCCGGCTGCCACAGCATCAAGGTGCTGGTCCTGGTGGCGGCGCCGGAAGGCATCGCCGCGCTGGAGAAAGCGCACCCGGACGTTGAGCTGTACACCGCCTCCATCGATCAGTGCCTGAACGACAAGGGCTACATCGTGCCTGGCCTGGGTGACGCGGGCGACAAGATATTTGGTACCAAGTAAACATTTGAGCCGACTTAACGAGTCGGCTTTTTTTTGACTAAAACCTATAAAACCAATAAACCGAGGAAAAGCACACATGACCCGTCGCGCCATCGGCGTCAGCGAGCGCCCGCCGCTGCTCCAGACCATTCCGCTCAGCTTCCAGCACCTGTTCGCCATGTTCGGCGCCACCGTGCTGGTGCCTATCCTGTTCAAGATCAACCCGGCGACCGTGCTGCTGTTCAACGGCATCGGCACGCTGCTGTATCTGTTCATCTGTAAAGGCAAGATCCCGGCCTACCTCGGTTCCAGCTTCGCGTTTATCTCGCCGGTGCTGCTGCTGTTGCCGCTCGGTTATGAAGTGGCGTTGGGCGGTTTCATCATGTGCGGCGTGCTGTTCTGCCTGGTGGCGCTGATCGTGAAAAAGGCCGGCACCGGCTGGCTGGACGTGATGTTCCCGCCGGCGGCGATGGGGGCGATCGTCGCCGTCATCGGGCTGGAGCTGGCGGGCGTGGCGGCCAACATGGCGGGGCTGCTACCGGCGGAAGGTACCAGCGCCGACTCGACCACCATCACCATTTCGCTGGTGACGCTGGCGGTCACGGTGCTCGGCTCGGTGCTGTTCCGCGGCTTCCTGGCAATTATCCCGATCCTGATCGGCGTGCTGGTGGGCTATGCGCTGTCGTTCTTCATGGGCGTGGTGGATTTGACCCCGATCCGCGAGGCGCACTGGTTCGCGCTGCCGACCTTCTACACCCCGCGCTTTGAGTGGTTCGCCATCTTCACCATTCTGCCGGCGGCGCTGGTGGTGATTGCCGAGCACGTCGGCCACTTGGTGGTGACCGCCAACATCGTGAAAAAAGACCTGATCCGCGATCCGGGGCTGCACCGTTCGATGTTCGCCAACGGTATCTCGACGGTGTTCTCCGGCTTCTTCGGTTCCACGCCGAACACCACCTACGGCGAGAACATCGGCGTGATGGCCATCACCAAGGTCTACAGCACCTGGGTGATCGGTGGCGCGGCGGTGCTGGCTATCCTGCTGTCCTGCATCGGCAAGCTGGCGGCGGCGATCCAGGCGGTGCCGGTGCCGGTGATGGGCGGCGTTTCGCTGCTGCTGTACGGCGTGATCGGCGCCTCGGGCATTCGCGTGCTGATCGAGTCCAAAGTGGATTACAACAAGGCGCAAAACCTGATTCTGACCTCGGTGATCCTGATCATCGGCGTGAGCGGCGCCAAGGTGCATATCGGCGCGGCGGAGCTGAAAGGCATGGCGCTGGCGACCATCGTCGGCATTGGCCTGAGCCTGTTGTTCAAGGTCATCAGCCTGTTCCGCAAGGAAGAAGAGGTGCTCGACGCGCCGGATGAACCGGCGGAGCAGAAGTAACGAAAAGGGCAGCCCAGGGGCTGCCCTTTTTATTCGTGTTTCTGCATTATATCCGTTGGGATAAAGTAGCTGATAGCATTAACAACATCGGTTAAGGAAAGAGGGTATGGAGTACTACGGCTATATTTTGCTCAAATTTGTGATTGGCTTTGTCATAGTTATCACCCACCTGAACCTGTCGGGAAAGACCCAGCTATCGCAGATGACCCCAGTAGATTTTATCGGAAACTTTGTGCTCGGGGGCATTATTGGGGGCGTTATCTATAGCGACAGCATCCCTTTGTACCAGTATGTCGTTGTATTACTTATCGGAGTAGGACTAATTTCTCTGTTGAATGCAATCAGTAAACATTGCAACTTCTTTCGTTCGGTCACTATCGGCAACCCGATACCAATTATAAAAAACGGCCGCTTTTTGATGGAAAATATTTTAGCCAAGAAAAATAAAATCGACATCTTGAACGTTTCCTCACAGCTGCATGCGCAGGGGATTCACGCCTTTCAGGAGATTGTCTATGCGCAAATTGAGCCGGGCGGTCAGATAACTGCGGTATGCGAGGGAAATGAACTGCCTTCAGTTATCATTATGAAAAATGGCAGGGCCAGGCCTTATGAGCTGCAGGAGATTAGTAAAGATGAGGAGTGGTTGAACCAAACTATCCGTGAACATGGCATAGAGCCGAAAGATATTTTTATTGCTGAGTTTTGGGACGGTAGGACAGCATTCATTCTTAATGACGGACGTATAGTTAAAGAGTGAAAAAGGGGAGCCTCAGCTCCCCAATGTCATATTAGCTGCGAATTTTGCGGTACACGAACAGCACCACGATGGCGCCGATAACCGCTACCACGAAGCTGCCGAAGTTGAAGCCGTCAACCTTGCCGTAGCCGAAGAAGGTGCTGATATAGCCGCCGACTACGGCGCCGATGATCCCCAGCACAACGGTCAGGATAAAGCCGCCGCCGTCTTTGCCGGGCATGATCCACTTAGCCAAAATACCGGCGATCAGGCCGAAGATAATCCAGGAAATAATCCCCATTTACTGCTCCTCTCTTGGTGGCTGAGTATGGCTTACTGCTGGGTGGCCGGCTGCGTATTGCCGTTCACCGCCGCATCGGTCTCTTGTTTCAACTCTTGCGCTTTGTTTTCGGCGCTGTTCTTGATGGCTTCGGTCTTCGCCTTGGCCTGCTCGGTCAGATCGTTAGCGCCGTTGATGGCGTCGTTTTTGATGGCCTTGGCCTGATCCACCAGCTGCTGGCTTTGTTTGCCGGCGTCATCCTTGATCGCGGCGGCCTTGGCCTTGGCGTCGTTGGTGATGGCGTCGGCTTGCTTGGCGGCTTCATCTTTAATTGCCGAGGCTTTGTCCTTCAGCTGGTCTGCCTGCGTGGCGGCCTCTTTTTTGATTTCATCCGCCGTCGCTTTCGCTTTGTCCGTCAGATCGTCCGCTTTTTTCTGGGCGGCGTCTTTCATCTGCTCGGCGCTGTCTTTGGCTTTATCCAGGTTGGCGTCAACCTTGGAAGAGTCATCACAGCCGGCAACCAACAACCCGATAAAGGAGGCTAACAGCACTTTATTCCATACTTTCATCGTCTATATCCTTGCAGAAACCTTGTTGATGGTGATTGCGTTTTGCCTACCTATACTAGGTCAGGTTTTACTTAAATTACAAATTTAACCTGCTTAGGCATGGGGTTAGGGTTTGATATCAGATTATTCTTGCCGGTGAGGGAGCCGCAATCGATTAAACGGCGCTAAGGCATTGCTCACTATTGCGGCATAAGATCCTGCCGGTTCAACAGCGCCCGTTTTCTGTGTTAAACTGCCCGCGTTTTTCTGCCAGTTTTGGTTGAGGTGCTTCTCTGAATACGCCGGCACAGCTTTCACTGCCACTTTATCTTCCCGATGATGAAACTTTCGCCAGTTTTTATCCGGGCGAGAACCCATCCCTATTAGCCGCGATCCAATCCGCCGTCCGTCAGGAACATGGCAGCTATATCTATTTTTGGTCGCGTGAAGGCGGCGGGCGCAGCCATCTGCTGCATGCGGCCTGCGCCGAGCTTTCGCAGCAGGGGGAAGCGGTGGGCTATGTGCCGCTCGACAAACGCGCTTACTTCGTGCCTGAAGTGTTGGACGGCATGGAGCAGCTGGCGCTGGTCTGCATCGACAATATCGAATGCATCGCCGGCGACGAAGAGTGGGAGATGGCGATCTTCAACCTCTACAACCGCATCCTGGAAACCGGCCGCACTCGCTTGTTTATCACCGGAGATCGTCCGCCGCGCCAGCTGAACCTGCGTTTACCTGATCTGGCTTCGCGCCTGGACTGGGGGCAGATCTACAAGCTGCAGCCGCTGTCGGACGAAGAAAAACTGCTGGCGCTGCAGCTGCGCGGCAAACTGCGCGGCTTCGAGCTGCCGGAAGACGTGGGCCGCTTCCTGTTGAAACGGCTGGATCGCGAGATGCGCACGCTGTTTATGACCCTCGATCAGCTCGATCGTGCCTCGATCACCGCCCAGCGCAAGCTGACCATCCCTTTCGTTAAAGAGATCCTGGGGCTGTAGCAGCTACCGCAAAAGAAAGGGCGCGACAGTCCGCGCCCGAATTCGAATTTATAAAATCTCCAGCACCTGCTCCGGCGGCCGGCCGATACGCGCCTTGCTGCCTTTCACCACGATCGGGCGTTCGATCAGTTTCGGGTTCGCCGTCATCGCCGCCAGCAGCTGTTCTTCGCTCAGGCTGTCGTCCGCCAGCTTCAATTCCTTGTACAGATCTTCTTTTTTGCGCATCAGATCGCGCGCGGATGTGAAGCCTAATTCTTTCAACAGCTTTTTCAGCTCATCGGCCGACGGGGGCGTTTCAAGATACAGCACCACCTTGGGATCGACACCGTGCTGCTCCAGCAGCGCCAGGGTTTCACGGCTCTTGGAGCAGCGCGGGTTGTGGTAAATCGTGACGTTTTTCATGGCGTTCATTCCTTGTTGAATCAGCTGCGCTGGTATTGGCGGAAGCGCTGTTGCAGTTGGCGCAGCTGGTCGATGCGCGCATCGTAGCGCGCCTGTTTCAGGCTGCCGAGTTTCTGCAGCGAGCTGGCATTGCTGAGCAGGCCGATGGCCTGATCGAGCCGGCCGGTCAGCGCCAGGCTTTCGGCGCGGGCCGACAGCTCTTCATCGCGCAGCCCCTGGGCGGCGCTGGCCTGCGCCAGCAGATCCCAGCCGTTCGGATCGTCCGGATGGGCAAAGGTATAGCGGTTCAGAATCTTTGAGGCCTGCGCCGGCTGGTTGCCTTCGACATAGGCATTGGCTAGGTTGAGCTGCAGCACCGGGTTGTTGTTCTGGGCGGCGTTGGCCGCCTGCAGGCGGGCGATGGCCTGCGGCGCGCGTTTCTGGCCGAGATCGATGTCGGTCATCAGGTCGATCAGCCAGACGTTTTTCGCATCCTGCGCCAGCATTGGTTGAATGATGTTGCGTGCGTCGTCGTATTTTTTCGCTTCATAGAACAGGATGGCGCGGCCGTATTTGGCGGCCGCCTGTTCGCGCACGTTGCCCTTGCTGAGTGAGCCGAGCAGCTCTTCGTTCAGGCCATAGCCTTCCGAGCTGTACATGCCCAGTGCGCGCACCTTGGCCATCAGGTAGTCCTGCGAAGACTGCACGATGTGTTTCGGCATCTGGTTGGCGCGGTTGCGCGCGTCGGAAAGGCGGCTGTCCGGCAAGGGGTGCGTCAGCAGCATTTCCGGCGGCTTGGAGGCATAGCGCGACTGATCCGAGAGTTTTTGCAGGAAGTCGGGCATCGCTTCGGGATCGAAACCGGCGCGCTGCAGCACCTGAATGCCGATGCGGTCGGCTTCCTGTTCGTTCGACTGGGTAAAACTGATCATGCCCTGCTGGGTGCCGGCCAGGGTACCGCTCAGCGCCGCCATGCCCATGGTCGGGTTGGCCATCGCCAGCAGGATGGAGCCGAGTGCGCCCACCCAGGTCAGCGGGGCGTTGCGCTGCTGGTCTTCCATTGCGCGCGCCAGGTGGCGCTGGGTGACGTGCGAGATTTCGTGCGCCAGCACCGAAGCCAGTTGGCTTTCGTTGTCGCTGACGCGAAACAGCGCGGAATGCAGCACCACGTTGCCGCCGAAGAAGGCGAAGGCGTTGATCTCGTCGTTGCGCACCAGATAGAAATGGAACGGCGTGCGCACCGAATAAGCGCTGGCCACCAGCCGGTTGCCCAGCTGGTTGATGTACTGGCTCAGCAGCGGATCGTTGATCAGCGGGGCGCTGGCGCGCAGTTGGCGCACGTAGAAATCGCCCATCGCCAGCTCTTGTCCGATGCTCAGGGTGCCGCCGGCGGAGGTGCCCATATCCGGCAACTGGTCTTGGCTTTCCGCCTGTGCTGGCGCCAGGGCGGTGGCGTTCAGCGTGCCGAGCAGCAGCACCGCTAACGCGGTTTTGGTCAACCGGTTGGTCATAGTCAGGCGTTTCCCTTAAATAATCATTTCTAAGACGTCAGCAGCAGACAAGAGTTCTTTATTCCCACGGCGCAATCCGCGCGAAAGTGCGGCGGCTCACAAACCGCGGCGGCGGCACCCATCACATCATAGTCAGCCGCAGCCGACAAGGAAACGTTAGCCGGGCGCGAATCGGGCAAAAAAGTTTTATTTTTCATTTTGAAGGGCGCTTTCTGCGTCGCCGGCGGCGTGCATTGTCAATAAAACGCGGACAAAGTTGATCCGTGTTTTATTGACAAGATAAACGCAGACTCATATAGTCTGCGTTATTGAAGGTTCATTGACGGTCGAAAACGGACATATGGCGTACATCACAACCAGCGTTGAATATGGCATCCACTGCCTGCTGTGGCTGGTCGGCGATAACCAGCGCGCGCTCAGCAGCCGCGAACTCGCCGAGCTGCAGGGCATCTCCCCCAGCTTTCTGGCCAAGATTTTCCCCAAGCTGGAAAAGGCGGGGATCGTCGTCGCCAGCGAAGGGGTGCGCGGCGGCTACCGGCTGGCGCGCCCGGCGGATGAGATCAGTTTTCTGGCGATCATCGACGCCATCGAAGGGCACAAGCCGCTGTTCGATTGCCAGGAGGTGCGCGGGCGCTGCGCGGTGTTCGATGATTCCCCGCCGGATTGGGCAGTCTCCGGAAAATGTGCCATCCACGCGGTGATGCTGCAGGCGGAGAAGGCGATGCGCGATGCGCTGGCGGCGCAGACCCTCGGCGCCGTCGCGGCCCGCTTTGGCCGCAAGGCGCCGCAGGGCTTCTTTGGTGAGGTCAGCCTCTGGCTCGATGAGCGCATGACGGAACGAACCGCGCGCAGCGGCAAAACGGCGCGGGCCAAAACCTAACCACCGCCTTTCCTTAAAGCCAAACACACTTTTTCCCGCCTCTTCGGAAGGGGCGGGCGGGCCTTCTGCACCCTGCCACGGGAGCGGAACGGCATCGTTCATCCGAAAAAACTGCGGGCAGCCTTATCGCCCGGTTAACCCTGTATGAAGGAGTCATCCCATGACGCAGAAAATAGTGATTGCCGGTTCCGGTTTTGCCGGTTTTTGGGCCGCCGTGTCCGCCATGCGCGCCATTACCCTCGCCGGTAAGCATGACGATATCGAGGTGCTCATGGTTTCGCCGACGCCAACGGTCACCATCCGGCCGCGCCTGTATGAAGCGGTGTTGGAAAACATGAATCCGGACATTTCCGCGCAGCTCGCCGCCGTCGGCGTGCACCACCTGGCCGGGGCGGTAGAGCGCATCGATGCCGCCGCCAAGACGCTCACGGTGGCGCAGGCGACAGGGGGATCCCTTGAGCTGGCCTACGACCGCCTGGTGTGGGCCACCGGCAGTCGGCTCTCCGTGCCTGCGGTGCCGGGCTTTGCCGAATTCGGTTTCAACGTCGATACGCTGGAAAGCGCGCAGCGTTTGGATGCCCATATCAAAGCGCTGGCGGCCAAGCCGTCTACGCCGGCGCGCAACACCGCCGTGGTGGTGGGCGCGGGGCTGACCGGGCTGGAGAGTGCGGCGGAGATGCCGCAGCGGCTGCGGGATGCGCTGGGCAAAGACGAGAACGTGCGCGTGGTGATCGTCGATAGCGCCCCGGAAGTGGGCGCCGGAATGGGCGCGGAGCCGGGGGCGGTGATTCGCCAGGCGCTGGCGGAGTGCGGCGTGGAAGCGCGAGCCGGCCTGCGCGTCTCGGCTATCGACGCTGAGGGGGTGATGCTGTCGAACGGTGAGCGTATCGCCGCCAACACGGTGATCCTGGCAGCGGGCGTGCGGGCGCATCCGCTGACCGAGCAGATCCCCGGCGAGCGCGACGGCAGCGGCCGGGTGATCGGCGACGCCTTCCTGCGCGCGCCGGCGGCGGCGGGCATTTTCGTGACCGGCGATACGGTGAAGGCGGCGACCGACGATCTCGGCAATCACAACCTGATGACCTGCCAGCATGCGATGAGCCTTGGCCGGGTGGCCGGCCACAATGCGGCGGCGGAGCTGGCGGGGTTGCCGACTCACCCGTACAGCCAGCCGAAGTATGTGACCTGCCTGGATCTGGGGCCCTGGGGCGCGCTGTATACCGAAGGCTGGGAGCGCCAGGTGCGCTTTACCCGTCAGGAAGGCAAAAAGATTAAGCAGGAGATCAATACGCAGTGGATTTATCCACCGGCGGCGGATCGCGAGGCGCTGTTTGCCGTCGCCAATCCGGATTTCGTGATTGTGCCTTAAGGAAGTCAAAACGGGAGCGGCAACGCTCCCGTCGTCATTTTCCCAGCGGCAGGAACGAGCGCTCCGGCACCACGGTTTTCATCACCAGCGTGGAGCTCAGGCGCTGCACGCCCGGCAGAGCGGAGAGTTTCTCGTCGTAAAGCTGTTGGAAAGCGGGCAGATCGCGGGCGATCACGTGCAGCAGATAGTCCGGATCGCCAAACAGCCGCTGCGCCTGCACCACCTGTGGAATGTCCATCATGGCGTTTTCGAAGGTTTCAACGGCGCGGCGATCGCCTTCGCGCATGGTGACGAACACCAGGGCGGAAAAATTATAGCCCAGGCTGCCGGGATCGAGCTGGGCGCGGTAACCCCTGATCACCCCGGACTCCTCTAACGCCCGCACCCGGCGGTGGCAGGGAGAGACGCTCAACCCGATCCGCTCGGCCAGCTCGGTCACCGACAAACGCCCGTCGGCCTGCAGTTCAGCAAGAATCTTGCGATCAATCTTATCCATTTGGAAAAATTTCCCCGCTTATGCCGGTTTCAGGCAAGTAATTGAAAGCACATTTTAACGCCTTGAGGATATTCTTGCCATCTGTTGAACGGTTTTGACGGCCGCCGCGGCAGGCGGAGGCCGTTCTTCTTCCAAGAGGAAAGCGCAATGATTCTCTGTTCGGAATGGCGCGGCGCGTTTGAGAGGGCGCCGGCATGACGCTCGCTCTGTTCGCCGCTTTTTGGGCGGTGTCGATTTTGTTGGTGATCACGCCGGGTATGGATTGGGCCTATGTGATCTCGGCGGGCATTCGCGGGCGGGTAGTGGTGCCCGCCGTCGCCGGCTTGCTGTTTGGCCACCTGCTGATGATTGCGATCGTGGTGGCAGGCGTCGGCGCGCTGCTGGTCGGCAACCCGCTGGCGCTGACGGCGCTTACCTTGCTGGGGGCGGCTTATCTGTTGTGGATCGGTTTCAACATGCTGCTGCACCCGCCGGTGCCCGGCGCCGGTGAAGATCAGCGTTCCGATTCCTGGCTGCGCTGGGCCGGCAAGGGCGTGTGCGTCAGCGGGCTGAACCCCAAGGTGTTTCTGCTGTTTCTGGCGCTGCTGCCGCAGTTTACCGACGCCCGGGCCGAATGGTCGGTGCCGATGCAGATGCTGGCGTTGGGCGTGGTGCATTTGATCAGCTGCGGCCTGGTGTACCTGCTGGTGGGATTCGGTTCGCAGTCGGTGCTGCGCACGCGCCCGCAGGCTGCGAAGGTGGTGGGGCGCATCTCCGGCGCGGCGATGATCGTCATCGCCCTCGGGCTGCTGGCCGAGCAGGCGCTGAAATAGCGCCTTGAAAGGCCCGCTTGTGCGGGCCTGGCGGTATCAGGCTTTGACGGCGAGCAGCACCGATGAGGCTTTGATCAGGGCGATGGCGCGCGAACCGTTCTTCAGCGCCATCTCCTGCAGGCTTTCATTGGTGATCACCGACGTCAGCACAAAACCGGCATCCGCTTTGAGGTGCACGGTGCTGTTGACCGCGCCGTGCTCAACCGCAATCACTTCCCCGGCAAACTGGTTGCGGGCGGAAAAACGCAAACCGCAATCCTCCGTCGCCAGGATCACCCACGGCGCTTTAATCAGCGCGACGGCCTCTTTACCGATGGTTAATCCCAGCGACTGTTGGCTTTGTACCGTGACGATGGCCACCAGTTTTTCACCGCCCTGCAGGGTGATCTCCACTTCGTCATTGACGGCGCCTTTGGCGACGGCGGACACGGTACCGGCTAACTGGTTACGGGCTGAAACGGGCATAGATTCTCCTTGAAAGGGGCAAACGGTAAAATTTGTCGCCAGCATGGGCCCTAACCGCCGCGATTGCCAATGTCGCGGGGGAAGAGTGTGAACTGGGGCGGCCTTGCTGAAAAATTAACGTCGGTAGATGTCCGGTCGGGCGATCTGCCACACAAAATCGGGACAGTTGATGGCGGTATAGCCCACTTTTTCATAGAGCCAAGGGGCGGTGCTGGTGACCAGCATGATTCGCCGCAGCGTCGCCATCAGCGGATGGGCCTGGCAGCATTCCGCCAGCCACAGGCCCAACCCGCCTTTTTGATGCGCCTCCAGCACGTAAACGTCGCACAGATAGCCGAAGGTGGCGTAATCGGTGACCAGCCGGGCGAAACCGATTTGTCTGGTGCCGTGATACAAGCCGAAGCACAGGCTGTGGGAGAGGGACTGGCGAACGGTCTCTTTATCAATGCCCTCCGCCCATGACGAACGGGTCAGAAATGCATGAATGGCGTCAATATCCAGCAGGCTGGGCTCGGTGCTGACGAGATAGTCAGCACGCCGCCACTCCAATGGGGCAGGGATTGTCATGAGGGCTCTTCTCCTGTGCAAGCGTTAAGGTCTGGGCCGCCGTTCAGGCGTGCAGTTCGGCGACCGTCATGGTGAAAATCAGCGTGTCTTCGCCCTCGTTGGCGTAACGGTGCGGGCTGTCCGTTCTGGCGACCGCCGAACAGCCTGGCGTAATCCTGAGCTCGGTTTGTTCGACGGCAAGGCTCAAGACGCCTTGTTCAACGTGCAGCAGCTCGAAGGTGCCCACCGGATGGCCGCCCGATGCATAGGCTTCCCCCGGCGCCATTTCCCAGCGCCACAGTTCTATCATGTTTGGGCCGCGGGTGCCTGCCAGCAAGCGGGCCGAGCCGCCGCGATCGCCGTGCCACAGCGTGGGAATGTCTTGGCTTTCAATCAGGTAGGCGGCGGGGGCGCGGGTCACGTTGACGATGTCCGCCACCGACAGGCCCAGCGCTGCCGCGAGTTTGCACAGGATGGCGATGCTGGGATTGGCGCTGCCTTTCTCGATCTCCACCAGCATGCCCTTGCTGACGCCCGCCCGGCGCGACAGTTCGTCCAGCGACAGTTTTTGGCTTTTTCGCTGCTGTTTGATGCGGTGCGACACCGCTTCGCTGACGGTTTGCACGTCGGCGCCGAACTCGGTCGGTCTGTTGACTTTTTCGCTCATCGGTCAATATTATGAAATAAAATGGTCAATATAGGATTATTCAATGATTTTAGTCGATCCGTCAATCGATCCGGCCGTCGCTGCGCTGGCGCCTGGATTCCGGGCGTTAAGCATTACCGTGGCCGCGGCTCCCATAACCAACCCGGACGTGGGGGCGCTGGCGTTGGCGCAGGCCTGTCGCGCCCTCGGCGAGGAGGACGCGCCCTGGGCTGAGGCGCATCTCTCGGCCTGGCGCGATGTCTTCATGCGGTTTGGCGCCAAACCCAAGCGTACGCCCTGTTCCGCCGATGCCTTGCGCAAACGCGCGCTGCGCGACGGCACGATGCCCAGCATCGATCCGGTGGTCGATCTCTACAACGCCGTCAGCATTCGTTATGCGGTGCCGGTGGGGGGCGAGAATATCGCGGCTTATGTCGGCGAGCCGCGGCTGATCGTCGCGGAAGGCAGCGAGCTGTTCGATACCGTCAAGGAGGGTGCGGTGATCCATGAATCGCCGGAGGCGGGGGAGGTGGTCTGGCGCGACGATCGCGGCGTGACCTGCCGCCGCTGGAACTGGCGTCAGGGCGTCAGAACCCGGCTGAGCGCCGAGGCCGAACGGATGTGGTTCATCCTGGAGAGCCTGCCGGCAATGCCGTTGGCGGCGCTGCATGCGGCGGGCGACGAATTGATTGCCGGTTTACGACAAATGATGCCCGGCGTTGCGATAGAGCAACGGCTCATCGGCTGCACCTCGTAACCGGCCTCAGCACTGGCGGCGGACCAAACCGGTGATCAGATCCAGCGCGTCGTCCGCCGCCGCGACTTCGCTCTCGCTAAGCGCCTGCCGTTCGATAAAGCTCTCGATGGCTTCCAGCAGGGAGAAAACGCTGATTTCGTCTCCTATCTTCACGACTTCGCAGACGCCGCGCCCAATGGCCAGGCAGATGGCTTCATCAAATTCAAACGGCTTGTTGTTCATCTCTCCCCCTACGGCGTTTGGGATTATGCCGGTTATGCTACCGGTTTTTGGCCGGCGACGGTCTGACGAAAATCCCATTTCTTTTCGTTGATGCTTACGGGCGTACGATCGCGTGTATTGGGGAAATTCTGATTTCCTTACGGCAGTCAGATTTCCCTTGTGACCGCCGTGGCGGCGCGGTATTGTCGCCAAATGACGACAATACCGCCTCATTGTCCGCATAAAAAATTTATGACGTTATCATCCCTTCATCCCGCTGCCGTGCGGGATTTTTTTATGAGGTTTATCTCAAAGTGCGGATAACCTCGACGCGATCGCTTGCCATGTTCTGGGAATAATCCTAGCTTGAAATAGTCATTTAGGGTTAGCAATCCCTCATGACCTCCTTGTAATACTTGATGCACCAGAACGTCTTCTCCCCCGCCCAGGCGGGGGTTTTTAATGACGTGCATCGGCAAAGGCCGTCAACGTAGAACCGACAGAGTTCGTGACGATAATCACTTTAAGCATCAGGGGACGGGACAATGAAAAATGATTTGGCGGCGGCAATCGCGATTGGCTGTGTGCTGTTGTTCGCACTGGCGGTCGGTTCGCCCCTTTCCATCAGCGCCTCGCTGTAATCTGCCGCGGCCCCGTCCGGGGCCGTTCACCCAGTCTGTCGCCGCGTCTGCGGATTTTTGCGCCAATCGCTCGCCGGCGCGATAAATTCAGCCAAATCGCTGTTGATGTATGGCCAACTTTGAGTACTCTGAGTGCTTTGCACACCCCGCGTGCGCCCGTTCTATCTATGCTTTAATCAGGCCCATCACAGGAATCGCCATGCCCGCCCGCCAAATCTCGAGGAGCCCGCTCTGATGCTGGAGATGTTATTACAGTGGTACCGCCGCCGCTTCACCGATCCGCAGGCTATCGCGCTGCTGGTGATCCTGGTCGCCGGCTTCCTCATTCTCTATTTTCTGCACGGCATTCTGACCCCGTTGCTGGTCGCCATCGTGCTGGCCTATCTGCTGGAGTGGCCGACCGCGCGCCTGCAGCGCATCGGCTGTTCGCGCACCTGGGCGGCGAGCATCATGCTGCTGGTGTTCGCGGGCGTCGCCATGCTGCTGGTGTTCGTCGTCGCGCCAACCGCCTGGCAGCAGGGCATCAATCTGATGAGCGATCTGCCAGGCATGCTCAATCAGTTCTATAACTTTGCCGCGACGCTGCCGAAGCGTTACCCGGCGCTCGTGGATGCCGGCATCATCGACATGATGGCGGAAAACCTGCGCAGCCGGCTGTCCGGCATGGGCGAGTCGGTGGTGAAATTCTCGCTGGCGTCGCTGGTCGGCCTGCTGACGCTGGCTATCTACCTGATCCTGGTGCCGATGATGATGTTCTTCCTGTTGAAGGACAAAGAACAGCTGCTGAACGCGGTGCGCCGCGTGCTGCCGCGCAATCGCGGCCTGGCGGGGCAGGTCTGGAACGAGATGAATCAGCAGATCACCAACTACATTCGCGGCAAGGTGCTGGAGATGGTGATTGTCGGCGTGGCGACCTACCTGGTGTTCGCCGTGCTGGACATGCGCTACTCGCTGTTGCTGGCGGTGCTGGTGGGCTTCTCGGTGTTGATCCCCTACATCGGCGCGGTGCTGGTCACCATTCCGGTGGTGGTGGTGGCGCTGTTCCAGTGGGGCGTAGGCGCCGATTTTTGGACGCTGATCGTCGCCTATCTGGTGGTGCAGGGGCTGGATGGCAACCTGCTGGTGCCCATTTTGTTCTCCGAAGCGGTCAACCTGCATCCGCTGGTGATTATCCTGTCGGTGATCGTGTTCGGCGGGATGTGGGGCTTTTGGGGCGTGTTTTTCGCCATACCGCTGGCGACGCTGGTGAAGGCGGTGATCCATGCCTGGCCGGATGAACTGCGGGTCGAAGTGGAAGACAAGGCCGACTGACAGGGAAGAAACGAAGCGCAGCAGGCCGCTGCGCTTCGTGAGAATTACTGCTGCAGGTAGCTCAGAACGATGTCGTGGTGATTGGTGGTTTTGAAATCATCAAACACTTTCTCAATCTTGCCTTTGCCATCGATCAGGAAACTGATGCGGTGAATACCGTCGTAGGTCTTGCCCATGAAGGTTTTCTCGCCCCATACGCCAAACTGTTGCGCTACCTGATGATCTTCATCAGACAACAGCGTGAAGTTGAGCAGCTCCTTTTCAGCGAAGCGCGACAGTTTTTCCGGTTTGTCGGTGCTGATGCCCAGCACTTCGACGCCGACCTTTTTCAATTCGTCCATGTTGTCCCGCAGGCCGCAGGCTTGCACGGTGCAGCCCGGCGTCATCGCCTTCGGATAGAAATAGACCAATACTCGCTGTCCCTGGAAGTCGGCCAAATTAATTTCCTCACCGTCCTGGTCAGGCAAACTAAATTTCGGCGCTGTGTCACCGGCTTTCAATGGGCTCATCACTACTCTCCATCTTTCTCGTCATGCTGTGGATAGTTCACCACGCTAATACTGCCTTGCGCGTTCAATTCTGTACATAGGCGATGGAAGGCTTGCTCAATATTTGAGGCGTCCCGATCGCCGGAGCTGTGGGCGGTGATTTGGATATACAGCTGCGGCGGCAGGTCGCCGTCCGCCGGCTGCGTGCGCGAGACCAGTTCGGCGATATTCATCTGGCTGGAGTCGAACAGATCGGTAAAGCGTTCGATGATGTGCGGCGAGTCCTTCACTTCCACCTGTACCCACACCGTGGCCGGCATCGGCGGCCTTTCGTGCGAGTTTGTGCGCTTCATCACGATCAGCAGATCCAGCTCCGCGCCTTTTTGCGGCAGGGTGGATTCGATCAGGGTGATGGCGTTCCAGCTGCCGGACAGCAGCATGATGAACGTGAACTCCTCTCCCAGCATGGCCAGACGGCTATCTTCGATATTGCATCCGCAACTGCTGACGTGGCGGGTGATGGTATTGACGATTCCGGGGCGGTCGGCGCCGAGCGCGGTAATCACGAGATAGTGTTCGTCTGACTGAGGCAAAATAGCGCTTCCTGTCGTGCTTAATGGGGTTACCATGGTAAACATAAAAAAAACCGCCTGCCAAGCGCTTACAACGCGGTTGTGCGCTTGCTTTTGGATAGGCAGCAAAAGTACCATGAGTGACTTGTTTGTGGAGGGGACGGCCAATGTTTACGGGAAGTATTGTTGCACTGGTTACGCCGATGGACGACAAAGGTGCTGTCGATCGCGCGAGCCTAAAAAAATTGATCGATTATCATGTAGCCAGTGGCACCGCGGCGATCGTTTCCGTAGGGACCACCGGCGAGTCCGCAACGCTTGCCCATGACGAGCACGTTGACGTGGTGCTGCAGACGCTGGAGCTGGCCGACGGCCGCATCCCGGTGATCGCCGGCACCGGCGCCAACGCCACCGCCGAAGCCATCGCGCTCACCACCCGCTTCGCCAATACCGGCGTAGTGGGCTGCCTGACGGTGACGCCGTACTACAATAAGCCGACGCAGGAAGGGCTGTACCAGCACTTCAAGGCGATCGCCGAGAGCACCGAGCTGCCGCAGATCCTGTACAACGTGCCATCGCGCACCGGCTGCGACATGCTGCCGCCGACCATCGCTCGGCTGGCGAAAATCAAGAATATTGT
Source organism: Serratia sp. 2880STDY5682894 (assembly GCF_001537385.1). NCBI lineage: Bacteria > Pseudomonadati > Pseudomonadota > Gammaproteobacteria > Enterobacterales > Yersiniaceae > Serratia > Serratia sp. 2880STDY5682894. The sequence goes on along the minus strand of NZ_FCJA01000011.1, from coordinate 21,111 downwards.
TGCTGTAAAAGAAGCGACGGGGAACTTAAGTCGCGTTAGTCAGATCCAAGTGCTGGTTGACGATGAAGACTTCATTTTGCTGAGCGGCGACGACGCCAGCGGGCTGGACTTCATGCAACTGGGCGGCAAAGGGGTGATTTCCGTGACGGCCAACGTGGCCGCGCGCGAGATGGCGGAACTTTGCGCGCTGGCGGCGCAGGGCAAATTTGCCGAAGCGCGCCGCTTAAATCAGCGCTTGATGCCGTTGCATCAGGATCTATTTGTAGAAGCAAACCCAATTCCGGTGAAGTGGGCCTGTAAGGCGTTGGGATTGATGGCAACCGATACGCTGCGTCTGCCAATGACGCCGTTGAGCGAAGCCGCCCGCCCGGTGGTGGAGCGCGCGCTGAAAAGCGTCGGCTTGCTGTAACTCTAAGGGAAATTTGATGGCTTATTCATTGCAAAAGTCGACGGTAGCAAAAGTAGTGGGCATCTCTTTGGTGATGATGCTGGCAGCCTGCAGCAGCGATCAGCGCTACAAGCGCCAGGTCAGCGGCGACGAGGCTTACCTCGACGCGGCTCCGCTCAAGGCGCTGAACGCGCCGTCCGGCATGATCCTGCCGGTGCAGAGCGGCAACTATGACGTTCCCGCCACGACGCTGCAAGGCAACGTCGGCAAGCAACTGGACATTCGTCCGCCGGTGCAGCCGTTGGCGCTGCTGAGCGGTTCACGCGCGCAATACGCCGGCGACAGCGGCACGCTGCTGCTGGAAAACAGCCCGCAGAACCAGAACCTGTGGTCGCGCGTGGTCAGCCTGCTGCAGGCGAAGAACATCGCGATCGCTTCCCGCCAGGACGCCGGTCAGACCCTGACCACCGACTGGGTGAAGTGGAACCGTCTGGACGAAGACAACCAGTACGAAGGCCGTTATCAGATCAGCGTGCAGCAGCAGGGCTATCAGCAGGCGCTGGTGGTGAAAAGCGTTGGCCTGCAGCAGCAGGGCAAGACCGAACAGGTGACCGATCAGTCTGAGATTCAGCGCTACAACGGCATGATGATCAACACCCTGATCGAAGGCCTGGACAAGCAGGACAACCTGGCGAGCAGCCAGACCGCCAGCCGCTTCGGCGCGCTGGACGTGCAGAGCGGCGCCGATGACACCGGCCTGCCGATGCTGGTGGTGCGCGGCCCGTACACCGTGGTGTGGGATCGCCTGCCGGCGGCGCTCGAAAAACTGGGGATGAAAGTGGGTGACCGCAGCCGTCCGCAGGGCACCGTCGCCGTGACCTACAAGTCCCTGAGCAGCAGCGATTGGGATGCGTTGGGCGTCAAGGATCCTGAACTGGCGGAAGGCGATTACAAACTGCAGGTCGGCGATCTCAACAACCGCACCAGCCTGCAATTCATCGATCCGAAAGGCAAACCGCTGACCCAGTCGAAAAACGACGCACTGGTGGCGGCATTCCAGTCTGCCTTCAGTAAAACCAGCGTTAAATAATCAAAAAGGGGCTTCGGCCCCTTTTTGTTTTGTCGATACGGTATCGTTTGCGTCGCAGGTTTGGCACAATAGTGTCCGGCACGCCAAAGAATTCATTAGGTCAATTCTATACCCCCTAATTTCGGGCCGCGCTCGGGAGACAACGGGGATACATCACTGGAGTAAGTAAGATGCAAAAGCTAGCTGAGCTGTATCGCGGAAAGGCAAAAACCGTTTACACCACCGAGAATCCCGATCTGTTGGTGTTGGAGTTCCGCAACGATACGTCAGCACTGGATGGTCAGCGCATTGAGCAGTTCGATCGCAAAGGCATGGTGAACAACAAGTTCAACCATTTCATCATGAGCAAACTGGAAGAAGCCGGCATCCCGACCCAGATGGAGCGTCTGCTGTCCGACAACGAAGTGCTGGTGAAGAAGCTGGACATGGTGCCGGTGGAGTGCGTGATCCGCAACCGCGCCGCCGGTTCGCTGGTGAAGCGTCTGGGCATCGAAGAAGGCCTGGTGCTGAATCCGCCGCTGTTCGATCTGTTCCTGAAAAACGACGCCATGCACGATCCGATGGTCAACGAATCCTACTGCGAAACCTTTGGCTGGGTGAGCAAAGAGCATCTGGCGCGCATGCGCGAGCTGAGCTACCGCGCCAACGACGTGTTGACCCAGCTGTTCGACGACGCGGGCCTGATCCTGGTCGACTTCAAGCTGGAGTTCGGCCTGTTCAACGGTGAAGTGGTGCTGGGCGATGAGTTCTCGCCGGACGGTAGCCGCCTGTGGGACAAAAACACCCTGGACAAGATGGACAAAGACCGTTTCCGTCAAAGCCTGGGCGGCCTGATCGAAGCCTATGAAGAAGTGGCGCGCCGCATCGGCGTGAAGCTCGACTAAGCATTGGCACCGCCATTCGGGGCGATCCGGCCGGATCGTCCCGCTATTCTGCGTTTTTCCAGAAAATTTCTACATTTCCTCCGCGGCAGACCATTTATAATGATGGATGCGAGATGACTAAAACCTATCCCACTCAGGCTTGAAGCTGCCTTTGCGCTTACGATCGCGGCGCAACTTCAACGAGCAGGGGAAATATCTGGAGTATATTTATGCGTTGGCAAGGGCGTCGGGAAAGTGACAATGTTGAGGATCGTCGCGGGCAGTCTTCAGGTTTGGGCGGCGGTGGCGGCGGTTTCCGCGTGCCGGTGCGCGGCAAGGGCGGCATCGTCATTTTGGTGGTGGTGCTGGTGGCCGGCTATTACGGCATCGATCTGTCGCCGCTGTTGAACGGCGGTAACGTCGCACCGCAGGGGCAACAGCAGAGCGCCAACATCAGTCCGAAAGACGATGAACTGGCCAAATTCACTTCGGTGGTACTGGCCTCCACCGAGGATAACTGGAAAGAGATTTTCCAGCGCATGGGCAAAACCTATCAACCGCCGAAGCTGGTGATGTATCGCGGCGTCACGCGCACCAGCTGCGGCACCGGCCAGGCGGCGATGGGGCCGTTCTACTGCCCGGGCGACAGAACGGTGTATATCGATCTGTCTTTCTATCAGGACATGAAAACCAAGCTGGGCGCCGGCGGTGATTTTGCCCAGGCCTATGTGGTGGCGCACGAAGTCGGCCACCACGTGCAGAACCTGCTGGGCATCGAGCCCAAGGTGCGCCAGATGCAGCAGGGCGCCAGCCAGGCGGAAGTGAACCGTCTGTCGGTGAAAATGGAGCTGCAGGCGGACTGCTTCGCCGGCGTGTGGGGTAAATACGCCGAGAAGCAGCAGATGCTGGAAGAGGGCGACCTGCAGGCGGCGCTGAATGCCGCGCAGGCGATTGGCGACGATCGGTTGCAGCAGCAGAGCCAGGGCCGCGTCGTGCCGGACAGCTTCACCCACGGCACCTCGCAGCAGCGCTACACCTGGTTTAAACAGGGCTTCGACAGCGGCGATCCCAATACCTGCAACACCTTCGCATCCCGTTAACGCCTCAAGTGCCGGAGCCTGACTCCGGCATTTTTTTCGGATTGAGATACAGCCTTATGTTACAGGCAGCGCAACAACTCATGCGGCGACAGGGCATCCGGCGCCTGCTGGTGCTCAGCGGTGAGACCGACTGGTGTCGCGAACAGGCGCAGCGGCTGGCGGCGACGCTGCCGGGCGACTGGCCGTGGGTGGGGGAAAACCCGCCGCCCGGCCTGTCGGCGTTGGCGAGCGGCGCAGTGCGCCAACTGCTGGGGCAGGAACGGCTGCACGCGGTGTTCGACGCCGGTCAGTCGCTGGACGTGGAGGCGTTGGCGGCGCTGTGCGGCGCACTGCGTGCCGGCAGCTGGCTGCTGTTGCTGACGCCGCCCTGGCGGCAATGGCCGCAGCAGCCGGACGGCGACAGCCTGCGCTGGAGCGATTGCCCGCAGCCAATTACCACCCCGCATTTCATCCACCACCTGCAGCAGCATCTGGCCGACGACCGCGAAGTGACGATCTGGCGGCAGGATGAGCCCCTGACGTTGGCCGCGCTGCCGGCGCGTGAAGGATGGCAGCCGCCGGACGGCCGGCCGACCGAGGAACAACAGGCGATCTTGACGACGCTGCTGCAGGCCGAATCCGGCGTGTGGGTGTTGACCGCCGCCCGCGGCCGCGGCAAATCGACGCTGGCCGGCATGCTGGTGGCGCAGTCGCCGCTGACCTGTTGGATAACCGGGCCGAGCCGCGCCGCCACTGAGGTGGCCGGGGAATGGGCGCAGGGGCGCGCGCAGTTTTGGGCGCCCGATGCCCTGTTGGCGCAGTGCCGGGAGGGGGACGTCAGCGCCGTGGGGTGGCTGCTGGTGGATGAAGCGGCGGCGATCCCCGCGCCGTTGTTGCAGCAGCTGATCGGTTATTTCCCGCGCGTGCTGCTGACCACCACGGTGCAGGGCTATGAGGGCACCGGCCGTGGTTTTCTGCTGAAGTTTTGCGCCGGGCTGCCTTCCTATCAGGCGTTGAGCCTGCAACAGCCGATGCGCTGGGCGCAGGGGGATGCGCTGGAACGGATAACGGACAATGCGCTGTTGTTCAACGAGCTGCCCGCCTGGCCGGCGGATGGCCAGACGATCGATTACAGCCAGGCGGACCAGCGCGAACTGTGCGCCGATCCGCAGCGGCTGGCGCGTTTCTATGCTCTGCTGAGCAGCGCGCATTACCGCACTTCGCCGCTGGATTTGCGCAGGCTGATGGATGCACCCGGCATGCACTTCGGGCTGGCGCAGGCCGGGCAGGAGGTGGTCGGCGCCGTGTGGCTGGTGGACGAAGGCGGCTTGAGCGCCGAGTTGGCGCACGATGTGTGGGCTGGCCGCCGCCGGCCGCGCGGCAACCTGGTGGCACAGTCGCTGGCGGCGCATGGCGGCCAGTGGTGGGCGCCGACGCTGCGGTCACGGCGTATTACCCGCATCGCGACGCTGCCGGCGTTGCGGCGGCAGGGTATCGCGCGTCAGCTGGTCGAGCGGCAACGCCGCCAGGCGCAGGGGCTGGATTTTCTGTCGGTCAGCTTTGGCTATACCGAGCCGCTGTGGCGCTTTTGGCAATCCTGCGGTTTCGAGCTGGTGCGCATCGGCAGCAAGCCGGAGGCCAGCAGCGGCTGCTATACCGCGATGGCTATCTTGCCCCTGAGCGAGCAAGGAGAGGCGCTGCGGCACGCTGCGCACAAGCATCTGGCGCGCGACTGGCCCTGGCTACGGCAGCGCATTGAACTCGCGCTGGCGATCCCGGGCGACGACGGCGACACGCCGCTGGGCGAAGAGGATTGGCGCGAGCTGGCCGGGTTCGCTTTCGCCCATCGGCCGCTGGAGGCCAGCCTGGGGGCACTGCAGCGTTTGCTGTTGGCCAGCAATCTGCCGCTGCCCGCGCTGCGCGGCCATCTGCAACGGCGGCAATCCCCGGCGGCCTGCGCGGAGCTGGCGGGCGTCAGCGGCCAGAAAGCCTTGCTGCGCCACTGGCGGCACGAAGCGGCGCAGGCGCTGGAACAGCTGAATGCGCAGCACTGCCGCTACTGGCGCGACTGGACGCAGTCGTTGCAATAAATTGAATAACTCGCTCAATAAAACCCGATTTTCCCGATTTCTCAACGGCGTATAGTCACTGTCAGCGGTGAGGCGACGACTGTCGCCGCACCAGGTTGGGTTACTATTAAGGAGTCATCGATGAAACATGAGCATTTCGTTGTCCAAAGCCCGGCGACCCCGGCGGCGCAGCTGATCTTGCTGTTTCACGGTGTCGGCGACAACCCGGTGGCGATGGAGGAGATCGGCAGCTACTTCGCCAAAGACTTTCCTCAGGCACAGGTGGTGAGCATCGGAGGCCCCGAAGCGTTCGGCAACGGCGCCGGGCGCCAGTGGTTTTCGGTGCAGGACGTGACCGAAGAGAACCGCGCGGCCCGCATCGCAGACGTAATGCCGCAGTTTGTGGCGGTGGTGCGCCATTGGCAGCAGCTGAGCGGCGTAGGCTATGCCGGCACGGCGCTGGTGGGGTTCTCGCAGGGGGCGATCATGGCGCTTGAGGCGTTAAAAGCGGAAACCCGGCTGGCCGGGCGCGTGGTCGCGTTCAGCGGGCGTTTCGCCCAGCTGCCTGAGCAGGCTTTCGGCGACAGCGTGGTGCATTTGATCCACGGTGAAGAGGACGCGGTGATCGCGGTGCAACACGCTCACGCGGCGGCAGAAGCGCTACGGGCCGGCGGCGCCGATTTTACGCTGGACGTGGAGAAAAACGTCGGGCACGCAATCAACCAGGGCATGATGAACGCCGCGCTGGAAAGGCTGCATTATTATGTGCCGCAGCGCTACTGGGACGAGGCATTGTCCGGCAAGCGCGGCGAGCTGATCGCCTTTCGCTAAAAATTCAGGGCGCCGATGAGCGCCCTGATGTCATTTCTTTTTCGGCCAGTCGTCTTCGTCATCCCACTGGGCGTTGTTGTCGCGGTGCGGCGGTATCTCCGGCTTGTTGGCCAGATAGCTTTTCACGTCGACGCGGCGCAGTTCCTTAATGCCGCTGACGACCATTCCCACCAGAACCAGCAGGATAATCCACCAGTAATCAGCTAACCATTGCATAGCTACTCCTTTCCTTCACTGCGTATAAAACGCGAAAAAATCGATGGCAGATGGCGTTCGAGCCATTCGGCACCGGCGACCTCCCTATCTTGCCAGGCCGCCAGCAACAGCGCCGGGGTCAGTAAATGCTCGGCTTCTTGCGCCAGCGGCCGGTAGCTCAGATGCCACGGCTCTACCGCCACGCCGCCGCTGTCTTCGGTAAAGGGGCGATAGAAACCGAACTCGGCCATATGCGCCGTCAGCCACTGGTTGAGCGGCGCAAAGTAACCGCCTTCTTCGTATTCCCACGGCTCCAGCTGCAGCTTTTGCCCTTCCGGCAGCAGCGACGGGTCATACACGTCGAGATCGCTGCCCCAGTGATGGCGGCTGGCGCCCGGCAGGGCCGACCAGCGCAGGATCGCCTCACAGCGCTCGGCGGCGGACAGCGGCGCAACGTCTATCGGGCGGCTGTCCTTATCTAATACTGGCCGCTGGCCGCAGAATTTGCCATTCCAGATAGCCAACTGCCGGTCGAAATCGCGGAAGGTGCTGGCGGGCTGGAGATCGAATCCCGCCTCACGCGCCGCCTGCTGCATCGCCAGAAAGGCGTTGACCGCCTGCGGCTGCAGCCGGTGGTTCCCGCTCAGCGGCGCCAGGTGTTCGGTTGAGCGGCCGGTGAGCATCTCTGCGTTGATCATGCGACCAATTGCTCCATGATGCGTTGATACATGCGGCTCAGCAGCTGCAGATCCGCGGCGTTGACACATTCGTTGACCTTGTGGATGGTGGCGTTGACCGGCCCCAGTTCCACCACCTGCGCGCCCATCTGCGCGATGAAGCGGCCGTCGGAGGTGCCGCCGGTGGTCAGCAGCTGCGGCGTCAGTTCAGAATAGTGCTCGACGGCGTTGACCACCGCATCCACCAGCGCGCCGCGCGAGGTGAGGAACGGTTGGCCGGACAGCCGCCACTCGATGCTGTAATTCAACTGGTGGCGTTCCAGCAGCTCTTCCACGCGCTGCTTGATCATCCCATCGGTGAGTTCGGTGCTGAAACGGAAGTTGAACTGCACGTAAAGATCGCCTGGGATCACGTTGTTGCTGCCCGTACCGGCCTGCACGTTGGCGATCTGCATGCTGGTCGGCGGGAAGAACTCGTTGCCGCGATCCCATTCGATCGCCACCAGTTCATTCAGCGCCGGCATGGCACGGTGCACCGGGTTGTCCGCCAGGTGCGGATAGGCGACGTGCCCCTGCACGCCGTGAATGTGCAGGTTGGCGGTGATGGAGCCGCGTCGGCCGTTTTTCACCACGTCGCCGACGCGCTCGGTGCTGGACGGCTCGCCGACCAGGCAGTAATCCAGGCGCTCATTGCGCGCCATCAGCGTTTCGACCACTTTAACCGTGCCGTGGGTGGCGCTGGCCTCTTCGTCGGAGGTGATCAGAAAAGCCAGGCGGCCCTGGTGATTCGGGTTGGCGGCGACAAAGCGCTCTGCGGCCACCACCATCGCGGCCAACGAGCCTTTCATGTCTGCCGCACCTCGGCCATACAGCATGCCGTCGCGGATCGCCGGTTCAAACGGCGGGTTATCCCAACGCTTTTCATCGCCGGTCGGCACCACGTCGGTATGCCCGGCAAACGCCAGGGTTTGCCCTTCGCCGCGCCAGGCCCAGAAGTTTTGGGTGTCTTCGAAGTCCATCGCCTCGACGGTGAAACCGATCGCCTGCAGGCGATCGATCATCAGCTGCTGGCAGCCTTCGTCATTTGGGCTGAGGGAAGGGCGTTTAATCAGCTGTTGGGCCAGTTCGATAACCGGGCAAGTCATACGGCGACCTCGGCGATAAATTGCTGGTAAGCGTCGGCGTTGAAACCGAGCAGGGCGTGGCCGTTGCCGTCGTTCAGCAGCGGGCGTTTGATGATCGCCGGCTGCGCCAGCATCAGCGCGATGGCGGCGTCGGCGTTATCGCAGGCGTTGCGTTGCGCTTCATCCAGCTTGCGCCAGGTGGTGCCGCGAGTATTGAGCAGCGGCTCCCAACCCAGTTGCGCGATAAAACCGCGCAGCTGCTGTTCGGTCAGGCCGTCGGCGCGGTAGTCGTGAAAATGATAGGCCACGCCCTGATCTTCCAGCCAGCGGCGGGCTTTTTTGATGGTGTCGCAGTTTTTGATGCCGTACATCGTCAGCGTTGTCTGTTGCGGTTTGTTTGCCATGGCGTAAAGCTACCTGTCTCGTCGAGTCGATACTGAGCGGCGGGCGCGATCTTTGGCCCTCTCGCCGCCCGGCGATAGCAGAGATAATGCCAGTAAAGCGGCGGCGAGATCCAGACAACGATGCGGGCGAGGTGCGATTGGGTGCCTGGGAGAGGGAGAGGCAACGTGGCGGAGCGGCGGCCTTCGCCGGCGGTGCTCTCGAAGAGATGCCGGCGAAGGCGTTCAGCCGCAAATGCGAATCTGAAGAAGAGGGCGTTACTCTTTATTTATTCTTATGTTTAAACGATCGGTTAAACAGCGCACGCGGGTAATGTGCAATAGCGGTTTTATCCGGCTGGCGCCGAGTTTTTTCATTATTCGTGACTTGTAATGATTGGCGGTTTTATTTCTGATATTCATGGCACTGCTGATATCGGCCAGCGATTTTCCCGTCGACCATTCCGAGAGGAAAAGTGACTCACGCTGGGACAGTTGCGGCGGCTCGGTATAGTGGCTGTAACGTTTATATAAGTCGCCGATCAGGTGGCTAAAACGGCTCAATGATATAAGGTTTGATAATATAATGGTCTTTCTGTCGACAATCACCATTTCATGCGGGCAGTCAGTGATAATGACTATTTTGTAGGTGTTGGGGTTGGCATATTCATCGCGGTAACGCGCTTCAAAATTGGCGATGGTGACATCGATGAAGCAGACTCTTTTGCGGCTAAAGCCGGCCGGTGCGCGTTTTTCCGCCCAGGTTTGCTTAATGAGTTGTCGGATGCCGACGCTGGTATAGGCACAATCGCTGAAAATATCAATTTCCATTTTATTATAGTCCTTTACTTTCTATTTCCCGGTGAGGATCGATATCTTAAAACATAAAAAAAGAAACAATCTAAATAATTTCACATTGAACTTATCTTGTCGCGTAGGCGGAGGCTCTCTCTCGGCGGCGGCAAATAAGGAAAGTCTCATATACTAACATGATTTATAAAGAGTAAATCTGCTTTTTAGCCGGCCCTTTAGCCGGAGACGGTTTAATAGAATAGAAATCCTCTATTAATACTCAGGTTATTAAAAGGAATTAACATAGATGTCACCTATCACAAAAGTAAATTCGATCGTTTTTATCGATACTTATAGCGTGGCTGATTTCGTTAATGGGTTAATAACTAAGATATTTCTTGTTTTCTTGCCGCGATGGCGGTTTTATTTTGAACGGTGGAAAGACAGTCTATGAGTTTATGCGGAAATTCGGTTTAAAATTGAGATAAAGATAAATCTAAACAAAGAAAATGCGATGTTTTGAGCGACGAACAGCGCGTAATGTGGGCGGTTGATACGGAGAGCTGGCGTGAAAGAATGTCATATCGAAATTTCCGATCGGGTAACGCCGGAAATAACGTCTTGTATTGCGGAGGGGTTGGACCGTTTTAATGATCAACAGATCGGCTACGGCGATCGTCTGCCGCTGGCGGTGGTGGTAAAAGATCCCGACAGTGGGGAGGTTCTGGGGGGAATTACCGGGCGTTCATCGTTAGGGCTGCTGTTTCTCGATCTCTTTTATCTGCCGGAAGCGCTGCGCGGCGCGGGGCTGGGCAGCGAACTGTTGCGCCGCTTCGAACAGGAAGGTCGCCGGCGCGGTTGCCTTTCCGCCGTGTTGTACACCATCAGCTTTCAGGCGCCGGACTTTTATCAACGGCATGGCTGGCAACGCATGGGCGAAGTGCCTTGCTTGCCGCCGGGGACTAGCCGTATCTTTATGAGCAAAACCCTGTGAAGCGCGTTTAACGCACGTAGCCTCCCTGTTGCAGGCGCTGCAGGGAGGCGCTGTCCGCATACACCATGCCGGTGGTCAAATCGTGAAAGCCGTACTTTTTATAAAAGGCCAGCTTTTCCGGGACGGAATAGATGAAAATCTTGCCGAGCGGCGCCAGGTCTTGCATCACCCGATCCATCAACCGGCGCCCCAATCCCTGTCCCTGAAAGCGCGGATCGATCGCCACGTCGGCCAGGTAAGCGACCGAGGTCAGATCGCTGATGGCGTGCGCGGTGGCGATCAGCTCGTCGCCGATAAACCCCCAATAGCAAAACTGGCTGTGTTGGTAAACGCGCCGCAGGGTGTGTGGATCGCGCTTGCCCAGTCCGGCTGCCTCCAGCAATTCGCACAGCCGCTGCCAGTCGATGGCGCGGCGGTTCAGATCGGTGACAATTTCCATCGTTTTCCTCTAACCAATAACATTGAGATCGGCGGCATAGTGCCGAATGGCGCGCTGATAGCCGTGGATGTCGGGGTCTGACGAGGTGTCCGCCAACAGCAACAACAGATCGGCCACGGCCCGTTTATTTTCGCCCAGGTTGTACAGCGCCATAGCGCGAAACAGCATCAGCTCGTTGGCCTGCGGGAACTCGGTCAGGCCATCGTCGAAAGCCCGTAGCGAAGCCGGGTATTCTCCCAGGGCGCGGTAGGTGCTGCCGAGGCCCAGCCAGGCCTCGCGGCGCTGGGCGGGCGGCAAATCGCGGGCCAGCGCCGCGAGGTAGCAGGGAATGGCCTGTTGCTCCAGACCCTGTACGTCATACAGGCAGGCCAGCTGAAAGTGCAGCATCGCCGCTTCCGGTTCTGCTGCCAGCTGCCGTAGCGCCAGTGCAGTGGCTTCCTGATAGCGGCCCTGCGTTTTCAGCTGTGAAAGAGACAAAGAGGTGGACATGATCGGCGCTCCATTGGCGTATTTTTATACCTTTTACACGCTATCGTGGAGAAATTGATATCACAAGGGAATAGCTGCACTGAGTATTGATCAGATAAATACGAAAATGTGCGCTAACCCCGGTTTCCGGGCCCGGCATCGTTCCCGTTTCCCTTCACATGGTCAAAAAACAGGCGTAGAATCCGCTTCGTCAAATAATTGAGGTTGTAAAGTATTATGGTTGATCGTGAATTAGGAAACTGGAAAGACTTCATTGATGAGATGTTGGGCAACTGACACAGCGTTGAAGCAGATGGCAAGGTTGAGTCATTGGAGCGTCACTGAAACACCTTGGGAACGAGATTACCGTTCGAAATAAAGCAGCATCGGTTCACCCGACGCTGCTTTTTTTATATCCCGCGGATCACTCCCCGGCGGCCGTCGTATTGCCTGCCGGATGCGCTTTACCCGGGAAACGGCGGCGCACCAGTACGAAGAACAGTGGCACGAAGAAAATGGCCAGCAGGGTGGCGGAGATCATGCCGCCCATGACCCCGGTGCCGACCGCATGCTGGCTGCCGGAACCGGCGCCGCTGCTGGTGGCCATCGGCAGCACGCCGAAGATAAACGCCAGCGAGGTCATCAGGATCGGCCGCAGACGCATGCGTGACGCATCGAGCGTGGCGGACATCAGATCCTGCCCTTTATGGTTCAGCTCATTGGCGAACTCGACGATCAGAATGGCGTTTTTCGCCGACAGCCCAATGATGGTCAGCAGGCCAACCTGGAAATAAACGTCGTTCTCCAGGCCGCGCAGCCAGGTGGCGGCGACCGCGCCGATCACCCCCAGCGGCACCACCAGCATCACCGAGAACGGGATCGACCAGCTCTCATACAGCGCCGCCAGGCACAGGAACACCACCAGCAGCGAGATGGCGTACAGCGCCGGCGCCTGTGAGCCGGACAGCCGTTCCTGATAGGACATTGCGGTCCATTCCAGGCCAAAGCCGGTCGGCAGTTGGCTGACCAGTTTCTCCATTTCCTCCATGGCGGTGCCGGTGCTGACACCGTTGGCCGCCTCGCCGACGATCTCCAGCGCCGAGCTGCCGTTATAGCGCTCCAGCCGCGGCGAGCCGTACTCCCAGTGTGAGGTGGCGAAGGCCGAGAACGGCACCATGCCGCCTGCGCTGTTGCGTACATACCATTTGTTGATGTCATCCGGCAGCATGCGGAACGGCGCCGCGGCCTGCACGTAGACTTTTTTCACCCGGCCGCGGTCGACGAAGTCGTTGACGTAGGTCGAGCCCCAGGCGGTGGAGAGGGTGTTGTTGATGTCGTCGATAGACACACCCAGCGCCTGGGCCTTGCGCTGATCGATATCGATTTGCAGCTGCGGGCTGTCGTCCAGGCCGTTGTGGCGCACGCGCGACAGCAGCGGGTTTTGCCCGGCCAGCTGCAGCAGCTGATCGCGCGCCGCCATCAGCTTGGCGTGGCCGAGCCCGGCGTGGTCTTCCAACTCCATATCGAAGCCGGAGGAGTTGCCGAGGCCGGTGATCGCCGGCGGGCTGCTGGCGATCACCCGCGCTTCGTTAATCTTGTTGAATGCCAGCGTGGCGCGATCGATGATGTCGAACGAACTGTTGGCGCCCGAGGTGCGCAGATCCCAGTCTTTCAATCGCACGAACAGGCGCGCCACGTTCTGGCCGTTGCCGCCCGGGCCGGAGCCGATGATGGCGAACACCGACACCACATCCTGTTTCTCTTCGGTCAGGAAGTACTGCTCGACCTTTTCCACCACCTTAGAGGTTTGCTGCAGGGTGGAGCCCGCCGGCAGTTGCACCTGTACGGTGAAGATACCGCGGTCTTCCTGCGGCAGGAACGAGGTCGGCAGCTTGATGAACAGCAGCGCCATGCCGCCGAGCAACAGCAGATAAATCACCATGTAGCGGCCGCTGGCGTGCAGGATCTGCCCCACGCCGCGCTCATAGCGTTCGGCGTTGCGGTTGAACATGCGGTTGAACCAGCCGAAGAAGCCGCGCTTGCCGTGATGGTGCCCCTTGGCGATCGGTTTGAGAAGCGTGGCGCACAGGGCCGGGGTCAGGATCATCGCCACCAGCACTGACAACACCATGGCGGAGACGATGGTAATGGAGAACTGGCGATAGATGGCGCCGGTGGTGCCACCGAAGAACGCCATCGGCACAAATACCGCCGACAGCACCAGCGCGATGCCGACCAGCGCGCTCTGGATTTGCCCCATGGATTTGCGCGTGGCCTCACGCGGTGGCAGGCCTTCCTCGCTCATCACGCGTTCGACGTTTTCCACCACCACGATGGCGTCGTCCACCAGCAGGCCGATCGCCAGCACCATGGCGAACATGGTGAGGGTATTGATACTGAAGCCGCAGGCGGAAAGGATGGCGAAGGTGCCCATCAGCACGACCGGCACGGCGATGGTGGGGATCAGCGTGGCGCGGAAGTTCTGCAGGAACAGGTACATCACCAGGAACACCAGCAGGATGGCTTCCAGCAGCGTTTTCACCACGTCCTTGATCGAGGCTTTGACGAACGGGGTGGTTTCATAGGCCACCTTGGCCTCCAGCCCGTGTGGGAAGTACTGCGACAGCTCGGCGATCTTGTCCTTCACCAGCTGGTCGGTCTGCAGTTCGTTGGCGCCGGAGGCCAACTTGATGTTCATGCCTGCGGCCTGCATGCCGTTGTAGCGGCTGAGGTAGTTGTAGTTCTCGCCGCCCAGTTCGACGGTGGCGACGTTGCCCAGCGTCACCAGCGAGCCGTCCTGATTGACCCGCAGCGTGATCTGGCGGAACTGTTCCGGCGTCTGGAGCTGCGACTGGGCGTTGATGGTGGCGTTCAGCGCCTGCTTGTCGACCGACGGCGTGCCGCCCAGCTGGCCGACTGCCACCTGGGCGTTCTGCGACTGAATGGCCTTGACCACGTCCTGGGTCGTGAGCTGGTAGCTGTTGAGCTTGTTGGGATCGAGCCAGATGCGCATGGCGTATTGCGAGCCGTACACGTCCATGCTGCCGACGCCGTTGATGCGGCTGAGCGGATCCTGCAGGTTGGAGACGATGTAATCGGCAATGTCCTGCTTGTCCATGCTGTTGTCGGTGGAGACGAACGCCACCATCATCAGCGTGGTGTCGCCGGATTTCGACACCGTGACCCCCTGATTCTGCACCGCCTGCGGCAGACGTTTGATCGCCGCCTGCAGCTGGTTTTGCACCTGCTGCATCGCCTCGTTGGGATCGGTGCCGGCTTCGAACGTCAGCGTGACGGTGGCCTGGCCGGTATTGGTGCTCTGCGACGACATATACATCATGTTGTCGAGGCCGGTCATATTCTGTTCAATGATTTGGGTAACGGTGTTTTCCAGCGTTTGCGCCGAAGCACCTGGGTAAGTTGCGCTGATGCGCACGTTCGGCGGCGCCAAATTCGGGTATTGTTCTACCGGTAGGGAAGAAATCGCCAACGCCCCGGTCAGGCAAAGAATAATTGCCAGCACCCAGGCAAAAATCGGGCGATCAATAAAAAAATTGGCCATGCAGCGCGAACCTCGTTATGACTTGTTCTATCTTTAAAACGCATCAGAATTATGCATTTCAGCGGCAGGGAAGGATTCCGGCGCTATTGCACTTTACTCGGGATAGCCGAGGAAAGCGTGGAGAAAAAAAGGAGATAGTGTAAATAACGGTAGCGGAAAACGGCGTGGGTGTACTGGCGTCGGTAATTGTACGCTATTAAGACATTTTTATTACTATCAAAGGCCTTGCGCATCTCTTCGCCGCAGGGAACCGGAAAGTAAAAACTGGACTTACCTTACAGCAGGAGCTTGGCATGGGAATTAACCCGGTATTTGCCCGTCGGCTTTATTTGTGCTGGCTGATCAGCCACAGTGAGCGGCCCAATGTGCCGCGGTTGATGGCGCTGACCGGCTGGCCGCGCCGCACGTTGCAGGATGTGCTGAAGGCGCTGCCCGGCATGGGCGTCGAGCTGCAGTTCGTGCAGCAGGGCGTGCGCAACAACGACGGTTTTTATCAGTTGGAAAGCTGGGGGCCGTTCAACAAGAGCTGGGTGCACCAGCATCATCAGGCGCTGCTCAGCGCCATCGAGTAAGCTGCCCCGGCGCATTGGCCGGGGCGGGGCGATCATTGACTTTTGTGCTCCAGGTACATCACCGTCGCCGCCACGCGAGAACGCACGTCCAGCTTGCGCAGTATGTTGCGGATGTGCACCTTCACGGTTTCTTCAGAGATATGCAACTGCGCCGCCACCTGCTTGTTGGACAGGCCGCGCGCCACCTCTTGCAAGACGTCCAGCTCGCGTTCGGTCAAGGCGGCGAAGGGATCGCGTTGCTCGCCGCGCGCCAGCAAATAGTCGGCCATGGCGTCGCTGATCACGTTCTGCCCTTCGGCGGCGGCGCTGATGTGTTCCAGCAGCTGTTCCGGCTCGCTGTCCTTCAGCAGGTAGCCGTCGGCGCCGGCGTCGATCAGCGCATACAGATCGCTGCGCGCGTCGGAAACCGTCAGCACGATGATGCGCGCATCCACGCCTTCGTCGCGCAGGGCCCGCAGCGTGTCCAGCCCGGACATGCCTTTCATGTTCAGATCCAACAAGATCACGTCCGGCGTGTGCTGCAGTGCCAGCGCAACCGCCTCACTGCCGTTCCCGGCCTCTGCCACCACGCCAAATCGCGCATCCAGTCCCAGCAGTTGTTTGATGCCGCGCCGCATCAACGGATGATCGTCAACGATCATGACTCGGTATTGCTTCATCACCATGAAATATGCTCCCTGTAGCAAGTAAAGCCACTCAAACGCGCCCTGGGGCGTGCTTCACAGTGGGACTGTCTCTTCAAAAATAGCGGCAATCTTCGCCGCAAACCTCCCCGGGCGGCCTTCTGCCCGGCGGCAGCCGTAACGCAAAGTGAACAGCGGCGAGGTCAGGGCGGGAATGTCAGGCAGACCGCCGTGCCGCCGCCGTTTCTGCGCCGAATGTGCAGCGTTCCTCCCAATCGCGCCGCGCGTTCGCTCATGATGGTCAAGCCGTAATGCCCTTCCGGTTCCTCCAGACTGGCGATGCCGCAACCGTCGTCGATAATGCTGAATACGTTGCCGCCTGCGGCGTTGACTTCGCAGCACAGGGTGATTTCATTCGCCCCGGCGTGCTTGACGGCATTGAGCACCGCTTCGCGTACGATCTGCAGCGCGTGCACCTGCTGCTGGGCATTGAGCGCCTGCGAAGGTAGCCGACAGTGTAACTGAATCCGCGCGGGGGTTAGAGCCTTTAATGGCTGCAACAGCTGCTCCAGCGCGGCGTTCAGGTCCGCCTCCTGAATATTGAGACGGAAGGTGGCCAGTAATTCTCTCAGTTGGCGATAGGCATCGGCCAGCGTGCGATCGAAATCGTCGATAATCACCTGCGCCGCCGGCGCATCGGTGGCGCGCCTGAGCAGCGTAAGCTGAATGCGCAGGAACGACAGCGTCTGCGCCAGCGAATCGTGCAGCTCCCGGGCGATGGTCGCGCGCTCTTCCATCAACAGCAAATATTGGTGCTGCTTTTGCGCCCGGTTGAAGTAGACGCCGCGGCCCAGCATGTTAGCCAGGCTCTGCATCAGATGAGGATGCGGCGGGTGCGCCTCGGGCTGCCAACGCAGCTCGCCAAGCGGTTTGTCGCTCTGGGTGATCGGCAGCGTGTTCCAGGCTTGCGTCGGCGCCGGTTCCCCTTCGTTCAGTTGCCATTGGCCGTGGTCGTCCGCCACGTTCAGCCGGATGCAGCGCAGCCGTTCGCTTTGGCGCACAATGCGCAGCACATTCTCGAACGCCTGCTGATCGATCTGGCGCACGCTCAGCGCCTGCGAACAGCGATACAGTACCTCCAGCGTTTCGTTGGCCTGCTGCAGGCGCCGGGTCTTTTCCTGCACTTTCAGCTCCAGCGACTGATAGAGCCGGGCCAGCTCGTCCGACATGGCGCTGAAGGTTTGCGACAGCACGCCGAGCTCGTTCGGCAGCGCCACGTCCAGCTGCGGGTGGCTGAAGTCGCGCTGCTGCACGCGCTGGCTGGCGTCGACCAGATGCTGCAGCGGCGTGACCACCTGGCGGCGCATAAAGCGAATGCAGAACAGCACCAGGCCAATGATGGCGGCGTAACCGATCACGCTGACGGCGGCCACCAGGGTGAGTTTCAGCTCGGAATAGCGCTGCAGGGCAGAAACGAAATGATCGACGCGGTTGACGTAGCCGGCGACCTCCGCCCGGTAGGCGGCCGCCTGCCCGCCGCGGATCTGGCGCTCCATCGTTTGCCATGCCCGTTGCAGCGCCAGATAGTGATTCCGCACCTCGGCCGGTACGTAAAACCGCGCCAGCTTTTGCAGCGCCGGCGTCTGTAAAGATTGCCGGTACTGCTGCAGGTGCAGCTCCAGCTCCGGGCTCTGCTGGTCGAGATCGAAGGCCAGCCGGTAGCTTTGCATGCGCAGCGAACCGGCGATATTGATCGCTTCGGCGTCGCTCTGGCTGCCGGCGACGGTGGTCAACGCCAACCCGGTGGCGAGCACCGACAGTATCACGATGCCGAACAGCGCTCTGGCCAGGCTGCCGGTCACGGAACGTTTAACAAGCAATCATGGATCCTTCTCTCAGGTGAGGCGCTTCGCCAGTTTCATTCGAAAGCAAAACTATAACTTTTGCAACTAAAATGCACCGCGATTTGTATCAAGTTGTCAACAAAACGGGAACAATTGTCGTCGTATAATCAAATGAATAGCGAAATGCCCGCCGATGTTCAGCGGCGGGCTGGTTTCCTCCGGCGATTTGTCTTTAGCGTGGATCAAATCTTGCGCAAGGCTCCTCGTCGGCGGTTTTTGTCACTGCCGGTCAAGGCGTCGGCAGATGCATCGCGGCAACCTGTTTCGCCGCAGCATCGCTGAAGCGCAACCCCCAGCGGGTAAAGTACTCGCGCAGATCCTGCCCCGCCTCCCGGCTGTAGACGACCACGCTGAAGTCGATGACCTTCTGCGGCGTGCCGAAGACGTATTTATATTTATCCTGCATGGTGTTACCCGGTGCCGCGAAGGCCTGCTTCAACCGTTCCTGATTGATGCGCGGGAAGAAGGATTCATCATAAGCGTGCAGCAGATGGGTAAAGAATCCCAGTGCGAGATCGTGCTGCTGCTTCGGGAACTCGTCGTAGCGCACTTCCGAAGCGAGGAACTTACGCACCGCATCCCGATCCCACTCTTTGTCTGCCCCCAGTTTGCAGGTCGGGCCATAGTCAAAATCGTTACGTTCCGACAGCATGCGGCAGGCCAGTACCGAATAGCGGTTGACCTGCACTTCGGGGAACACGTTGTATTCCCACTGCGGCTCGTTCTCGTGCCCCAGTTCGTGCCAGAGCCCCCAGTGAGCGGCATTGGCGCGGGTGGTCTTGTCGGCGAAGAAACCGACGTTGACCGCGCCCTCGCGGTATTCCGCGCTGCAGCATTTGCTGTAGTTGAGGAACAGGGAGCCCTGTGACGCCGTGAACATCTCGTGGGTACCATCCATGCCGTTCACCGCTTCATACAGCGCGGCAATGCTGAGGCTTTCCCCCAGCGATTTATTGATGATCTCCTGCGTTTTGTCGGTGATTTTCTTCGGTACGAAGTGATTGGATTTACCGTCATACAACACGACGCCGCCCAGGATGCTGGCGCCGGCCTTCTGTTGCTCCCAGTCGCCTTGCGTATTTTGACCGAGAATGTGCAGGTTGCTGTCGCCCCCGCCGCTCACCTCAAACCGGACCAATTCGCCGTTTTGCTGTTTTTGCGGATGGCTGCAGCCTAAGGCCAGTACGCCGGTTTGCGCGAAGGTATAAGTGGTCTCCTTGTTGGCATCAAGCTTTCGTTTTTCCGAGTAGATGCTGTCGACATTATCGAAACGGGCGCTGGTCGCCGCAAAACATGAGCTGCCTGCCGGAATGGCCCCGGTCTTGATCGTGACGCTGTCGCCCTGATTCCCCAGCGTACGGGTGTAGAAGAAAATTCCGCGCGCCATGCTGCCATACAAGGAGTTGTACCAACTTGCGGCGTGAACGATCGGCAGCCGGTAGACATTTGGCGTGTCTGACGGGTACATCTGCATGGTGCGCTTGAGCCAATACAGCGGCGTGCGGGCATCTTGCGAGTCCGCCAGCGCCTGTTCGGCGTTTTGATTCAGCGCGTCCAGGCTGGTGCCGATGTAACGCAGCGCATCGTTGAATCCCTCCTGCTCGGCGTAGGCTTGCCACCAGGGGGCTTCCTGGGCGGTACACTGGCCGAGGTTTTGCCAGGGTTCGCCAACCCAACCGGCTACGCCGGGGATATGGTGCTTTTCTGCCCACCATTTATTGGCGAACAGCGCATTGTCCTTGATGACCAGTGTGCCTTTGATGGCGTAGGTTTTAGCCGTCCATTCCGGCACGTTGGCGCAGTCCGCCGCGTGGGCGCCGGCGCCGGCGCTGGCCATCAATAAAAGGCTTAACGGTAACAAGCAGCGATGAGTCAGTTTCACGTTGGTTTTCCCTAAAGAGGCGTTGAAAAATAAAGTAGGCTCGTGTTATTAGGATGATATTGGCGCTCTTCCTTATGGTTTTTTTTCAGGTTTTCCGCTACTTAGATGTACTTACTTTAAGATGATTTCAGGTTGGGGTACCGTTGGGAGAGATGATGTTTTGTTGCAAATCGTCTGCCGCGGCGCGGCGCAATCGCGGTATGATCTTCAGGTTGCTACTCAAGGGAAAAGGGCATG
This sequence comes from Serratia sp. 2880STDY5682894, assembly GCF_001537385.1. NCBI lineage: Bacteria > Pseudomonadati > Pseudomonadota > Gammaproteobacteria > Enterobacterales > Yersiniaceae > Serratia > Serratia sp. 2880STDY5682894. The sequence goes on along the minus strand of NZ_FCJA01000011.1, from coordinate 942 downwards.
TCGTCGAAAATTGAGAATGTGAAGAAAGAGCTGCTGTCGGACAACTGGTATGTGCTGCACAAGTACACGTTCGATCTGAAACGCAAAAACGGCGGTTCGGTGCAACAGGTGCGTGAGGTCTACGATCGCGGCAACGGCGCCACCATTTTGCTGTACAACCGCGCCAAGGGCACGGTGGTGCTGACCAACCAGTTCCGCATGCCGACTTATGTCAACGGCAACGAAAGCGGCATGCTGCTCGAGGCCTGCGCCGGCCTGCTGGACGCCGATTCGCCGGAGCAGTGCGCGCGCCGCGAAGCGGTGGAGGAAACCGGCTTCCAGGTGAGCGAGGTCAAGAAAATCTTCGAAGCCTACATGTCGCCGGGCGGCGTGACCGAGATCGTGCACTTCTTTATCGCCGAATACCATGACGATGAGCGGCGCGCGGCCGGCGGCGGCATTGAAGATGAAGATATCGAAGTGATCGAACTGCCGTTCAGCGAAGCGGTGGCGATGATCGCCGACGGCCGCATTAAAGACGGCAAGACCATCATGCTGCTGCAATATTTGCAGATTCATCGGGTGATGGCATAAAAAAAGCCGGTCACGATGACCGGCTTTTTTATCGGCTTGCGCCAGGCCGCTTACTTCAGCAGCGCCTGCGCCTTGGCCACCACGTTGTCCACGGTGAAGCCGAACTCGGCGAACAGCTGCTCCGCCGGCGCCGACTCACCGAAGGTGGTCATGCCCACGATGGCGCCGTTCAGGCCCACGTACTTGTACCAGTAGTCCGCGATACCCGCTTCCACCGCCACGCGCGCCGTTACCGCCGCCGGCAACACCGACTCGCGGTACGCCGCATCCTGCTTGTCGAACGCGTCGGTTGACGGCATCGACACCACGCGCACCTTGCGGCCCGCCGCGGTCAGCTTGTCCGCCGCTTCCACCGTGATGCCCACTTCG
>NZ_FCJA01000010.1:108459-196865 GCF_001537385.1 Serratia sp. 2880STDY5682894 | reverse complement strand
AAAAGGGGCTTTAAAAGCATACTCAAAGCTGTAAGCTTTACGGAACCCCCAGCCTAGCTGGGGGTTTTCGGTGCACAATAAAAAAGGGCGCCTGAGCGCCCTTTATCGTTTTGCTGCCACTACTTGGCGGCGCCTTCCATGCCCACCAGCCCCACTTTCAGGTAGCCGGCTTTACGCAGGGTGTCCATCACGCTCATCAGCGTTTCATAGTCCACGCTCTTGTCCGCCTGGAAGAAGATGGTGGTTTCTTTGTTCGCCTGAGTGCGTTGATCCAGCACCGAAGTCAGCTGATCGGCATTCACCGGCTGATCGCCAACGTAGAGCTGCTTGTCGGCCTTCACCGACAGGAACACCGGTTTTTCCGGCCGCGGCTGCGGTTTGGCGGAAGAAGCCGGCAGATCGACGCGAATATCTACCGTTGCCAACGGCGCGGCCACCATAAAGATGATCAACAGCACCAACATGACGTCGATAAACGGCGTTACGTTGATTTCATGCAGTTCGCCGCTGTCGTCCAGATCTTCATTTAAGCGCATCGCCATGACTCACCCCGCCCGCAGTTGGTGTGCGTGCTGTGAGCGCTTGGCTTCCGCCGTCGCGGCCAGATCCAGATCGCGGCCCTGCAGCAGCAAGACCTGCGCCGCCACGTCGCCCACCTGGGCACGGTGGCCGCTGATGACGCGGGCGAAGATGTTGTAGATAACGACGGCAGGGATCGCCGCGACCAGGCCCAGCGCGGTCGCCAGCAGCGCCTCTGCGATGCCCGGCGCCACGACCGCCAGGTTGGTGGTCTGCGAATGGGCGATGCCGATGAAGCTGTTCATGATGCCCCACACGGTGCCGAACAGGCCGACGAACGGCGAGATGGCGCCGATGGTAGCCAGGAAACCGTTGCCGCGGCCCATGTTGCGGCTGTAGGCCGCCACGCGGCGCTCGAGGCGGAAGCCGGTACGCTCTTTGATGCCGTTGTTGTCGTTAGATTCCGCAGACAGCTCCAGCTCATTTTGCGCATCGTTCAGCAACACCGCGCTGACGCTTTCCGAGCCGAAGTTTTGCGCCAGCTCGGAGGCTTCATCCAACGAGCGCGCTTCGGCCAGCGCCAGCTGTTCGCGGCGCAGACGGCGCTTGGCGCGCAGCAGTTCGCTGCCTTTGGAGAACAGAATGGTCCAGGTCACGATCGAGGCCAGCACCAGGCCGATCATTACCGCTTTCACCACCGCGTCGGCGTGCTGGTACATGCCCCAAACGGACAGGTCCATGCCGCGGGTTTCCGGTGGCTGGATCGTTGGCGCCGGGTTCACCGGCGTGATGCTCTCCGGCGCGGCGGCTGCAGCAGGTGCAGGCGCGGTGGTCGGCGCAACGCTTTCGGTAACGGCCGGATTGGCCGCCGGCGCTGCCTGCGCACTGCCGGCCAGCCCCACGACCAGCACCATAGAAGCCATCAGGCTGCGGCCGAAGGCCTTGCCCCACTGCGCCCGGCCCTGGCCGAACGATCCTTGATTTAAATTCTTGCCAGCCGTTTTCACGCTGTGCCTCCACCCATTACCGATCAAAATTAAGGAATAATTCAGCGTGCGATCATATCAAACCAACCGGGGATTGATAGTAGTTCTCATTATTATTTACCAAATAAACGAGAAAATTTTAGCCAGCCCCGCCGCAAAGCGCCAATCCGCGCCCGTTCACCGCCAAACGCCCCTTTTATGGGGTTATTTCGTTACTTTTCTCCCACAACGGCGCAACAACGCCGCGCTGCCGAACGGCGTCTTGACCGAGGAATGGGCTTCTCTCTCGCCCCCCGGCAGAAGGATGAGGCAAGAAAGGCGCGCCCGGCAGCCAATTATAGCCGTTTCTGTATCCAGAAGTTAAAACGTCTGGATGGCTATATTAACTCATGCTAACGTAAGGGCTATCGCAAACGGGCACGTGCAGAGCAACCAGAGGTGAGCCAGGTACCATGACGTCAAAACACATCGAAACCACGCTGATCGGCGCCGGCCGCGGCAAACGCTACACCCAGGGCTCCGTCAATCCCGTCACGCAACGCGCCTCTTCTTTGGTTTTCGACTCCGTCGCCGCCAAAAAGCATGCCACCGCGCAGCGCGCCCACGGCGAGCTGTTTTACGGCCGACGCGGCACGCTGACCCACTTCGCCCTGCAGGATGCGATGGTGGAGCTGGAGGGCGGCGCCGGCTGCGTGCTGTACCCCTGCGGCGCAGCGGCGGTGGCCAATGCGATCCTGTCGTTCGTCGGCGCCGGCGATCACCTGCTGGTCACGGGTTCTGCGTACGAACCGACCCAGGATTTCTGCACCCATATCCTCGGCCGCATGAACGTCAGCACTACCTATTTCGATCCGCTGATCGGCGCCGACATCGCCACGCTGATCCAACCCAATACCCGCGTGGTGTTCCTGGAATCCCCCGGCTCCATCACCCTGGAAGTGCAGGACATTCCGGCGATGGTGCAGGCCATTCGCGCCGTGGCGCCGGAGGTGGTGATCATGATCGACAATACCTGGGCGGCGGGCGTGCTGTTCAAGGCGTTGGATTTCGACATCGACATTTCGATTCAGGCCGGCACCAAATACCTGATCGGCCATTCCGATTACATGCTCGGTACCGCCGTCGCCAACGCGCGCTGTTGGGATCGGCTGCGCGAGTACTCCTACCTGATGGGGCAAATGGTGGATGCCGACACCGCCTACATGGCGAGCCGCGGCCTGCGCACCCTGAGCGTACGCCTGAAGCAGCACGAACGCAGCAGCATCGAAGTCGCCCACTGGCTGGCGGCACGGCCGGAAGTGGCGACGGTCAATCACCCGGCCCTGCCCAGCTGCAAGGGCCACGAGTTCTACCGCCGCGACTTCAGCGGCTGCAACGGGCTGTTCTCCTTCGTGCTGAAAGAGCGGTTGGACGATGCGCAGTTGGCCGCCTACCTGGACAACTTCAGCCACTTCAGCATGGCCTACTCCTGGGGCGGCTTCGAGTCGCTGATCCTGGCCAACCAGCCGGAAGAGCTGGAAGCGATCCGTCCGGCGGGCGGCGTCGATTTCTCCGGCACGCTGGTGCGCCTGCACATCGGCCTGGAGAACGTCGAAGACCTGATCGCCGATCTGGCGGCCGGTTTCGATCGCCTCAACGGCGTGCGCTAAGGCGGATTCCGCTAATTTTCTTCGTCTCGTTTAATGTCGGCTTAAGCTATTAGCGGTACACTATCCGGGTAACTGTCAGATACGGTAACCGCCGCACCCTGGAGAACGTGACCCCGGGCGCAACCGGCATGCAACAGGACATAAAATGGATGTATTACGAGAGATTATTCATGCGCTTTGGCAGCAGGACTTTATTGCCCTCGCCGATCCAAGCGTAATTTGGGTGGTTTACGCCGTACTTTTCACCACTCTGTTTTTGGAAAACGGACTGCTGCCCGCCTCCTTCCTCCCCGGCGACAGCCTGCTGCTGCTGTCGGGTGCGCTGATCGCCAAAGGCGTGATGGGCTTTGCCCCCACCCTGCTGATTTTGACCGCTGCCGCCGGCCTCGGCTGCTGGCTGAGCTATATCCAGGGCCGCTGGCTGGGCCACACCGGCCTGGTGAAAGGCTGGCTGCTGCAACTGCCGGCACAGTACCACCAACGCGCGCATAACCTGTTCAACCGCCACGGGCTGACGGCGCTGCTGATCGGCCGCTTCCTCGGCTTCGTGCGCACGCTGCTGCCGACCATGGCCGGCATTTCCGGGCTCAACAGCTCACGCTTTCAGGTGTTCAACTGGCTGAGCGCGGCGATCTGGGTTTGCGCGCTGGTGGGCCTCGGCTACGCTTTCAGCCAAATCCCGCTGGTGAAGCGCTACGAAAGCCAGGTGATGACCGGCCTGATGCTGCTGCCGCTGCTGCTGCTGTTCGTCGGCCTGCTGGGCGCCATGCTGGTTATTTGGCGTAAAAAGCGCGCCTCCTCCTGAGCCCGGCGCGCTACAGCGCCTTCTCGACCAACGCCAGACTGGCGGGCAACTTGCTCACCAGCGTATCCACCGCCAGCCGCACCTTCAGCGGCAGGTGAGGCGTGTGCGGCCACACCGCATGCGCTTCAAAGGCGGCGCCCGGCCGGTCGCGCAGCAAGCGCACCAGCGCCCCGCTCAACAGCTGCTCACGCACCAGCCAGCACGGCAGCCAGGCAATGCCGAACCCCGCCGTCGCCGCATCCGCAATCGCCTGCAGATCGTCCATTTGCAGCCGGTTAGTCGGCATCACTTCCTGCAGCTTGCCGTCGCTATCCAATACCAACCAGCTGCGCCGCGCACCGGCGCGCATATAGGTCACCGCCTCATGCTGCACCAGCTGTTCGATGCTGTGCGGTTCACCGCACCGCTGCAGATAGGCCGGCGAGGCGCACAGCGCCATGCGGTGATCGCCGATGCGGCGCGCCACCAGCCCGCCGCTGTTGGCCAGCGTGCCGTTGCGGATCGCCATGTCGAAGCCGTCCTCAATCAGATCCACCACCCGATCGCTGAACGACAGCTCCAGCTCCAGGCCCGGGTGCTCGCGTGTCAGCTCGGTCAACAGCGGCGCAATGCACATGCGGCCAAACAGCACCGGCATCGATACCCGCAGCCGGCCGCTGACCTGTCGCTTGCCCGACTCCAGCAGCGTTTCCGCACCGCGGATCTCCTCCAGCGCTCGCAGGCAGCGCTCATAGAATAACGCGCCGTCGTCAGTCAGGCTCTGGCTGCGGGTGGTGCGATGAAACAGCCGCACGCCCAACCGCTGTTCCAGCCGGGCGATGGTTTTCCCCACCGCCGAACGCGACAGGTGCAGCCGGCTGGCCGCCAACGCAAAACTGCCCGCCTCCACGGCGGTGACGAATACCGAAATACCGCTCAACCGATCGCTCATGATTTGTCGCCCTGAAAGAAACAATCTTCGGAAATCTTATCGCCACTGGCGAACCTTCATCAACGATATTATCGACCGGTCGTTAATCGCTGACTTTGGAGAACATCATGACCGACACGATGCAACGCTGGACGATGGACGCCCTGGGGCGTGAACACCTGCGGTTGACCGCCGACGCGATCCCGCAGCCGGGGCCACACGAAATCAGAGTGAAAGTGAAAGCGGTCGCGCTCAACTACCGTGACAAACTGATGATTGAAAGCGGCATGGGGCTGACGCTGCCGCAGCCGTTCACCCCCGCCTCGGACATGGCCGGCGAGGTCGACGCTATCGGCCCCGACGTCAGCCGTTTCCAACCCGGCGCCAGGGTCATCTCGACCTTCAGCCCCGGCTGGCTCGACGGCCGGCAAAAACCGTACGGCAATGCGCGCCAGGTGCCTTACCACACCCTCGGCGGCTTCTATCAGGGCGTGCTGGCGGAATATGTGATTTTGCATGAGGACTGGCTGGTGGCGGCACCGGCGTCGCTGGACGACGTGCAGGCCAGCACCCTGCCGTGCGCCGGGCTAACTGCCTGGTTCGCGCTGGTGGAGCAAGGAAAGCTGCATGCCGGCGAGACGGTGCTGGTGCAAGGCACCGGCGGGGTGGCGCTGTTCGCGCTGCAGATCGCCAAAGCGCACGGCGCCGAGGTGTATGTGACCTCCGGCAGCGATGAAAAGCTGGCGCGTGCCCAGGCGCTGGGCGCCAGTCACGGCATCAACCGACTGAACGGCGATTGGGTGGAAGCAGTTTATGCGCTGACGCAGGATCGCGGCATCGACCATGTGATCGATACCGTCGGCGGCCCGAATCTGGGCAACTCGGTACGCGCCGTGGCGGTGGGTGGCCGCATCTCGGTGATCGGCGTGCTGGCGGGCGCCGAGATTTCCGCCCCCGCCGGCCTGCTGCTGCTGAAATCGGCGGAGATCCAGGGCATCGGCGTCGGCCACCGCCGCGCGCTGGAAGATCTGGTGCGCGCCGTGGACGCCGTCAACCTGCAGCCGGTGATCGACCAGGTCTACCGTTTCGATCAGCTGCCGCAGGCGTTGGATCACCTCGATCGCGGGCCGTTCGGCAAGATCGTCCTGACCCCGTAAACGCGGTTCAGCCCTCCAGCAGCAGCGGGTTGGCGTCGCGCAGCCGGGCGATTTCATCGCTCGGCGTCATGCCGAACAGGCGCTTGAATTCACGGCTGAACTGCGACGCGCTCTCGTAGCCGACGCGGATCGCCGCCGTGCTGGCCTTCAGGCCGTCATGCACCATCAACAAGCGCGCCTTATGCAGCCGGTACGACTTCACGTATTGCAGCGGCGAGGTGTTGGTCACCGCCTTGAAGTTGTGGTGGAACGCCGAGACGCTCATGTTGACCTCGCTGGCCAACTGCTCGACGTTGAGGTTGTCAGCATATTGATTTTCTATGCGCCGCAGCGCCTTGGCGATCTGGCTGAAGTGGGTATGCCGGTTGACCAGCTCCTGCAGCGACGCGCCGCAGGTGCCGCGCAGCACGTAGTAAAGGATTTCGCGCACGATCTGCGGCCCCAGCACCCGGGCATCGAGCGGCTTGGCCATCACGTCCAGCAGGCGTTCGGTGGCGCACAGCAGCTCTTCCGTCAGCTCGGCCAGGTTCACCCCGTTGCTCTCTGCCCGCGGTTGCATCAGGTAGTCGTCGTCGCCGATGTCGATCAGCAAGTCCTGCAGCATTTGGGTATCGATATTGACCGCCAACCCAACCAGCGGCAGTTCCGGGCTGGCGAAGGTTTCGCATTCGAACGGCAGCGGCACCGTCATCAGCAGGTAGTTGCGCGGATCGTACTGGAACATCTTGTTGCCGCAATAGCCCACCTTGTGCCCCTGAAAGACGATCACGATCCCCGGCTCGTACATCACCGGTTGGCGCGGGCTGTGGCGATCGACATACAGGATCTTTACCCGCGGCACCGGTGACGGCGTGTAGCCGTTGCCGGTGGCGATAGCCATCGCCTGGCGCGCCATGCGGCTGCGCTGCGCATCGATTTCAATCACGGAAACACCCTCTTACAGTCAGAACGATTCGGCATAAATAATAATTTAAAACTCGCTATTTCTACAGTGACTTGTAGGAATAGGCAAGAACCAAACAGGAATGTGCATTGTGCGTTGCCGCCAGGTTCCTGACAATACGGGCCAGAAACCTTTGCGCCACTTTGGCGCCCGCCTGACAGAAAGAGAGAAATCATCCATGCAAAACTTCATTCTGCATACCCCAACCAAAATCCTGTTCGGCAAGGACCAAATTGCCGAAGTGGCCGGACAGATCCCGGCGGACGCACGCATCCTGATCACCTACGGTGGCGGCAGCGTGAAGAAAAACGGCGTGCTGGATCAGGTGTACAGCGCGCTGGCCGGCCGCGACGTGCGGGAGTTCTCCGGCATCGAGCCGAACCCGACCTACGAAACGCTGATGAAAGCGGTCGAAGTGGTGAAGGCGGAAAACATCGATTTCCTGCTGGCGGTCGGCGGCGGTTCGGTGGTTGACGGCACCAAGTTCATCGCCGCCGCCGCGCGTTACACCGCCGACGGCGACGCCTGGCATATCCTGCAGACCGTCGGCAGCCACATCGCCGACGCGGTGCCGATGGGCTGCGTGCTGACGCTGCCGGCCACCGGTTCCGAATCCAACAGCGGCGCGGTGATCACCCGTAAAAGCAGCGGCGACAAGCAGCACTTCTTCTCGCCGCTGGTGCAGCCGCGCTTCGCCGTGTTGGATCCGGTGGTGACCTACTCGCTGCCGCCGCGCCAGATCGCCAACGGCGTGGTCGACGCCTTCGTGCACACCCTGGAGCAGTATCTGACCTACCCGGTGGACGCCAAAGTGCAGGATCGCTTCGCCGAAGGCCTGCTGCTGACCCTGCTGGAAGACGGCCCGCGCGCGCTGGCCGAACCGGAAAACTATGGAGTACGCGCCAACGTGATGTGGAGTGCCACCATGGCGCTGAACGGCCTGATCGGCGCCGGGGTGCCGCAGGACTGGGCGACCCACATGCTGGGCCACGAGCTGACCGCCATGCACGATCTCGACCACGCGCAAACGCTGGCCATCGTACTGCCGGCGCTGCTGCACGAGAAGAAAGCGCAGAAGCGCGAAAAACTGCTGCAGTACGCTGACCGCGTCTGGGGCCTGCGCGAAGGCAGCGAAGATAGCCGCATCGACGGCGCCATCGCCGCCACTCGCGCCTTCTTCGAGCAGATGGGTGTACCGACCCGCATGGCGGATTATCAGCTCGACGGCAGCAGCATTCCGGCGCTGCTCGACAAGCTGCATCAGCACGGCATGACCGCCCTGGGCGAGCATCAGGACATCACCCTGGACGTCAGCCGCCGCATTTACGAAGCGGCGCGTTAATCGCAAAACGGCGATTTTTTGCTAGGCTTTAGTCTCCGCCAGCCATTTTTCGCCGCATCCGGCGCCCGGCCGATCACCGGGTGCCGTCGGGCGCCTCCGCGCGCCGCCGATCGTTTCGCACCACCCGTCTTACCGCTCATTCGCAGGGAGAGCGGGGAGAAAGTCACCCTCCCGCCACCGCTGAAATTAGGCTGGCAAACCCGGCAACCGCCCATTTTGCCAACTAGAATTTATCTATAGCCGTTTCGGTGCCGCAGGCGCCGCAATCCGTACACAAGGAGATGCGCATGACAACGCAACAACCCATCATCAAACTCCACGATGGTAATCTGATGCCGCAGTTGGGTCTCGGCGTTTGGCAGGCGAGTATTGAAGAGACCACCCGCGCGGTGAGCAAAGCGCTGGAGATCGGTTACCGCTCCATCGACACCGCCGCGATCTACAAGAACGAGGAAGGCGTCGGCGCCGCACTGCAGTCCAGTTCGCTGCCGCGCAGCGAGCTGTTCATCACCACCAAGCTGTGGAACGACGATCAGGGCGATCCACTGGCGGCGCTGGAAACCAGTTTGGAAAAACTCAGGCTGGACTATGTGGATCTGTACCTGATCCACTGGCCGCGCCCGCAGCAAGATCAATACGTCTCCGCCTGGCGCGAACTGATCAAGCTGCGCGATCAAGGCCTGGTCAAAAGCATCGGCGTATGCAACTTCCATACGCCGCACCTGCAGCGCCTGCTGGATGAAACCAACGTGGCGCCGGTCGTCAACCAGATAGAGCTACACCCGCTGCTGCAACAGCGCCAGCTGCGCGCCTGGAACGCCACGCACCATATCGCCACCGAATCCTGGAGCCCGCTGGCGCAGGGTGGTGAAGGGGTGTTCGACCAGCCGCTGATCAAGGCGCTGGCCGAGAAATACGAGAAAACCCCGGCGCAGATCGTGGTGCGCTGGCACCTGGACAGCGGCCTTATCGTGATCCCGAAATCGGTCACGCCGTCGCGCATCCGCGAAAACTTCGAGGTGTTTGATTTCAAACTCGATAAGGACGAACTGGGCGAGATCGCCAAGCTGGACGTCGGCAACCGCCTCGGGCCGGATCCGGATACCCTGTAACCCCTCCCCAAGCCCTCTCCCGTCGGAGGGGGCTTTTCCTCCCGCGCATTGCTCCCTTGCGCCGCCTGACGTTATGATGACGACGCCGGAGGCCTCGCCCGCCGGTTAACGCCGTTAAAAAACAGACAAGCACGGAGCACCATGAAATTCTCTTTCTCACACGGGTTACGACTGGGCATGCTTTGCGTCATGCTGGTGCTGGCGGGTTGCGCCGGCAAGAAACAGCGTATCAGCTACGATCGCCACGCTTTCGATAGCGCCATTAAAGACGCCGCCAGCGAATACGGTGTGGACGCCAAGCTGATCACCGCCATGATCCAGGTGGAGTCCGGCTTCAACCCCGCGGCGGTGAGCAAGTCCAACGCTATCGGCCTGATGCAGCTGAAAGCCGATACCGCCGGCTGCGATGCCTACCGCTACAAAGGCAAACGCGGCTGCCCGGACGCTGACGACCTGCGGGATCCCGACACCAATATCGATCTCGGCGCCGCCTACCTGGCCACCTTGCAAAAACAGCAGCTTAAAGGGATCACGAACCCTGTTACGCTGCGCTACGCCACCATCATCGCCTACGTCAACGGCACCGGCGCGCTGCTGCGCACCTTCTCCAGCAACCGTCAGCAGGCCATCGCGATGATCAACAACCTGTCGCCGGAAGCCTTTAACTGGCACGTGCGCAAATACCATCCCGCTCCGCAGGCGCCGCGCCATTTGATGAAAGTGGAAGCCGCCTACGATAGTTTGTGATGAGCAAAAGTAAAAAGGAGAACCCGAGGGTTCTCCTTTTTGTTTGCGCACGCGGCGTCGCCGTTACGGCTTGGCTTTGCGAATCGGTTTGCGCGGCGGCCGGTTGGACGGCGTGCGCTGCCGATTGATATCGGTATGTTTGGTCAGCGCCGGCCGGGTATGGCGCTGCAGGCGTTTCGCTTCGCGCTGCTCGTCGATGCTTGGCGCCGGCACCAGACACTCACGGCGGCTGCCGATCAGGTGCTTCAGCCCCATCTCTTCCAGCGCGGTGCGGATCAGCGCCCAGTTGGCCGGGTCGTGGTAACGCAGCAGCGCCTTATGCAGGCGACGCTGGCGATCGCCGCGCGGCACCACCACGTCTTCGCTCTTGTACCCCACCTTGCTCAGCGGGTTTTTGCCGCTGTAATACATGGTGGTGGAGTTGGCCATCGGCGAAGGATAGAAGTTTTGCACCTGATCGAGGCGGAAACGGTTCTTCTTCAGCCACAGCGCCAGGTTCACCATGTCTTCATCGCGGGTGCCCGGGTGCGACGAGATGAAGTACGGGATCAGGTACTGCTCTTTGCCCGCCTGCTTCGAATAGTGATCAAACAGCTGCTTGAAGCGATCGTAGCTGCCCATGCCCGGCTTCATCATCTTCGACAGCGGCCCTTCTTCGGTGTGCTCCGGCGCGATCTTCAGGTAGCCGCCGACGTGGTGGGTCGCCAGCTCCTTGATATAACGCGGATCTTCCACCGCCAGATCGTAACGAACCCCGGAAGCGATCAGGATCTTCTTGATGCCCTCCAGCGAACGCGCACGGCGATACAGTTTGATGGTCGGCTCGTGGTTGGTGTCCATGTAGGTGCAAATCTCCGGATACACGCACGAGGCGCGGCGGCAGGTCTGCTCGGCGCGCGGGTTGGTGCAGCGCAGCATATACATGTTGGCGGTCGGGCCGCCGAGATCGGAGATCACGCCGGTAAAGCCCGGCACCTTGTCGCGGATCTCTTCGATTTCGCGAACGATCGAATCTTCCGAACGGCTCTGGATGATGCGCCCTTCGTGCTCGGTGATCGAACAGAACGAGCAGCCGCCGTAGCAACCGCGCATGATGTTCACCGAGAAACGGATCATGTCATAGGCCGGAATGCGATCCTGGCCGTAGGACGGATGCGGTACGCGCTGATAAGGCAGCGCGAAGACGCTGTCCATCTCCGGCGTGGTCAGCGGGATCGCCGGCGGGTTGATCCACACGTAGCGATCGCCGTGTTTCTGCATCAGCGCACGGGCGCAGCCCGGGTTGGTTTCATGGTGCAAAATGCGCGAGGTGTGCGCATACAGCACCTTGTCGCCCTTCACTTTCTCGAAGGACGGCAGCAGCACGTAGGTCTTCTCCCACGGCTTCGGCTTGGCGGCGCGCACGGTGACAGGCTTGGCTTCAGGCTCTTTCGGCTTGGCGCCGTCGGCGCACGGCAGATCGTCGCCGTACGGGTTCGGGATAGCTTCGATGCGGCCCGGCTTGTCGAGACGGGTGGAATCCACGCCGCTCCAGCCCGGCAGCGCTTCTTTGCGCATCACCGCGGTATTGCGAATATCGTGGATGTCGCCGATCTTCTCGCCGGCGGCCAGGCGATGTGCCACTTCCACCAGCGGGCGTTCGCCGTTGCCGTAGATCAGCATGTCGGCTTTGGAATCCACCAGCACCGAGCGGCGCACGGTATCAGACCAGTAATCGTAGTGGGCGATGCGGCGCAGGCTGGCTTCGATGCCGCCCAGCACGATCGGCACGTCTTTGTAGGCTTCTTTACAACGCTGGCTGTAAACCAGGGTAGCGCGATCCGGGCGTTTGCCGCCGACGTTGCCGGCGGTGTAAGCATCGTCGTGGCGCAGTTTGCGATCGGCGGTATAGCGGTTGATCATCGAGTCCATGTTGCCGGCGGTGATGCCGAAGAACAGGTTCGGTTTCCCCAACCGCATGAAATCTTCTTTGTTGCTCCAGTCCGGCTGCGCGATGATGCCGACGCGGAAGCCCTGCGCTTCCAGCATGCGGCCGATGATCGCCATGCCGAAGCTCGGGTGATCGACATAGGCGTCGCCGCTGATGATGATCACGTCGCAGCTGTCCCAGCCCAGTTGATCCATCTCTGCTCGCGACATCGGTAAAAACGGCGCGGTGCCAAAACATTCAGCCCAATAAGGCTTATAGGAAAACAGTTCACGATCGGGTTGGATCAGGCTGGTGGTGCTCATTCTGCTGCTCTTTTTACAGGTTAATTAATCGCCGGGCGGCGATTATACGCACTAGCAGCAAAAAGAGCATGGTTATTTCGCTAACCGTTCACTTCGAATTCATAAACGTCGCTGCGACACAGGATATCGCTGAACTCCAGCGCCTCGCCCTGGGCATTGCGGCTGGTCTGGGTGATGTGCAACAACGGCGCGCCGCACGGCACGTTGAGCAGCTCGGCGACCTCGTCGCTGCAGGACACCGCCTTCAGCAGAAAGTGTTTATCTTCAGGCACGATGCCGCGCGATTGCCATAACGCATACAGCGAATGTTCCAGCTGCCCCGGTTCGGGCAGGAAGCGCGGCGGAATATAGGTGGTTTCCAGCGAGACCGGGCTGCCGTTCAGCAAGCGCAAACGCCGCAGTTTGATCACCTCATCCCCCTCCGCCAGCCCCAGCGCCGCCGCGGCCTTGGCCGGCGCGCCGACCCGGGTGCGCAGCAACCATCGGTTACTGACGCTGCTGCCGTGGCGCAGCGCCTGAGCGGTGAAACCGCTGTCCTTATCGAGGGAATAGCCGATGCGCATCGCCACGCGGGTGCCAACGCCCTGCTGCCGCGAAATCAGCCCCTTCTCCTCCAGCAGCTTCATCGCCTTGCTGACGGTGACGCGCGACAGCCCCAGGCCTTCCGCCATCTGCCGTTCCGGCGGCAAAAACGCCTCCGCCGCCAACACCTGTTGCCTGATTGCGGTTTCTATCGCCGTCGCCAGCTGAATATAACGCGGCGCTACCGCCCCCTGCGCCAGATGGCCACGCAGCCAGGCCATAAAATCCGTCATTCGCCCGCCCTCTTACCTATGCCATTTGTCTGGATTTCGTTTTTTATCCTATCGCCGATCCGGCGATAAGCCCCTCACCTTAACTAAAATATCGCTAATGTTTTCAGAGTGGCATCACAATTTTTGCCTAATGGACTTTCATTGGATCTAGATCGCGCGTAATCTGTGCTTATTGATGTTGATACATCAATCGCACCAACACCAGGGACCCACTTTAAAAACAATAAAAAACCCGCTGCCAGCCCTAAAGGATACCCTTCATGGCCGGTAGCGGGGATATACTGTCAGCACAAACGGCCGAGAATAAGCAACGTAGCTAATGGATAGCTTGCTCACTGCTCATAGCCACATCACAGGATCCCCTTGCGGTGGGCGCAACGGATCGATGTCGGCAAATAGAAACGTTCCCGCTTCGCCAAACCCCGCTGCAGACCCACTCTTTGACTACACTCATTGGCGCCGTGCGGCCGACGTGCCTCACCCGATAAGGCGGATACCGCCCTCATTTTGACAGACCCGGCGGTCTCAGCCGCTACACACTGCGCGGAATCGGCGTCTTCACCGACAACGGAATAGCCGGCGTCAACCGCGCCAACGGAATCGATTTTCAGTCAACTGCGGCGGCCCTCGCGGCCCTGCGCTACAGGGATCATTTGCTATGACCGATATCAATCGCAATGAAGCATGGAAGGTAGAAAGCACCGGTATCGATCGGGTGCCGGACGCGGAACAGACCGGCAAGCCCATCGAGCTGTTTTGGATCTGGTCGGCGGCCAATATCGGCATTCTCGGCGTGGTGTACGGCGCCATTATCGTCGGCTTCGGCTTATCCTTCCTGCAATCGGTACTCGCCGCGCTGGTCGGCGTCGCCAGCTTCGTGCTGGTCGGCCTCACCAGCTTCGCCGGCAAGCGCGGGCGCACCTCTACGCTGACGCTCTCACGGGTGATTTTCGGCCTGAAGGGCAACGTGGCGCCCACCCTGTTCAGTTGGATCAACCTGATGGGCTGGGAAGCGGTCAATGTGATCACCGGCACCCTGACGCTGGCGGCGCTGTTCGAGGCCTTCGGGTTGGGTAGCAGCCACCTGCTGACCGCGCTCAGCCTGCTGCTGTTCGGCGGGCTCACTGTCGTCGTCAGCCTGCTGGGGCAAAATACCGTGGTCTGGATGCAAAGCTGGTTCAGCCGCATCTTCGGCACCATGACGCTGATCGTGGTGCTCTATATCCTGTTCAACACCGAGTGGAGCCAGGTGCTGGCGCTGCCTTCCGGCAGCTGGTTGACCGGCTTCCTGCCGGCAGTATCGGTGATCGCCGCCGGCACCGGCATCAGCTGGGCGATTGCCGGCGCCGATTACAGCCGCTATCAAAGCCCGAGCTCGTCGAGCAAAAGCATTTTCGCCGCGGTAATGGGCGGCGCCTGTTTGCCGCTGATGCTGCTGATGCTGGCCGGCATCCTGCTTTCCGTGCAGCTGCCCGATCTGGCCAGCGCCGCCAACC
Source organism: Serratia sp. 2880STDY5682894 (assembly GCF_001537385.1). Classification (NCBI taxonomy): domain Bacteria; kingdom Pseudomonadati; phylum Pseudomonadota; class Gammaproteobacteria; order Enterobacterales; family Yersiniaceae; genus Serratia; species Serratia sp. 2880STDY5682894. Next base: position 182,152 of record NZ_FCJA01000010.1, on the reverse strand, counting down.
CCATCGCGCTGATAGGCTCCGTGCTGCCCGCCTGGATGGCGATCCCTTATCTGCTGGCCGCCACCGCCGGCATCGTCACCATCGCGGTGCTCAGCCTGTATTCCGCCAGCCTTAACCTGCTGACCATCGGCGTGCAGGTCAAACAGTGGCTGGCGGTGTCGATCGACGCGGCCGTAGTGCTGGGCATCGCCCTGTATGTGCTGTTCATCTCCGGCGATTTCATGGGGCCATTCATCTCCTTCCTGGTGTTCTGCGGCGTCTTCCTGGCGGCCTGGGAGGCGATTTTCCTGCTCGATTACCTGTGCCTGCGCCGCCGCCACGGGTATGATGGCAACGCTTTGTACGGCCTGCATGGCCAGAACCGCGGCGTGCGCAAAGCCCCGCTGTTCTGCTGGTTCCTCGGCGCCCTGTGCGGCCTGCTGGTCACCAAAACCGGTTTTATCGACGGCCCGCTGGCCAAAGGCTTGTTCGCCGATTCCAGCCTGGGGCTGTTTGTGTCGTTCGCGGTGAGTCTGATCGCTTACGGTCTGTACCTGACCCAACGCAGAGAACATCAATGAGTGAGTGGGAAGCTGTAACACCTGTCCTGGTTATTGGGGGCGCGGTCGGCGATCTGGTGATGACGCTGCCGCGCCTGCCGACCAGCGGCGAAGATATCGAAGCCCAGCCGCAGGCGCGGCAAATCGGCGGCTGCGCGTTCAACGTGGCGCGCGCGCTGGTGCGCCTGGAAACGCCGGTGATTAACGGCATGCCGGTTGGCAACGGCGAATGGGGCGCGGCTGCCGAAGCCGCCATGGGCGAGCTGGGGCTGGAGGTGCTGTTGCGCCACGGCCAGATGGACAACGGCTGGTGCCTGGCGCTGGTGGAGCCGGACGGCGAACGCACCTTCATCACGGTTTCCGGCTGCGAAAGCCAATGGAATAAAGCGCAGCTGGCGACGCTGCCGCTGACGGAGCACACCCTGATCTACGCCAGCGGCTACGAGCTGGCGGGCGAAAGCGGCGAAGCGCTGCGCGAGTGGCTGACGCGCATGCCGTTCGACCAACCGCGCCTGATCGATCCCGGCCCGCGCATCGCTCAGCTCAGTGAAGATTTCTTCGCCATGCTCAGCGACAGCCACACCCTATTGACGCTCAACCGCGACGAAGTGGCCGCGCTGTGCGGCGCCGGCGACGCCGTAGAGGCCGCGCAGCGCTATGCCGCCGCCCGCAACCTGACGCTGATCTGCCGCCTGGATCGCGACGGCGCATGGATCTGCGACGGCCGCACGCCGCCGCTGCACGTTCCCGCCTATCCGGTAGACGTGGTCGACACCATCGGCGCGGGCGATGCCCACTGCGCCGGTTTACTGGCGGGCCTGTCCGCCGGCTGGCCGCTGCCGCAGGCGGTCGATCTGGCCAACCGGGTCGCCGCTTGCGTGGTGGCCAGCCTCGGGGCCGCCAATCCGCCGGACTGGCAGCAGTTGCAACAGCGCTTCCCGCAGGCCTGACGTTTCAGGGCGCAGCCAGGCTGCGCCCCCAGCCTTACTGCGCCGCCACCGCGCTCTTCTGCGGCGAGTGGCGGTAGTTGAAGCTCAACGCGAACACGATCCCCAGCACCAGCGTATACAGCGCAAACACCAGCCAGATGCTCTGCCAGTCTTTCACGCCGTCATGGCTGAAGAAGTCCACCACCTCGCCGCTGGCGAGCGCCCCGAGATAGGCGCCCAACCCGTTCACCATGGTCATGAACAGCCCCTGCGCGCTGGCGCGGATGCGGTGATCGGCCTCTTTCTCGACGAAGATCGCGCCGGAGATATTAAAGAAGTCGAACGCACAGCCGTAGACGATCATCGACAGCAGCAGCAGAACGAAACCAAAGCCGACCGGCGTGCCGTACGCCAGGAACAGGAAACGCAGCGCCCAGGCCGCCATGCTGATCAGCATCACCTGCTTGATGCCGTAACGGCGCAGGAAGAAGGGAATGGTGAGGATAAAGAACACTTCAGAGATCTGCGACAGCGACAGCAGCACCGCCGGATACCGGACGCTGAGGCTGTCCTGATACAGCGGATTGAGCGACAGATCGTGCAGGAACGGGTTGCCGAAGGTATTGGTTATCTGCAGCGCCGCCCCAAGCAACATGGCGAACAGGAAAAACAGCGCCATGCGCCGCTGGCGGAACAGCACCAGCGCATCCAGCCCCAGCACGCTCACCCAGCTCTTTGACTCGGCCGCGCGGTTGGTCGGGCAGCGCGGCAGCGTCAGCGAATAGGCCGACAGCAGCAGCGACGCCGCAGAAGCCAGGTACAGCTGCAGATTGCTGAGCTCGATTTGGCTAAAGCCGACCAGCCACATCGCCAGAATGAACCCCACCGTGCCGTACACCCGCACCGGCGGAAAGTCCTTCACCGTGTCAAAGCCGTGCTTCTCGAGGCAAAAATAGGAAATGGCGTTGGAGAGCGCGATGGTCGGCATATAGACCATGGCGTTGAACAGCATCACCCAGAACATCAGCATCGGTTGCTCGACCTGCGCCGCGCAGTACAGCGCCAGCGCCCCGAGCAGGTGGCAAAGCGCATACAGAGAGTTGGCCTTCATCCACCGATCGGCAATGATGCCCGCCAGCCCCGGCATGATCAGCGCAGCGATGCCTTTGGCGCTGTAAACCATCCCCACCTGCATGCCGCTGAAATGCAGCGTGTTGATCATGTAGGAGCCCAGCGTCACCAGCCAGGCACCCCAGATAAAGAACTGCAGGAAAATCATGACTTTCAATCGTGTTTTTATCGCCATCGCCATCACCTTGTTATTATGCTTTCAACGATGATTGATGCGGCAGGCCCCCTGCAGCCCGCCGCCGGTTTGCTTGCGCTATTACAGCGTTTTGAACAGCTCGCGGATCAGGCGCATGAAATCGTCCGCCGCCAGCGCCGCGCAGCTGAGCGTTTGTTCATGGGAAAGCGGCGTATCCGACAGCCCTTCGGCGTAGTTGGTCATCGCGGATACCACCAGCACCTTGAGGCCGCAGTGGCGCGCCGTCAGGACTTCCGGCACGATCGACATCCCCACCACGTCGCAGCCCAGGGTCTGCATCATGCGGATCTCCGCCGGCGTTTCGAAATTCGGCCCGGTGTAGGCGGCGAATACCCCTTCCGCCAGCGGGATGCCCGCGCTTTCGGCCACCGCCGCCAGTTGGGCGCGCAGATCGCGATCGTAGGCGTTTGCCAGGCTGAAGAAGCGCGGCCCGAAGCGCTCGTCGTTGGCGCCGACCAGCGGCGATTCCGGCATGAAGTTGATGTGATCGGTAATGGCCACCAGGCTGCCCGGCGCCACCGAGCGGCGCAGCGAACCGGCGGCGTTGGTCGCCAGCAGGAATTCGCAGCCCAGCAGTTTGAAGGTGCGCACCGCGGTGGTCATCACCTGCATGCCGCGCCCTTCATAGAAATGACCGCGCCCTTTCATGCACAATACCGGTACGCCCTCCAGCTTGCCGGCGACCAGCTGCCCGGCATGGCCGGCGACGCCGCTCACCGGAAAGCCCGGCAGCTCCGCGTAGTCGATGGTGACGGTTTCGGTCATCACCTCCGCCAGGGCGCCGAGCCCGGAGCCGAGAATCAAGGCCGCTTTCGGCTGGAACCCCGGCAGGCGTGCGCGGACGACATCGGCGCAGGTAAAAGCATCTTCTTGATTAAACATCGTATTCTCTCTTTCAGCGGGGGATAATAATCCCCATAGTAGAGAGCGAGGCTCAGCCGAGACCAATACATTCTTGGCGGCCGATTTATTCCATTTACCTATAAGTTGAGCTGCGTCACAAGGAGACGATATCCCGGATGAATCAGCCCCATGCCCTGCCCGATCCCGGCCGGATTAACTTCCGCCTGCTGCACTATTTCCGCGTAGTGGCGGAAGAGATGAACTTCACCCAGGCGGCTCGGCGGCTGAATATGTCACAGCCGCCGCTCAGCAAGCACATCAAGGAGCTGGAGAACCAGCTCGGCGTGGTGCTGTTCAAACGCACCACCCGCTCCATGACGCTGACGCCGGCCGGCCGCACGCTGCTGCGCAACGTCGAGCGGCTGCTGGATCAGGCCGACAGCGCGCTGCATCAGGTGCAACAGATGGGGCGCGGCGAAGGCGGCCACATGGTGGTCGGCATGGTCGGCACCTCGGCCTGGGGCGGCCTGATCGCGGCGCTGCGGCGGTTCAGCGAGCAAAGCGCCGGCGTCACCTGGTCGTTGAACGAGCTGACGCCCAGCCAGCAAATCGCCGCGCTGCAAAAGCGGCATATCGATATCGGGGTCTGGCGAGAGGCGCAGCAGCAGACGCTGCCGGGGTTGACCTGCCAACGGTTGGCGAGCGAAAGCATCGCCGTGGTGCTGCCGCTCGATCATCCGCTGGCGCAGCAGGAAAACATCCCGCTGGCGGCGCTGCAGAACGATAGCTTCATCGTGCTGCCGCCGCATGAGGCCAGCCTGGGGCTGTATCTGCACAATCTGTGTCTGCAGCAAGGATTCCTGCCGGACGTCGCTTATCAGGTCAACGAGCCGCAAACCCTGCTGGCGCTGGTGGCGGAAGGCTGCGGCATTACGCTGCTGCCGGACAGCTACGGCCGCATTCCGTGGCCCGGCGTCCGCTTTTGCTCGCTGCAACAGGCGCCGCCGGCGGATCTGTATGCGGTTTACCGCGCCGACAGCGTCACACCGGTGGTGCAGGCCTTTTTGGAGATGCTGCGGGCGCCGTAAGCGGCCCGCAGCGCAGATTACATCGTCGGCTGCACCATCAGCTGGCCGGCGGTGCCGCGATCGGCCATTTCCAGCGTCTGGCTGTAATATAGGAACGGGAAGTGTTCGGAGGTAGGTTGGTTGAAATACACCAGCAGCTCGACGTCGCCATCGACCCAGACGGTGTCCTTCCAGCCGCGATCTTCCGCCATCGGCTGCGCGCCGTTGACGCGTTTGATCAGGAACTGCACGCCCTGAATATGGAACGACTGCGGCGTATCCGCATGAATGTTCCAGCGTTCCCAGGTGCCTTGCTGCGCCTGCACGTCGATGCGGTTCATATCCCAAATCGCGCCGTTGATGCCAACGCCGCCGTCGCCCAGGCGGAAATCGCGGGTGCGGCTGGCGCTGCCGTCCAACAGCTGATCCGCCAGCAGGCGCATCGGCAGGTTGTCGGTCACCAGCGGCAGCAGGCCGGTCGGGCGCAGCGTCAGCACCTGGGTGGACACCAGAATGCTCGACGGCTCGAACAGGCCGCGCAGGCGATCCATGATGCCCGCCGCTTCACCGGCGGTGATGGTCACCTCGTCGCCCTTCGACATGTCGATCAGCACTTCCCGGCGTTCGCCCGGCGCCAGCGACAGCTGCTGCACCGCGACCGGCGCGGGCAGGAAGCCCTGATCGCTGGCGATCACGTTGAATGGGCGCCCGTCGCTGAGCTGCAGGGTATAGCGGCGCGCGTTGGAGGCGTTAAGCAGGCGCAAACGCACCCAGCCGCGCGACACCTCGACATACGGGTTTTGCACGCCGTTGACCAACAGCGTATCGCCGACGAAGCCGCCCTGCGACGGCGCATCGTATTGCGGCGTGCCGAAGTTATCGAAGCGCTTGTCCTGAATGATCAGCGGGAAATCGTCGACGCCGTAGTGGTTGGGCAGCGGCAGCGCTTTGCTGACGGCATCTTCCACCAGCCACAGCCCGGCCAGCCCGTTGTAAACGTGCGGCGCCATGCGGTTCGGCGTGTTGGCGTGGTACCAGCAGGTGGCTGCCGCCTGACGAATAGGCAGCACCGGCGACCAGTCGACGTTCGGCGACATCATGCGCGGCGCGCCGCCCATCAGCGTGCCCGGCACCTGCAACCCGCTGACGGTCATCGCCACCGGCTCCTGCAGGCGGTTGCTGTAGATCAGCTTGACGTCGTCACCGCTGTAAACCCGCACCGTCGGCCCCAAATACATGCCGTTGACGCCCCACACCGCCGCTTTGCGGTTATCCATAAACGCCCAGTGGGCGCGCTGCAGGGTCAGGAACAGCGGCTGACCGCGGCGAGACTCCAGCAGCGGCGGAATGGGTAATGGGGTCTGCGTTCCGCTCGCCTCTGCCCTCAGCGGCACGGCGCTCGCGCACAGCGCCAGGCCCGATGCCTGTAAAAACTGACGTCGACTGAGTGACATATTTTCTCCATGAAAAGCAATAACTAAACCGTGTGCAAAACCCAAACGCCCGCCAATCAAGATTAGCAGGCGCTCAGGCGTTAACGGCGCTGAACGCCAATTAAAAACGTATTCTTTGAAGCCGGTAGACTCTTATTTTTTGGCGGCGTTGCGCTGGGCGACTTCGGCGTCCAATTCGGCGATCTTAGCCTCCATCAGCTCGCGGCAATGGGCCGCCAGCTCGCGCACGTTTTCTTTGCCGTATTTGCTGGTATCCACCGGCGCCAACATCTCGACGATCACATGACCGTTATTCCAGCGATTAAGATTTATATTACCGCTGGTGGTCGATACGCAGATCGGCACAATCGGCACGCCGGCGGCGATGGCCGCGTGGAACGCGCCGGTTTTAAACGGCATCAGCCCGCGACCGCGGCTGCGGGTCCCTTCCGGGAACATCCAGATCGAAATGTCTTTCTTTTTGAACTGCTCCGCCACCTGGGCGATGGTGCCGTGCGCCTTGGCGCGATTATCACGATCTATCAGCAGATTACCGGTCAGCCAATACAGCGGGCCGAAAAACGGGATCCACACCAGACTTTTTTTACCGACGGTCACGGTGCGCGGCTGCACGATATTCGAGGCCGTCACCATGTCGTAGTTATTTTGGTGGTTAGCGATATAGATGCAGTTGCCGTTGTTGGCCGCATCGGCCGGCACGCGGGTTTCAACCTTGATGCCGAACAGCGTCGACAGGCGGCCGAAAAGGTGGCCGAAGGTCGCCACATGGCGGGGATTGCGCGGGCTGAACAAGCAATAAACAGAACCGAAAATACACACCAGAATACAGAAAAGAGTGGCGAGAACGGCACGCAAAATCAATAACATAACAACCTCATTAGCACACTGCCAACGCAGTTTACTTCGCTGCGCAGATTCCTTTACTCATTATTTGCCGGCCAGGCGATAAGCACGCCGATGTCGCCTGCCTTTCTCGCTATTTTCCCGCCAGCCGGCAATACGCACAATAATTTTATGCGCAGAAATGTTAACTATTTGGAAAATAAACGCCAGCAAAAATAAATAAGGCGGCCACAGCATGCTGCGACCGCCCGTTAACGCTAGCGCCAACGCTTACTCTTCGCTGTCGCCGCCCGACGCCCGCACCGGCGCATCCACTTCAACGCGATCGATACGCTGCAGTCCGCGCGGCAGCTGGGTGCCCTTGCGACCGCGCTCTGCACGGAACTTCTGCAGATCTTCCGGCCGCAGCGTCAGCTTGCGTTTGCCGACGTGCAGCGTGACGGACGCCTGCGGCGGCAGCACGAACAGCCAGGCCAGCTTGTCTTCACCGGCCGCCGCCTGGGCTGCCGGAATGGAGACGATCTTGTTGCCTTTGCCCTTCGACAGCTGCGGCAGATCGGCAACCGGGAACATCAGCATGCGCCCGGCGGCGGTGATCGACAGCAGCATGTCGTCTGCGCCGTGGATCTCCATCGGCGGCAGCGCTCTGGCGTTGTCCGGCAGCGTGATCATCACCTTGCCGGCGCGGTTGCGCGCCACCAGATCGTTAAAGGTACAGACGAAGCCGTAACCGGCGTCGGACGCCATCAGCAGCTTCTGATCGTCGGCCGCCATCAGCACCTGCTCAATGGTGGCGCCCGGCGGCGGCGTCAGCTTGCCGGTCAACGGCTCGCCCTGCCCGCGCGCCGACGGCAGCGTCATCGGATCGAGCGCATAGCTGCGCCCGGTAGAGTCGATGAACACCACCGGCTGGTTGCTCTTGCCGCGCGCCGCGCCGCGGAAACTGTCGCCGGCCTTGTAGCTCAACCCGGTCGGATCGATGTCGTGGCCCTTGGCGCTGCGCACCCAGCCCATTTCCGACAGCACGATGGTCACCGGCTCGGACGGCACGAAGTCGTGCTCGCTCATCGCCTTGGCTTCCGCACGCTCGGTCAGCGGCGAACGGCGATCGTCGCCGTAGGTCTGCGCGTCGGCCTGGATCTCTTTCTTAATCAGCGTGTTCAGCTTGCGCTCGGACGCCAGTAGCGCCTGCAGCTGATCGCGCTCTTTCGCCAGCTCATCCTGCTCGCCGCGGATCTTGACCTCTTCCAGCTTGGCCAGGTGACGCAGTTTCAGCTCGAGGATCGCTTCCGCCTGGGTGTCGGAGATGCCGAAACGCTGCATCAGCACCGGCTTCGGTTCATCCTCGCTGCGGATGATGTGGATCACCTCGTCGATGTTGAGGAACGCCACCAGCAAACCTTCGAGGATATGCAGGCGTTTCAGCACTTTCTCGAGGCGGTAGTTCAGGCGGCGGCGCACCGTGTCGCGACGGTAGGCCAGCCATTCGGTGAGGATCTCCACCAGCCCTTTGACCTGCGGGCGGTTATCCAGACCGATCATGTTCATGTTGATGCGGTAGCTGCGCTCCAGATCGGTGGTGGCGAACAGGTGGTTCATCACCTGTTCCAGATCGATACGGTTGGAGCGCGGCACGATCACCAGACGCGTCGGGTTTTCGTGGTCGGATTCATCGCGCAGATCTTCGACCATCGGCAGCTTCTTGGCGCGCATCTGGCTGGCGATCTGCTCCAGCACCTTGGCGCCGGACACCTGGTGCGGCAAGGCGGTGATCACCGCGCTGCCGTCTTCTTTCTTCCACACGGCGCGCATGCGCACCGAGCCGCGGCCGCTCTGGTAAATTTTGCGGATTTCATCGCGCGGGGTGATGATCTCGGCTTCGGTCGGGAAGTCCGGCCCCTGCACGAATTCGAGCAGGTCATCGAGCGAGGCGCCCGGCTTGTCGAGCAGCGCCACCGCCGCCGCCGCGACTTCGCGCACGTTGTGCGGCGGAATGTCGGTCGCCATGCCGACGGCGATGCCGGTGGTGCCGTTCAGCAGGATATTCGGCAGGCGCGCCGGCAACATCTTCGGCTCTTGCAGCGTACCATCAAAGTTCGGGATCCAGTCGACGGTGCCCTGCCCCAGCTCGGCCAGCAGCACTTCGGCGTATTTGGAGAGGCGCGATTCGGTATAACGCATCGCCGCAAACGACTTGGGATCGTCCGGCGCCCCCCAGTTCCCCTGGCCGTCCACCAGCGGATAGCGGTACGAGAACGGCTGCGCCATCAGCACCATGGCTTCATAACACGCGATGTCGCCGTGCGGGTGGTATTTACCCAGCACGTCGCCCACGGTACGGGCGGATTTCTTGAATTTGGCGCTGTTGTTCAACCCCAGCTCAGACATGGCGTAGATGATGCGGCGTTGTACCGGTTTCAAGCCGTCGCCAATGTACGGCAACGCCCGATCCATGATGACGTACATGGAATAGTTCAGATAGGCGTTTTCAGTGAATGTGTGCAGCGGTAAACGCTCTACACCGTCATGAGTCAGATCACTCATTACTCAATTATCCTCAGACCGTGGCTTGGCAATCCCTGGACGACAATAAGGCATCGCTTGTCGATTCTGCCCGCGATAGTAACCCATCTGCGGGGTGGCTGTCACAGTTGGCGCAAGGATCGCCGGCCGAAGGCGCTGTCGCCGGAGCGTTTAGGCAAAATTCCACCGTGATTGTTGATTAATAATCAACACTGTTGTGCCTGCCGTCACGTTTTTACTTGCCTGGCCAACGATTACACTCTCGTTCAGCAAGCTGTTTTTGCGCACCGCAGCGGAAAACGGCATCTATCTTAACTCTGACGGGAGCCGCAAAAGATGAGCAATATCCTGATTATCAACGCTAAAAAGCAATTCGGCCATTCCAACGGCGAACTCAACCAAACCCTGAGCGACGTGGCGGAAAGCTTCCTGCGCGATCTGCAGCACGATGTGCAGGTCACGGTGGTCGACGACGGCTATGACATCGAGGCCGAGGTGCAGAAATACCTGTGGGCCGATGCGGTCATCTATCAGATGCCGGGTTGGTGGATGGGCGAGCCGTGGATCCTGAAAAAATACATCGACGAAGTGTTCACCGCCGGCCACGGCAGCCTGTACGCCAGCGATGGCCGCACCCGCTCCGACGCCGGCAAGAAGTACGGTTCCGGCGGCCTGATTCAGGGAAAAAAATACCTGCTGAGCCTGACCTGGAACGCCCCGCTCGAGGCTTTCACCGATCCGAACCAGTTCTTCCACGGCGTCGGCGTCGACGGCGTTTACCTGCACTTCCACAAGGCCAACCAGTTCCTGGGGATGGAAGCCTTGCCAACCTTTATCTGCAATGACGTGATAAAACAACCGGATATCGAAACGGACATCGTACGTTATCGCGAGCATCTGGCGGAAATTTTTGCTTAACTGGCAGCGAAGGGCTTAACCAACGAGGTAATGATGATCACCGTAATCGCAGAAATCAAAGTCAAACCCGGCCACCGCGCCACCGTGTTACAAGCCATTGAAAAACTGGTGCCACTGGTGCTGGCGGAAGAAGGCTGCGGCGAATACACGCCGATGGTAGACAGCCACACCCAGGCCCCCTGGCAGAAACTGTCGCCGGACTCGGTGTTTATGCTGGAAAAATGGCAAAGCCAGGCGCATCTGGAAAAACACCTGCAGATCGACCATATGCTCAAGCACCGCGAGACCATCAAGGACTACGTGCTGGGTACCGAGATCTACGTGCTGGAAAACGCGCTGTAATCCCCTCAGAGGCCCTCTGCGGCCTCTGGCGGTTCTCCCTCAAGGCGGGCGCTGACGTAGTCGAGAAAACAGGTGAGGCGCGCTGCCAGCTGGGCGTCGTGGTAATACACCGCGTGGATCGGTTGACGCACGTCCAGCGTCTCCCGCACCAACAGCGGCACCAGCCTGCCCGCTTCCCGATCGCGTCGCGTCATAAAGTCCGCCAGTTGGACAATGCCCGCCCCGCGCAGCGCCAATTCACGCAGCGTCTCCCCGCTGGAGGCCGAGATCGTCGGTTCGATGGCGAAATGCCGCGCCTGCCGGTGGCGTAGCGGCCACTGGTTCAGCGACTCCGGATAGGTGAATCCCAACAGGCAATGGCGGTGCAGATCTTCCACGCCGCGCGGTTCGCCATGCCGTTGCAGGTAATCCGGGCTGGCGAGAATGCGCAACCGGCTGTTGCCCAGCAGGCGCGCGTGCAGCGTAGAGTCGCGCAGCGCGCCGATGCGGATCGCGATGTCGGCGCGTTTCTCCAGCAGGTCGATATTGCGATCGTCGGTGTCCAGCTCCAGCTCAATCTGCGGATAACGGCGGCGGAACTCCGCCACCATCGGCACCAGCACGTGCGCCATGAAAGGGGCGGCGGCGTTGACCCGCAGCCGACCGGCGGGCAGCCGGCGCCGCAGCGCCATGAGTTCTTCGGCCTGATCTACCGAACGCAGGATTTCTCGCGCAGGCGCCAGGAAGCTCTGCCCTTCTTCGGTCAGGCTCAGGCGACGCGTGGTGCGGCGCAAGAGCGTAGCGTCGAGCTTCGTTTCCAGACGGCTGAGTGCGCGGCTGACGCCGGAGGTGGTTTGGCCGAGCCGATCGGCGGCGGCGGTGACCGAACCGCTGTCGACCACCGCCGTGAACGCCAGCAGCTCTTCAAGGGTGATCTTCACGCGGTTCGCCCCAGGTTGACGGGCGCCGCATGCAACGCCCTGCGGGAAAGCAGGCCCAGCGTTTCACCGGGCCAGGGTCAGGCTCAGACCGCCAGTTCGGCCATGTCGCCCTTGTCTTGCAGCCAGTTGCGGCGATCTTCCGAACGCTTCTTGGCCAACAGCATGTCCATCACCGCCAGCGTCTGATCGACGTCATCCTCTGCCACCGTCAGTTGCACCAGACGGCGAGTGTTCGGATCGAGGGTGGTTTCGCGCAGCTGCAGCGGGTTCATCTCGCCCAGCCCTTTAAAGCGCTGTACGTTCGGCTTGCCCTTCTTGCGCTTCAGCTGTTCCAGCACGCCGGCTTTCTCTTCTTCATCCAGCGCGTAGAACACCTCTTTACCGAGATCGATACGGTACAGCGGCGGCATGGCGACATAGACATGGCCGCCTTTCACCAGCGAACGGAAGTGGCGCACGAACAGCGCGCACAGCAGCGTGGCGATGTGCAGGCCGTCGGAGTCCGCATCCGCCAGGATGCAGATTTTACCGTAGCGCAGCTGGCTGAGATCTTCGCTGTCCGGATCGATGCCGATCGCCACGGAAATGTCGTGCACTTCCTGCGAGGCCAGCACTTCGTCCGAGGAGACTTCCCAGGTATTCAGGATCTTGCCCTTGAGCGGCATGATCGCCTGATATTCGCGATCGCGCGCCTGCTTGGCCGATCCGCCCGCCGAGTCCCCTTCCACCAGGAACAGTTCGGTCATGGCCAGATCCTGCGAGGTGCAGTCCGCCAGCTTGCCCGGCAGCGCCGGCCCGCTGGTCAGCTTCTTGCGCACCACTTTCTTGGCGGCGCGCAGACGGCGCTGGGCGCTGGAGATCGCCAGCTCGGCCAGCTGTTCCGCCGCCTGAACGTTCTGGTTCAGCCACAGGCTGAAGGCGTCTTTCACCACGCCGGAAACGAAGGCCGCGCACTGGCGCGAGGAGAGACGCTCTTTGGTCTGCCCGGCGAACTGCGGATCCTGCATCTTCACCGACAGCACGTAGGCGCAGCGATCCCAGATATCCTCCGCCGACAGCTTCACGCCGCGCGGCAGAATATTGCGGAATTCGCAGAACTCGCGCATCGCGTCCAGCAGCCCCTGGCGCAGGCCGTTGACGTGGGTGCCGCCCTGCATGGTCGGGATCAGGTTGACGTAGCTTTCGGTCAGCAGCTCGCCGCCTTCCGGCAGCCACAGCAGCGCCCAGTCCACCGCTTCGGTGTCACCGGCGAAATTACCGACGAACGGCGCTTCCGGCAGGGTAATCAGGCCGTTGACCGCTTCCATCAGGTAGTCGGTCAGACCGTCCTGGTAGCACCAGCGCTGTTCGGTGTTGTTCACCTTGTCGATGAAATAGATCTCGACGCCGGGGCACAGCACCGCCTTGGCTTTCAGCAGGTGAGTCAGGCGCGATACCGAGAAGCGCGGGCTGTCGAAGAACTGTTCGTCCGGCCAGAAGTGCACGCTGGTGCCGGTATTGCGTTTGCCGCAGGTGCCGGTCACCGTCAGATCTTGCACCTTGTCGCCGTTTTCGAAGGCGATGCCGTAGACGTTGCCGTCGCGGCGCACGTTGACTTCCACCCGCTTCGACAGGGCGTTGACCACCGAGATCCCAACGCCGTGCAGGCCGCCGGAGAACTGGTAGTTTTTATTCGAGAATTTACCGCCGGCGTGCAGCCGGCACAGGATCAACTCAACCGCCGGCACGCCCTCTTCCGGGTGGATGTCCACCGGCATGCCGCGGCCGTCGTCGATCACTTCCAGCGACTGATCGGCGTGCAGAATCACGTCGATACGCTTGGCGTGACCGGCCAACGCTTCGTCGACGCTGTTATCGATCACCTCTTGGCCGAGGTGGTTTGGGCGCGTCGTGTCGGTATACATGCCGGGACGACGGCGCACTGGTTCTAGACCGCTGAGTACTTCAATGGCATCAGCGTTATAGCTGGATTGAGTCATCGTTGATTATTTTTTCGTGGTTAAAGGGAGGTGCCGGAACGGTCCGTCAGACCGCGTTTAGCCCTAAAAAATCCACAATCTGGGGGAAGTAGTGCTCGAAACCGACGAAGGCGTGGTTTCCACCCGACTCCACCGTTTGCCGACACGCGGTGTAATACGCCACTGCCTGGCCGTAATCGAGAATTTCATCGCCCGTTTGCTGCAGCAGCCAGATTAAATCCGGCGACTCCAAGGGATCGATCTGCATCACTTTCAGATCGTAAACGTGACGAGACTCTAACACATATTGCTGGCCGGTGTAGGGGTTCTCGTTGGCGCCGAGATAGTCGACCAGCAGCTCAAACGGCTTGACCGCCGGGTTGACCACCACCGCCGGCAGCGAAAAACACTGCGACAGCCAGGTGGCGTAATAGCCGCCGAGCGAAGAGCCGACCAACCCGAGCGTTTGGCCGGCGCGCTCCAGCACCAGATTCTCCAGCATCTCGGCGGCCTCCGCCGGAAAAGCCGGCAGCTGCGGCACCAGCATCTGGATATCGGGATGGTGCTCAGCCAGCCAGGCCTTGAAGGCCACCGCCTTGGCCGACTGCGGCGAGCTGTTGAAACCGTGCAGGTAGAGCAGTGTCGAAGGCATCAGTATCCATCCGAGTCCATATCGGGGCGGAAATCGTCGTTTTCCAGGCGGAACACCTGCGTCTCGACGCGGCCATCCGGCAACAGATCGAGGTAGCGCCAGCCGGGGGAGACGTCGTCGATGGTGAAGTTCGTGCAGTGCGGCTTGAATTGCACGCAGGTCGAGGGCGTCGCCAACAGGCGCCGGCCCTGCCATTCCAGATCCAGATCCTGGTGAATGTGCCCGCACACTACGGTATTCACTTTCGGATAACGCAGCAGGATCGCACCCAGCATATGCGGGTTGCGCAGGCTGTGCTGATCGAGCCAGGTACAGCCGGAAGGCAGCGGATGATGGTGCAGCAGCAACAGCGTATAGCGCTCGGGGTGAGCCTGCAGGCAGCGCTCCATCCATTCGAGCTGGTATTCGCTCAATTCGCCGTGCGGTACGCCGAACACCTGGCTATCCAACATCAGCACTTGCCAGCTGTCGCCCAGCAGCACCTGTTTGGAAGGCGCGATACCGGCGGCGGCCAACGCGTCGACCATCGCCGGTTGAAAATCGTGGTTACCCGGCAGCCACACGCAGGGGGCCGGCAGTTGCGCGATGCCGGCGGCGAAGTGGCGGTACGCCTCCTGCGAATGATCCTGCGCCAAATCTCCCGTGGCGACGATCAAGTCGACATCGCGGCGCTGCGCCTGGATGGCGTCCAGCACCGCGTGATAGCTGCGATAGGTATTGATGCCGAGCAACGTCTCGTGTTCGCCGGCAAAAAGGTGGGTATCTGTTATTTGTAGAATCCTGACCGCGGCCCCACTCGCCACGGGCAGTTTAAACAGGCTTTCCAAATGGTGTCCTTTGTTATTTCAGTCTGTCTAACAAACCGGAACCGCCATCGCTCCATGCGCCAAACAGTAGCGCAGCCAATCAGCAAGAAACTGGTTAATTTGATGCTTTTCGTCGCGTTGATGCAACTTTTTATTAGGATAATCATAACGCGCTTTAAAGCGGTAGATCTGCTGACTGGAACACACTTCCGCAACCATGGCGTCATGGTACAGCCGCACCGTCATCGCGGGCAGGCTCCAGTAGCTGACCGCCGGAAAGATCTGCTCGATCTCCACCAGCGACGTGTAACGCGTGGACTCAACGATGGTCAAACGATAGCCGGCGCCGTTCACCTGATAAGTCACCGTTTCGCCCGCTTCGTCGTTGCGCGGCAACAAGCGGCGCAATTGCGCGAAGTTGGTTTCGCACAATCTCATCATTTCGGGGAAATCAGGGGTATAGCGCTGTTTCATTAGTTGGCCCACTCTTTTCTCAACGATTCATGGTGCAACGCCAGCCATTGCAATGCAATCACTGATGCGGCGTTATCGATCGCGCCCTCCTCCACCCAGCGGTAAGCCTGCTCGCGGCTGACCACGTGGACGCGGATATCCTCATGTTCTTCCGCCAGGCCATGGATGCCTTCGGCGGTGCCGGCGTCTACCTCGCCGACCATGATCGACAGACGTTCGCTGGTGCCCCCCGGGCTGGCCAGATAGCTCAGCACCGGCTTGCAGCGCCCGACCACCACGCCGGCCTCTTCCTGCGCTTCGCGGCGGCACACGTCTTCGACGCTTTCGCCGGTTTCGATCATACCCGCCACCATTTCCAGCAGCCAGGGCGAATTACTGGTATCGACCGCGGCGATGCGCAGTTGTTCAATCAGTACCACTTCGTCGCGCACCGGATCGTAGGGCAGCAGCACCGCCGCATGGCCGCGCTCGAAAATTTCACGCGTGATTTCAGGACTCATTTCACCATTGAACAAGCGATGGCGAAACCGGTATAAATTGAGTGAAAAAAAACCACGATACAGCGTCTCGCGTGCAATAATTTCTACATCTTTTTTATCGAAAGTGACGGGTGACGGCTGCGAACGGTTCATGTGCGAATTCTCCTGCGTAGTATGCCGATAAAATAAACGGTTTTGATGACAGAAACAGTGGGACTCTCCGCCGCGGCTTTATGTTAGGCTGTTTTTCGCCGCCGGATGCGGCACGTTTGTGCGCTCGCATGTAATAGTGGGAAACAATCCGGATTGTCAGCCATAATATCAGCTGCAGCCGACCCGGGCAGTTTGCCAAGGTAAATGGGCGGTCTGGAAGGTAAAAGTTACGCGAGATGGCACATTCAGCCACCTGATGCGTACCGCAGACTCTGCTAGAATCGGCAACTATTTCGTCTATCGTCAGCGCTAACATAGCAATATTGCTGCACAACAAGGAATGCAAATGAAGAAACTGCTCCCCCTTCTTATCGGACTGAGCCTGGGCGGCTTCAGTGCAATGAGCCAGGCAGAGAACCTGCTGCAGGTCTACAAACAGGCCAGGGAAAGTAACCCGGATCTGCGCAAAAGTGCTGCTGACCGCGACGCCGCATTCGAAAAGATCAATGAAGCGCGCAGCCCGCTGCTGCCGCAGCTCGGCCTGAGCGCCGGTTACAACTACAACAACGGCTATCGCGACAGCAACGGCGTCAACAGCAATGTCACCAGCGCTTCGCTCGGCCTGACGCAAACCATCTTCGACATGTCGAAATGGCGTGCGCTGACGCTGCAGGAAAAGACCGCCGGCATCTCCGACGTGACCTTCCAGACCGCGGAACAGCAGCTGATCCTCAACACCGCCACCGCCTATTTCAACGTGCTGAGCGCCATTGACACGCTCTCTTATACCCAGGCGAACAAACAAGCGGTTTACCGCACGCTGGATCAAACCACCCAGCGCTTCAACGTAGGCCTGGTGGCGATCACCGACGTGCAGAACGCCCGTTCCGCCTACGATACCGTGCTGGCGGCCGAAGTCACCGCCCGCAACAACCTGGACAACGCGCTGGAATCGCTGCGCCAGATCACCGGCACCTTCTATCCTGAGCTGGCCTCGCTGAATACCGATCGCTTCAATACCCAGCGCCCGGAAGCGGTGAACAACCTGCTGAAAGAAGCGGAAGCGCGTAACCTGAGCCTGCTGTCTGCCCGTCTGAGCCAGGACCTGGCGCGCGAGCAGATCCGTTCTGCGCAGACCGGTTACATGCCAACGGTCAACCTGAATGCGTCGACCGGGATCACCAATACCCGTTACAACGGTTCTGCGACTCACGACACCCTGAGTTCAAACTCCTTCAGAAACTCTGACGCCGGTCAGAACCAGGTTGGCGTTTCGATCAGCCTGCCGCTGTACAGCGGCGGCGCAACCAACTCGCAGGTGGAACAGGCGCAGTACGGCTTCGTCGGCGCCAGCGAGCAGCTGGAAAGCGCCCACCGCGGCGTAGTGCAGACCGTGCGTTCGTCGTTCAACAACGTCAACGCCTCGATCAGCAGCATCAACGCCTACAAACAGGCAGTGATCTCCGCGCAGAGCTCGTTGGATGCGATGGAAGCCGGTTATCAGGTCGGTACCCGCACCATCGTCGACGTACTGAACGCCACCAGTACCCTGTATAACGCCAAGCAGCAGCTTTCCAGCGCGCGTTATACCTACCTGATCAACCAGCTGAACATCAAGTCGGCGCTCGGCACGCTGAACCAGAACGATCTGCTGACGCTGAACGGCGCACTGGGCAAACCGGTGTCGACCGCGCCTGACGCCGTCGCGCCGCAGAACCGCTCTCAGGACGCCTACGCGGACGGCTACCAGGACAACGCGCCGATGCAACAGGTCGCCGCGCCGGCACCAAGCGCCACACGCGCTGCGGCACCGGCCGTCAGCCAACCGGCACGCAACAGCGGCAACCCATTCCGCAACTGATGCGCGCGCGTTGATAAACACGGGGTCCGGCCTGCGCCGCGCCCCGTTTTTTTTGCCCCGATTTCCCCACTTCTGCCCGCCGCCTCACAGCCGTCGCTGCCTCAGGTGGTATCATCGTCACTCTCGTTTTCGCAGTCTGGATGAGGTTCGATGGACAACGATTCACGCTGGCAGCGCTTGATTAACGACGGCGAACTGCCGCCGCCGCTGCGCCCGGCACAGGCGATTTACGCCTCCTGGCTACGCTGCCGCAGCCTGATGCAGCCCGACGTTTGGCAGGCACCGCACCGCGCTCAGGGCGCCACCTTCGAATCGATTTGCCGCCGCAAGAACGACCTGCTGACGCTCGGCCAGGCGGCGCTGGAAGACGCCTGCGAATACATGGAGCCACGGCGTTGCCTGTTGATGATCCTCGACGAGAGCGGCTGCATGCTGTGGCGCTGCGGCGACGCCAAAACCTGGGAGCTGTTGCAGCCATTGGGGTTCGCCCCCGGCGCTTACTGGGCCGAGGGGCAGATCGGCACCAACGCCCCGGCGCTGGCGGCGGCGGAAGGCCACCCGGTGCGAGTGAGCGGCGAGGAGCACGTGCGCCGGGCGCTGCACGGCTGGTCGTTCTGCGCGACGCCGGTCTACGACAACAGCGGCCGCCAACGCGGCTCGATCGCGCTGGGCTGCCTGCTGGCCGACTGCGCCGCCGGCGATCTGTCGCTGACGCTGGCCATCGCCCGCGAAATCGGCAATTCGCTGAACGCCGACGGCCTGCTGGCGGAATCCAACCGCCATCTGAATCAGCTTTACGGCCTGCTGGACGGCGTGGACGACGGCGTTATGGCCTGGGATCACCGTGGCTACCTGCAATACATTAACCAACGCGCCGCCGGCTTGTTGAAGCTGGACGAGCAGCAGAGCCAGGGCAAACCGCTGGCGCAGCTGCTGACGCTGCCCGCCCTGCTCAAGCGCGCCATCGCCGACCGGCAGCCGCTGCAACACGTCGAAGTCACCTTCGAAAGCCAGCGGCAGTTTATCGCCGCCTTGCTGACGCTCAAGCCGATTTTCGACGGCGAACGCTGCAGTTTCATCGCCCTGCTGCACCCGCTCGAGCGGCTGCGCCAGTACGTCAGCAGCCAGCTGGGGCGAGTCAGCCACAGCTTTGAGCAGATGCCCTCCGCCTCGCTGGAGATGCGGCGGCTGATCCGTTACGGACAGCAGGCGGCCAAGGGCCAGCATCCAATCCTGCTGCGCGGAGAGGAAGGGGTCGGCAAAGAGCGTCTCAGCCAGGCTATCCACAACGCCGGCGAACGCGCCGCCGGGCCGTATATCGCCCTCAACTGCCAGCTGCTGCCGCAGGCACAGGGGTTGCGTGAGCTGCTGGGCAGCGACGCCAGCGAAGAAGAGGCCGGCCAGCTGAGCAAATTCGAATTGGCCAACGGCGGCACGCTGTATCTCGAACAGATCGAATACCTGCCGGCGGAGATGCAGTCGGCGTTGCTGCAGGTGCTGAAAACCGGCGTGGTGATCCGCCTCAATTCCAGCCGGGTGATCCCGGTCGATGTGCGGGTGATCGCCGGCAGCGCCGCCGATCTGCCGCTGCTGGTGCAGCAAAACCGCTTCCGCCGCCAGCTGTTTTACAGCCTGCAAGCCTTCGAGATCCAGATCCCGCCGCTGCGCCAGCGGCTGAGCGATATTCCGCTGCTGGTCAAACACCATCTGCGCGCGCTGGAGCAACACTTTCAGTGTCGCTTTCGGGTGGATGACGAAGTGATGGCCCAGCTGGCGTTCTACCTGTGGCCCGGCAACGATTTGGAACTGAAAGGAGTGGTGGAGCGCGCGGCGATGATCTGCCACGGCCACCACATCCAGTTAGCAGATTTGCCGGCGCACCTGCTCGGCCAGCCGTCGCTGCTGGAGAGCGATCCGCAGCCCGGCGCGCCGCTGTTGACGCTGACGGACATGGAGCGCCAGGCGATCCTCCGCGCGGCGACCGTCAGCCGAGGTCAGCTGACGGAGATGGCGCAGCTGCTGGGCATCGGCCGCACCACCCTGTGGCGGAAGATCAAACAACACGGGATCGATATCCGCCAGTTCAAGCTACGTGCCTAGTGGCTGAGCTGCAACACCCCGCGCGCGGCGTCCAGCATCGCCTTCTGCCCGCTGCGGGTTTTGCTCAGGCAATCCTGCATGCCAACCACCATCGGAATGCCCATCGCCTTCGCCAGAATGGCGCTGTGCGACAGGGCATTGCCACCGCTGAGGCAGATGCCGAGCACCAGCCGCCTGTCGAGCATCACCACTTCTGAAGGCATCAGCTCGTCCATCACCAGTATCGACGGCTCTGCCAGCGCGATGGCCGGCAGCGGCAGCCCCTGCAGATGGCACTGCGTGCGGCGCAGCATGTCGCGCACGTCCAGTTCACGCGCCCGCATGTAGTCGTCATCCAGTTCGCGGTACTCTTCGGCGATCGCTTCCAGCACCTGCCGCCAGGCCTGTTCGGCGCAGCACAGCTGTTGCGCAATGCGGGTGTAAGCCGCCTGCTGCAGATCCGGATCGTCCAACAGCATGCTGTGGGCGCCGAAGATCGCCGCCTGCGGCTTGCCGATCAGCGTACCGGTACGTTCCGCCAGCCGGTTCAGATCGCTCAGGGTGTGCTGCAGCGCCTCCCGCAGGCGTTGCTGTTCGCCCAACACCTCGTCCGCGCCGATCCGTCGATCGACGGTTGACGGCCAGAAGCTGTGGGCCTGGAACACCGGCCCGCTGGTGACGCTTTCCGCCACCGGGATACCGTGCAGCGAAGGCTGCTGCCGCTCGGAAACCGTCTCGCCGAAATGTTGCTCCGCCAGCGCTTTAAACGCCGCCAGCGCTTCGTCCGCCTGCGCGCCGTCGGCGATCAGGCGAATGGTGTCGCCGTGGCGCACTTGCAGCAGCGCCAGCTGATTGAGGCTGCGCGGATCGACGCACTGCCCCTGCTTTTCCAGCACCAGCTCGGCCTTGAACGGCGCTAACGTCTCAACCAACCGCGCAGCCGGGCGCGCATGCAGCCCATGCGGGTTTTGCACCGTCCAGGCTGCGCTTTTGCCCTGCGCCAGCGGCAAAGCCGCGCTTTTCGCCGTAGATGTGGCCTCGCCCAGCTGCGCCTGTTTAGCCTGCAGCGCACCCTGCGCCTCCGCCACTACCTGCTCCAGCGAGGCGCCGGAGTTGGCGGCGACCACCGCCGCCAGCGTGCCTTCGACCAGCGGCGCCGCACACAGCCGCACTTTGGCGGCCAGGTCCGGGTCCAGCAGATCGAGCGCGGTTTCCGCGCTGAGCAGCGCGCTGCCCAGGTCCATCAGCACCAGAACGCCGTCGCCGTCGGCAACCGCTTCGATCGCCTCCATCACTTTGACCGCGTCGGTGCCGATCGGGTGCTGCTCGTCATCCACGCCCGCCGCCAGCGCCAGCTTGCAGCCATCGCCGCGCATCATCTGCCGCGCCAACTGCTCAACGCCGCGCGCCAGCAACGCGCTGTGCGAAACCACCACGATATTAATCATCTCGCCTCCTGCTACGGCTAACTACCGGCGACCTCGGCCAGCGTTTTCATCATCAGCATCACCGAAGTGGCGCCGGGATCCTGGTGGCCGATGCTGCGCTCGCCCAGGTAACTGGCCCGCCCCTTGCGCGCCTGCATGGTAATGGTGCTCTCCACCGCACGCTCGGCGCTGTCGGCGGCGCGCTGCAGCGCCTCCGACACGCTCAGATTCTGCTGCGCGGACTGGCCGAGGCTGTCCACCACCGGCCACCAGACGTCGCACATGGTTTTGTCGCCCGGCTCCGCCTTACCGCGCATCACCACGCCTTCCACCCCCTCCTGCATCATCTGCTGCAGCTCCGCCAGATCCAGGCTTTGCTTGGCGTTCGCCGCCTGCGCCGCGCGGATGAAGAAGGTGCCGAACAGCGGGCCGCTGGCGCCGCCCACGCTCGACAGCAGCGTCATGCCGGTATTTTTCAGAATGAAGCCGATATCTTTGTCCGCCACCGACGGCAGTTTTTCTACCACCTTGTTAAAACCGCGATTCATGTTCAAACCGTGGTCGGCATCGCCGATCTCGGTGTCCAACCGGGTCAGAAAATCGCGCTCCCGGCTGAACACCTCGCCGCAACGCATCAGCCAATCGACAACCTGTTGTTTGGTCAACGCCATGATTCCTCCTCAGCAACCCCAACGCAGCGCAGGCGTTTTCACCGGCGCATCCCACAAGGACAACAGCTCGTCGTCCACGTTCAACAGCGTGATGGACACGCCCTGCATATCGAGCGAGGTGCAATAAGAGCCCACCAGGTTGCGTTCGATAATGATGCCCGCCTCGGCGCAGCGTTCCGCCAATCGATGGTACACGCCATACAGCTCGGACAGCGGCGTGGCGCCCAGGTTGTTGACCAGCGCGATCGCCCGATCGCCGCGCGTCAGCGGCTGCTTGGTTTGCATCTCGTCGCGCCACTCGCCCTGCTGACGATCCCAGACGCGGATCGTGCGCTGATAGTGGCCGTGGTCGATCAGCGTATGGAACATGTCGTCCACCGCCGCGTTGAGCGTGGTGAACGGGCGGCGCGCAATGCCCGGCTCGCCGTGAATGCCGACGCCGAACTCCATTTCGTTCTCCGCCAGGGTGAACGACGGCTTGCCGGCGGCCGGCACGGTGCAAGCCCCCAGCGCGATGCCGATCGAATGCCCGTGGTTATTGATGCGATGCCCCAGCGTCACCACGCTGTCCAGATCGTCGCCGCGCGCCGCGGCGGCGCCCAGCAACTTCTCCATCAGCACGGTGTTGGCTACCCCACGCCGCCCGGCGGTAAACAGACTGTCTTTGACCGCCACGTCATCATCCACCAGCACCGTCGCCACCGCGACGCCGCTGTCGTGCAGCAGCTCGGTGGCGGTTTCGAAGTTGAGCACGTCGCCGGTGTAGTTCTTGATCAGCAGCAACACCCCGGCGCCGCCGTCGATCGCCTGGCCGCACTCGTACATTTTATCCGGCGTCGGCGAGGTAAAAATCTCGCCCGGACAGGCGCCGTCGAGCATCCCTTCGCCGACGAAACCGCAGTGCATCGGCTCATGGCCGCTGCCGCCGCCGGACAGGATCGCCACCTTGCCCGCCACCGGCGCGTCGGCGCGGGTCACGAACACCGGATCCGCGTGCACCAACAGCTCGGGATGGGCCTCCGCCAGCCCCTGCAACTGCTCTTCCAACACCGACTCGACCTGATTAATCAGTTTTTTCACGATGGTTTCCTCTGTAAGAACAGGGGCGCGGCGCACCGCGCCCCAAGGGTATCAATGACGCTGCAGCCAGGCGGCGCCCAGCCTATCCGCCGTCAGGATCGCCGCCTGCACGCCCGCTGGGGTGACCTTGAACGGCATGTTGTGAATGGTTTCGCCGGCGGCGCAGCTGGCCTCGGCCACCGCCATGATCTTCGCCGTCGCATCGCCGGTGACGCCCATCTGCGCCAGCGTGATCGGCAGGCCGATGCCATGGCAAAACGCCAGCACGGTTTCAATCTGCGCCATGGGGCTGTTCTGCAGCACCAGCTGTGCCAGGGTGCCGAACGCCACTTTCTCGCCGTGATACAGGTGGTGGCACTCCTCGAGCACGGTAAAACCGTTGTGAATGGCATGCGCCGCCGCCAGCCCGCTGCTCTCGAAGCCGATGCCGCTCAGATAGGTATTGGCCTCAATGATGCGCTCCACCGCTTCCGTCACCACGCCGGCCTCGACCGCCAGTTTGGCTTTTACCCCTTCCGCCAGCAGCGTGTCATAACACAGCCGCGCCAGGCTGAGCGCCGCCAGCGTCGATTTGCCGCCGGCCATGCTGGTGGCCTGGGCGTCGAAACAGGCCTGGGCTTCGAAATAGGTGGAGAGCGCGTCGCCCATGCCGGCCACCAGCAGGCGCACCGGCGCTTTGGCGATGATGGCGCTGTCCATCACCACCATGTCCGGGTTGCGCGGGTAAATCAGGTATTCGGCGAATTCGCCCTGTTCAGTGTAGAGGACCGACAGCGCGCTGGTCGGCGCATCGGTGGAGGCGATGGTGGGAATAAGCACCACCGGCAGCTGTTGGTAGTGCGCCACGGCCTTGGCGGTGTCGAGCGTCTTGCCGCCGCCGACGCCGATCACGCCGCGGCAGCCGTGAGCCTGCAGCTCATGGCCGAGCCGGTCTATCTCTTTGCGGCAGCATTCGCCGTTGAAGCGGGCCGCGTGATGTTTCACGCCGTGCTGCTGCAGGCTGCCCATCAGGGTGTCGCCCGCCAGCTGCATCACGAAGTCGTCGGCGATCACCAGGTAGTGATCGGCGAGGGATTTGGCGTATTCGCCGACGGCGGCCAGCGCATTGGCGCCCTGAATATATTTGCCTGGTGACTGGATGATTCTCAACATAACCGGATCCTTGTAGGGAGTTGGCGATGGTAACGTTCAGATATCAGGTGATGACGCGCCGACTTCGCCGCCGGCTTGTTGTTGTGCTTCGACTATGAGCGCCCGCCGCCCGCCTGGCGAGCCTCGCGATTTTTGTTCCATTATGGAACATCATCATAGCGACAACGTTTCATGATGAAACACCAACGCGCGTTTTTTCGCCGCGAAAGCGAACTGGCGCACACCCCAACGTATAACTGCGTAAAGAGTCGATTCTGCGGGCGTTTCAGCTTTAATTTTGACCATGTTTCCCCTATCCTTAGCGCCACTACTGGGAAAGGGCGAAAACAGCCCGCATGATGGGATTGATAACGATGAAACGGACAAAAAACATCAACCAAGAGACGTTCCGCAAATCCTGGCGCAGCTACCGTGTCGCGCCCGTGGCTTTGGCGATCAGCGCTGTCTTTATGCTGGCCGGCTGCGAGAAGAGCGATGAAACGGTCTCCCTGTATCAGAATGCCGATGACTGTTCGCGCGCCAATCCTTCGATGAGCGAGCAGTGCACCACCGCCTACAACAACGCCTTGAAAGAAGCGGCGAAAACCGCGCCGAAATACGCTACCCGCGAAGACTGCGTCGCCGAGTTCGGCGAAGCGCAGTGCACCCAGGCGCCGGCTCCGGCGCAGGCCGGCATGGCGGCGGAATCGCAAAGCAGCGGCAGCTTCTGGATGCCGCTGATGGCGGGCTACATGATGGGTCGCCTGATGGGCGGCTCCGGCTTCGCACAGCAGCCGCTGTTCACCTCCAAGAACGCCGCCAGCCCGGCGAACGGCAAGTTTGTCGACGCCAGCGGCAAGAGCTACGGCCCGGCCACCGCCGGCGGCCGCACCATGACGGTGCCGAAAACCGCCATGGCGCCGAAGCCTGCGGTCACCAACACCGTGACCCGCGGCGGCTTCGGCGAGACCGTGGCCAAGCAGACCAGCATGCAGCGCAGCAGCGCCACCTCCAACTCCGGCTCTCGCAGCATGGGCGGTTGATGCATGAAACGTATTGCTATTACCGAGCGCCCGGACTGGCGTGAAAAAGCGACCGAGTTCGGGTTCCGTTTCCACACCATGTACGGCGAGCCCTACTGGTGTGAAGACGCCTATTACCAGTTCACGCTGGCGCAGATTGAAGAGATCGAAAGCGCCACAGCGGAGCTGCACCAGATGTGCCTGCAGGTGGTAGAAAAAGTGGTCGGCAGCGACGAGCTGATGGCCAAGTTCTGCATCCCGAAACACACCTGGGAGTTCGTGCGCAGCTCCTGGCGCACCCACCAGCCGTCGCTGTACTCGCGTCTCGATCTGGCCTACGACGGCGTCAACCCGCCGAAGCTGCTGGAAAACAACGCCGATACGCCAACCTCGCTGTATGAGGCGGCCTTCTTCCAGTGGCTGTGGCTGGAAGACCAGATCAACGCCGGCAAGCTGGATCCGGAGTCGGATCAGTACAACAGCCTGCAGGAGAAGCTGATCGAGCGTTTCGCCGATCTGAAAGCGCATCACGGTTTTGGCCTGTTGCACCTGGCCTGCTGCCAGGACAGCGAGGAAGATCGCGGCACGGTGCAATATCTGCAGGACTGCGCGCAGGAAGCCGGTCTGCCGACCGAGTTTCTGTTCATGGAAGAGATTGGCCTCGGCGAGAAAGGCCAGTTTACCGATCTGCAGGATCAGGTGATCGGCAACCTGTTCAAGCTCTACCCGTGGGAATTCATGCTGCGCGAGATGTTCTCCACCAAGCTCGAAGACGCCGGCGTGCGCTGGCTGGAGCCGGCCTGGAAGAGCATCATCTCCAACAAAGCGCTGCTGCCGCTGCTGTGGGAAATGTTCCCGAACCACCCGAATCTGTTGCCGGCTTATTTCGCGCAAGACGATCATCCGCCGATGGATCATTACGTCACCAAACCGCTGTTCTCACGCGAAGGCGCCAATATCCAGATCGTCGAAAACGGTCAGGAAGTGGCGCGCGTCGATGGGCCATACGGCGAAGAGGGCATGATCGTGCAGCAGTTCCATCCGCTGCCGAAGTTCGAAGACAGCTACACGTTGATCGGCAGCTGGCTGGTGAACGATCAACCTTGCGGCATCGGTCTGCGCGAAGATCGCGAACTGATCACGCAGGATCTGTCGCGCTTCTACCCGCACACCATTCTCGGCTGATCGCCCCGCCGAAGACAAAAACGCCAGTCTCTGACTGGCGTTTTTCTTTACCCCACCTGCACCGACAGCATGCTCAGCGCCCCCATTTCGATACCGTCGATCGGCACGCTGATGGCCTCTTTTCCATCCCAACCGCCAAGCACGTACAGCAACGGCAGATAGTGTTCCGGCGTCGGATTCGACAGCGCCGCCCCCTCATGGCGCATGAAATCCACCAGCGGATGGTTATCACCCCGATAACGCAGGTTATCCCGGACAAAGTTATTGAACGATTCCGCCCACGGGTAGGCGCTGGTATCGCCCTGCCATTTCACCATGCGCAGGTTGTGCACCACGTTGCCGCTGGCGACAATCATCACCCCCTCATCGCGCAGCGCAGCGAGTTTGCGGCCCAGTTCATAGTGATAGGCCGCCGGCTGCGTGCCGTCGACGCTGAGCTGCACCACCGGGATGTCGGCATTGGGATACATCTTGATCAAGACGCCCCAGGTGCCGTGATCCAGCCCCCACTCGCCCAGATCGGCCGTTACCGGCACCGGCGCCAGCATTTGCTGCAGCTGCGCAGCCAGCGCGGGAGAGCCCGGCGCCGGATAACGGGTATCGAACAGCGCCTGCGGGAACCCGCCGAAGTCGTGAATGGTTTTGGGTTTTTCCATCGCGGTAACCGCAGTGCCGCGGGTATACCAATGTGCGGAAACCGCCACGATCGCCTTCGGGCGCGGCAATGACTCACCCAACGCACGCCATGCCCGGGTGTAACGATTGTCTTCCAGCACGTTCATCGGGCTACCGTGGCCAAGAAACAGTGCAGGCATACGAGAGGTGTTCATAGGGAGATCCTTAGTTCAAATTGTGCTATGCCGCTACATTACGCGCTTTGCCGCACCAACACAGCCGGATAACCGTGATGAAGATATTCAATAAATTTGAATTAAAAACGGAGGAATGCGCCGGCAGACAGAAAGATAAAAAATTTATATATTTCAATAAATTAATAACAAACATGAATGTCATGGCATTACTGCCACACAGATCCAATTTGTGAACAATTTATGTATTTTTTGTTAACACAATCTATACACTCCTCCTCTGCCGACGGGTGCCGACAGCCCCGCCGCGCAATGGGAATTACGTCTCACCAAGGAGGAATTCATGTTCAGACTCACACTGGCAACCCGCCTGGCGCTTTCCATGTCCTTATTCGCCGGCTGGACGGCAACCGCCGGCACAGCGGACAACGCGCAGCTGACGCAGCGCGAAGACCCTTACTTCCTTCAGGCGCAAGCTCAGCTGCAACAGCGGCTGAAACAGACGCCAAACACCAACCGCGCCAAAAACGTCATTCTGGTGGTCGGCGACGGCATGGGGTTTTCCACCGTGACCGCCGCCCGCATTTTTGAAGGGCAGCAGCGCGGCGTGGACGGCGAATCCAACGTGCTGGCCTGGGAGGCCTTCCCCTATCTGGCGGCGGCCAAAACCTACTCCGCCGACGCCCAAATCACCGACTCCGCGCCCAGCGCGGTGGCGATGACTACCGGCGTCAAAACCATCAACGATCTGATGGGCCTCAACCATACGGCTGCCCTCAATAATTGCGAGGACCAGCAAACCAAGGCCGTCACCACGCTGTGGGAGATGGCCGCAACGCTCGGCATGTCCACCGGCGCCGTGACGACCGCGACCATCACCCACGCCACGCCGGGCGCGACCTATGCCCATATCGCCAACCGCGATTGGGAATCCGACGCAAAAATGCCGGCAGCGGCCCTGGCCGCAGGCTGCCGCGACATCGCGCGCCAACTGGTGGAAATGAAGTACGGCAACGGCCTCAACGTGGCAATGGGCGGCGGGCGTGCCAACTTCCTGCCCGACAGCGTGAGCGATCCGGAATACCCCGGCAAGACAGGCGCCAGAAAGGATGGCCGCGATCTGACGCAGGCCTGGCTACAACGCTATGGCGAGCGAGGGCAATACGTATGGAATCAGGCGCAGTTCGACAAAATCGAGCCGGGTAAGGTCGACCACCTGTTGGCCCTGTTTGAGCCGTCGCACATGAACTTCGAGCACGATCGGCGGCAAGACGCGGCGGGAGAACCTTCGCTGGCGGAAATGACCGGCAAGGCCATCGATATTCTGGCCAAGAATCCCGAGGGCTACCTGCTGTTGGTGGAGGGGGGACGCATCGATCACGGCAGCCATAGCGGTAACGCCTACCGCACGCTGAGCGACGCGGTCGCCCTGAACGAAGCGGTGAAAACCATCGTCAATAAAGTCGATCTGAACGACACGCTGGTGGTGGTGACCGGCGATCACAGCCACACACTCACCATCGCCGGCTATGCCAAGCGGGGTAATCCTATCCTCGGTATTTCCGTGGGGGTCAACGGCAAACCGCTGCTGGGCAGCGACGGCAAGCCTTACACCACCGTCGGCTTCGCCAATGGCCCCGGCGGCACGATCCCACTGGCCGAGCGCCCGGCATTGACCATGGAGCAGGCCACCGCGCCCGACTTTATTCAGCCGGCGCTGGTCCCGCTGAAAAGCGAGACCCACGGCGGGGAAGATCTCGGCATCTACGCCATCGGCCCCTGGGCCCATCTGTTCCAGGGCACGGTGGAGGAGAACTACACCTTCCACGTGATGAATTACGCCAGCCGCATCGGCGAACGCCTGTCAGAACGGTAGATACAAAAAAGCCGCGTTACGCGGCTTTTTTATCGTTGAAAGCGGCCGGCTATCAGCTGGCTTTTTTCTCGTGCGCCTGGCGGTAGGCCACCAGATCTTCGATGGTCAGCACCACCATGTCGTGCTGTTTGGCGAAGGCGATCACTTCCGGCGCGTGCGCCATGCTGCCATCGTCATTGGTCAGTTCACACAGCACGCCGGCAGGTTTGAAACCGGCCATGGAAACCAGATCGATGGTCGCTTCGGTGTGGCCGCGACGGCTCAGCACGCCGCCCGGCTGCGCGCGCAGCGGGAACACGTGGCCCGGACGGTTCAGGTCGCTCGGCTTGGCGCTGTCTGCCACCGCCGCACGGATGGTGGTCAGGCGATCGGAAGCGGAAACCCCGGTGGTCACGCCCTGCGCCGCTTCAATGGTCACGGTGAAGGCGGTCTGGAATTGGCTGGAGTTGTTGGTCACCATCATCGGCAGCTCAAGCTGCTGACGGCGTTCTTCGGTGATGCACAGGCACACGATACCGCTGCCGTGGCGAATGGTCAGCGCCATCTGCTCAACGGTCATGGTTTCCGCGGCGAAGATCATGTCACCTTCGTTTTCACGGTTTTCATCATCGAGCACCATTACGCCGCGCCCGTTGCGCAGTGCGTCAATCGCGCGTTCAACGCGTTCTGTCGGCGTGCCGAAGTCTGAAAGTAGCGTCTGATTCATGGTAAAAAACCTCATTAAAAATTATGGATTACCAGAACCAGGGCGATCTTGAGGAGTAGCTAGCAATAGCTAAAAAAATAACGCAAGCGGGCGCAAGCCCGGCAGATACCGTTACTCTCTCCCATCCGGACTATAACCGTCGGCCCCGGAATTACACCGGATCTGCTGACCTCTAACCGGCCCTGACAGGCTGGCTGAGCGCTCGCGGGCTTTCACCGTAGAAGGTGATTTACCGCCGGTGGGGACTTTCACCCCGCCCTGAGAATAAGCAGGATGACTATAACGCTAATGGGTAGACAGGGCAATTGGCAAAAGCACAATTCGGCCACGCACGGCGAATGCGCTTAATGGTTTATCCGGCGGGCAACTCGCATTACACTAAGCGGCAGCTATTAAACTCTGAAAGGGATACGCCATGATTGACCCGAAAAAAATCGAACAAATCGCACGCCAGGTTCATGAGTCCATGCCTAAAGGCGTTCGTGAATTCGGGGAAGACGTTGAGAAAAAAATCCGTCAGGTCCTGCAGTCGCAACTGACCCGCCTGGATTTGGTTAACCGCGAAGAGTTCGACGTACAAACTCAGGTGCTGTTGCGCACCCGCGAGAAGCTGGCGCTGTTGGAACAGCGCATGGCCGAGCTGGAAAGCAAACTGAGCGCGGCACCGGCCGCCAAGCAGGAAGACGAATAAATTCCCGCCAAGGGCGCGCACCGCGCGCCCTTGTTCTTTAGGTCGCCCGGCGTTAGCCGCGCCCGTCTTTGATCGCTTTGATGATGTTGGTGGTCGACAGCCCGTCTTCAAAGTTCAGCACTTTGACATCGCCGCCGTTGGCCCACACTTCCGCACTGCCGGCAATCTCTTCCGGTTTGTAATCACCCCCTTTCACCAGCAGATCCGGCAGAATGTCGGCGATCAAGCGCTGCGGCGTATCCTCTTCGAACGGCACTACCCAATCCACCGCTTCCAGCGCGCCCAGCACGATCATGCGGTTCTCCAGCGCGTTGACCGGGCGTGTTTCCCCTTTCAGGCGCTTGGTCGAGGCGTCGCTGTTCACCGCCACGATCAGGCGATCGCCCAGCTTGCGGGCGTTGGCCAGATAAGAGACGTGGCCCGCATGCAGAATGTCGAAGATGCCGTTGGTCATCACCACTTTCTCGCCGCGCTGGCGCGCCTGCGCCACGGCGTGTTTCAACTGCGCTTCGGTCATCACGCCAAAGCCGGTTTCGGCCCGGCCGCGCACCGCGTTTTCCAGCTCGATGGGCGACACGGTGGAAGTACCGAGCTTGCCCACCACCACGCCGGCGGCGGCGTTGGCCAGGAAACAGGACTCTTCCAGCGAATTGCCGGCGGCCAGCGAGGCGGCCAGCACGCCGATCACGGTGTCACCGGCGCCGGTCACATCAAATACTTCCTGCGCCTGGGTCGGCAGGTGCAGCGGCTCAACGCCCGGCTGCAGCAGCGTCATGCCGTGTTCGGAACGGGTGACCAACAGCGCCGACAGCTCGAAATCCGCCACCAGCTTCATGCCGCGTTCCACCAGTTCCGCCTCATCCTTGCAGTGGCCCACCACCGCTTCGAACTCGGACAGGTTCGGCGTCAGCAGCGTCGCGCCGCGATAGCGCTCGAAGTCAGAGCCTTTCGGATCGATCAGCACCGGCACCTTGGCGGCGCGCGCCAGTTGGATCATGCCCTGCACCTGGCTGAGCGCGCCCTTGGCATAATCGGACAGCACCAGCGCGCCGATCTGCGGCAGCGCCTGCTGAATGCGCTCCAGCATCGGCTGCGGATCGACGTTGGAGAAGCCTTCTTCGAAGTCGAGACGGATCAGTTGCTGGTTGCGCGACAGCACGCGCAGCTTGGTGATGGTCGGATGGGTCGGCACCGAGACGAAGTCGCAGCGCACGTTGACTTCATTCAGCTTGGCGCTCAGCGCCCGCGCCGCATCGTCGATGCCGGTCAGGCCCACCAGACGGGAAGTTGCACCCAGCGAAGCGATGTTCATCGCCACGTTAGCCGCGCCGCCGGGACGCTCTTCGATGGTATCGACCTTGACCACCGGCACCGGGGCTTCCGGTGAAATGCGGCTGGTCGGCCCGTACCAATAGCGATCCAACATGACGTCACCGACCACCAGCACACCGGCGCGGCGAAAATCAGGCAGCGTAACTTTCATCCGATAACTCCAAAAAAGTACAAAATTTTAGTGGCGCAGATATTACCACAGACCGCCGGAATACCCGCAAAAAGGTATTAATCCAGCCATTTGGCCCAGCTGGCGCGCACCTGCTCGCGCTCGGCGGCGAACAGCCCGCTGCCGACCTTGCCGGAATGCTCCTGCAGCGCCAGATGGTGGATCTCGTCGCGCATGGTGACATAGGCCTGGGTCAGCGCGCGCGCCTCCTCTTCCGGCATGATGTCGTAATTGGCCATCAGCTCGAAGATGCGCACGTTGTCCGACCAACGCGTCAGCCGCGGTTCACCCGGCGCATAGCGTAAGACCAGATATTGGGCGATAAATTCGATGTCGGTAATGCCGCCCTCATCGGTTTTGATATCAAACAGATCGCGCTGCTTGTTGCCGAGATGGTTGCGCATCTTTTCGCGCATCTCGCGCACTTCGCGCTTCAGGATCTCCGCATCACGCGTTTTGCACAGGATCTCGCGCCGGATCGCATCGAACTGCTGATGCAGCGCCGGGTCGCCATGCACGATGCGCGCGCGCACCAGGGCCTGATGTTCCCAGGTCCAGGCTTCGTTTTGCTGGTAATCGGCGAACGCCTCGACGGTGCTGACCAGCATCCCCGCAGCGCCGGAAGGCCGCAGGCGCGCGTCCACCTCATACAGAATGCCGGAGGAGGTGCGGGTGCTGAACAGATGCATCACCCGCTGCGCCAGCCGCAGGTAGAACTGACGGCCGTCGATGCAGCGATCGCCGTCGGTCATCACCTCCGGCGGGCAATCCAGCAGGAATACCAGATCGAGATCGGAACTGTAACCCAGCTCCCAGCCGCCCAGCTTGCCGTAGCCGATCACCGCAAAGCCGCGCCCTTCGCGCTCCTGCAGATGGGTCGGTTGGCCGTAGCGCGCCACCATGTCACTCCAGGCCTGCTGCACCACCGCGTCGATGATCGCCTCCGCCAGATAAGTCAGGTGGTCGCTCACTTTCATCACCGGCAGCGCACCGGCGATATCCGCCGCGGCGATGCGCAGCTGCTGCGCCTGCTTGAACTGGCGCAGCGCCTCCAGCTTTTGCTCTTCGTCGTCTTCCGGCACCCGCAGCAGGTACTGGCGCAGCTCGCTGCGGTAGGCGTCCAGCGCCACCGGCTGATACAGCGTGGCCGGATCCAGCAGTTCGTCCAGCAACAGCGGGTAGCGCGACAGCTGGTTGGCAACCATCGGCGACGCGGCGCACAGGCGGATCAGATGGCTGAGCGCCGCGTGATACTCCACCAGCAGCTCGAGGTAGGTGGTGCGGGTGACGATGCTGAGCAGCAGCTGCGCCAGCCGCACCAGCGCGGTCGGCGCGTCCTGGCGCGGGCACACCTCAGCCAGCAGACGCGGCATCAGTTGATCGAGCACGTCGCGGCCGCGCGGGCCGATGGTGCGTTTGTCGACGTCGTGGCGGAAATCGGCGATGGTGCGCAGCATCTGTCGGCGCCCCTCTTCGTCCAGGTGCGGCGTCAGCGGCGCCAGCTCGTTTTCCTCCAGCGCGTCCTGCCACAGGCTGTGGTAGTGCTGATAGTCGGGATCTTCGCCGACATCCGGGCTATCGTCGCCGATCAGGTCATCGAACACCGCCCGCACCGCCTGCATGTGCAACTCCAGCGTCGCCATCAGCGCCGGCCAATCCACCAGCCCCATGCCGTAGGCCAGCCGCGCCTGATCGAGCGCATCCTGCGGCAGCGTCTGGGTTTGCTGATCGCCGATCGCCTGCAGCAGATTCTCCAGCCGCCTCAGGAACAGGTAGGCGGCGCTCAGCGCCCGCACCTGCTCGGCCTCCAGCAGCCCCAGTTCACCCACCGCCTGCAGCGTCGGCAGCAGCGAACGCCCCTGCAGCGCCGGCTCGCGGCCGCCGCGGATCAGCTGGAATACCTGGGTGATGAATTCGATTTCGCGAATGCCGCCGGCACCCAGCTTGATGTTGTCCTTCAGGCCGCGACGCCGCACTTCACGGGCGATCATGCCCTTCATGTTGCGCAGCGACTGGATGACGCTGAAATCGATATAGCGGCGGAACACGAACGGCCGCAGCGTTTTGCGCAGCTCCTGGCTGTAGGCGTCTTCCGCGCCGCCCATCAGGCGCGCCTTCACCATCGCATAGCGCTCCCAGTCGCGCCCCTGCTCCTGATAGTAATCTTCCAGCGCCGCAAAGCTCATCACCAATGGGCCGCTGTCGCCGAACGGCCGCAGCCGCATGTCGACGCGATAGACGAAGCCGTCAATGGTCTGCTGATCCAGCGCCTTGATCAGCCGCTGGCCAAGGCGGGTGAAGAACTGGGCATTGTCCAGCTCGCGCCGCCCGCCCTGAGTCTGGCCGTTTTCCGGGTAGGCGAAGATCAGATCGATATCCGACGAGAAATTCAGCTCGCCGCCGCCCAGCTTGCCCATGCCGAGGATCAGCAGCGGCTGCGGTTCACCGGCGGCGTTGCACGGTGTGCCCCACTCGCGGCAACAGGTTTGGTACAGCCAGTCGCGCGCGCTGACGATCAGCGTTTCCGCCAATCCGCTCAGCTGCAGCAACGTTTCTTCGGTCGAACACAGCCCCTGAGCCTGCGCCCAGGCGATGCGCACCAGCGTTTCACGGCGAAACAGACGCAGCGTGCGCATCAGCTGCGCCTCATCGCGCACCTCTTCCAGCTCGTCCTGCAGCCAGGCGGCATAGTGTTGCCACTCGCCGGGCGCCGGTGGTTGTTCGCGCAGCGTCGCCAGCCAGGCCGGCTGGGCAAGCAGCGCGTCGCTGACGAAGTCGCTCGACGCCAGCACCCACTGCTCCTGTTCGCTAAAGGCGCTGTCCGCGCCGTGAACTTCCTGAAAACGCTGCACAACCTGCTGTGCCTGAGCCTGTAACGCGGCTGAAAGTGGCGACATAGTGTATGACCCGTTCTGCGGCCCACGGCTGGCGGGCCGGCTTGATTAACGAAGCGCGCCGTTTAACCAGAATGGCGCATGCGATAAGGCCTGTTTGCGGCTGGCTTCATACCAGCCCTGACGGCGCTCGCTCAGCGCCGCCTGCAGTTCGCGCCAGGCCTCGATATAAGGGCCGGTCTGCTCGTCGGGGTAGGCACCCGACAGCAGGACCAGCGCCGAAATCTGACGCGTCAGGCGCGGCAATTGTTCCTGATATTCATCTTCGTTCAGCGTACGGCTGAAGGCTTCTTTCAGCTCCGCACCGCTGCGCCCCAGCATGATGTCGCTGAAGCGTTTGAAAGAACCGTCCAGCTTGGCCTGCGCTTTGGCATCGATAAACGGCCGCCAGGCGCCGCTCACCAGCCATGATGTGAGCGCCAACTTACATTGCAGGTAGGTGGCGCTGTAGCACAGGGCCTCTGGTTGCGCGGCTTTGTCCGCCAACAGCGGCTCGAGCTCGGTCAGACGGGCGCGCAGATCGGCGCTGGCCTTGCGCGGCACCAAACCGCCGAAGATCACCAGCGCCTGGCGAATCGTTCCGACCGCCTCAATCACCGAAGCGCGCGCCTGCGCGTCGCCGCGCAGCCACAGCTCTTCGTGGTACTGCCAGTGGCCCAGCGCCAGCTCGAAGGCGGCGATCATCCCCTGCTCCACGGTCGCCTTCGCCGCCGGCTTCAGCACCCGCAGCGGGCGCACCTCGCGCGGCGGATTGCCCTGCGCCAGGTGGTAACCACGCGCCGCCTTGCTCAGGCTGCCCTGACGCAGCCCGCCGTGCGCCGCCAGCTCACCGGCCAACGCCAGCAGATCGGCGGTATTGCCGTTCAGCAGCTCCAGCTCTACCTCGCTCAGGGCTTCGCTGAGGTCACCGGCGCGCACCTCGCCCTGGTCCAGGCCAATCTCGATCTCGCTTTGGCCGTAAGTAACCACCCACTTCTCTCGCACGAAATCGGTACGGAACAGCGGCTGCAACGCCTGCTGCAGCGCCGCGATATCGCAATCCTGCGGCCAGATGTCGGCAGGGAACTGCGCCAACGCCAGCTGCGGCTCGGCGATAGCGACATTGTATTCCGGGCGCTGGTGCAGGCCGCCCACCACTTTACCGGCGGTTTTGATGGTCATCTCATAGCGATCGTCGAAACCGCGAATGCGCAGCCCCATGTCGTGACGGCGCAGGACGTTGTCGGCCGTTTCGAAGTAAATGTTGGTCAGCTTTTGCGGCGCGGAATGCTGATGCGGCCAGGCGGCGAGCCATTGTGGCAGAGCGGCCACCGCTTGCGGCGCGGCGATGAATTTCAGTTCAATTTCAACGGTCATAATTCTTTAACACCAATAAGTTACGCATTCGCGTCAGTTTCAGCGCGGCGCGTTCGGCCCGCCGTATGCTGCCCAATGACGCACAGTTGCCATTATCTTACCGCGATTCCCGGCGCCTTAACCCTGCTAACTGTAGAAAAAACCTGTTACGTTATAAAACGCTGCGCAACTCACAGAATCAGCCACAGTAAGATAGTTCTCATTCCGGTTTTGGCGTTGCGTCGTCAGACTGAACGCTCTACTATCGTTCCATAAATTCACCCAGAAACGATGAACTAATGCAGAAATTACGCCTGATTTGCCTTGCCGCGCTGAGCTTCAGCATCACTTGGGCCGCACATGCCGAAGATAAACGCTATATCTCCGATGAGTTAAGCACTTACGTCCATAGCGGCCCAGGTAATCAGTACCGTATTGTCGGCACTCTGAACGCCGGTGAAGAAGTCACCCTGCTGAGCGTCAACGACAGCACCAACTACGGCCAGATCCGCGATCCGAAAGGCCGCACCACCTGGATCCCGCTCGACCAGCTCAGCCAGACGCCAAGCCTGCGCACTCGCGTGCCCGAGCTGGAACAGCAGGTGAAAACC
Organism: Serratia sp. 2880STDY5682894; assembly: GCF_001537385.1. Classification (NCBI taxonomy): domain Bacteria; kingdom Pseudomonadati; phylum Pseudomonadota; class Gammaproteobacteria; order Enterobacterales; family Yersiniaceae; genus Serratia; species Serratia sp. 2880STDY5682894. The sequence goes on along the minus strand of NZ_FCJA01000010.1, from coordinate 145,046 downwards.
CTGACCGACAAGCTGGCCAACATCGACAACACCTGGAACCAGCGCACCTCGGAAATGCAGGAGAAAGTCGCGGGCAGCGACAGCACCATCAGCAGCCTGCAGAAGGAAAACCAGGATCTGAAAAACCAGCTGGTGGTCGCGCAGAAGAAGGTCAACGCCGTTAACCTGCAGCTCGACGACAAGCAGCGCACCATTATCCTGCAGTGGTTCATGTACGGCGGCGGCGTCGCCGGCGTCGGTTTGCTGCTGGGCCTGCTGTTGCCGCACCTGATCCCGCGCCGCAAGAACAACAACCGCTGGATGAACTGATCTCAGTATCGTTCAGTTTGAGTATGGGCGCCTGCGGGCGCCCTTTTCATTGGTGCCGACATCCCGCGGCCAATTCATGTAATCTGATAGACAGAGCCTTACACGATATTCAGGAGTCAACAGTGCAGATTTATCTGGTCGGCGGCGCCGTTCGCGACAGCCTGCTCAACATCCCGGTGGTCGATCATGATTGGGTGGTGGTGGGCGCTACGCCGGCGGAGCTGCTGGCATTGGGTTATCAGCAGGTCGGCAAAGATTTCCCGGTGTTCCTCAACCCCGATTCTCATGAGGAGTACGCGCTGGCGCGCACCGAGCGCAAATCCGGCCAGGGGTATACCGGTTTTACCTGCTATGCCGCGCCGGACGTGACGCTGGAAGAAGATCTGCTGCGGCGCGATCTGACCATCAACGCCATCGCCCGCTCCGCCGAAGGGGAACTGATTGATCCTTACGGCGGCGTGGCCGATCTGCAGGCGCGCGTGCTGCGCCACGTTTCCGACGCGTTCGGCGAAGATCCGCTGCGCGTGCTGCGCGTGGCCCGCTTCGCCGCTCGCTTCGCCCATCTGGGTTTTCACATCGCCGACGAAACGCTCGCGCTGATGCGCCAAATGGCGCACGGCGGTGAACTGGCTGCGCTGACCGCCGAACGTGTCTGGAAGGAAACCGAAAAGGCGCTGCAAAGCCAGAGCCCGCAGGTCTATTTTCAGGTGTTGCGCGACTGCGATGCGCTGGCAGTGCTGTTCCCGGAAATCGACGCGCTGTTCGGCGTACCGGCCCCCGCCAAGTGGCACCCGGAGATCGACACCGGCGTGCACACGCTGATGGCGCTGGCGATTGCCGCCCGCCTCACGCCGGAGGTGGACGTGCGCTTCGCCACCCTGTGCCATGATCTCGGCAAAGGATTGACGCCGAAAGAATTCTGGCCGCATCACCACGGCCACGGCCCGGCGGGCGTGCGGCTGGTCGAAGCCCTGTGCCAGCGGCTGCGGGTGCCCAACCCGGTGCGCGATCTGAGCAAGCTGGTGGCCGAGTACCATGACCTGATCCACACCGTGAACAAGCTGCGGCCGGAAACCCTGCTGAAGCTGTTCGACGCCATCGACGTCTGGCGCAAGCCCCAGAGGCTGGAGCAGATGATCCTGACCAGCGAAGCGGACGCGCGCGGCCGCACCGGCTTTGAGGAGAACCCTTATCCACAGGGTGACTATCTGCGCCAGGCGTATCAGGTGGCGAACGCGGTATCTATCAAAGAAGTGGTGGCCAGCGGGCTACAGGGCACCGCGATCCGCGACGAGCTCAAACGCCGCCGCCAGCAGGCGCTGGCCGATTGGAAGCTCAGCCAAACGATTATCAACGATCAGGCATAAAAAAACCCCGCAGAGCGGGGTTTTTTCTTGGCGTCGGGCTTACAGGAATACCATGTAAACCACGGCTGCCACGATAAAGCGGTAGATGGCGAACGGCACGAACGAGATGCGTTTGATCAGCGACAGGAAGGTCTTGATCGCAATCAGCGCCACCACGAAGGCCGTAATGAAACCGACGGCAAACATCGGCAGATCGCCCCAGGTCAGGAAGTGCAGGCTCTTGTACAGATCCAGGCCGCTGGCGCCAATCATCATCGGCACCGCCAGGATGAAGGAGAACTCGGACGCCGCATAGCGGTTCACGCCCACCAGCATACCGCCGGCGATAGTGGAACCCGAACGGGAGAAGCCCGGCCACAGCGCCAGGCACTGGAAGCAGCCGATCATGAACGCCTGGCGGTAGGTGATGTCATCCAGCCCTTCCGCGCTCGGTTTCTTCGGCTTCAGCCATTCCGCCGCCAACAGCAGCAGGCCGCCGACCACCAACGCGTACATCACGTTTTTCGGCGCGAACAGCGACTTGATGAAATCATGGAAGGCCAGGCCCAGCACCACCGCCGGGATCATCGCCAACAGGATGTGCCCCAGCTTCAGCTGGCCACTGGTTTTGCCCTCGTGCTCCACCGGCTTGCCGCCGAAATGGATGCCGATCAGGCCGAACAGCCGGCGCCAGAACATCACGACTACGGCCAGGATCGACCCCAGCTGGATAATGACTTCAAAGGTTTTGGCTTTGTCGCCGGTAAAGCCCAGCCACTCGCCGACGATGATCATATGCCCGGTGGAAGAAACCGGCAGAAATTCGGTTAATCCCTCGACAACCCCAAGAACAAACGCAATAAACAGTGAATGCATGTCTGCCATGTGCTTCGCTCACCCCATAAAATAACGGCTATCACATAAAAAAGCGGCAATGCTTAAAGACAATGCCGCTAAAACAATTCTCAGGATTAAGACCAGGTTAACGGTCTTTCGTTGCAAGCAGATGACATAAAATCATGCGGGACGAGTGCCGCGCTCGATGATCACGCCGACCCGACTGGCATGTGCTACAGCGCCCGGTTTGCTGACCTTAATACGGACCCAGGGGGAATTGAAGCGCTGAAGCAAAATTTCAGATATTTCCTCTGCCACTCGCTCCACCAGCGCAAAACGGTTCGACTCTACGTGCTGGATCACGGCGTCGCTGACGTCGGCATAGCTCAGACAGTCAGTTACGTCGTCGCTGGCGGCGGCCGGCCGGTTATCCCAGCCCATTTCGATATCGAACACCAGCTTCTGACGAATGCCCTGTTCCCACTCATAAACGCCAATGGTGGTAATTACGGTAAGCTCTTCAATAAATACGATATCCATCACGTCATTCTCTGTTTTTGGCCTTGCCGGATACCACTTCCAGCGGAATGTGCGTATTATCCATAGATGTTGCGAGTAAAACGACCATTATTAAACGGAACCGCGTTATGAGTGCTACCGCGCTTGGCATGATTATCTTCGCGTATCTGTGCGGCTCGATTTCCAGCGCGATCCTGGTTTGCCGGATCGCCAGGCTGCCGGATCCGCGTGAACATGGCTCAGGAAATCCCGGGGCGACCAACGTCCTGCGCATCGGCGGCCGGCTGGCGGCAGCGGCGGTGCTGGTATTCGATATTCTGAAAGGGATGTTGCCGGTCTGGCTGGCCTACAAACTCGATGTGCCGCCGCTGTACCTCGGCCTGACGGCGATCGCTGCCTGCCTGGGGCACATCTATCCGGTGTTCTTCCACTTCCGCGGCGGTAAAGGCGTAGCGACGGCGTTTGGCGCCATCGCGCCTATCGGCTGGGATCTGACCGGCCTGATGACCGGCACCTGGCTGCTGACGGTGCTGCTCAGCGGCTACTCTTCGCTCGGCGCCATCGTCAGCGCGCTGATCGCCCCGTTCTACGTCTGGTGGTTCAAACCGCAGTTCACCTTCCCGGTGGCGATGCTCTCCTGCCTGATCCTGATGCGGCATCACGACAATATTCAGCGCCTGTGGCGCGGCCAGGAAGGCAAGATCTGGGGCAAGTTCCGCAAGAAGAAAAACCAGGCGGATGCGGATAACGGCGACCAGCCGAAAGACGAATAACAGAAGGGCCGGATTATCCGGCCCTTTGCTTTATACCGCAGGCAGTTCCGCCAGCGGCCAGCGCGGCCGCACCGAAACGCTCAGCTCCGGGTTGGCACCGCTCTTCAGGCGCACCATGCCGGCATAGGCGATCATCGCGCCGTTGTCGGTGCAAAATTCCGGGCGGGCATAGAATACTTCCCCACCGCGCTTGTGCATCATCTCCGCCAGCTTGGCGCGCAACGTGCGGTTGGCGCTCACGCCGCCAGCCATCACCAGGCGTTTGAAACCGGTCTGCTCCAGCGCGCGTTTGCACTTGATTGCCAGCGTGTCCACCACCGCATCCTCGAAGGCGCGGGCGATGTCGGCACGCGTCTGATCGTCGTTGCCGTTGGAGCGAATGGTGTTGGCGGCGAAGGTTTTCAGCCCGGAGAAGCTGAAGTCCAGGCCCGGACGATCGGTCATCGGCCGCGGGAAAGTGAAACGCCCCGCCGTGCCCTGCTGCGCCATCTTCGACAGCATCGGCCCGCCGGGGTAATCCAGGCCGAGCAGCTTGGCGGTTTTGTCGAACGCTTCGCCGGCCGCATCGTCGATCGATTCGCCCAGCAGTTCATACTCACCGATGCCGGTGACGCTGATCAGCTGAGTATGGCCGCCGGAGACCAGCAGCGCGACGAACGGGAACGCCGGCGGGTTATCTTCCAGCATCGGCGCCAGCAGGTGGCCTTCCATATGGTGCACCGGCACCGCCGGCACGTTCCAGGCGAACGCCAGCGCGCGCCCCACGGTAGCGCCGACCAGCAGCGCCCCCACCAGGCCCGGCCCGGCGGTGTAGGCCACGCCGTCGATGTCGGCCGGAGTCAGGTTGGCCTCTTTCAGCGCCGCCTGAATCAGCGGCACGGTTTTGCGCACGTGATCGCGCGAGGCCAGTTCCGGCACCACGCCGCCGTAGTCGGCGTGCAGCTTCACCTGGCTGTATAATTGGTTGGCCAACAAACCGGTTTGATCGTCATACACTGCAATTCCGGTTTCATCGCAGGACGTTTCTATACCCAGTACTCGCATTACATTTCCCATCATTCACGTGCGGCCGCCAGTCTACCACATTCCGCCGCATTTACCGCCGGTGCCGCGCATCTTGTCACCGGCTCGCACCTATGTCGATGATTCATCCAGAAAATGCCCAGGCGATTAAACACGAGCATTTTTTTCTGATTAGTCTATAATCAGCGCCCGGTGCAAAATTGCGCACGTTGCGGCAGAGCGACGCGGGTTTCAATTTGCGGTGATGCTTTACAAAGCAGCATCCATTGGAGTAAAATTCCGCACCATTTTGAAAAGGCTGGCGCTTGGCCAGCAACAAACCGAATTTTATTGAGGTGAGAGGCACATGCCGGTAATTAAAGTACGTGAAAACGAGCCATTTGACGTTGCTCTGCGTCGTTTCAAACGCTCTTGCGAAAAAGCAGGTGTTTTAGCTGAAGTTCGTCGTCGTGAGTTTTATGAAAAACCAACTACCGAACGTAAACGCGCTAAAGCTTCTGCTGTGAAACGTCACGCGAAGAAACTGGCTCGCGAAAACGCACGCCGCACTCGTCTGTATTAATTCTTCGGGGGCAACCCCATCGCGTGAATTTCTGATTTTCAAAATCGCGCAGACCGAGTAGTTGCATACGAAGGCCGTGCTTTCCGAAAGGAATGCGCGGCTTGTTCTCGTTTATAGGCTAATGAAGTAAGGGCTTATGGCTGGACGAATTCCGCGCGTATTTATCAATGACTTGCTGGCTCGCACCGACATCGTCGACTTGATCGACGCTCGCGTGAAGCTCAAGAAGCAAGGCAAGAACTACCACGCGTGCTGTCCGTTCCACCACGAAAAGACGCCTTCCTTTACCGTTAATGGCGAAAAGCAGTTTTATCACTGTTTTGGGTGTGGTGCGCACGGCAACGCCGTCGATTTTTTGATGAATTACGACCGACTCGAGTTTGTCGAAACCATCGAAGAGCTGGCGACCATGCACGGGCTGGAAGTGCCTTACGAAGCGGGCACCGGGCCAACCCAGATCGAACGCCATCAGCGCCAGAGCCTGTACCAACTGATGGAGCAGCTCAGCGCGTTCTATCAACAGTCACTGCAGCAGTCCTCCGGGGCACCGGCACGCAGCTATTTGCAGCAGCGCGGATTAAGTGACGACGTTATTCGCCATTTCGCCATCGGCTTCGCGCCGGCGGGATGGGACAACGCCCTGAAGCGTTTCGGCCGCGACGCCGACTCGCGCCGCGCATTGAACGATGCCGGCATGCTGGTGACTAACGATCAGGGGCGTTCGTACGACCGTTTCCGTGAACGGGTGATGTTCCCCATCCGCGACAAGCGCGGGCGCGTGATCGCCTTCGGCGGCCGCGTATTGGGTGACGGTATGCCGAAGTACCTGAACTCGCCGGAAACCGAAGTTTTCCATAAGGGCCGCCAGCTGTACGGCCTGTATGAAGCACAGCAGAACCACCCTACCCTCCAGCGGCTGCTGGTGGTGGAAGGGTATATGGACGTGGTGGCGTTGGCGCAATTCGGCATCGATTATGCCGTCGCCTCGCTCGGAACCTCGACGACGGCTGAACACATTCAGCTGCTGTTCCGCGCCACCGACAACGTCGTCTGCTGTTACGACGGCGACCGCGCCGGCCGCGAGGCGGCATGGCGGGCGCTGGAAACCGCGCTGCCGTACCTGAACGACGGGCGCCAGCTGCGGTTCATGTTTTTGCCCGACGGCGAAGATCCGGACACCCTGGTGCGCAAGGAAGGCAAAGAAGCCTTCGAACAGCGAATGGAGCAGGCGCAGCCGCTGTCCACGTTCCTGTTCGAAAGCCTGCTGCCGCAGGTGGATCTGAGCAGCCCGGACGGGCGCGCCAAGCTGAGCACGCTGGCGCTGCCGCTGATTACTCAGGTGCCGGGCGAAACGTTGCGCTTGTACCTGCGTCAGGAGCTCGGCAACAAGCTGGGGCTGCTGGACGACAGCCAGCTCGACAAGCTGATGCCCAAGCAGGCGGAAAATGCGAATCCTTATCAGGCGCCCCAGCTAAAACGCACAACCATGCGTATACTGATAGGGTTACTGGTGCAAAATCCGCAGTTGGCTACACTTATCCCTTCGCTTGAAGGGCTGGAGCAGACCAAACAGGCGGGATTGCCGCTGTTCGTCGAACTGGTGCAGACCTGTTTGGCGCAGCCGGGCCTGACGACCGGGCAATTGCTGGAGCTGTATCGCGACAACAAATTCAGCCAGCAGCTTGAAACCTTGGCGACATGGAACCATATGATCGTTGAGGACATGGTCGAACAGACCTTTTTGGATACGTTGGCCAGCCTGTACGACTCGGTGCTCGAGCAACGGCTGGAAACGCTGATCGCCCAGGCCAGAACGCGCGGCCTGAGCCCGGAGGAACGTGAAGAAGTCCGTTCTCTCAACCAGGTTTTAGCGAAGAAAAACTGAATACCAAACGGCTTAAGTGCCGATAATTGCGAGGGCAGAGCCCTGCACAGTGCCGCCATAGTGGGCCGCGGCGATAACGAAAACGCCCCAAATGCTATTGTTGGCGGTTTCGCCGACCGACACCAACCTAAATACTCTGAAGTGTGGATACCGTCTTATGGAGCAAAACCCGCAGTCACAGCTGAAGCTACTTGTCACCCGTGGTAAGGAGCAAGGCTATCTGACCTATGCTGAGGTCAATGACCATCTGCCGGAAGATATCGTCGACTCCGATCAGATCGAAGACATCATCCAGATGATTAACGACATGGGCATCCAGGTGATGGAAGAAGCACCGGACGCCGATGACCTGCTGCTCGCCGAAAACTCGAACAGCACGGACGAAGATGCGGAAGAAGCCGCCGCACAGGTTCTGTCCAGCGTGGAATCCGAAATCGGCCGCACCACCGACCCGGTGCGCATGTACATGCGCGAAATGGGTACCGTCGAACTGCTGACGCGCGAAGGCGAAATTGACATCGCCAAGCGCATCGAAGACGGCATCAACCAGGTGCAGTGCTCGGTTGCCGAATACCCGGAAGCCATTACCTACCTGCTTGAGCAGTACGATCGCGTCGAAGCGGGCGAAGCGCGCCTGTCCGATCTGATCACCGGCTTCGTCGATCCTAACGCGGAAGAGGACATCGCCCCAACCGCCACCCACATCGGTTCTGAACTGTCGAGCGAAGAGCAAGACGACGACGAAGAAGATGAAGACGACGAAGACGACGATACCGAAGACGACAACAGCATCGATCCTGAGCTGGCGCGTCAGAAGTTCGCCGAGCTGCGCGATCAGTATGAAGCGACGCGTCTGGTGATCAAGAAGAACGGCCGCAGCCACGCCAGCGCCGCGGACGAGATCCTGAAGCTGTCTGAAGTGTTCAAGCAGTTCCGCCTGGTGCCGAAGCAGTTCGACTTCCTGGTCAACAGCATGCGCACCATGATGGACCGGGTTCGCACCCAGGAACGCATCATCATGAAGCTGTGCGTTGAACAGTGCAAAATGCCGAAGAAAAACTTCGTCACCCTGTTCGCCGGCAACGAAACCAGCGATTCCTGGTTCGAAGCCGCGCTGGCGATGGCCAAGCCATGGTCGGAAAAGCTGAAAGACGTGGCTGAAGACGTGCAGCGCAGCCTGCAGAAACTGCGTCAGATCGAAGAAGAAACCGGCCTGACCATCGAGCAGGTCAAAGACATCAACCGTCGCATGTCGATCGGTGAAGCGAAAGCCCGCCGCGCGAAAAAAGAGATGGTTGAGGCCAACCTGCGTCTGGTTATTTCTATCGCCAAGAAATACACCAACCGCGGCCTGCAGTTCCTGGATCTGATCCAGGAAGGCAACATCGGCCTGATGAAAGCGGTAGACAAGTTCGAATACCGCCGCGGCTACAAGTTCTCGACGTACGCCACCTGGTGGATCCGTCAGGCTATCACCCGCTCCATCGCCGACCAGGCGCGCACCATCCGTATTCCGGTGCATATGATTGAGACCATCAACAAGCTCAACCGTATTTCGCGCCAGATGCTGCAAGAGATGGGCCGCGAGCCGACGCCGGAAGAGCTGGCAGAGCGTATGCTGATGCCGGAAGACAAGATCCGCAAGGTGCTGAAGATCGCCAAAGAGCCAATCTCGATGGAAACGCCGATCGGCGACGACGAAGATTCGCATCTGGGTGATTTCATCGAGGATACCACCCTCGAGCTGCCGCTGGACTCCGCGACCTCGGAAAGCCTGCGCTCCGCCACCCACGACGTGCTGGCCGGCCTGACCGCGCGCGAAGCGAAAGTGCTGCGCATGCGTTTCGGCATCGATATGAACACCGACCACACGCTGGAAGAGGTAGGCAAGCAGTTTGACGTTACCCGTGAGCGTATTCGTCAGATCGAAGCCAAGGCGCTGCGCAAGCTGCGTCACCCAAGCCGCTCCGAAGTGCTGCGCAGCTTCCTGGACGACTAAGTCCGGCTGCCGCACCCAAAACAAAAACCCCGGCCTGCCGGGGTTTTTTTATGCCCTGAATACGCCCCGCCGCATCATTGCAACGCCAGGAACAGCTCGCGATAGCTGGCGGTAAGCTGCTCCAGCGTGGCGCGATTCAATCCGCTGGGGTTGGGCAATACCCACACCTCGGTTTCCCCCAGCATCAGCGCCTGCTTGCCCCAGGGCGCGTTTTTCACCCCGAAGGCGGTGGTAAACGCCTGCTTGCCCAAAATCGCCAGCGCGCGCGGCTGATAGCGCAGGATTTTCTCTTGCAGCACCTCGCCGCCGCTGCGCAGCTCGTCGCGCGACAGCTCGCTGGCCGCCACCGTCGGGCGCGCCACCAGCGCGGTAATGCCGCAGCCGTTATCCTTCAGCAGCTGCCACTGCTCCGGCGCCAGCTGGCGCTCGGTAAAGCCAGCCTGATGGATCACCTTCCAGAAGCGATTGCTGCCGTTGGCGAAAGGGTAGCCCTGATGGGCGGAAGAAAGGCCGGGGTTGATGCCGCAAAACACCACCCGCAGGTCAGGCGCCAGAAGTTCCATGAGTGTCGTGAGTCCATTGCAGGGATTTACTGCGGTTATCGCAAAATCCGCCAGCAATTACAACAGGCTAGAACTGTGCAGAAAAGCAACATACGGGCGGGTAACAGTAGACCGCCGCTTAAGGATTCCCTATAATCTCGCGGCTTGGCCCCTTAGCTCAGTGGTTAGAGCAGGCGACTCATAATCGCTTGGTCGTTGGTTCAAACCCAACAGGGGCCACCAAATTTTAGCTGTTTTCACAGCCTTACAAGCCATTCTGTCCGGGATGGCTTTTTTGTTTCCCGCCGCCGTGCCACACTTCTCTTTAGGCATTCCTGATTTATTCCGACTCATAAGGGCCCCGCATGATCGTCAACTGCGACCACGACAACCTCGACGCCTGGCTGGCGCTGCGCACCGCGCTGTGGCCCTCCAGCTCGCCTGAAGATCACCGCGCGGAAATGCGCGAGATATTGGCTTCGCCGCACCACACCGCGTTTATGGCGCGGGGGCTGGACGGCGCTTTCGTTGGCTTTGCCGAGGTCGCGCTGCGCTACGATTACGTCAACGGCTGCGAATCGTCACCGGTGGCGTTTTTGGAAGGGATTTATACCGTCGAGCGCGCGCGCCGCCAGGGCTGGGCCGCGCGCTTAATCGCACAGGTGCAGGAGTGGGCGAAGCAACAGGGGTGCAGCGAGCTGGCGTCGGATACCGACATCGCCAATCTGGACTCCCAGCGCCTGCATGCGGCGCTGGGCTTTGCCGAAACGGAGCGGGTGGTGTTTTACCGCAAAACGCTGGGCTGATCAGGCGGTCTTGCTTTGCCGCTGATGCGCCAGCTGCTCGGCGCGCAGCAGGATCTCCTGCAGATCGTCCTCGTCAATATCGAACAGATCCCCCTCCATCAGCGCCTCGTGCAGATCGGCGCGGGTGATGGCAACGGCATCGATCGGCAGATTGGCCGGTTTGGCCTCCGCCGGCGCCAGCGCGTGCGGGTAGCGTCGCCCGGCCAGGTTATTGAACAGAATGGCCAGCGCCGCCAGCAGCACCGAGTTCAGCAGCACCGGGTACAGCACGAAGTGGTAGCCCATCTGGTGAATGCCGGGGCCGCCGAGGATGGCGGTCAGCGCCACCGCGCCACCCGGAGGATGCAGGCAGCGCAGCTTGAACATCAGGCCGATGGCCACCGCCGCCGCAACGCCGCAGGCCAGGCCCGGATCGGGGATCAGCAGACCGGCGCTGACACCCACCGTCGCCGCCAGCGCATTGCCGCCGACGATCGACCAGGGCTGCGCCAGCGGGCTGTTGGGCACGCCGAACAGCAGCACCGCCGAGGCGCCCATCGGCGCGATAAACCACAGGTTCACCTCGCCCAAAATAAAGTGGCTGATCCAGCCGGCGAGCATCAGCCCCAAACCGGCGCCGACGCTGGAAATCAGCATCTCTCGTTTGCCCACCGCCAGCGGGTGCGGCCACAGGCGCGCGCATCCCACTTTTACTCGTTCTATCCACTGCGTCTTCATGTTACCCAATACGGCTCAATTCACGTGTTGGCAACAAATATATCACATCATCCTGAAGGAGCTCACGGCGCCGTACGCCGCGCCACCCAAGAACTTTTAGGCTAACAGATTGATTTTTAGCCTCCCCTCGTCAATGATGAATGTTCCCCCCTTAACCCCGAGGAACCGCCGATGTCTCAACCGATCATCGAGCTTTATACCGACAGTGAATTTTTCAGCCCGTACGCCATGTCCGCCTTTGTCGTGCTGACGGAAAAAGGCATTCCGTTCACCGTGAAGCCGGTGGATCTGGCGAAAGAAGAGCACAAAGAGGCGGCCTACGCGGCGCTGTCGCTCACCCGCCGGGTGCCGACGCTGGCGATCGGCGAGTTTCAGCTCTCGGAGTCTTCGGCGATCGCCGAATACCTGGAAGACATCCACCCGGCCCACGCCGTGTACCCGCGCGACGTGAAGCTGCGCGCCAAGGCGCGCGAGATCCAGGCCTGGCTGCGCAGCGATCTGCTGCCGATCCGCGCCGAGCGCTCGACCGAAGTGGTGTTCAACAACGGCAAGTTCCCGCCGCTGTCCGAAGCCGCGCAGGAGGCCGCGCGCAAACTGATCGCCGCCGTGGAAAAGCTGCTGAGCCACGGGCAGGACAATCTGTTCAGGGAGTGGTGCATCGCCGACACCGATCTGGCGCTGATGCTCAACCGGCTGGTGATGCACGGCGATCCGGTGCCGGAGCGCGTGCGCCACTATGCGCACAAGCAGTGGCAGCGCCCGTCGGTGCAGGCCTGGCTGGCGTTGTCGGAAAAGCGGCGCGCCTGAGAAAAAAATCGGCGGCCACGACGCCGCCGTTCTCAATGCCGAGAAACAACATCACTGCTTGAGGGAAGGCAAATCACCATCCAGAGGGCAGATAGCCTAACAATGAAGCGATGGCGTACACCGCGCTGGCCAGGTACAGCAGCACAATGCTGACCTGCAGCAGCGGGTGCGTGATCCAGTTGCACTGCCAGCGCGGGGTCTGGTCGCCGTGTTTGCGCGCGCCGCGCAGGATCAGCATCGGCATGATCGACAGGATCACCCCGCTGAACACCCCGGCGAAGTAGAGCGCGTTGACGAACGACACCAGCCCGCTGTAGGCCAGCACGAACGGCGGCACTACCACCAACAGCAGCACGCCGAAGCGGCGCAGCGGCAGCTCGTCGTTGCCCAGCCGAAACTTGTCGAAAATATTGGTCAGGAAGCTGCCGCCCAATCCCCAGTACGAGGTCAGCATCGCACACAGCGCGAAGATGTTGGCGGAGAAGAACGCCCACTGCCCCAGCGCCTGGCCCCAGGAGATGGTGGCCACGTCGGAGATGTCATCCAGCCCGCTGAGCGCGATCACCGACATCGGCACCGCCGCCAGCAAAATGAAGGTCACCACCATACCGACGATGATCGCCTTCGGCAGTTGTTCCGGCTTGTCGGCAAAGCCGCGCGCCATTTCCGGCACGATGTACTGCGCCGAGAAGCAGAACACCACCACGTTGAACACCGGCACCATATAGCGCCAGTCGCCGTCCAGCAGGTTGCGCATCTGGGTGGCGTCTTTCAGCAGCGTTGCCGCCACCAGCGCGGTCAACATCACCACCATGCCGATGCTGATGAACTTCTCGCCGCGGCCGATCGCTTTCAAACCGAGGTACAGCACACCGGCGGCGGGCACGAAGAACAGCAGGCTGCCCAGCGCCGGCGAGATGCCGAACAGCGATTGCAGCAGCTTGCCGCTGCCGGTCATGTAGGCGGTAAGCGCCCCGACGCTGTTGACGCACACCGAAGCGAACATCAGCCAGGCGCCCAGGCCGCCTACGTAGCGCTTCGCCAGCCCGCTCAGCTGCAGATGTGCGCGGGTGCGCAGCGTGGATTCGGCGACGTACAGCATAGTGATGGTGGTCAGGCTCCCCACCAGCACCAGCCAGAACAGCAGCGGCAGGAAACCGGCCTTGCTGGAGGCGTAGGCGATGGAGAGCACCCCGGCGCCGATGTTGGTGCCGACGATCATCGCCACCCCTTCGAGGAAACTTAACGATTTGGCGGGTGCAGGTGCTCGCACCCCGGCGGCAAGCGCCGGAGAAACAGAGATATTATCAGACATGCATCATCCTTTATCGCCCGGCGACGCTGGCCGCCGGGATGGGTTAACGTCCTGACGCTCAACAGCTCACATCGATACACAGGTATTTCAGCTCCAGATATTCTTCTATCCCGTAGCGCGATCCTTCACGCCCGAGCCCTGACTGTTTCACGCCGCCGAACGGCGCCACTTCGTTGGAAATCAGCCCGGTGTTGATGCCGACCATGCCGTACTCCAGTGCCTCCGGCACGCGCCACTGGCGCGCGGCGTTCTGCGTGAACAGGTAGGCGGCCAGGCCGAATTCGGTGTCGTTGGCCATGGCGATGGCTTCCGCCTCGTCATGGAAGCGGAACAGCGGCGCCACCGGCCCGAAGGTCTCTTCTTTGGCGAAGCGCATCTTCTGCGTTACGCCGGTCACCACCGTCGGCTGGAAGAAAGTGCCGCCGAGCGCGTGCGGCTGGCCGCCGGTGGCGATCTGCGCCCCTTTGATCAACGCGTCGTCGATATGGCTCTGTACCTTCGCTACCGCATCGCTGTCGATCAGCGGCCCCTGGGTGGTGCCTTCCTGGCTGCCGTCGCCGACTTTCAGCTGCTCGACCGCCGCCACCAGTTTCTCCGCCAGCCGCTCGTAGATGCCGTCCTGCACGTAGATGCGGTTGGCGCAGACGCAGGTCTGGCCGCTGTTGCGGAACTTGGAGGCCATGATGCCCGCCACTGCCGCGTCCAGATTGGCGTCGTCGAACACGATGACCGGCGCGTTACCGCCCAGCTCCAGCGACAGTTTTTTGATGCTCGGCGCGCACTGCGCCATCAGGATGCGGCCGACCTCGGTCGAACCGGTAAAGCTCAGCTTGCGCACCACCGGGCTGTCGCACAGCACCTTGCCCACCTGTGCCGCTTCCCCGGTCACCACCTGCAACACGCCGGCGGGAATGCCGGCGTCCTGCGCCAGCTTGGCCAACGCCAGCGCGGTCAACGGCGTTTGCTCGGCCGGTTTGACGATGATGGCGCAACCGGCCGCCAGCGCCGGCGCCACCTTGCGGGTGATCATCGCCGCCGGGAAGTTCCACGGGGTGATGGCCGCGCACACGCCGATCGGCTGCTTCACCACCACCAGGCGCTGCGAAGCCTGCGGCGCCTGCAATACCGCACCGTCCACCCGCTTGGCCTCTTCGGCGAACCAGGTGATGAACGACGCGGCGTACGCCACTTCGCCGCGCGCTTCCGCCAGCGATTTGCCCTGCTCGGCGGTCATCAGCTGCGCCAGATCTTCCTGTGCGGCAAGTACCTTGTCGGCCCAGGCCAGCAGCAGCGCGGAACGCTGCTTGGCGGTCAGCTGCTTCCACTCGTTTTGCGCCCGCTGCGCCGCCGCGATCGCCTGCTGGGTTTCCTCTTCGCTGACCAGCGGAATGCTGGCCAGTTCGGCGCCGGTGGCCGGGTTGATCACCGCTTCGCGCTTACCGCTCAGGGCATCGCACCATTCGCCGTTGATCAGACACTGGCTGCGCAGCAGCTTGGGATTGTTCAATTTCATGCCGTTCGCTCCTTAGTGGGCCAGCGCGCGAGACAGGATGCCCATCGCCTTGGTGAACTGATCGTCCGGGATGGTCAGCGGGTACAGGAAGCGAATCACGTTGCCGTTCACGCCGCAGCTCAGCAGCAGCAGCCCTTCTTCCATCGCCTTCTGCTGCACCTGACGGGTGATATCGGCAGATGGTTTGCCGGTGGCCGGATCGTTGAACTCCACCGCCACCATCGAGCCTTGCGCGCGCACATCGGCGATCGCCGTGCTGGTTTTGCGCGCCTGCTGCAACACTTCCACCAGGTGCTGCCCCAAACGCTGGGCGCGCTGGCACAGCTGCTCTTCGTCGATCACGTCCAGCACCGCATGCGCCGCGGCCACCGCCAGCGGGTTACCGGCATAGGTACCGCCCAGCCCACCCGGCGCCGGCGCGTCCATCACCTCGGCGCGGCCCGCCACCGCCGACAGCGGCATGCCGCCCGCCAGGCTTTTCGCCATGGTGATCAGATCCGGCTTAACGCTGTAGTGCTCCATGGCGAACAGCTTGCCGGTACGGGCGAAGCCGGTCTGCACTTCGTCGGCGATCAGCAGGATGCCATGCTGGTCGCACAGCGCGCGCAGCGCCTGCATGAACTCGGCCGGCGCCACGTTGAAGCCGCCTTCGCCCTGCACCGGCTCCAGCACGATCGCCGCCACCTGCTTGGGATCGATATCCGCTTTAAACAGGCGATCCAGGCTGTTCATCGCGTCTTCGGTAGTCACGCCGTACAGCGCATTCGGGTACTGGCCGTGGAACACCGAGCCGGGGAATGGGCCAAAGCCCAGTTTGTAAGGCGCCACTTTGCCGGTCAGCGCCATGGTCATATAGGTGCGGCCGTGGAAACCGCCGCCGAAGGTGATCAATCCCGGACGGCCGGTGTAAGCACGGGCGATCTTCACCGCGTTTTCCACCGCTTCCGCGCCGGTGGTGAAGAAGGCGGTTTTACACGGGCCGGCGATCGGCGCGCGCTGGTTGATGCGCTCCGCCAACGAGACATAGCTTTCGTAAGGAACGATCTGATAGGCGGTGTGGGTGAAGGCCTGCAGCTGCTTTTCAATCGCGGCGATCACCTTCGGGTGGCGGTGGCCGGTGTTCAGCACGGCGATCCCCGAGGCGAAATCGATCACTTCTTTGCCTTCCACATCCCACAGCGTGGCGTTCTCTGCGCGCTCGGCGTAAAAACCACACATCACGCCCACTCCGCGCGGGGTGGCGTCCTGACGGCGTTGGTTCAATTCTGCGTTTTTCATGCTGTTCTCTCCGGTCGGTGCCAGTTACACGTTTCGTTCACATTCGTGAAACAATGCCGTTTATTTACACAGGATGTGGCCCTATAATCGAGTGCCAGTTACGAATAATTGAGGGATCCAATTGCGCTCATTGAGTGGTGATCTGTTGCTGCAGCGCCTCGGCGAGCAGCCCGATGACAAGCTGCACAAGCGGCTTTACAACGCGATCCGCACCAGCATTCTCGACGGCAGCCTGCCGCCCTCCAGCCGCCTGCCCGCCTCGCGCGATCTGGCGCAGGAACTCAGCCTGTCCCGCAACACCGTGTTAACCGTTTATGAACAACTATTGGCGGAAGGTTACGTGTTGGCGCGCGCCGGAAGCGGCACCTTCGTCGCCGACACGGTGCCGGACAGCTGCCTCTCCACCGGCAGCGCCCCGGCGGACGGCAGCGGGCAACCGCGCCGCGTCGAACTGTCGGAGCGCGGCGCCACGCTGCTGCACCACGCCAGCGCCAGCCCCAAACAGTGGGGGGCATTCATTCCCGGCGTGCCCGACGTCAACGCCTTCCCCCATCAGCTGTTCAGCAAGATCCAGGCGCGCCTCAGCCGCCGCCCGGCGCCGCAGCGGCTGACCTACAGCAATCAGGGCGGTAGCCCGGAGCTGCAGCATGCGCTGGTGGAGTATTTACGGGTGGCGCGCTCGGTGCGCTGCTCGCCGGAACAGATCCTGATCACCGAGGGCATCCATCAGGCGATCGATCTGGTGACACGCATGCTGTGCAATCCGGGGGATGACGCCTGGATCGAAGAGCCGGGCTATTGGGGGATCCGCAATATCCTGCGTATCAATGCGCTGAACATCTGCCCGCTGGCGGTGGACGAAGCCGGGCTGGTGCCGCCGGAGCAGCCGACCAACCCACCGCGGCTGATCTTCGTGACCCCGTCGCACCAGTATCCGCTCGGCTCGGTGATGAGCCTGGCGCGCCGCCAACGGCTGCTGGCGCTGGCGCGCAACGCCGGCGGCTGGATCGTCGAGGACGACTACGACAGCGAATTCCGCTTTTCCGGCCAACCGATCCCGGCGCTGCAAGGGCTGGAGGCCGACGCGCCGGTGATTTACATCGGCACCTTCAGCAAAACGCTCTACCCGGCGCTGCGCCTCGGCTATGTGGTGTTGCCGCCGCCGCTGGTGCAGGCGCTGAAAACCGCCCACGCCGAGCTGTACCGCGGCGGGCACCTCCTGATCCAGAGCGCGCTGGCTGAGTTTATTCAGGCGGGGCACTACACCGCGCATATCCGCCGCATGCGGTTGCTGTACGCCCGGCGGCGCGCCTTCCTGACCGGATTGATCGAACAGCACCTCGGCAAACAGGCGCTCAGCGAATTCAACAGCAACGCCGGATTGCACCTGATCCTCAACCTGCCGGACGAGGCCGACGACGTGGCGATCGCCGCCACCGCCGGCGCGCAGGGGGTGCTGGTGCGGCCGCTGTCGCGCTACTACATGCTGCCCAACCGCCGGCGCGGCCTGCTGATGGGATTTGCCTGCGTGCCGGAAGAGCAGATGGCCGCGGCCTTCACCCAACTGCTGGCCTGCATTAACGCGCCCGAGATGAAAAAGGCGGCCCCCTAGGGCCGCCTTTGCGCGTTACCAGGCCTGAAGCCGCCAGCCGTCCGCCTGCCGGTTCAGGCGGTGCGTCGGCCGCAGCGCCTGCAGGAAGTCTTCGTCGTGCGATACCACCAGCATCGCGCCGGGGAAATCCGCCAGGGCAGTTTCGATCGCCAGCGACGACGCCAGATCCAGGTGGTTGGTCGGTTCGTCCAGCAACAGCAGCTGCGCCGGTTGTCGCCGCCACAACGCGCAGGCCAGCGCCGCCTTAAGCCGTTCGCCGCCGCTCAGCGCGCCCAGCGGCAGCGCGATGCGATCCGCACCAAGCTGCAGCTGCGCCAGCCGAGTGCGCAACGCGCCTTCCGCCAGCGGCGAATCCTGCAGCCCCAGATGGTCCATCACCGACAGACTCGGGTCGAGCTGCGACAGAGTTTGATCGAGGTAGGCCGTCGACAGCGGGCAATGACAATGGCCGGAAAGCGCCGTCAGCTGACCGAGAACGGTTTTCAGCAAGGTGGATTTGCCGCAGCCGTTGGGGCCGGTCAACGCCACGCGCATCGGGCCGTCGATACGCAGATCCAGCGGCGGCGCGCTGACGAACGGCAGTTGCAGCTGCTCGAGCACCAGCACCTGCTTGTTCGCGCTCACCTCGCTGCCCGGCAGCGCCAGCAACACCGGTTGCTCGTCCTCCACCCGCTGATAGGCCTCGCGCACCGCCGCATCGAGGCTGTCGCGCTGGTCCTGATGCTGTTTGCGCAGCGTGCCGAGGCTCTCCTTCGCCGCCGATTTGTAGGCCACCCGTTCGAAAGAGGCGATATTCAGCGTATCGACGACGCGCAGCGTTTGCGCCGAGCGCCGCTGGCTCATGTCGTGCTCTTTCTGCTGACGGGCGCGGGTGCGGCGGCGCTCCTCGCGCGCATGTTCCAGATCGGCGCGCGCCGCCTGCTGCTCCATGTCGCGCTGGCGCCGGTAGTCGTCGTAGTTGCCGCCATAGCTGCGCAGCGCACCGGGCGTCAGTTCGACGATGCGCTCCATACGCCCCAGCAGCTGCCGATCATGGCTGGCGATCAGCAGCCCGCCGCGCCACTGATCCAGCTGCTGATACAGCCAGGCGCGCCCGGCGCTGTCGAGGTGGTTGGTCGGTTCGTCCAACAGCAGATAATCCGCCTCCCCCAGAAAAGCGCCACACAGCGCCGCGCGCATCCGTTCGCCGCCGCTCAGTGAGCTTGCGGGTCGCAGCGGATCGAAGGCCGGCAGCCCGGCGGCGGCGAAGGCGCTTTGCAGGCGATCGTTGAGATCCCAGCGCCTTTCCAGACGATCGATGTCGTCCGCCAACGGCCGCCCTTGCTCGATGCGCGCCAGCGCGGCGAAGACCTCGCCGTAGCCCAGCAGCTGCGCCAGCGTGGTGTTCGCCGCGATCTCCGGCTGCTGCGCAACGTAAGCCAATGCGGCATGGGATTCGACGTGCCCGTTGCCCGGCCGCTCCCGCCCGGCGATCAGGCGCAACAGCTGGGTTTTGCCGACGCCGTTGCGCCCCACCAGGCCGCAGCGCGACCGATCGAAAGCGAGATCCAGCGGGCCGAACAGCGTTTCGCCGTCAGCAAATTGGCAGGTCAGTTGATGTAAAACGAAATAAGGGGACTGCGCAAAATGAGCCATAAGCACTCCTGAATGAGATCAAAACATCCCCACAGGGCGCGGGAGCGCACAGCGTGGGACCCGATATCAGCAGGTGTGGTTGTTCATTTTCGGTTATGGCTCCGCAGAGAGAAGGAATTTACAACGCGCAAAGGTTAACCGATCTTTTGTTCGTTATGCAAACGGTGCCTGAGATTCATGACGTCTATCACATTCGGCACAACGCAGATTCCCAAGCGGCGCGACAACGGCTAGATTTATCTCATCCGACCACTTATGTTCACATAATTATAACAACGGGCCCCGATTTCACCCGATGGAGAGTGCAATGAGCAATTACCCTCACCTGCTGGCGCCGCTGGATCTCGGCTTCACCACCCTGAAAAACCGGGTGCTGATGGGATCGATGCATACCGGCCTGGAAGAGCTGCCTGACGGCCCGCAGCGCCTGGCCGCGTTCTATGCCGAGCGCGCCGCCGCCGGCGTGGCCCTGATCGTCACCGGCGGCATCGCGCCCAACGACAAAGGCGTGGTGTATCGCGGCGGTTCCACCCTCAACAGCGAGGCGCAGCTGCCTCACCATCGGCCGGTCACCGAGGCCGTTCATCGCGCGGGCGGCAAGATAGCGCTGCAGATCCTGCATGCCGGCCGCTACAGCTATCAGCCGCACCCGGTGGGCCCTTCCGCGCTGCAGGCGCCGATCAATCCCTTCGCGCCAAGCGCGCTGAATGAAGCGGAGATCGAGCAGACCATCGCCGACTTCGCCCGCTGCGCGGCGCTGGCGCAACAGGCCGGCTACGACGGCGTTGAGGTGATGGGTTCCGAAGGCTACCTGATCAACCAATTTTTGGCGGCGCGCACCAACCAGCGCGACGATCGCTGGGGCGGCAGCTTCACCAACCGCATGCGCTTCGCCGTCGAGATTGTGCGGGCGGTGCGCCAGGCGGTGGGCGCGGAATTCATTCTGATCTACCGGCTGTCGATGCTCGATCTGGTGGAAGACGGCTCCAGCTGGCAGGAGATTGAACAGCTGGCGCTGGCGGTCGAACAGGCAGGCGCCACGATCATCAATACCGGCATCGGCTGGCACGAGGCGCGCATCCCGACCATCGCCACCATGGTGCCGCGCGCCGGGTTCAGCTGGGTGACCCGCAAGCTGATGGGCAAGGTGGGTATTCCGCTGATCACCACTAACCGCATCAACGATCCGGCGGTGGCCGAGCAGGTGCTGGCGGACGGCTGCGCCGACATGGTGTCGATGGCGCGCCCGTTCCTCGCCGACGCCGCCTTTGTGCAGAAAGCCGCCGAGGGACGCGCCGACGAGATCAATACCTGCATCGGTTGCAACCAGGCCTGTCTCGACCAGATTTTTGAAGGCAAGCTGACGTCTTGCCTGGTCAATCCGCGCGCCTGCCGCGAAACCGAAATGCCGTTGACGATGGCGGAGAAACCGAAAAAGCTGGCGGTGATCGGCGCCGGCCCCGCCGGGCTGGCCTTCGCCACCACTGCCGCCAGCCGCGGCCATCAGGTGACGCTGTTCGACGCGGCCGATCAGATCGGCGGCCAGTTCAACATCGCCAAGCAGATCCCCGGCAAGGAAGAATTCCATGAAACCCTGCGTTACTTCCGCCGCCAGCTGGCGCTGCGCGAAGTGACGGTCAGGCTGGGCGTCAAGGTCGAGGCGGCGGATTTAAGCGAATTCGACGAAGTGATCCTCGCCTGCGGCATCTTGCCGCGCACCCCGGACATCCCCGGCATCGGCCACGCCAAGGTGCTGAGCTATCTGGACGTGCTGCGCGATAAAAAACCGGTCGGCCAGCGGGTGGCGATCGTCGGCGCCGGCGGCATCGGCTTCGACACCGCCGAGTACCTCAGCCAGCACGGCGTGTCCAGCAGCCAGGATCAGGCGGAATTCAACCGCGAATGGGGCATTGACGGCCGCCTTGAGCAGCGCGGCGGGCTGGCGGCGCAAGGCCCTCAGGCGCCACGCGCCGCGCGGCAAATCTATCTGCTGCAGCGCAAAACCAGCAAAGTGGGCGAAGGCCTGGGGAAAACCACTGGTTGGATCCACCGCGCCAGCCTGGCGATGCGCGGCGTGAAAATGCTCAACAGCGTCAGCTATCGGCTGATCGACGACGAAGGGCTGCACATCACCCGCGCCGAGCAGGACAGCTGCCTGCCGGTAGACACGGTGGTCATCTGCGCCGGGCAGGAACCACGCCGCGAGCTGCAGCAGCCGCTGCAGGCGATGGGGAAAATCGTGCATCTGATCGGCGGCGCCGACGTGGCCGCCGAGCTGGACGCCCGCCGCGCGATCGATCAGGGTACGCGGCTGGCGATGGCGCTGTAAAAAAGGGGCGCACAGCGCCCCTTGGTCATCACGCTCAGCGACGCGCGCCGGATTTAACCGCTCTCAAGATCACGAACTTCTTGTTCGAGGCCACCAGCGTGCAGTTGCCGAACAGACGCTTGAGCTTCTGATGATAGTCGAGGTGGCGGTTGCCGACGATGCGTAACTCGCCGCCTACCTGCAGGCAGCGCTTGGCGTCGCAGAACATCTGCCAGGCGGTGTGATCGGTAATGGCATGCTGCTGGTGGAACGGCGGGTTACACAGCACCGCCTGCACGCTTTCGCGCTCGATGCCCGCCAGCGCGTTGTTCACCTCAAACTGGCAACGATCCAGCTCTTGCGGCAGGTTGTGCTCCACGTTCAGCTCGCTGGAGGCCACCGCCATGTAAGATTCATCGACGAAGGTCACCTGCGCTTCCGGGTTTTGCGCCAGCGCCGTCAGGCCAATCACGCCGTTGCCGCAGCCCAGATCGACGATATGGCCGTTCAGGCCACGCGGCAGATGTTCCATAAACAGGCGCGCGCCGATATCCAGGCTGCCGCGCGAGAAGACGTTGGCGTGGTTATGGATAAGCCAATCGGTGCCGTCCAGCGTCCAGTCGGTGGTTTCCGCCGCCGCCGGTGGGACGATATCCGCCGCCTGGCAGAAGATCAGGCGCGCTTTCTTCCACGCCAGGCTGGTGCGCGTCGGGCCCAGCACCTTTTCAAACAGCTGCATCGTCGAGGTATGCACGTCGCGCGCCTTGGCGCCGGCGACGATCAGCGTGTCTTCGGTCACGACGTGGCGCAGCGCGCGCAGCTGCTGCTCCAGCAGCGCCAGCGCTTTCGGCACGCGAATCAGCACCACCGCCGGCGCCGCCGGCAGCTCGGCCAGGCTGTCCAACAGCGTGACCTGCTCGGGATCCAGACCGTTGAGCTTCAGGTTGTGGCGCGTCGCCAGCTGGCTCATGTACGAGTCGCTGACGCTGTAAGGACGATGCGCGTGCAGCGCACAGGCCAGGGTGCCGAAGTTATCGTTGAAAATCAGCACCGGACGGCCGCCGATATCTACGTTTTCAAGCTGTTGCAGCAGATATTCGTCCGCTGCTTCCCACGCCTGCAGTTGGGTGGATTCTTCCTGTTGGGGATAACGCTCCAGCTCAAGTTGCTGTGTTCCCAGATCGAGTTGGCTCATTGCCCCTCCTGACTGATAAAATTTGGGCTGTTTATCCCCTAAAAACGCCCGTCAGTAAAATGTTTTTTCGGATAAATTGCGTATGTCAGGATTTGAGCGAAAAAACAGCATAGAATGACCGGCTGAATGGCCGTTGATACGGAACAAGAATGTCTGAATTGACCTACCTGCAAGGCTACCCAACGCATCTGCAAAGCCAGGTGCAGCAACTGATCCATCAGAACCGGCTGGGAGACGTGCTGCTGCAGCGCTATCCGCAGGTGCACGACTGCACCACCGACAAGTCGCTGTATCAGTTTACCGTCGATCTGAAAAACCAGTATCTGCGCAACGCCCAGCCGCTGAGCAAGGTGGCCTACGACAGCAAGATCCACGTCATGAAGCACGCGCTTGGCCTGCATACCGCCATCTCGCGCGTGCAGGGCGGCAAGCTGAAGGCCAAGGCGGAAATCCGCGTGGCGACGGTGTTCAAGGTGGCGCCCGAACCCTTCCTGCGCATGATCGTGGTGCATGAGCTGGCGCACCTGAAAGAGAAAGATCACAACAAGGCGTTCTACAGCCTGTGCTGCCATATGGAGCCGGATTACCACCAGCTGGAGTTCGATACCCGGCTGTATCTGACGCACCTTTCGCTGTTCGGCGAGCTGTATGCATAGCGAGTGAGGGCGTGATAATCTGCGGTTTTAGGCCTGGACCGGAGCTCGCCATGATTCGCTTTGCCGTCGTCGGCACCAACTGGATTACGGAACGTTTTATCGATGCCGCCCATGAAAGCGGCAAACTCAAGCTGAGCGCCGTGTATTCACGCTCGCTGGACCAGGCGCAGGCATTTGGCGCCAACTATCAGGTCACGCAGTTTTTCGACTCGCTCGAGGCGATGGCGCAGTCTGACGCCATAGACGCGGTGTATATCGCCAGCCCCAATTCCCTGCACTGCCCGCAATCGCTGCTGTTCCTGCGCCATAAAAAACACGTGATCTGCGAAAAGCCGCTGGCCTCCAACCAGCGCGAAGCGGAACAGCTGGTAGCCTGCGCGCGGGAAAATCAGGTGGTGCTGTTCGAAGCGTTCAAAAGCGCCTACTTGCCGAATTTCCTGGCGCTGCAGCAGGCATTGCCGAAAGTCGGCCGGCTGCGCAAAGCCTTTATCAACTACTGCCAATACTCTTCGCGCTACCCGCGCTATCTCGCCGGCGAGAACCCCAACACCTTTAACCCCCAGTTCTCCAACGGCTCGATCATGGACATCGGCTACTACTGCCTGGCCAGCGCGGTAGCGCTGTTCGGCGCGCCGCAGTCGGTGCTGGCCAGCGCCACGCTGCTGGATACCGGCGTGGACGCCCACGGCACCGTCTGTCTGAACTACGGCGATTTCGACGTCACGCTTTCCCATTCCAAGGTCAGCGACTCGGCGATCCCCAGCGAGATCCAGGGGGAAGAAGGCACGCTGATTATCGACAAGATTTCCGAGTGTCAGGGCGTGGCGCTGACGCCGCGCGGCGGCAACCGCCAGGATCTGAGCCAGACACAGCATATCAATACCATGCTGTATGAAGCGCTGGCCTTCGCCGAGCTGATTGAGAAGCATCAGGTGGAACACCCGGGGCTGGAGAATTCGCTGATCGTCGCCCGCCTGCTGACCGACATCCGCCGCCAGACCGGCGTCGTCTTCCCCGCCGACGGAGCATGAGATGAAACCGCTGCTCGTGATGCAAACCGGCGACGCGCCGCAGGCCATTCGCCAGGAACTGGCCAACTTTGAAGGTATGTTCCTGCAACAGGGCAACATCGACGCCGAACGCGCGCACATCGTGCATCTTCCCGCCGGCGAACGGCCGTTGCCGCCGGCCGCCTATTGCGGCGTAGTCATCACCGGATCGCCGGCGATGGTGACCGAACAGCTGCCGTGGAGCGAGGAAGCCGCCGAATGGCTGCGTCAGGCGATGGCGATCAAACTGCCGCTGTTCGGCGTCTGCTACGGCCACCAGCTGCTGGCCTACGCGCTCGGCGGCGAAGTGGGCTACCACCCGCAGGGCATGGAGGTGGGTACGCTGGAGATCGAACTGCTGCCCGCCGCGGCCGAAGACCGGCGGCTCACCCTGCTGCCGCCGCGTTTCAAGGCCAACCTTATCCATTCGCAGAGCGTGCTGACGCCGCCCGCCGGCGCGCAGACGCTGGCGCGTTCGCAGCAGGACGCGCACCAGATCCTGCGCTATGGCGATCACGCCCTGACCACCCAGTTCCATCCGGAATTCAACGGCGCGGTGATGAGCCAGTATCTGCAGTGGCTTGGCGAACTGCATCCCGAGCAACAAGCCCGCTATCAACAGCAACAACAACAGGTTAGCGACACGCCGTTCAGCCGCCTGCTGCTGCAGGGATTCGTCGTCAGCCTCGGCGCGCAAAAAGCGATGGCCGGCTAACGCGATTCACGTTGACCGCCGACACATTTTGCATTACTTTCTGCTCTGCAAAGGGGAGTAACTTCATTGCCGGTCAATCGTCATTACGATGCGCAAGCATCCGGTTACCGGGCAACCTGATGTCAAAGGTGTAACCACCTTCATCAACGTTGTAAGTGAGACCTTGCCGGAAGGCGAGGTTTGCTTGCAGCGTTCACAGAGCGGCTGGCGTCTTCCGACGTTGGCCGTTTTTGTTTTTGAAGGATACCTCTGATGATGAATTCCGTTGGCACACCGTGGTTATGGGGCAGCTTCGCCGCCGTCATAGTCGTGATGCTCGCAATCGACCTCCTGTTGCAGGGCCGTAAAGGCGCGCACACCATGACCCTGAAGCAGGCCGCCAGCTGGTCGCTGGTGTGGGTCAGCCTCTCCCTGCTGTTCAATTTCGGTTTCTGGTACTACCTGAATGAAACCGCCGGGCGCGCCGTCGCCGATACCCAGGCGCTGGCCTTCCTGACCGGCTACCTGATCGAAAAAGCGCTGGCGGTGGATAACGTGTTCGTCTGGCTGATGCTGTTCAGCTACTTCGCCGTGCCGGCCAACCTGCAGCGGCGGGTGCTGATCTACGGCGTGCTGGGCGCGATCGTCCTGCGTACCATCATGATCTTCGCCGGCAGCTGGCTGGTCAGCCAGTTCCAGTGGCTGCTGTATCTGTTCGGCGCCTTCCTGCTGTTCACCGGCATCAAGATGGCGCTGGCGAAGGAAGATGACTCGGCGATCGGCGACAAGCCGCTGGTGAAATGGCTGCGCAGCCACCTGCGCATGACCGACAGCCTGGAAGGCGAGCGCTTCTTCGTGCGCCGCAACGGCATCCTGTTCGCCACCCCGCTGGTGCTGGTGCTGATCCTGGTCGAACTGAGCGACGTGATCTTCGCGGTGGACAGCATCCCGGCGATCTTCGCCGTGACCACCGATCCGTTCATTGTCCTGACCTCTAACCTGTTCGCCATCATGGGCCTGCGCGCCATGTACTTCCTGCTGGCCAACGTGGCGGAGCGTTTCTCGATGCTGAAATATGGCCTGTCGGTGATTCTGGTGTTTATCGGCATCAAGATGCTGATTATCGACTTCTTCCACATCCCGATCGGCGTGTCGCTCGGCGTGGTGGCAGGCATCCTGACGCTTACCTTGCTGATCAACGCCTGGGTCAATCGCCGTAACGATCGCCTGGCGAAGAAATAACCACAATCTGTTATCCGGGGCGCTAGTCGCCCCGCGATTGTTTGGCAATTCCCCCAAAACGCCAAACGTTATTGCGATCACACAAATGTAACCAGTATGTTATCAAGTGTTGATCCGCGCTCAGAATTTCATCCCCGCCTCTTTCCAACATCATTCGATTGCTGAATACTGATTCGGCAAACACACTTAGTTACAGAATCATATAAAGCTACCCGGTGTCGTTCCCGCCGCGGCGGCCAGATAACATCAGGAAGAAAGCACTATGCAAAAACTACTACAAAGGATCACGCAGGGCAGCCTGGTCAAACAAATCATGGTCGGCCTGGTGGCCGGCATTCTGGTGGCGCTGGTTTCGCCGGCAGCCGCGGCCGCCGTCGGCCTGCTCGGCACCCTGTTCGTCGGCGCGCTGAAAGCGGTGGCGCCGCTGCTGGTGCTGATTCTGGTTATGGCCTCGATCGCCAACCATAAACAGGGGCAGAAGACCAACATTCGCCCGATCCTGTTCCTCTACCTGCTGGGCACCTTTGCCGCCGCGCTGGTGGCGGTCGTCGTCAGCTTTATCTTCCCTTCTACGCTGGCGCTGACCACCGGCGCGACGGACATTACCCCGCCGGGCGGCATCGTGGACGTGATGAAAGGCCTGTTGATGAGCGTGGTGGCCAACCCGTTCCATGCGCTGATTAACGCCAACTACATCGGTATTCTGGCGTGGGCCGTCGGGCTGGGGCTGGCGCTGCGCCACGCTTCCGAAACCACTAAAGGGCTGATCAACGACATGTCCCATGCGGTTACGCTGGTGGTGCGCGCGGTGATCCGCTGTGCGCCGCTCGGCATCTTCGGCCTGGTGGCTTCCACGCTGGCGGAAACCGGCTTCGGCGTGCTGTGGGGCTACGCCCAGCTGCTGATGGTACTGCTCGGCTGCATGCTGCTGGTGGCGCTGGTGCTCAACCCGCTGATCGTTTACTGGAAAATCCGCCGCAACCCGTATCCGCTGGTGTTCGCCTGCCTGCGCGAGAGCGGCGTGACCGCCTTCTTCACCCGCAGCTCCGCCGCCAACATCCCGGTGAACATGGAGCTGTGCAAGAAGCTGAATCTGAATGAGGACACCTACTCGGTTTCCATCCCGCTGGGCGCCACCATCAACATGGCCGGCGCGGCGATCACCATCACCGTGCTGACGCTGGCAGCGGTGAACACGCTGGGCATCGCGGTGGACGTCCCGACCGCTCTGCTGCTGAGCGTGGTGGCCGCCCTGTGCGCCTGCGGGGCCTCCGGCGTGGCCGGCGGCTCGCTGCTGCTGATCCCGTTGGCGTGCAACATGTTCGGCATTCCGAACGACGTGGCGATGCAGGTGGTGGCGGTCGGCTTTATTATCGGCGTGCTGCAGGATTCGGCGGAAACCGCCCTCAACTCCTCCACCGACGTGCTGTTCACCGCCGCGGCCTGCCAGGCGGAAGATCAACGGCTGGCGAACGAAGACCCGCTGAAGGTGCGTTAAGCGCAAGTTGCTTCATAAAAAGGCGCTCCCTCGAGCGCCTTTTTTGTCAGCGTTAGAGCGTCACCCCGCTTTTAAAGATCGCCAGCTCGCGGAAATCGTTGGCTTCATTGCGCGCCGGGCGGCCGTTGGCGATCTCGACGATCAGATCGACGAAGCGGCCGAGCAAGGTCTCCATCGCCACGCCGTGGATCAGGCCGCCGGCGTCGAAATCGATCCAATGCGGTTTCTTCGCCGCCAGCTCGCTGTTGGTGGCCAGCTTCACCGTCGGCACAAAGCCGCCGTATGGCGTGCCGCGCCCGGTGCTGAACAGCACCATATGGCAGCCGGCACCGGCCAGCGCGCTGGTCGCCACCGCATCGTTGCCCGGCGCGCTGAGCAGATTCAGCCCCGGCACGCGCAGCCGCTCACCGTACTTCAGCACGTCCACCACCTGGCTCAGGCCCGCTTTTTGGGTGCAGCCGAGCGATTTCTCTTCCAGCGTGGTAATGCCGCCGGCCTTATTGCCCGGCGATGGGTTCTCGTATATCGGCTGTTGATGGGCGATGAAATAGCGTTTGAAATCGTTGATCATGTCGACGGTTTTGTCGAAGGTCACCCCGTCGCGGCAACGGCTCATCAGAATGCGCTCGGCGCCGAACATCTCCGGTACTTCGGTCAGCACCGTGGTGCCGCCGTTGGCGATCACATAATCGGAAAAGCGCCCCAGCAACGGGTTGGCGGTGATGCCCGACAATCCGTCCGAACCGCCGCACTCCAGGCCGAACTTCAGCTCGCTCAGGCGGCCCGGCTCGCGGCGATCGTGGCGCATCTCCCGGTACAGCTCGTGCAACAGCGCCAGCCCGGCCTCCACCTCGTCGTCCTGCTGTTGGCACACCATAAAGCGCAGCCGCCGCTCGTCCGCCATCCCCAGCGTGGCGCGAAAAGCATCCACCTGATTGTTCTCGCACCCCAGCCCGATCACCAGCACCGCGCCGGCGTTGGGATGGCGCGCCATGTTCTGCAGCATGATGCGGGTGTTGGCATGATCCTGCCCCAGCTGCGAGCAGCCGAACGGATGGCTGAACAGATGCACGCCGTCGATCCCCTCCGCCTGCGTTTGCTGCAAAAAGCGCTGCTGGATCTGGCGGGCGATGCCGTTGACGCAGCCGACGGTCGGCACGATCCACAGTTCGTTGCGGATCCCCACGTCGCCGCCGGCCCGGCGGTACAGCTGCACCTCGCGATCCGCCGCCTGCGGCGGCAACGCCGGGAACTGCGGCTGGTAACGGTAGCTGTCCAGATCGCTCAGGTTGGTTTTGGCGTTTTGCGAATGAATATGCTCCCCAGGGCCGATGGCCACGAGCGCGTGGCCGATCGGCTGGCCATATTTGATGATGTCCTCGCCCTCGGCGATCGGGCCGAGCGCAAACTTGTGCCCGCGCGCCACCGGCTGCACCAGCGGAACGGCTACGCCTGCCAGCTCAACCGTGTCTCCGGCGGCCAGGTCGCGCAGCGCTACCGCCACGTTATCCTGCTCGTGAATCTTTATCGTACTTTGCATAAACCGGTCCCGGATAACGGCTACGCCAGGTCAATGGCGAAATAGTCTTTGGCGTTGTCGAAGCAGATGTTTTTCACCATCCCGCCCAGCAGCGCGATATCGGCCGGCGCTTCGCCGTCCGTCACCCAGCGGCCGATCATCTGGCAAAGGATGCGGCGGAAGTATTCATGGCGCGTATACGACAGGAAGCTGCGACTGTCGGTCAGCATGCCGACGAAGCGGCTCAGCAGCCCGAGTTGCGCCAGCTGCGTCATTTGGCGCTGCATGCCGTCCTTCTGATCGTTGAACCACCAGCCGGAGCCAAACTGCATCTTGCCCGGCGTGCCTTCCCCCTGGAAATTGCCGATCATGGTACCGATCACTTCGTTATCGCGCGGGTTGAGGCAATAGAGAATGGTTTTCGGCAGGCCGCCCTGCCGCGCCTGGGCATCCAGCAGCCGCGACAGCGGCTCCGCCAGCGGCCGATCGTTGATCGAGTCGAAGCCGATATCCGGCCCGACGGCGGCCAACATGCGGCTGTTGTTATTGCGCAGCGCGCCGATGTGATATTGCTGCACCCAGCCGCGGCGCCGATATTCGCCGGCCAGGAACAGCAGCACCGCGCTTTTGAACTGTGCGCTCTGTTCCGGCGTCGGTAGCTCGCCGTTCAGGCGACGCAGCAGGATCGCATCCAGCGTCGCTTCATCGGCCTCGCCGAACACCACCACGTCCAGCGCATGGTCGGCCACCTTGCAACCGTGGGCGGCGAAGTGATCCATACGCTTGTGCAGGGCGTCGCACAGCATGCTGAAACGGCCGATGGCGGTGTCCGCCGCCGCCTCCAGCTGCCGCAGATAGTCATTGAAGCCGGGCGCATCGATGGCGAAGGCCTTGTCTGGCCGCCAGCTCGGCAACACCTTGATATCGAAGCTATGATCGTCGGCGATCGCCCGATGGTGGCGCAGATCGTCGATCGGATCGTCGGTGGTACCGACCATTTTCACGTTCATCTGCCGCATGATGCCGCGCGCGCGAAACTCATCCTGCGCCAGCAGCGCATTGCCGCGCTGCCAGATCTCATCCGCCGTGCTCGGCGACAGCAGCGTCCCGGTGATGCCGAACGGCCGGCGCAGCTCCAGGTGCGTCCAGTGATAGAGCGGGTTGCCAATGGTGTGCGGCACCGTGGCGGCCCAGGCGTCGAATTTCTCGCGATCGCCCGCATCGCCGGTGCACAGCCGCTCCGCCACGCCGTTGGTGCGCATCGCCCGCCATTTGTAGTGATCGCCCCGCAGCCAGATATCGTACAGGTTGCTGAAGCGGGTATTCTCCGCAATCTGCTGCGGCGGCAAATGGCAGTGGTAGTCGAAAATCGGCTGCTGCGCCGCGTAGTCATGGTACAAACGCCGGGCAAATTCGCTGTCCAGCAGGAAATCTTCGCTCAAAAACGTCGCCATCTCGGGCTCCTTACCTTACTTGCCGTGCGGCACAGGGATCGAATCACAAAAGTTATCACACCAATTTTAGCGAGCGTCCAGCAAATTTTTCCCGCCATCTGCCGTTTTGCTGTCCTCCAATCCCTTTTTCACTCGTTTTTACGGCAAATGTGCGGCATAAACGCCCTATTTCACCGGCGACAGTATCGCTCAGGCGAATAATTCCTTTTGTGATATCACTCAACTTTTAAACCTGTATGACAGGTTATTGTCTCGCCAGCCGCATCGCCGGCCATACCTTCAAACGGGGAGACATTTCGGATGCGTAAAATTAAAGGGTTACGCTGGTACATGATCGGGCTGGTGACCGTCGGCACCGTGCTGGGTTACCTGACCCGCAACGCCATCGCCGTGGCGGCGCCGACGCTGGAAGATACGCTGCACATCACCACCCAGCAGTATTCCTATATCGTCGCCGCCTATTCCGCCTGCTACACCGTGATGCAGCCGGTGGCGGGCTATGTGTTGGACGTGCTCGGCACCAAGGTCGGTTACGCCATGTTCGCCATTCTTTGGGCGGTGTTCTGTATGGGCACCGCGCTGGCCAACAGCTGGGGCGGACTGGCGTTGGCGCGCGGCGCGGTCGGCATGGCCGAGGCGGCGATGATCCCCGCCGGGCTGAAGGCCAGCAGCGAGTGGTTTCCGGCCAAAGAGCGTTCGATCGCCGTCGGCTATTTCAACGTCGGTTCGTCGATCGGCGGCATGATCGCCCCGCCGCTGGTGGTATGGGCCATCGTGGCGCACAGCTGGGAGATGGCGTTCATCATCACCGGCGTGCTGAGCCTGATCTGGGCCATCTGCTGGCTGCTGTTCTACAAGCACCCGAAAGATCAGAAGAAACTGAGCCAGGAAGAGCGTCGTTACATCCTCGAAGGCCAGGAAGCGCAGCACCAGACCTCAAACGCCAAAAAGATGTCCGCCTGGCAGATCGTGCGCAACCGCCAGTTCTGGGGCATCGCGCTGCCGCGCTTTCTGGCGGAACCGGCCTGGGGCACCTTCAACGCCTGGATCCCACTGTTCATGTTCAAGGCCTACGGCTTTAATCTGAAAGAGATCGCCATGTTCGCCTGGATGCCGATGCTGTTCGCCGATCTCGGCTGCATCGTCGGCGGCTACCTGCCGCCGCTGTTCCAGAAGTATTTCAAGGTCAATCTGATCGTCTCGCGCAAGCTGGTGGTGACGATGGGGGCGGTGTTGATGATCGGCCCCGGCATGATCGGCCTGTTCACCAGCCCTTATGCGGCTATCGCGCTGCTGTGCGTCGGCGGCTTCGCCCATCAGGCGCTGTCCGGCGCGCTGATCACCCTCTCTTCCGACGTGTTCGGCCGCAATGAGGTGGCGACCGCCAACGGCCTGACCGGCATGGCGGCCTGGACCGCCAGCACGCTGTTCGCCCTGGTGGTCGGCGCCCTGGCGGACACCCTCGGCTTCAGTCCGCTGTTCGCCGCGCTGTCGGTCTTCGACATTCTCGGCGCCATCGTCATCTGGACGGTGCTGCAAAACCGCCCGGCCGCCGAACCGCAACCCGCCGCGCTGCAGCCGGCCCCGGCGCGCAGCTGATCCCGCCGCCCGGCCGCCGCGCCGGGCCTTTTGCTCCTCTGGCAGCGGTGCCGAATAAGTGGTATAACAAATCCGATGGCCACGCGCCCCCTCCCACCGCACCGTATAGAGCATTCACTATGGAATTCACCGAAACCAGACGCCTGTATCAGCAACTGGCCGCCGAGCTTAAGCAACGTATCGAAAGCGGCCGCTACCCGGTAGGCGACAAGCTGCCGGCCGAGCGATACATCGCCGAAGAGATGAATGTCAGCCGCACCGTGGTGCGCGAAGCGATCATCATGCTGGAAGTGGAAGGCTATGTGGACGTGCGCAAGGGATCCGGGATCCACGTGGTGTCCAACCAGCAAAAACACCTGGTGGTGCCGGGCGACAGCATCGAGTTCGCCACCGCGGGCCCGTTTGAGCTGCTGCAGGCGCGCCAGCTGATCGAAAGCAACATCGCCGAATTCGCCGCCACCCAGGTGACCAAACAAGATATCGTGCAGCTGATGGAGATCCAGGAGCACGCCCGCAAAGAGGATCGCTTCCGCGACTCGCAGTGGGATCTGAAGTTCCACGTGCAGGTGGCGCTGGCCACCCAGAACACCGCCATGGCCACCATCGTAGAAAAAATGTGGGTGCAGCGGGTCAACAACCCTTACTGGAAGAAACTGCACGAGCATATCGACGAACGTTCGATCGCCAGCTGGTGCGACGATCACGATCAGATCCTCAAGGCACTGATGCGCAAAGATCCTTACGCCGCTAAACTGGCGATGTGGCAGCACCTGGAAAACACCAAGCAGATGCTGTTTAACGCCACCAGCGACGACTTCGAATACAACGCCGACCGCTACCTGTTCGCCGAGAATCCGGTGGTGCATCTGGATGGCGTGAGCCACGAGCCGAAATAGCCCCGGCGGTCAAAAACCGTCGGCTTATGTCAGGTAATGTAAAATCCGCTGAATCGATGCCGGAACCGCCGTTTGCCGTGTACTATTTCACCGTCGGCAACGTAGATTTCCCTGTTGCCAATCGTGCTATTTTGGTAGAGTTAGCCCACTTTTTTACCCATTGCTGCGGGGGCGGGACGCGAATAAATGCGCTGGTTGTTTGCCATGCTGATTGCTGTTTTCTGCTGGACCGGTTCGGTCTCCGGCCAACAGCTATGCGTGGCGTCACCCAAGCCAACCCCCAGTGCGCTGAGCAGCCTGCCGCTGCTGGCGGAGCCGGCGCTTTCCCCCTATGATCATGTGTATCGGGCGCCGGCCGAAGCGCGCCGCAAAGCCCCCGGCAAGTTGCCGCTGCTGCTGCCCAGAGCGCACTCTTTCCCCGGTTCGCTGCTCGCGTCCTCCCTGACGGCACCGGTCTATACCCTGGCCGCAGAGCCGGGCTACCGAATTCGTTTCCCCCGCCAGGACACCCCGGCCCCCAACCGGCTTGCCCAGGTCGACTGGACGCTGGACGCCTCCAGGCAACAGAGCCGGCAGGCCGGCTGGAAAGAAAGCAACATGCAGTACCGTGGCACGCTGACTTACCACCTATGACCGGTGTCGCACCGCTTAGAAACCTTAAAGCAACGCCGTTTCATCGTTATCAGCATTCAGGATCGCCGCGCGCTTTCAGCCCACGCCCGCTCCGCCGCTGAGATAAAAATAAACAATGACGTTTTAGGAACACCGGATGGATATCATTAAAGAACTGATACATGCCTTGTGGCAGCAGGATTTTGAGACGCTGGCGAACCCTTCGTTGGTGTGGACCCTCTACATTCTGCTGTTCATGATCCTGTTTTTGGAAAACGGCCTGCTGCCGGCCGCTTTCCTGCCGGGCGACAGCCTGCTGATCCTGGTTGGCGTGCTGATCGCCAAAGGCACCATGGGCTTCCCGCTGACCATCGTCATCCTGACCGTCGCCGCCAGCCTGGGGTGCTGGGTCAGCTATATACAGGGCCGATGGCTCGGCAATACGCGAACGGTGCAAGGCTGGCTTTCGCACCTGCCGGCCCACTACCATCAGCGCGCTCACAACCTGTTCCACCGTCACGGGCTTTCCGCCCTGCTGGTCGGCCGCTTCCTGGCCTTCGTGCGCACCCTGCTGCCGACCATCGCCGGCCTGTCCGGCCTGAGCAACGCGCGCTTCCAGTTCTTCAACTGGATGAGCGGCCTGCTGTGGGTCTTGATCCTGACGACGCTGGGTTTCGCGCTGGGGAAAACCCCGGTGTTCCGCAAGTATGAAGATCAGCTGATGTTCTGCCTGATGATGTTGCCGCTGGTGTTGCTGGTGGTCGGGCTGGTCGGCTCGCTGATCGTGCTGTGGCGCAAAAAACGCGCCGGCAGCCAGAATCCGGGGAAAGGGGCGTGACAGCAAAGCGCCCGCGCTGGCAATACGTCTTGATGATCGCGCTCGCCCTGCTGGCGTTGGCGACGCTGTTGGTGCCCTGCATGGTGCGCACCGAGAGCGAGCTGCGCATTCGCGCCAGCCAGCAAGGGCTGTCGCTGCCCGACGGTTTTTACGTCTATCAGCGCCTGGATGAGCGCGGCATCCGCATCAAAAGCATTACGCCGGAAGGCGATGGCCTGGTCATCCGTCTGGATTCGCCGGAGCAGCAATTGCTGGCGCGCGAAGCGCTGCAAACCATCCTGCCGCCCGGTTACCACATCGCGTTGAGCGAGTCCCCCGTGCCGTCGCACTGGGTACGCGAATTTGCGCGTTCCCCACTCAATCTGGGATAATCCCCTTCATAGGAAGGGGTTTCCTTTCATTGCCATTATCTTCATTTTCATTCGCATCGATTAGCTCAAGAATTAATCAGTCGGCACTGAGTCACGGCTGATTCTTTGGGGGCACGCCGGTTTCATGACTATGCTGAAGGGTAACTTCAGCCGGCGATGAACGCCCTCCTCTCGCGCTGCCGCCTTCGGCAGTCAGGAAAGCGGATGCCTGTTCAGGCATCCCATGAAAAGGAACTGAAAGATGAAATTACGCCATTCACTGTTACTGCTGTTGCCACTCTGCACGCTGCCGGCGCTCGCTTCGGCCGCTGAGGGCGGCTGCGCCGCCAAAGCGCAAGACATCCAGCAGCAAATCGACTACGCCACCCAACACGGCAACACCCACCGCGTGGACGGGCTGAAAAAAGCGCTGAGCGAAGTACAGACTCACTGTACCGAAGCCGGCCTGCAGGCCGAACGCCAGAAAAATATCGCGGAGAAGCAGCGCAAGGTCGACGAGCGCCGACAGGAACTGAAAGAAGCACAGCAAACCGGCAAGCTGGACAAGGTCGCCAAGAAGCAGCAAAAGCTGGCGGAAGCGCAGGCTGAGCTGAAACGCGCCCAGGCGGAATAATTTTTTTACACCAGCGGATTTATCGATGAGAGCCCCATCACACGGGATTTCTTAAGCATATGGAATTGATGTCTGGTGTTATCTGCTGGCCATCACCCCTTTGCTCCGGCGAAAAAATCCGCTATGTTAAAAGTCTGTCGAAATAAACGTTAAGGAATAATCACATGGCACATGATTCAAATGCAGAAAACTTACGCGCTGAACTGAAGTCCTTAGCCGATACGCTGGAGGAAGTGCTGAACTCCTCCACCGATAAGCCGAAAGCCGAGCTGGAGAAGCTGCGTTCGAAAGCGGAAGGCGCGCTGAAAGAGAGCCGCGCTCGCCTGAGCGACGCCGGTGACAAGCTGGCTTCGCAAACCAAACAGATCGCCGGTCAGGCCGACGACTACGTGCGCGACAACCCGTGGACCGGCATCGGTATCGGCGCGGCGGTCGGCGTCGTGCTGGGCGTGCTGCTCGCGCGTCGTTAATCATGGCTGAACAACCGCAAGTGCGCGCGCAGGGCCCCGCTAAAGGGGTCCTGGATATCGGTCAGCGCATCATCACGATCCTGGTCGGCATGGTG
>NZ_FCJA01000010.1:0-108179 GCF_001537385.1 Serratia sp. 2880STDY5682894 | reverse complement strand
GTCGCACCACGCTGCTCGGCGCCACGCGCAAGCAGCTGGAACTCGACCGCGCCGAACTGGAGCGCGAGCCATGAGCCGCCGCCGCTACCTGGAATGGAAAAAAGAAAGGCTGATTCGCCAGATCCAGCAGCAACGCCTGGATCTGGCCGAACACAAGTCTCTGTGGTTGGAGAAGACCGAACGCATTGACCGCGGCTGGCAGACGGTGTTTGGCCTGCGCCGCTATCTGGTGCTCGGTTCCAGCGTCATGGCGCTGTACGGCATTCGCCACCCCAGCAAGATGATCCGCTGGTCGCGCCGCGCTTTCGGTGCCTGGAGCGCTATCCGCCTGTTTAAAAAGACCTTCTCCGCCAAGTAAGCCTCACGCCTTTCCTTCAAACATCCTGTTGCTCCGCCCTCGTTTTCCCCCTAAAACAGCGCTGCTTATCCCGAGGGCCGGGCAACCTGCTGACCAGCGTCAGTTTATTAGCACGCTAAAGATTCAGATTTTTTGAAAAATTACGACAGTTTTACTTGCTAACAACCTGAGCACTTCCCGCTTAACATTCACTCCATCAATACGATATGGGCCGGACAGGGTGAGAGACCCGATATACCGCCCGTTGATATGACTACCGCCGAACAGGCGCACAAAAACACTTTGGAGTAGATGATGAAAAAATTAGAAGATACAGGTTTGCTGGTTGCTCGTATTCTGATGCCAATCCTGTTTATCGTGGCAGGCTACGGCAAAATGGGTGACGCTTATGCCGGTACCCAACAGTACATGCAATCGATGGGCGTGCCTGGCTTCTTGCTGCCGCTGACCATCCTGCTGGAATTTGGCGGCGGTCTGGCGATCCTGTTCGGTTTCCTGACCCGCACCGTAGCGCTGTTCACTGCCGGCTTCACCATTCTGACCGCGCTGCTGTTCCACACTGACTTTGCGGAAGGCGTAAACCAGCTGATGTTCATGAAAAACCTGACCATCGCCGGCGGCTTCATCGTGTTGGCGGTTGCAGGCCCGGGCGGCTTCAGCATCGACCGTCTTCTGAACAAGAAATGGTAATCTAAACTGTCATTCAGGGCCCGGCATGCCGGGCCCTGTCGCTTTTCACTCGGACACCAAGGAGATTCCCATGGGACAACTCGTCGATGGCGTTTGGCAAGACATCTGGTATGACACGAAATCTACCGGCGGCCGTTTCAAACGTTCAACCGCTCAGTTTCGCAATTGGGTGACCGCCGACGGTCAGCCGGGCGAACACGGCGCAGGCGGCTTCCAGGCCGAAGCGGGCCGTTATCACCTGTATGTTTCTCTCGCCTGCCCCTGGGCGCACCGCACGCTGCTGATGCGCAAACTGAAAGGGCTGGAGCAGATCATTCCGGTCTCGGTAGTGCACCCGCTGATGCTGAAAAACGGCTGGACCTTCGGCCAGGATTTTCCTGAAACCACCGGCGATCCGTTGTATCACGCCGACTTCCTGTATCAGATCTACCTGCAGGCCGATCCGCACTACAGCGGGCGCGTGACCGTGCCGGTACTGTGGGATAAACAGCGGCAAACCATCGTCAGCAACGAATCCGCCGACATCATCCGCATGTTCAACAGCGCGTTTGACGGCGTGGGGGCCCGCGCGGGCGATTACTACCCGGCCGAGCTGCGCGGCAAAATCGATGAGCTGAACGGTTGGATTTACGATCAGGTGAACAACGGCGTGTACAAGGCCGGTTTCGCCACCAGCCAGGAAGCGTATGACGAAGCGGTCAACGGGGTCTTCAACGCGCTGGAGCGCCTGGAGCAGATCCTGGGGCAGCACCGCTACCTGACCGGCGATCGGCTGACCGAAGCCGACCTGCGTCTGTGGACCACGCTGGTGCGCTTCGATCCGGTGTACGTCACCCACTTCAAGTGCGATAAACACCGCATCAGCGACTACCTGAACCTGTACGGTTTCCTGCGCGACATCTACCAGATGCCGGGCATTGCCGACACGGTCAGCCTGCCGCACATTCGCAACCACTACTACCGCAGCCACGCCACCATCAACCCGCACGGCATCATTTCCATCGGGCCGGCGCAGGATCTGGACGAGCCGCACGGTCGCGATCGGCTCTTCGGCTAAGACAAAAAAATCCCCTTGCCGCCCGGCAAGGGGATGTCATCCCACCGACGTTAACGCTGCGCGAACAGGCGCGGAATTTCGCGCAGGAACCAGGCTTTCGCCTCCCCCATGCTGTCGCGTCGCCAGGCCATGATGATATCGGCTTCGCGGCTGTATTCCGGCCCCACCACGCGCAGCCGCCCGGCCTCGATGTCTTTCTCCACCATCGGATACGGCATGGTCGCCACCCCCAGCCCGGCCAGCAGCGCCAGACGCTTGTCTTCGATGGTGCTCACCGTCAGACGCTGCTGCTTATCCAGCAGCTGCACGGTCAACACCGGGCGCTCGCGGGCGGTATCCGCCACCGCGATGCCGCGGTACTTCACGCGGGTCACCTCGGACAACGGCTCCGGCTCCTGGTGGATAGGATGATCCGGCGCGGCGACGTAAACGCTCATTACCTTGTACAGTTTGCGGGTGTTGATCTCCGACGACGCGCGAAAATGCATGTCCGGCGCGATCACGATGTCGGCGCGCCCCTGCTCCAGCCGTTCCCAGGCGCCCGCCAGCACCTCGGTGAAAATCGACACCTGGGTGTTGGCCTTCAGCGCCAGCTTGTCCACCAGCGGAAACAGCAGGCTTGGCGGCGACAGCGCTTCGCTGACGATGGTCAGGTGGGTTTCCCAACCGCGCGCCAGCGCCTCGGCGTCGGTGGTCAGCTTGTCGGCCGCTTCCAGCAGCACCCGCCCGCGCTCCAGCAACATGCGCCCTACGTTGGTGAACTTGGTGCGGTGGCCCGAACGGTCGAACAGCACCACGTCCAATTCTTCTTCCAATTTTTGCATGGTGTAGCTGAGCGCCGACGGCACCCGGCCCAATTCGTCGGCGGCCGCGGCGAAGCTGCCGCGGCGGTCGATCGCGTCCATCACTCTCAGCGCCTCAAGCGTGAGCGCCCGATCTCTGGCCATCACATCCCTCTGTCAGGAAATTTGAATATGCCGACCAGATTAACTGGCTAACAATCCGACGTCCAGATGCTTACCATTTGGATAATGAATTTAGAGAGCCGATTGCCATGATTACATGCAGAACAGCACAACAATGCGGGCAAGCTGACTTTGGTTGGCTGCAGGCTCGCTACACCTTTTCCTTTGGTCACTACTTCGATCCCAAACTGATGGGCTATGCGTCGCTGCGGGTGCTGAATCAGGAGGTGCTGGCGCCGGGCGCGTCGTTCCAGCCGCGCACCTATCCCAGCGTGGATATCCTGAACCTGATCCTGCAGGGCGAGGCGGAATACCGCGACAGCGACGGCAACGCCGCGCGCGCCAAAGCCGGCGAAGCGCTGCTGCTGGCCACCCAGCCAGGCCTGAGCTACAGCGAACAGAACGTCAGCAGCGATACGCCGCTGACCCGCCTGCAGCTGTGGCTGGACGCCTGCCCGGAACGCAACAACGAGCGGGTGCAGCGCCTGACGCTGCCGGCGGCGGGCAACCTGCTGCTGGCCTCGCCGGACGGTGCGCAGGGCAGCCTGCAGTTGCGCCAGCAGGTTTGGATCCACCATCTCGATCTGCAGCCGGGCGAAGAACAAACGCTGACGATTAACGGGCCGCGCGCCTATTTGCAGTCGATTCACGGCACCATCGCCGCCACCGGCGAACGCCACGAAGCGCAGCGCCTGACCTGCGGCGACGGCGCCTTCGTGCGCGAGGAGAACCGCCTGACGATTCGCGCCGAGACCCCGCTGCGCGCGCTGCTGATTGACCTGCCGGTGTAAGCCGGCCGGAAAACGAAAAACCCCGCGCAACTGGCGTTGCGCGGGGTTTTCTTTTGTCGAGGG
This sequence comes from Serratia sp. 2880STDY5682894, assembly GCF_001537385.1. NCBI lineage: Bacteria > Pseudomonadati > Pseudomonadota > Gammaproteobacteria > Enterobacterales > Yersiniaceae > Serratia > Serratia sp. 2880STDY5682894. The sequence goes on along the minus strand of NZ_FCJA01000010.1, from coordinate 104,255 downwards.
AGTTGACCGGTAAGCCGGGTTCTGTCGTGGACAGTCATTCCTCTAGGCCAGCAATCGCTCACTGGCTCAAGCAGCCTACCCGGGTTCAGTACGGGCCGTACCATGTGAACCCCTATTTGGCCTTGCTCCGGGTGGAGTTTACCGTGCCACGAACTGTTGCCAGCCGCGCGGTGCGCTCTTACCGCACCCTTTCACCCTTACCTGATCCCGCTTGCGCGGGCCATCGGCGGTTTGCTCTCTGTTGCACTAGTCGTAGGCTTGCGCCTCCCAGGCGTTACCTGGCACCCTGCCCTATGGAGCCCGGACTTTCCTCCCCTCCATCTGTCTCCCCGAAGAGGACGGCAATGAAGCGGCGACTGTCTGGTCAACTCCGGCGCGGATAGTAGCGTCGCGGCGGCGGCAGGTCAACCGCTTTACGGCTGTTGTTGCTCCAGCGCGTGCTTATACAGCGCATTTTTCTTCACGCCGTGAATTTCCGCCGCCAGCGCCGCCGCCTTTTTCAGCGGCAGCTCTTTTTGCAGCAGCGCCAGCGTGCGCAGCGCCTCGAGCGGCAACGCATCCTCCTGCGCCTTGTGGCCTTCGACGATCAGCACCATCTCGCCGCGGCGGCGCACTTCATCTTCCTGCACCCACGCCAGCAGTTCGCCCACCGGCGCACCGTGGATAGATTCCCAGGTTTTGGTCAGCTCGCGCGCCAGCACCACATAGCGCTGCGGGCCCCAGACGGTGACCATGTCCTGCAGGCTTTCCAGCAGGCGGTGAGTGGATTCGTAGAAAATCAGCGTGCGCGGTTCCTCCGCCAGCGCCATCAGCGTATCCTTGCGCCCCTTGGTTTTCGCCGGCAGGAAGCCTTCATAGCAGAAGCGGTCGGAAGCGACGCCCGCAGCGCACAGCGCGGTGGTGGCGGCGCAGGCGCCCGGCAGAGGCACCACGCGAATGCCGGCCTCGCGGCAGCGGCGCACCAGGTGATAACCGGGATCGTTGATCAGCGGCGTGCCGGCGTCGGACACCAGCGCGATGCTCTGGCCTTCCTGCAGTTTCGCCAGCAGCTGATCGGCCTTTTGCTGTTCGTTGTGGTCATGCAGCGCGAACAGACGCGCGTTGATCGCGAAGTGTTGCAGCAGCAATCCGGTATGGCGCGTGTCTTCCGCCGCGATCAGATCAACGCTTTTCAGTACCTCTAACGCCCGGTGAGTGATATCGCCCAGATTGCCGATGGGGGTGGGCACCACATACAGCGTTGATGCAGAAATGACTGATTGTTGGTGTTGATTCATTGTTTCATCCGGGTTGCCGATTTAATATTGAGCATCTTGAAAAAAACATCACTGGATACAGTATGCTTTCCTCAACATTCGTTCGTACCAAAGCAGGGCGTTCCAAGCCTGTCCGACTTACCGCAGTCATCGCGGCCGCCCTTTTCCTGGCAGGCTGTCCAAGTCGGGCCCCGCAAACGCCGCCCGCCAATATACAGGACGAAGCGAGCGCCAGCTCCGATTACTACCTGCAGCAGTTGCAGCAAAGCAGCGATGATAACAAGGCTGACTGGCAATTACTTGCTATTCGCGCCTTGCTGCGTGAAGGAAAACTGCCGCAGGCCGGCGACCAGCTGAACCAGCTGCCGAAAAACCTCAGCGGTGCGCAGCAGACTGAACGCCAGTTGCTGACCGCCGAACTGCAGATCGCCAACAAGAGCTACGTCAGCGCCCGCAGTACGCTGGGCCATCTGGACAGCGCTTCGCTGTCGCCGAATCAGAAGGTGCGCTACTACCAGGCGCAGATTGCCGCCAATCAGGGCAAAGCGTCGCTGCCCTTGATCCGCGCCTATATCGCTCAGGAGCCGTTGCTGACCGGCAAACCGCACCAGGACAACCTGGATCAGACCTGGCAGGCGCTGCTGCAGCTGACGCCGCAGGAGATGAACAGCCTGGTGATCAACGCCGACGAGAACGTGCTGCAAGGCTGGCTGGATCTGCTGCGCGTCTATCAGGACAACAAGCAGGATCCCGATCTGCTGAAGGCCGGCATCAAAGACTGGCAGAACCGTTATCCGAAGAACCCGGCGGCCAAAACGCTGCCCGCTCGCCTGAACCAGGTGCTGAACTTCACCCAGGCCTCCACCTCGAAAATCGCCCTGCTGCTGCCGTTGAACGGCCAGGCGAAAGTGTTCGCCGACGCCATCCAGCAAGGCTTCGAAGCGGCGAAAAACGGCGGTTCCATGCCGGCGCCGCAGCCTCAAGCCGCGCAACCGGCCAGCGCACCGGCCCCAACGGCGCCGGCCGATCAGGCCGCCACGGGTGACATCAACGCCAACGGCGCGGTCAGCCCTTCGGCGCAAGAGAGCCAGCCTGCGGTGACCGCCGCGCAACCGGCGGCGCCGTCCAGTGCGCCGATAACGCCGCTGCAGGCCGCTAACGCACAGGTCAAAGTGTACGATACCACCAGCCAGCCGCTGGCCGCCTTGCTGAGCCAGGCGCAGCAGGATGGCGCCACCCTGGTGGTCGGGCCGCTGCTGAAAGAGAACGTCGATCAGTTGTCCGCCAGTACCACCACGCTGAACGTGCTGGCGCTCAACCAGCCGGAAACGCCGAAGGACAACCTGAACATCTGTTACTTCGCCCTGTCGCCGGAAGATGAAGCGCGCGACGCCGCCCGCCACATCTGGGAACAGCAGAAGCGTCAACCGCTGCTGCTGGTGCCGCGCGGCGCCTTCGGCGATCGCGTCGCCAAGGCCTTTAACCAGGAATGGCAGAAGCAAGGCGGGCAAACCGTGCTGCGTCAGGACATCGGCTCTGCCGGCGAACTGCGCCAGATGGTCAACAGCGGCGGCATCCGCATGACCGGTACGCCGATATCGAGCGCCCCGGCGCCGCAGAGCGTGACCATCGCCGGGCTGACTATTCCTGCGCCGCCGAGCGACGTGCCCGCCGCGACCGGCGGCAGCGTCGACGCGGTGTATATCGTCGCCACCCAGTCTCAGCTGACGCTGATCAAACCGATGATCGACATGGCCACCAGCTCGCGCGGCAAGCCGGCGATGTACGCCAGCTCGCGCAGCTATCAGGCCGGCGCCGGCCCGGACTTCCGTCTGGAAATGGAAGGCCTGCAGTTCAGCGACATCCCGCTGCTGGCCGGTTCAAACCCTCAGCTGTTGCAGCAGGCCAGCGCGCGCTTCCGCAACGACTACTCGCTGGTGCGCCTGTATGCGATGGGGATGGATGCCTGGACATTGGCCAACCACTTTGCTGAAATGCGCCAGCTGCCGGGCTTCCAGGTTTCCGGCACCACCGGTACGCTGAGCGCGTCGCCGAACTGCGTGATCAACCGCAAACTGCCTTGGCTGCAATACCGTCAGGGTACGGTCGTTCCGGTCTCTTGAACCCACGCGCCTCAGGGGCGGGCTATGAGTTACTGGCCCGCCGTCACCTGGAACACGCCGGGCTCACCTTCTGCGCCGCCAACGTCGCGGTGCGCGGCGGTGAGCTCGACCTCATCATGCGCGACGGCGCCACCTGGGTGTTCGTCGAAGTGCGCTACCGCCGCAACGACGCCTTCGGCGGCGCGGCCGCCAGCGTCACCTTTCGCAAACAACAGCGGTTGCTGCATGCCGCCGCCGTCTGGCTGGCGGGGCGCGGAGCCAGTTTTGACACATCATCTTGCCGTTTTGATGTTTTGGCCATTACCGGTAGCCAGTTAGAATGGATACCCAACGCCTTCAATGCGGATTAATCGGGGTTTTGCGGCGCAGACCGGCCCTTTGACTTAGTGGATTAATACAACGTGCTGGATAGAATTAAAGTCTGTTTTACCGAAAGCATCCAAACCCAGATCGCGGCGGCGGAAGCATTGCCGGACGCCATTTCCCGCGCTGCGATGACGCTGGTTCAATCCTTACTCAACGGCAACAAAATCCTGTGCTGCGGCAACGGCACCTCGGCGGCCAACGCGCAGCACTTCGCCGCCAGCATGATCAACCGTTTTGAAACCGAGCGCCCCAGCCTGCCGGCCATCGCCCTCAACGCCGACAACGTGGTGCTGACGGCGATCAGCAACGATCGGCTGCACGACGAAGTGTACGCCAAGCAGGTGCGCGCGCTCGGGCACACCGGCGACGTGCTGCTGGCGATTTCCACCCGCGGCAACAGCCGTGATATTGTGAAAGCGGTCGAGGCGGCCGTCACGCGCGATATGACCATCGTCGCGCTCACCGGCTACGACGGCGGCGAGCTGGCCGGGCTGCTCGGCCAGCAGGATGTCGAGATCCGCATCCCGTCGCACCGCAGCTCGCGCATTCAGGAAATGCATATGCTGACCGTAAACTGCCTGTGCGATCTGATAGACAATACGTTATTCCCCCACCAGGACGATTAAGGAACTGAGATGAAGCTAAAAGCCACATTTGCAGTGCTGTCCAGCGCCCTGCTGTTGCAAGGCTGTATCGCCGGCGTCGTCGTCGGCAGTGCGGCCGTCGCGACCAAAACCGCCACCGACCCGCGCAGCGTCGGGACCCAGGTGGATGACGGTACGCTGGAAGCCAGGGTCGAAAGCGCTCTGAGCAAAGACCAGCAGTTGAAGAAAGACGCCCGGGTGGTCGCCACCGCCTATCAGGGCAAAGTGCTGTTGACCGGCCAGTCGCCTAACGCCGATCTCACCGCGCGCGCCAAGCAGATCGCCATGGGCGTGGAAGGCACGACCGAAGTGTATAACGAAATCCGTCAGGGCACGCCGGTCAGCCTGAGCACCGCGTCCTCCGACACCTGGATCACCACCAAGGTGCGTTCGCAGCTGCTCACCAGCGATACGGTGAAATCATCCAACGTGAAGGTCACCACCGAAAACGGCGAAGTGTTCTTGCTGGGCCTGGTCACCCAACAGGAAGGGCAGTCGGCGGCGCAGATCGCCAGCCAGGTGAGCGGCGTGAAGCACGTCACCACCGCCTTTACCTATGTGAAATGATCCTGCAGGCAAGGGGCCTTCCCCTTGCCGCTTTTCTGTACGCTTCCCGCTGTTTTACCCTGGTTTAATGAGCCGCGTTTAAAGTAATCTCTCACTTCATTACGGATAAAATTCAAATGGACAGAATTTTAATCGGTTTTCTCACTGCCGTTTCTTTATTCACCGCCGGAGTTTCCGCCGCCAATCCCACACAGGATGCGCCCCGCACCGAACATGCCCCGGCCCCGATGGCCGATCAAACCGTGGCTACTGAAGGCGCGATCACGGTCGACCAGGTAAAAATCAATTATCAGGCGCAAACCGGGGTGCTGGAATTGAGTAAAGAGGATCCGGAAGATCCCGTGACCGGCATGTTCTATGTTGCGTATTTCAAAAAGGATGAGAATAAGAACGAGAGCAGGCCGATTACCTTTATCTACAACGGCGGGCCGGGCTCCGCCTCGCTTTGGCTGCATATGGGGGCGCTGGGGCCTAAACGGGTTATCGCTACTCAGCCAGAGAAAACACAGCTGGCGCCTTACCAACTCACCGATAACCAATACAGCCTGCTCAACGTCAGCGATCTGGTGTTTATCGATGCCCCCGGAACGGGTTACAGCCGCTTTTCCAGCAGTGCCGCCAGCCAGCCGGAGAGAGCGCAGCAAAAATCACAGAGTGCCAGCAACGTTTATGGCGTCAACGGCGATGCTCAGGCTTTCTCTCAATTTATCGTTCAGTTTTTAACGCATTACCAACGCTGGAACTCACCTAAATATTTATTGGGTGAAAGCTACGGCACTACCCGCTCGGTGGTATTGGCCGAGACGCTAAAAAATCAGAATATCGATCTTAACGGTATTATCCTGATGTCGCAGTTTCTGAACTACGACAATAACGTCGACGATCCCAATCAAAACCCCGGCGTCGATCAACCTTACTATCTGGCACTCCCCACCTACGCAGCCAGCGCATGGTACCACCAGCGGCTGCCGGGCAAGCACCCGAGCCTGAAAACCCTGTTAGACCAGGCCGAGCAGTTTGCGCTGGGGGCTTATGCCCAAGCCTTGCTGCAAGGTGCCAATCTGCCTGAAAAAGATCGCCAAACGCTCGCCGAGCAGCTTTACCAATTTACCGGCATTCCGGCCGATTATTGGCTCAAGGCCAATTTGCGCCTGAGTGGACCGGTCTTCGCCAAGCAACTGTTGCGCAGTCAGGACGAGACCATTGGCAGAATCGATACCCGCTATCGTGGGCCGTCGCTGGATAATATCGCTGAAACGTCCAACTACGATCCCAACGTCAGTGCCATTACTTCCGCCTACGTCGCGCAATTCCACAATTATCTTGGCAAAACGCTGCATTTTAGCGCCGACCAAAACTATCGCGCATTTTCCGATGAGGTCTATGACTGGAACATGTCCAGCAACAGCCGGGACAGATCATTTAACGTGTTGCCGAACCTGTCGCGGGTGATGAAAATGACCCCGACAATGAGAGTGATGGTGATTGGTGGGGTTTACGATTTGGCCACCCCTTACTTCGTCGCCAAATATGAGATGAGCCATCTGCCCGTGTCGCCCAAATTACGCGACAATATCCGTTTCTATTGGTATGACACCGGGCATATGCCGTACTTGGATGAACCATCGCTTAAAAAGATGCACGCGGATTTAACTGCATTTATCAGCGATAAGCCCTGATGCGGCATTAGCCACCGAAGAGAGAGATACCTTGCCCGAAAGCAGGGTATCGCTTGGTTAATCCAGCTTGTTTTCTTTCAGGAAATCTTCCCCACCCAGCTGCCGCATCTGGCGCATGATCCACTGCTGTCGCTGTATCACATAGCCGGAAGGCGCATCGGCCCTAAAGCGATGCGGATTCGGCAATACCGCCGCCAACAGCGCCGCTTCCGCCGCGCTTAGCCGTTTGGCCGGCTTATGGAAAAAGCGTTGTGAAGCCTCTTCAACGCCAAACACCCCGTCGCCGAACTCGACGATGTTCAGATACACCGTCAGAATGCGCCGCTTGGTCCACACCAGCTCGATGCCCGACGTCAAGCCGGCCTCCAGCCCTTTGCGTAGCCAGCTGCGGCCATCCCACAGAAACAGGTTCTTGGCGGTTTGCTGCGACAGCGTGGACGCGCCGCGGATGCGCGTCGGGCGCTTCTCGTTGTGGCTGAGCGCCTTTTCAATGGCCGACACATCGAAGCCCCAATGGTCTGGAAACTTCTGATCCTCCGCCGCCATCACCGCCAGCGCCATCTGCGGCGAGATGTCGTCCATCGACACCCAATCCGAATGGGCGACGTAGCCGAAGTCGCCGCTCAGCCAGGCGCTGACTTGCCGCTCCACCATCACGGCGGAAAACGGCACCGGCAGAAAGGCAAAGAGCACAATGCCCAACCCCCACAGGCCGAGAATCGCGATGACCCCGCGCTTCAGCCAATACCCTGGGCGCAGTCGCCGCCATCCGCCGAGCGATTTTCTCATTCAGCCAGTTCCAGCACCCGCGCCACCAGCTTATCGATGCCGAGGGCCGCCTGCGCGATCGACGGCGCCAGCATATAGGCCGGCGTGGTCACGACTTTGTGTTCGCTGTCCACCACGATATCGTCTACCGGACAAATCACCGGCTCGCCGCCCATGGCGTCAATCACTTCTCCCAGGTCCGGATCGTTGCCAATGGTCAGCCGCGCTTGTTGATCCAGCAGTTTCGGCAACAGCGCCGGCGCGATGCACATCAGGCCAATTGGTTTGCCGGCCTTATGCATCTCGCGCGTCAGACGCGCCAAATCCTCATCGACCCAACATTCCGCGCCGGCTTCGGCGAAATTGCTGAGGTTCTTGGCGGCGCCGAAGCCGCCGGGCACGATCAGCGCATCCAGCTGCGCGGCCTCCGCCAGCGCCAGCGGCTGCACCGCGCCGCGGGCAATGCGCGCCGACTCAATCAGAACATTGCGCGACTCCGCCATCTCCTCACCTGATAAGTGATTAATAACATGGCATTGTGGTTTATCGGGCGCAAAGCACACCGCCTGCGCGCCGGCACGGTCCAACGCCAGCAGCGTCAGCACCGCTTCATGGATCTCCGTACCGTCATAAACACCGCTGCCGCTGAGGACGACCCCCACCTTTTTCATCACTCTTACTCCTGTCGCTGCTGTCAACTGGTTCGTGCTCGGAGTTGACAAACACTAATCTACATCACACATTTTAATGAATCTTCTAACAAGAGCGCTTACATTTGCTATGTTGTTGGCTGTATGATGTTTAGGAATTCGCTACAACCTGCTCGACCAGAACACTGAAACCAATACGCAGGTTCACAATTTCCCTGGTGTTGGCGCAATATTCGCGCACCCCGGCTTAGGTCGGGGTCATTTTTTTTCAGCGTTCTCAACCCAAGCCCGCAGTACCTGCACGTCGTTGCGCCACTCTTGTTTCAACTCATCCACCCAATCCTGCACGTTATCCCACCAGGCCGGCAGCGTCGGCGTTTGAATCTGTTGCGCCAGCTGCTGCAGGTGACGCAGACCGACCGAACCGGCGGCGCCTTTGATCTTGTGCCCTTCTTCGGTGATGCCTTTCTGATCGCGCGCCGTCATGTTGGAGTCCAGCACCGCCAGATAGCCCGGCATCATCTGTTCAAACATCTCCAGGCTTTGGTGGATCAGCTGCGGGCCAACCAGGTCCATGTACTGTTCCAGCATCGCGGTATCGAGTAACGACTCATTAATCTGCATCGCCTTGTGCTCCGTTTTCTTTGAAGTGTGAGAAGGTTGATGATCCCAATAGTGTTTGATGACCTGGGTTAATGCCGGCACCGACAGCGGCTTGCTCAGCACATCGTCCATGCCCGCCTCGAGGTACTCTTTTTTGTCTTTCAGCACGTTAGCGGTCAGGGCCACCAGCGGCGGCAGCGCCTGCCCGGCGTAGCGTTCGCGCAGCACCCGGGCGATGTCCAGCCCGGTCATGTCCGGCAGCTGGATGTCCAGCAGCACCAGATCGAACTCGTCCGGATCGAACATCGCCAGCGCGTCGTGGCCGTTCATCGCCACCTCGACGCTGTTGCCCAGTTTCTCCAGCACCGAGCGCGCCACGATCACGTTCAGCTCGATATCCTCCACCAGCAGGATGTGCAGCGCCGGCAACGGCAGTTCCTCTTCCTCCAGCGCCGCGCTGGCGGCTTCCTGCACCGCCGGCGCCTGGATGGTCAGAGTGAAGCAAGAACCGTGCCCCTGTTCGCTGCGCACGGTGATGTCGCCGCCCATGCTCTGCGCCAGTCGCTTGGAGACCGCCAGCCCGATGCCGGTGCCGGTGGCCGGGCGGCCGCCGCGCTGATCTTTCACCTGGTAATACATGGCGAAGATCTTGTCCTGCTCGTCCTGCGGGATGCCCATGCCCGAGTCTTCCACCTCGAACACCAGCTTCTCCTGCGCCTCACGCCGCACGCGCACCACGATTTGCCCCTGCTGGGTGAATTTCACCGCGTTGCCGATCAGGTTCCACAAAATCTGCCGCAGGCGCGTACCGTCGGTCACGATCTGCTGCGGCAGCGGCGTCTGCGGCTCCATGATGAACTGCAGCCCTTTCGGCTGCGCCAACAGGCCGGAGAGGTTCTCCAGATCTGCCAGGAAGCCGGTGAAGTCCACCGGCTGGTTGTCGAGCTGCACCTTGCGCCGCTCGAGCTTATCCATTTCGATAATGTCGTTGAAGATATTGCCGAGGGTGATGGCGCTGACGTGAATGGTCTTCAGGTATTTCAGCTGCTCGTCGTTCAGCTCGGTATCGAGCAGGATACGGCTCAGGCCAACGATGCCGTTAAGCGGCGTACGCAGCTCGTGGCTGATCGTGGAGATAAAGGTGGTCTTCTCCCTGCTGGCGTTCTCCAGCGCGTCCTGGTAGCGCTTACGCTCGGTAATATCGCGGCCGAAGCCCATCAGCCCGTGGCGTTTGCCCACCCGGTCATAAAACGGGACCTTGCGCAGCTCGAAACAGGCCTTGCGGCCATCGGGATACACCAGCCACTGTTCGTAGGTCAGCGAGACGTTGTGGCGGAACACCTTCTCGTCGGTCTCAATGACCTTTTCGGCGATCTCCTGGCCGTAGACGTCGAACGGCGTCAGGCCGATCAGCTGCTTCTCGCTCTTGCCGGTCAGCAGCTCCATCGCGCGGTTGCAGCCGGAAAATTCTTTGTCTTCGTTGCGGTAGTAGACCAGATCCGGCGAGGCATCGAGGAAGGAACGCAGCAGCGCCGATTGCTGGCCCAGCTCAATCTGCGCCAGTTCACGCTGTTCCATCTCTTCCGTCAGCTTGTCCATCACCTGCAGGCGCTCTTCTTCCGCCTTGATACGGTCAGCGATCTCCTGGTTCAGCTGGCTGATATTGTCCTTAAGCTGCTGATTGAGCTCCAGATCGCGGTGGCGCATTTCCTCCAGCTTGTCCACCAGCCGCGCCAGCCGCTGGCGCGACTCCTCCAGCTGCTCCACCACCACCGAGAGGAAGTAGACCGCCCACGGGGTGATCAACAGGCCGAAGAAGATCGAACGCACCACGTCGATGCTTTCCACTTCGCCGCGCAGCAACATGGTCACCGCCATCTGCACCACCATCGCCAGCACCACCAGCGCCGAGGCCAGCAGCAGCGAGAAGCGCACCAACCCCAGTTTCACCATTAAATCGACGTAGTACTGGGCCAACACCCGGATTTGCTTCATAGCGGCTCCCATCAGACACAATCTTTTGAATCATACCGTAAAACAGCGGTGAGATAAGGCGGCAAACGCCGAAGTGTGGCAAAGATTGCACTTCAGAGCGGCATTCCAGGGCGGTAGCGCCGCTTTTCATCCAGCGCGCTGCCCTGCCCGCCGTATTGCTGCAGATAAGCGCCCACCGCCTGCATGCCGCTCCAGCGGTTTTCGCACCACAGCGGCGCCAGCAGCGTGGGCCGACGGGCGCTGGCGGACAGGCGGTGATACACCACCTCGCCAGGCGTGTGGCGGATCATCTCCCCGGCGCTGACGGCGTAGTCCTCCAGCGCCAGTTCGGGCAAACGCCCGGCTCGCCACGCGCGGGCCAGGGTACTGCCGGTCACGACGTGCAGCGGATGCAGCTTAATGCCATCCACGCCGGACTCCACCACCCGCTGCAGCGTGAGCAGATGATCGCGCTGGGTTTCTCCCGGCAGCCCGACGATCAGATGGCAGCACACCTTCAGCCCGCGCTGCCGGGCCCGTTGCGCGGTCTGCTGATAGCAGCGGAAATCATGGCCGCGGTTGATGCGTTTGAGCGTTTTATCGTGCGCCGTCTGCAGCCCCAGCTCCAGCCACACTTCATAACCCTCCTCGCGATACCCCGTCAGCAGATCCAATGCGGCGGGCGGCACGCAGTCCGGCCGGGTGCCGACGCACAGGCCGACCATCTCACTCTGCGCCAACGCCTGCCGATACATCGACGCCAACAATTCGACCTCCGCATAGGTGCTGGTATAGGCCTGGAAATAGGCCAGATAGCGCCGCGCCCGGTTGACCCGCGCGGCCTGCTGCGCCAGCTGTTCGGCGATACTTTGCCGCTGCATCGCCTCATCGGCAAACGAAGCGACGTTGCAAAACGTACAGCCGCCGCGCCCCAACGTGCCGTCGCGGTTAGGGCAGCTGAATCCGCCGTGCAGCGTGAGTTTATGGATCTTTTCGCCATAGCGGCGCTGGAGATCTGCGCCAAACATATTGACTAATTGCGGCAACTGCATAATCTTGGTGATTCTCTGTGTTCAAAGCCGCGATGCTAATAAGAAACGGCTTTTCCCGCGATGACAGAGATCAACGCTTTCCCCGCAAGGCGCCACCAGGCATAACTATTCATCATAAATGCAAATCAATTCACTATAATTCTGATGAATTATTCTAATCGTCGCGCAACCGTTAACGGCAATATGACAATGCGGTGAAAAACAGTGACAAACATCAACAAAGAAATATCTTATAGAATAAAATTCTGCCATTAACCCCCGCACTAGCATGGTGCAGAGATTAAGGGGTTGCACTATAGTGAGACAGCTCACACTTCTGTGGGGATCGGCGTTGCCCCACGATAGTGCAAAAACACATTAAAATACTTATTTTTCAAATAAATAAACATCATCAATTCGATAAGAATCTATCTTAAGCCCACATTTGACCTGCGAATTCTTTCTCGCTAAGTTGGAAGTCCGCTGGAAGCTTTCTGGACGGGCAAACGTCTCGTCATATTTATGCAGTAATTGAAGACTCCCTCTTAAAACAAGTCCTATACCACTTGTGAGACCGTCACGAGAGGCCATTGATGGAGGGCGGAAAAGCAGATTAGCGGGGTTAACTTGCTGATTGGACTTCTGCCTGAAATTGGGAAGCCCCCTCGCAGTAGGTTGTGAGAGTCACGCAGAGCCTGGGGAGGTTCACTGATATGTTGTACGATAAATCCCAAGAGAGGGACAACTGTGGTTTCGGCCTGATCGCCCACATAGAAGGCGAACCTAGCCACAAGGTGGTTCGCACCGCCATTCACGCGCTGGCCCGCATGCAACACCGCGGCGCAATCCTGGCCGACGGCAAGACCGGCGACGGCTGCGGCCTGTTGCTGCAAAAACCCGATCGCTTCTTCCGCATGGTGGCGGAAGAGCGCGGCTGGCGTTTGGCCAAGAACTACGCCGTCGGCATGATGTTCCTCAGCCAGAATGAAGAGGAAGCGCGCCTCAGCCGCCGCATCGTGGAAGAAGAGCTGCAAAACGAAACGCTGTCGATCGTCGGCTGGCGTGAAGTGCCGACCAACCCGGACGTGCTGGGTGAAATCGCCCTCTCCTCCCTGCCGCGCATCGAGCAAATCTTCGTTAACGCCCCGGCCGGCTGGCGCCCGCGCGATATGGAGCGCCGCCTGTTCGTGGCGCGCCGCCGCATCGAGAAACGCGTGCAGGACAACAGCTTCTACGTCTGCAGCTTCTCCAACCTGGTGACGATCTATAAAGGCCTGTGCATGCCTGCGGATCTGCCGCGCTTCTATCTCGATCTGGCGGACCTGCGCCTGGAGTCGGCCATTTGCCTGTTCCACCAGCGCTTCTCCACCAACACCGTGCCGCGCTGGCCGCTGGCGCAGCCGTTCCGCTACCTGGCGCACAACGGCGAAATCAACACCATCACCGGCAACCGCCAGTGGGCGCGTGCCCGTACCTACAAATTCCAAACGCCGCTGATCCCGGATCTGCAGGCCGCCGCGCCGTTCGTCAACGAAACCGGCTCCGACTCCAGCTCGCTGGACAACATGCTGGAGCTGCTGCTGGCGGGCGGGATGGATCTCATTCGCGCCATGCGTTTGCTAGTGCCGCCGGCCTGGCAGAACAACCCGGACATGGACGGCGATCTGCGCGCCTTCTTCGACTTCAACTCGATGCACATGGAGCCGTGGGACGGCCCGGCCGGCATCGTGATGTCCGACGGCCGCTACGCCGCCTGTAACCTCGATCGCAACGGCCTGCGCCCGGCGCGCTATGTGATCACCAAAGACAAGCTGATCACCTGCGCCTCCGAAGTCGGCATCTGGGATTACCAGCCGGACGAAGTGGTGGAAAAAGGCCGCGTCGGCCCCGGCGAGCTGATGGTGATCGACACCCGCAGCGGCCGCATCCTGCACTCGGCGGAAACCGACAACGATCTGAAAAGCCGCCATCCGTATAAAGAGTGGATGGAGAAAAACGTCAAACGTCTGGTGCCGTTCGAAGATCTGCCGGACGATCAGGTCGGCAGCCGCGAGCTCGACGACGCGCAGCTCGAAACCTACCAGAAACAGTTCGGCTACAGCAGCGAAGAGCTGGATCAGGTGATCCGCGTGCTGGGCGAGATTGGCCAGGAAGCCACCGGCTCGATGGGCGACGATACCCCGTTCGCCGTGCTCTCCAGCCGGCCGCGCATCGTTTACGACTATTTCCGCCAGCAGTTCGCGCAGGTCACCAACCCGCCGATCGATCCGCTGCGCGAAGCGCACGTCATGTCGCTGGCCACCAGCATCGGCCGTGAAATGAACGTGTTCTGCGAAGCCGAAGGCCAGGCGCACCGCCTGAGCTTCAAATCGCCGATCCTGCTGTACTCCGATTTCAAACAGCTCACCACGCTGGAAGGCGAATACTATCGCGCCGAGACCCTCGATCTGACCTTCGATCCGCAGCAGCAGGATCTGGAGCAGACCATTCGCGCCCTGTGCGACGAAGCGGAACGCAAGGTGCGCGAAGGTGCGGTGCTGTTGGTGCTGTCCGACCGCGCCATCGCGCCCGGCCGCCTGCCGGTACCGGCTCCGATGGCGGTGGGCGCCGTGCAAACCCGCCTGGTGGAGAAAAGCCTGCGCTGCGACGCCAACCTGATCGTTGAAACCGCCAGCGCCCGCGATCCGCACCACTTCGCCGTGCTGCTCGGCTTCGGCGCGACCGCCATCTACCCGTACCTGGCCTATGAAACCCTGGCCAAGCTGGTGGACAGCCAGGCGATCGACAAGAAATACCGCGACGTGATGCTGAACTACCGCAACGGCATCAACAAAGGCCTGTACAAGATCATGTCCAAAATGGGCATCTCGACCATCGCCTCTTACCGCTGCTCCAAGCTGTTCGAAGCGGTCGGCCTGCACCGCGATCTGGCGGATCTGTGCTTCCAGGGCGTGGTCAGCCGCATCGGCGGCGCCAGCTTCAGCGATTTCCAGCAGGATCTGCAGAACCTTTCCAAGCGCGCCTGGCTGAAACGCAAGCCGCTGGAGCAAGGCGGCCTGCTGAAGTTCGTGCACGGCGGCGAATACCACGCCTACAACCCGGACGTGGTGAACTCGCTGCAAAAAGCGGTGCACAGCGGGGAATACAGTGACTATCAGGCCTACGCCAAGCTGGTGAACGAGCGGCCGGTCGCCATGCTGCGCGATCTGCTGGCCATCACGCCGAAAGGCGAACCGATCCCGGTCGATCAGGTTGAACCGGCGGAGTCGCTGTTCAAACGCTTCGACACCGCGGCGATGTCGATCGGCGCACTGAGCCCGGAAGCGCACGAGTCGCTGGCGATCGCCATGAACGGCCTCGGCGGCTTCTCCAACTCCGGCGAAGGCGGCGAAGATCCGGCGCGCTACCGCACCAACAAGGTGTCGCGCATCAAACAGGTGGCTTCCGGCCGCTTCGGCGTGACGCCGGCCTACCTGGTGAACGCCGACGTGATCCAGATTAAGGTGGCGCAGGGCGCCAAGCCGGGCGAAGGCGGCCAGCTGCCGGGCGACAAAGTCACTCCGTACATCGCCAGACTGCGTTACTCGGTGCCGGGCGTGACCCTGATCTCTCCGCCGCCGCACCACGACATCTACTCGATCGAAGATCTGGCGCAGCTGATCTTCGACCTGAAGCAGGTCAACCCGAAGGCGGTGATCTCGGTGAAACTGGTGTCCGAACCGGGCGTCGGCACCATCGCCACTGGCGTGGCGAAGGCCTATGCCGATCTCATCACCATCGCCGGTTACGACGGCGGCACCGGCGCCAGCCCGCTGTCCTCGGTGAAATACGCCGGCTGTCCGTGGGAGCTAGGCCTGGTGGAAACCCAGCAGGCGCTGGTGGCCAACGGCCTACGCCACAAGATCCGCCTGCAGGTGGACGGCGGCCTGAAAACCGGCGTGGACATCGTCAAAGCGGCGATCCTGGGCGCGGAAAGCTTCGGCTTCGGCACCGGGCCGATGGTGGCGCTGGGCTGTAAATACCTGCGCATCTGCCACCTCAACAACTGCGCGACCGGCGTCGCGACTCAGGACGACAAGCTGCGCCGCGATCACTACCACGGCCTGCCGGAACGCGTGACGAATTACTTCCAGTTTATCGCGCGTGAAACCCGCGAGATCATGGCGCAGCTGGGCGTGAGTCAACTGGTGGATCTGATCGGCCGCACCGAGTTCCTGACCGAGCTGGACGGCATCTCTGCCAAGCAGAACAAGCTGGATCTGTCGCCGCTGCTGAAAACCGCCACGCCGCATCCGGGTAAATCGGTGTACTGCACCGAAAGCAGCAACCCGGCGTTCGACAAGGGCCTGCTGAACAAAGAACTGCTGGCGCAGGCGCAACCGTACATCGAAGCGAAGCAGGGTAAAACCTTCTACTTCGACATTCGCAACACCGACCGCTCCGTGGGCGCCATGCTGTCCGGCGCTATCGCCGACGTGCACGGCGATCAGGGCATGGCGGCCGATCCGATCAAGGCGCACTTCTCCGGCACCGCCGGGCAGAGCTTCGGCGTCTGGAACGCCGGCGGCGTCGAGCTGACCCTGACCGGCGATGCCAATGACTATGTCGGCAAAGGCATGGCCGGCGGCAGCATCGCGGTGCGTCCGCCGATCGGCTCCGCCTTCCGCAGCCATGAAGCCAGCATCGTCGGCAACACCTGCCTGTACGGCGCTACCGGCGGCAAGCTGTTCGCCGCCGGCCGCGCGGGCGAACGCTTCGCGGTGCGCAACTCCGGCGCCATCACCGTGGTGGAAGGCATCGGCGACAACGGCTGCGAATACATGACCGGCGGCATCGTCTGCGTGCTGGGTAAAACCGGCATCAACTTCGGTGCGGGCATGACCGGCGGTTTCGCCTACGTGCTGGACGAAGACGGCGAGTTCCGCAAGCGCGTGAACCCGGAGCTGGTGGAAGTGCTGGATGTCGATCAGCTGGCGATCCATGAGGAGCACCTGCGCGGCCTGATCACCGAACACGTGCAGGCGACCGGCTCTTCCCGCGCGGAAGAGATCCTGGCCAACTGGCCGGAGTGGGCACCGAAGTTCGCCCTGGTCAAACCGAAGTCCAGCGATGTCAAAGCGCTGTTGGGTCACCGTAGCCGTTCCGCAGCCGAGCTGCGGGTGCAGGCGCAGTAAGAGGTAGGTCATTAATGAGCCAGAACGTTTACCAATTTATCGACCTGCAGCGTGTTGATCCGCCAAAGAAACCGCTGAAGATCCGCAAAATCGAGTTCGTCGAGATCTACGAACCGTTTTCGGAAACCCAGGCCAAGGCCCAGGCGGACCGCTGTCTGTCCTGCGGCAACCCGTATTGCGAGTGGAAGTGCCCGGTGCACAACTACATCCCGAACTGGCTGAAGCTGGCCAACGAAGGCCGCATCATGGAAGCGGCGGACCTGGCGCATCAGACCAACAGCCTGCCGGAAGTGTGCGGCCGCGTGTGCCCGCAGGATCGCCTGTGCGAAGGCTCCTGCACCCTGAACGACGAGTTCGGTGCGGTCACCATCGGCAATATCGAACGCTACATCAGCGATAAGGCCATCGAAATGGGCTGGAAGCCGGACATGTCGCACGTGCAGCCGACCGGCAAGCGCGTGGCGATCGTCGGTGCCGGCCCTGCCGGGCTGGCCTGCGCCGACGTATTGACCCGCAACGGCGTCAAGGCGGTGGTATATGACCGTCATCCGGAGATCGGCGGCCTGCTGACCTTCGGCATCCCGGCCTTCAAGCTGGAAAAGGAAGTGATGGTCAAACGCCGCAGCATCTTCAGTGAGATGGGCATCGAGTTCCAGCTGAACACCGAAGTGGGCAAAGACATCAGCATGGAGACCTTGCTGAGCGAGTACGATGCGGTATTCCTCGGCGTCGGCACCTATCAGTCGATGCGCGGTGGCCTGGAGAACGAGGAAGCGCAGGGCGTGTACGATGCGCTGCCGTTCCTGATCGCCAACACCAAGCAGCTGATGGGCTATGAAACCGAGCAGCACGAGCCTTACGTCAGCATGGAAGGCAAGCGCGTGGTGGTGCTGGGCGGCGGCGATACCGCCATGGACTGCGTGCGTACCTCGGTGCGCCAGGGCGCGACGCAGGTCACCTGCGCCTACCGCCGCGACGAAGCCAACATGCCGGGTTCCAAGCGCGAAGTGAAGAACGCCCGGGAAGAAGGGGTAGATTTCCAGTTTAACCTGCAGCCGCTGAGCATCGAGCTGAACAGCGCCGGCCGCGTGGCCGGGGTGAAGATGGTACGCACCCAGCTGGGCGCACCGGATGCCAACGGCCGTCAGGCGGCGGAGCAGGTGCCGGGTTCTGAACACGTGATCGACGCCGACGCGGTGGTGATGGCATTCGGCTTCCGCCCACACCGTATGGACTGGCTGGCGGCGCACGACGTGCAGCTCGATAAACAGGGCCGCATCCTGGCGCCGGAAGGCAGCGACAACGCGTTCCAGACCAGTAACCCGAAAATCTTCGCCGGCGGCGACGCGGTGCGCGGTTCCGACCTGGTGGTGACGGCGATCGCCGAAGGCCGCAAGGCGGCAGACGGCATCATGAACTACCTGGAAGTGTAAACCTTCCGTACCGCCAGAGGCCCGGCACATTGCCGGGCCTCTGTTTTTAGCCTGCCACGCTTTGTAACAACCTCCCCTCACCTCACCGCCTCAACGCGCTATAGTATTGAGTTAGCACCATTGCGGGGCGCGGCTGCGCCTGACACCGAGATAAGGATAGCGAACATGAAATGCTCCATTTCCCTGTTGGCCGGCGCACTGCTGGCCGTCAGTTTCAGCGCTTCAGCCATGGCGCTGGATTCGCAGGAGGTCGGTTACAATATCGAAGCGCGCGGCGCGCGGCCGGTCGTGGCACAGTTGGGCAAGGCCGGGCAGTTCAGCGCCGTGGAAAACAGCATCCGGCTGGGGGACGACAGCTGGATTGCCCTGGCGCCCAAGCTGGCCGGCGGCGGCAATGCCGGCTTCACCGCCGGCATCAAATCGGCGCTCTCCGCCGCCCTGATTTACAATCCGGCGGCGGTGTTGCAGGCGCTCAACAAAGGCAACGATCTGCCGCTCAATGACATTTGCACCGCGCCGCCGGAAGTGCAAGGCGACACCGCCATCACCAGTTTCCGCCAGCGCGCAACCCGCGCCTTGTCCACCGTGCGCGTAGGCGATCTCAGCGCACCGCGCGATGCCTGCATTGCCGCCTTGAAAGGCTGATCCGCTTCTGCCGGGCAAAAAAAAGCACCCCATAGGGTGCTTTTTCGTTTGTTCGCGCGGGATTACTTCACCACGCGCAGCGCCGGGCGGCCACCGCGCGGCGGCTGCGGCGGCTCGTCGTCCGGGCCGTTGTCTTCCGCGGTATCCGGGCGATCGCCGTCGATCACCGACATCAGGGTTTCCGAAGGGATCGTCTCATTGTCCAGGCCTTCGAACACGCCTTCGCTCTCGTCGTAGGCGGCTTCCGGTTCGAACATCGTGCCGGCGCCGTTTTCACGCGCATAGATCGCCAGCACGGCGGCCATCGGCACCGAAACCTGACGCGGCACGCCGCCGAAGCGCGCGTTGAACTGCACGTCTTCGTTGCCCAACGCCAGGTTGCCTACCGCGCGCGGCGCGATATTCAGCACGATCTGGCCGTCACGCGCGAACTCCATCGGCACCTGCACGTCCGGGCGAGTCACATCGACCACCAGGTGCGGCGTCAGCTGGTTATCCAGCAGCCAGTCATAGAACGCCCGCAGCAGATACGGGCGACGCGGCGTCATCTGAGACATGTCCATCGCGCTTAGCCCCGGGTTTGCAGGCGCATTTCACGCTCGGCTTCGGTCAGGGAAGCCAGGAAAGCGTCGCGTTCGAAGACGCGGGTCATGTAGCCTTTCAGCTCTTTGGAGCCGGCACCGCTCAATTCAATGCCCAGCTGCGGCAGACGCCACAACAGCGGCGCCAGATAGCAATCCACCAGGCTGAACTCTTCGCTCATGAAATACGGCGCCTGGCCGAAGATCGGTGCGATCGCCAGCAGCTCCTCGCGCAGTTGGCGACGGGCGGACTCCGCTTCCTGACCGCTGCTCTTCTCGATCTTGTCCATCAGCGAGTACCAGTTCTTCTCGATGCGCAGCATCATCAGACGGCTCTCGCCACGGGCAACCGGGTAAACCGGCATCAGCGGCGGGTGTGGGAAACGCTCATCCAGATATTCCATGATGATGCGGGATTCATACAGGGTCAGTTCGCGATCGACCAGCGTAGGCACCGTCTGGTAAGGGTTGAGGTCAATCAGATCTTGCGGCAGGTTATCCATTTCGACCTGCTCGATCTCGACGCTGACACCTTTCTCCGCCAGTACGATACGTACTTGATGGCTAAAAATGTCGGTCGGGCCAGAGAACAGCGTCATTACCGAACGTTTGTTGGCAGCGACAGCCATGAAAACCTCCAAGTTATCTAGAAAATACTGCGAATAGCCAACTGACAGGCTGCTATCCTGAATAATCTTGCCGCAGGCCGGCAGCACGCAGCGCGACCCGAGCCCATGAAAAACCGGCCCAGGAGGTCAACTGCACGGCGAACAGGCGCAAAAGTGGGTGATAGTTTACCAGATTTTGCTTGTTTTGTGGGGACGGTGCGGTGAATTCATGTTGAATTGTCTGATCTGCCACAGATTTTAGTCGGGGACGGCGGATTTCAGGCATAAAAAAACCCGGTGAAGCACCGGGTTTTTTGCGTAAATCGCACTGCCGAAGCAGCGAAAATTAACGCTTGGAGAACTGCGGACGACGACGTGCTTTACGCAGGCCGACTTTCTTACGTTCAACCTGACGAGCGTCACGGGTGACGAAGCCAGCTTTACGCAGTTCAGAACGCAGAGTCTCATCGTACTCCATCAGTGCACGGGTGATACCGTGACGGATAGCGCCAGCTTGACCGGAGATACCACCACCTTTAACGGTGATGTACAGGTCCAGTTTGCCAACCATGTCGACCAGCTCCAGCGGCTGACGAACTACCATGCGGGCAGTTTCGCGACCGAAGTACTGTTCCAGGCTGCGCTGGTTGATAACGATGTTACCGTTGCCCGGCTTGATGAAGACGCGAGCGGCGGAGCTTTTGCGGCGACCAGTGCCGTAGTATTGATTTTCAGCCATTGCCATTAATCCCGATTAAATGTCCAGAACTTGCGGTTGCTGTGCCGCGTGATTGTGCTCGGTGCCCGCGTAAACTTTCAGTTTACGGAACATAGCACGACCCAGCGGGCCCTTTGGCAGCATGCCTTTAACCGCGATTTCAATCACGCGCTCAGGACGGCGGGCAATCATCTCTTCAAAGGTCGCTTGCTTGATACCACCGATGTGGCCGGTGTGGTGGTAGTACACTTTGTCTGTACGCTTGTTGCCGGTTACAGCAACTTTGTCAGCGTTCAGAACGATGATGTAATCACCGGTATCCACGTGCGGGGTGTATTCCGCTTTATGCTTGCCGCGCAGGCGACGAGCCAGTTCAGTAGCGAGACGGCCTAAAGTTTTACCATCTGCATCAACAACGTACCAGTCGCGTTTTACGGTTTCTGGTTTAGCTGTAAAAGTTTTCATTAGAAAGCTTACCCAATAATTAGTTACACGTTGGTGAACACCCAAACGCTCGAAAACAGTTGAGGCTCACACGACCATACAAGTCCAGCAAACCTACCCCTTCGAATAGCCATTGCCGGCACTATAAAGTTTTTGGGAAAAAAAACTTTGTTGTAACGTGGGGTCGCAAGATTATAGAGAAGTCGCTCACAAAGATCGAACGGTTTTTGAATGGAAAATAAATTTATCGCCGGCGGCAGGCAACCGGCGATAGGCCCGGCGGACTCAGGGCAGATGCGGCAGCTTGAGGTACTCTTCGCTCTGCATTTCCTGCAGGCGCGACAGGCAGCGCTGGTACTCGAACTTCAGCCTCTCCCCCTGGTAGATCTCGAACATCGACGCCTCGGCGCCGATCACCAGCTTGACGTGTCGCTCGTAGAATTCGTCCACCAGCGCCAGGAAGCGGCGCGCGGTATTCTCTTTCAGCGGCCCCATCACCTGCACATTATACAGGATCACGCTGTGATATAGCCGCGACAGCGCAATGTAGTCCAGCTGGCTGCGCGCCTCTTCGCACAGCGTGTGGAAATCCACCGCCAGCACGCCGTCCACCGAACGGATCGCCTGCAGCGGCCGATGGTTGATCTGCAGCACCGGCGCGTCCTCCCCCGCCTTGCCCGCCAGCTTGACGAACATCCGATCCAGGGTCGCGCGCGTCTGGTCGTTCAGCGGCGTCAGGTAGAGGTGCGCCTGGGTCAGGGTGCGCAGACGATAGTCGATGCCGGCATCGACGTTCATCACGTCGCAGTACTCATTGATCAGATCGATTGCCGGCAGGAAACGCGCCCGCTGCAGGCCGTTGCGGTACAGATCGTCCGGCGGGATGTTCGACGTGGCCACCAGCGTGATGCCGCGGGCGAACAGCGCCTGCAGCAGCGTGGCCAGCAGCATGGCGTCAGTGATGTCGGACACGAAGAATTCGTCGAAGCACAACACATCGGTCTCAGCCTTGAAGCCGTCAGCGACGATTTCCAGCGGATTTTCCCGCCCTTGCAGTTCGGTCAGCTCTTCATGCACCCGCAGCATGAAGCGGTGGAAGTGCAGACGCATTTTGCGATCGCCCGGCAGGCTGTGAAAAAACATGTCCATCAGCCAGGTTTTGCCGCGCCCGACGCCGCCCCACATATACAGCCCCTGCACCGGACGCTGCGGCGCCGTTTCGCCGCCCTTGCCCAACAAACGGCTGAGCTTGCCGCGCAGCCCGCCCGCAGGCGCGCTCGCCGCGGGCTTTTGCAGCAGAGCCTGATAAATGCGATCCAGTTGAGCGACGGCCCGGCGTTGAACCTCATCGGCCTGATATTCCCCCGCGTCCAGCGCCTGCTGGTAGCGAGATAACGGTGATAGTGCCTGCATCTGTTCGATGTTCCCTAAGAACGCTTAGAAATTATTTAGCCAACGTTGGCGGCAAGTTGATGCCGATTCGCACCGTTATCGCCACAAATGCCCGCTGCGGGCGCCGTTGAAAACCCTGTAAACACTGGGTGGAAGCGCATCAGGATTCCACTCGGACAAGGTTAACGGTTATAGTGGATATTATTAAGTGAAAAATCCCTGCGGAACAACGAAGTCAAAATAGGAGTCATCATGACCTGGGAGTATGCGCTGATTGGTTTGGTCGTCGGTATCGTGATTGGAGCGGTGGCGATGCGTTTTGGCAACCGTAAATTACGTCAACAACAAGTCCTGCAGAACGAGCTGGACAAGAGCAAAACCGAGCTGGAAGAGTACCGCCAGGAGCTGGTCGGCCACTTCGCCCGCAGCGCCGAGCTGCTGGACAACATGGCTCGCGATTATCGCCAGCTGTATCAGCATATGGCGAAAAGCTCCAACAACCTGCTGCCGGATCTGCCGATGCAGGAGAACCCGTTCCGCTATCGCCTGACCGAAGCGGAAGCGGACAACGATCAGGCGCCGGTGGAAATGCCGCGCGACTATTCTGAAGGGGCCTCCGGCCTGCTGCGCGGTCAAAGCGCACGCCGCGACTGATATTCCTTCTTCGCCCGCGGGGCCACCCGCGGGTTTATTCCCCCTTTGTGCCTTATTGACCTTCCTTCGCATTACCTTTACTGAACTTTGCACGCAAATTCACGGTCTTACCCTTCACTATGACAAGGTGATTGCCTTATCATCAAATTTTCATCGGCAGGTATTGAGAGAGTTATCATCAATGAAGAAAAAGTCTTTAATTCTTAGTGCATTGGCAATGAGCCTCGGCCTGGCGTTCAGCGCCGTACCGGTGGCCAACGCGGCCCTGCCCGTTGCCGTTCAGGGGCAGCCGCTGCCGAGCCTGGCGCCGATGCTGGAAAAAGTCTTGCCCGCCGTAGTGAGCGTGCATGTCGCAGGCACCCAGGTGCAGCGTCAACAGCTGCCGGAAGAGTTCAGACGCTTCTTCGGCCCCAATTTCCCCGGCCAACAGCAGAGCTCCCGCCCGTTTGAAGGGCTGGGTTCCGGCGTCATCATCGACGCCGCCAAAGGCTACGTGCTGACCAACAATCACGTCATCAACAACGCCGATAAAATCCGCGTACAGTTGAACGACGGGCGCGAACTGGACGCCAAGCTGGTCGGCCGCGATGAGCAATCCGACATCGCCCTGCTGCAGCTCAGCGACACCAAAAACCTGACCGCCATCAAGATGGCCGATTCCGACCAGCTACGCGTCGGCGACTTCGCTGTGGCGGTCGGCAACCCGTTTGGCCTGGGCCAAACCGCCACTTCAGGCATCATCTCGGCGCTGGGCCGCACCGGCCTGAATCTGGAAGGGCTGGAAAACTTCATTCAGACCGACGCCTCGATCAACCGCGGCAACTCCGGCGGCGCGTTGGTTAACCTGAACGGCGAGCTGATCGGCATCAATACCGCCATTCTCGCGCCGAGCGGCGGCAACGTCGGCATCGGTTTCGCCATTCCGAGCAATATGGCGCAGAACCTGAGCCAGCAGCTGATCGAATTCGGCGAAGTGAAACGCGGCCTGCTCGGCATCAAGGGCAGCGAAATGACCCCTGACATGGCCAAAGCCTTCAACACCGACGCGCAGCGCGGCGCCTTCGTCAGCGAAGTGCTGCCGAAATCCGCCGCCGCCAAGGCCGGCATCAAAGCCGGGGATATTCTGGTTTCCGTCGACGGCAAGCCGGTGAACAGCTTCGCCGAGCTGCGCGCCAAGGTCGGCACCACTGCGCCGGGCAAAACCCTCAAAGTGGGCCTGCTGCGCGACGGCAAACCGCAGGAAGTCTCGGTCACGCTGGACAACAGCGAGAGCGCCTCGACCAATGCCGAAACGCTGTCGCCGGCGCTGCAGGGCGTTTCCCTCAGCAACGGTGCGCTGCCGAGCGGCGACAAGGGCGTGAAGGTAGAGAACGTGGATAAAGGCTCGACGGCGGCGCAAATCGGCCTGCAAAAAGGCGACGTGATCATCGGCGTCAACCGCCAGCGCGTGGACAGCATTACCGCGCTGCGCAAGGTGCTGGAAGCCAAACCACCGGTGATGGCGCTCAATATCGTGCGCGGTACCGAAACCATTTATCTGCTGCTGCGTTAATTTGTGCAAAAACCGGGCTCGGTGACATACTGCGCCCGGTTAACTCATGCTATCCTCCGAACATCGTTCACCACACCACGAAAACTCCATGTTTGCTAAGCTCTTGCGTTCTGTCGTTATCGGTCTCATCGTTGCCGGCCTGCTGTTGGCTGCCCTGCCCATGCTGCGCTCTTCCAACGGCCTGTTTGCAGAGAAAACCGAGAATACCAGCGACGAAACGCCGGTGAGCTACAACAAGGCGGTGCGCCGCGCCGCGCCCGCCGTGGTGAACATCTACAACCGCAACCTGAACGGCGCCGCCAACGTGCTGTCGCTCGGTTCCGGCGTGATCATGAACGAACGCGGCTATATCATCACCAACCGCCACGTGATCAAAGACGCCCAGCAGATCACCGTGGTGTTGCAGGACGGCCGCCGCTACGAAGCGCTGCTGGTCGGCTCCGACGGCCTGACCGATTTGGCGGTGCTGAAGATCGATCCCGGCAACCTGCCGGTGATCCCGACCAACAAAAACCGCGTTGCCCACGTCGGCGACGTGGTGTTGGCGATCGGCAACCCGTATAACCTGGGGCAGACCGTCACTCAGGGCATCCTCAGCGCCACCGGGCGCATCAGTATGAGCACCACCGGCCGACAGACTTTCCTGCAGACCGACGCTTCAATCAACCGCGGCAACTCCGGCGGCGCGCTGGTCAACTCGCTGGGCGAGCTGATCGGCATCAACACCCTGACCTATGACAAAATCACCGACGGTGAAACGCCGGAGGGCCTCGGCTTCGCCATTCCGATCGAACTGGCCACCAAAATCATGGACAAGCTGATCCGCGACGGCCGCGTGATCCGTGGCTATTTCGGCATTCAGGGCAAGGAGATCATTCCGCTGCGTTCCTCCAATTCCGGCATCGATCGCCTGCAGGGCATCATCGTGACCGAAATTACGCCGAACGGCCCGGCGAGCAGCGCCGGTTTCCAGATCAACGACATCATCATCAACGTGGATAACAAACCGGCGGTATCCGTGCTGGAGACCATGGACCAGGTCGCGGAGATCAGACCGGGCACCGAGATACCGGTCATCGTGCTGCGCGACGGCAAGCGCATTACGTTGAAAATGACGGTGGGTGAATTCCCGGAAGACAGCAATTAAAAAAAGGGCCGGCATTGATAGCCGGCCCTTTGATTTTCATCCTGCCGACGCAGCCGCGCCGGCGCTAATCACTTACTCGCCTTTCACGCGTTCGATGTTCGCACCCAGCGCGCGCAGCTTGTCTTCAATACGCTCATAGCCGCGATCGATGTGGTAGATGCGATCGACGACGGTCACGCCGTCGGCGATGCAGCCGGCGATCACCAGGCTGGCGGAAGCGCGCAGATCGGTCGCCATCACCTGAGCGCCGGACAGCTGCTCAACGCCGTGGCAGATTACGGTGTTGCTCTCGATTTCCGCGTGCGCGCCCATGCGGATCAGTTCCGGCACGTGCATGAAGCGGTTTTCGAAGATGGTCTCGGTGATGACGCCGGTACCTTCCGCCACCAGGTTCAGCAGGCTGAACTGGGCCTGCATGTCGGTCGGGAAGCCCGGGTGCGGCGCGGTGCGCACGGTAACCGCTTTCGGGCGTTTGCCGTGCATGTCCAGGCTGATCCAGTCTTCACCCACTTCGATATCGGCACCGGCTTCGCGCAGCTTGGCCAGCACCGCATCCAGCGTGTCCGGACGGGTGTTGCGGCACATCACTTTGCCGCCGGAAACCGCGGCGGCGATCAGGAAGGTGCCGGTCTCGATGCGGTCAGGCAGCACGCGGTACACGCCGCCGCCAAGACGCTCGACGCCCTCGATGGTGATTTTGTCACTGCCGGCGCCGCTGATCTTCGCGCCCAGCGTGTTGAGGAAGTTGGCGGTATCGACAATTTCCGGCTCACGCGCGGCGTTCTCGATAACGGTGGTGCCGGTCGCCAGGGTCGCGGCGCTCATGATGGTCACGGTCGCGCCCACGCTCACCTTGTCCATGACGATGTGCGCGCCCTTCAGGCGGCCCTCGACGGACGCCTTGACGTAACCTTCTTCCAGCTTGATCTCGGCACCCAACTGCTCCAGGCCGGTGATGTGCAGATCGACCGGACGCGCGCCGATCGCGCAGCCGCCCGGCAGGGAAACCTGGCCGCGGCCGAAGCGCGCCACCAGTGGCCCCAGCGCCCAGATGGATGCGCGCATGGTTTTCACCAGATCGTAAGGGGCACAGAACTCGTTCACCCCGCTGGCGTCCACGAAGACCGAACCGTTGCGCTCAATCTTGGTACCCAACTGGTTGAGTAGTTTAATGGTGGTGTCGATGTCCTTCAGCTTAGGGACATTCTGCAGCTCGACCGGCTCTTCCGCCAACAGGGCGGCGAACAGGATCGGCAGGGCGGCGTTTTTGGCCCCGGAAATAGACACTTCACCGCTCAGGCGAGTCCGACCCTGCACACGAAATTTATCCATCTGACTACTCTCTGTTATCTAATCTGAAGCTGCCCGCCCGGCAGGGCAAACAGCCTTAAAATCCGTTGAGTTTGCGGTCTCGCTGCCACTCTTCAGGGGTGTACGCCTTGATAGACAAGGCATGAATGCGGTTGTCCGCAATGTATTCCATCAGCGGTGCGTAAACCGTCTGCTGTTTTTTGACGCGGCTCATACCGGCGAACAGTTCACCGACCACGATCGCCTGAAAATGGCTGCCGTCGCCCGTCACATGTACTTCATCCAGTGCCAATGCCTGCATCAGCACGTCTTTAATCTCGTTGGTTTCCATAGTATCCAGTTCTGCCGCTAAAGGATCATAAACAGCCTAGTATCTTAGTGGAATACGATGTTTTCTTAAACTAAAGAAAAAGCCCCTGCGTAACAGGGGCTTTGTATCGTTTTACCACGCAAGGGCGGCGTAAAACGCCGCTAACCGGCGGTATCGACAGGCATTATCGCCTGCAGGTTGTAGAGCGCGATCAGCGTTTTCAGGCGCTCGGTGGCGCCGAAAATTTTTAGCGCTACGCCGCGCTCGCGCTGCTCTTCCTGCAGATGCAGCAACAGCGCCAGCCCGGCGGAGTCCACCCGCTCCAGTTGCGCCACGTCGATCGCGGTTTTATCCGCCATCAGCGCATCGCGCTGCCGCCACAGCGGCTGCAGCGTTTCCCGGTCCAGTTCACCGCGCAGGATCAGCGTCTGCTGCTGTGATTCGAAGCTGAGCGCTGCCGACATCAGTTTTTCTTGTCCAGCGTAATAGGCTGCGCGGCGGCGGCCTGCAGCTGTTTGGTCAGGCCATCGATGCCCTGAGTACGCAGCGTAGACGCCCACTCGTTCTGCTTGGTGGTGATCATGCTGACGCCTTCGGCGATCATGTCATACGCCTGCCAATAGCCGGTTTTGCTGTTCTTGCGCCATTGGAAATCCAGACGCACCGGCGGGCGGCCGCCGTTGTCGATGATGGTGACGCGAATGGCCACGATGTCGGCATTGCCCAGCGGCTGTTCAGGCGCAATCTGGTAAGTCTGGCCGTGGTACATCGCCAGCGCCTGGCCGTAAGCCTGCTCCAGGTAAGCCTGGAAGGCGGTGAAGTAGGCTTCGCGCTGCGCAGGCGTCGCGTCTTTGTAGTAACGGCCCAGCACCAGCGCGCCGGCGTATTTCACCTGCACGAACGGCATCAGTTCCTGATGCACGATGGAGCGCAGGTAGTTCGGGTCCTGCTTGATCTTCGGCTGTTCGTTCTTCAAACGGCTGAAGGTCTTCTGCGCCGCGTCTTGCATCAAGCTGTAAGGATTGGTTTGGTCGGCTGCGCTCGCCAGCGGTGCAACCACCAGCAGAGCCACCATCAGTAAACGTTTAAACATGCAGGTATCCTCTCTTAATGATTTGGAACAGCGGGTTGCGGTGCGGCGCCGGCAGCCGGCTCAGCGGCCGCGTCTCCCGATTTGGCGCTGTCCTGACCGCCGCTTTTATACAGGAACTGGCCGATCAGATCTTCCAGAACCATGGCTGACTTGGTGTCCTGGATGGTGCCGCCGTCTTTCAGAATGGTGGTGCCCATGTCAGGATCTTCGAAGCCCACGTTAAGCGCCAGATATTGCTCGCCCAGCAGGCCGGAGGTGCGGATCGCCAGCGAGCTGGTATCCGGGATTTGGTCGTACTTTTTCTGGATATCCAGCGCCACGCGCGGCGTGTAGGTTTTCGGATCGAGCTCGATGTCCGCCACGCGGCCGATCACCACGCCACCGATCTTCACCGGCGAACGCGGTTTCAGGCCGCCGATGTTGTCGAACGTCGCGTAAATGCGGTAGGTCGGCTCGCTGCCGATCGATTTAAGGTTCGCCACCTGCAGGCAGATAAACACGATGGCGCACAGCGCGATCAGCATAAATGCCCCAACCCAGATTTCACTCTTCTTCGTTTGCATCGAATCAATTCCCAAACATCAGTGCTGTCAGCACGAAATCCAATCCCAACACCGCCAGTGACGAATGCACCACGGTACGCGTCGTCGCCCGGCTAATCCCTTCAGAGGTAGGCACGGCGTCGTACCCGTTGAAAATGGCAATCCAGGTTACGGTAATGGCGAATACCACGCTTTTGATCAGGCAGTTGAGCAGATCTTTTTTCCACTCCACGGCGCCCTGCATCGCCGACCAGAAGAAGCCGCTGTCGATGCCCTTCCAGTCCACGCCGACCACCGAGCCGCCCCAGATGCCGATCGCCACGAAAATGATGGTCAACAGCGGCATGCTGATGAGCCCCGCCCAGAAGCGCGGCGCCACGATGCGCCGCAGCGGATCGACCGCCATCATTTCCAGGCTGGAGATCTGCTCCGTCGCCTTCATCAGGCCGATTTCCGCCGTGAGCGCGGAACCGGCGCGGCCGGCGAACAGCAGCGCCGTCACCACCGGCCCCAGTTCGCGCAGCAGCGACAGCGCCACCATCATGCCGAGGCTGGCCTCGGCGCTGTAGGTGGTGAGCACGATATAGCCCTGCAGGCCCAGCACCATGCCGATGAACAGCCCGGAGACCATGATGATCAGCAGCGACTGCACGCCGACGCTGTAGAGCTGTTTCAACAACAGCGGCCACTGCTTGCCGGGTTCCGGCCGGCCAATCAACGCGTTGAACAGCATCAACCCGGCGCGGCCGAAGCTGGCGCTGGTGTTGATGCCACTGCGCCCCAAGGACGCTAACGCTCTTAATAACATGAGCTTATTTACTCCCTAAGCCTAGCAGTTCGGTCTGATAATCCCCGGCCGGGTAGCGGAACGGCACCGGCCCATCCGCTATACCATCCAGGAACTGGCGCACGCGCGCATCAGGATTGTTCTGCAATTGCTGCGTGGTGCCTTCGGCGATCACCCGGTGATCGGCCACGATGTAGGCGTAGTCGGCGATGCTCAGCACCTCCGGCACGTCGTGCGACACCACGATGCAGGTAATGCCCAGCGCATGGTTCAGCTCATCGATCAGCTTGACCAGCACCCCCATGGTGATCGGATCCTGGCCGACGAAGGGTTCGTCGAACATGATCATATCAGGGTCCAGCGCGATCGCGCGCGCCAACGCCGCCCGACGCGCCATGCCGCCAGAAAGCTCATTGGGCATCAGCTGGGCCGCACCGCGCAGCCCTACCGCCTCCAGCTTCATCAGCACCGTGCTGCGCAGCAGGGGTTCAGGCAGGTTGCTGTGCTCGCGCAGCGGGTAGGCCACGTTTTCGAATACGGTCAAATCGGTGAACAGCGCGCCCGACTGGAACAGCATGCTCATCTTTTTGCGCGCGTCGTATAACTGACGGCGGGACAACGCGGGAATGTTGTCGCCGTCGAACCAAATCTCCCCGCTGTCCGGCGTCAGCTGGCCGCCTATCAGGCGCAGCAGCGTGGTTTTGCCGATGCCCGATGGCCCCATGATTGCCGTGACCTTGCCTCGGGGCACCGTCAGGTTGATGTCTTCAAATATCCGCCGGTCGCCGCGCGAGAAGCTCATGTCGCGCACTTCGACCAAATTATCTGCCTTATGGAGCATGTTAATGGACCCTTTACGACTCATCTGTTGCTGAATCTACCCGTGATGTTAAAGCAATGGGCTCAATCCGTCTCATCTTTACAAAAACTTACTGCCATTTCGCGCCCAATGGTGCCATTGGTTTTACTTTTCCGCGCCACCCGGTCAAAATTGGCGCCATAACGAAAAAAAACGAAACTGTTCAACTATTAGCCGGGAAAAACCGTTGCTGTAGCTCTAGCGCGCGCAACGGAGGGCAAGCAATACCGCCGCATTGACGGCTTTAACCAACGAACCGGGATAATACCCGACAAAGGACCCTGCATGTTTCTCGCGATAGCATTATTAATCGTTGGTTTATTTCTACTGGTGTATGGTGCAGACCGCTTAGTTTATGGTGCTGCCGTGATTTCCCGCTCGCTCGGCGTCCCGCCGTTGATCATCGGCATGACCATCGTCGGCATCGGCACTTCGCTGCCGGAGCTGATCGTGTCCACCACTGCCGCGCTGAACGGGCAGATAGATATGGCCGTTGGCAACGTATTAGGTTCCAACATTACCAACATTTTATTGATCCTGGGCGTGGCGGCGCTGATTCACCCGCTGGCCGCGCGCTCCGAGATACTGCGGCGCGAACTGCCGCTGATGTTAGCGGTCACAGTATTGTGCGGTTTCGTGTTGATGGACGGCACCCTGAGCAGGCTGGACGGCGTGCTGCTGCTGGCCGCCGCCGCCGGCTTCATCCTGCTGATGCTGAAAATCGCCCGGCTGGCGCAGCGCGAGGGCAGCGACAGCCTGACCATGGAACAGATCGCCGAGCTGCCGCAGGACAGCAGCAACACCGTGGCGGTGCTGTGGCTGGTGTTGGCGTTTATCATTCTGCCGCTCTCTTCCAGGATGGTGGTCGATAACGCGACGGTGATTGCGCACTATTTCGGCCTGAGCGAACTGGTGGTCGGGTTGACCATTATCGCCATCGGCACCAGCCTGCCCGAACTGGCCACCTCCATCGCCGGGGCGCTGAAGGGCGAGGATGATATGGCGATTGGTAATATCATCGGCTCCAATATTTTCAACACGGTGATCGTGCTGGGCGTCCCCGCCCTGCTATCGCCGGGTAGCGTGGACACCGCCGCCTTCCAGCGCGATTACTGGGTGATGCTGGCGGCCAGCGTGCTGCTGAGCGTGCTGTGCATCGGCCGCAAACACCGCATCGGCCACCTGGCGGGCGCGCTGTTATTATGCGGCTTTATTGCGTATCTTGCGGTGCTGTTCTTTAACCCTTTCAGTACTTTCGGCTAAACCGACGGGAATGAGTATGTCGAACATTGAGTTGCAACCGGGCTTCGATTTTCAGCAGGCCGGCAAAGAAGTGCTTCAGATAGAGCGTGAAGGGCTGGCTCAGCTCGACAGCTACATCAACGCAGACTTCACCCGCGCCTGCGAAACGATCGCCGCCTGCGGCGGCAAAGTGGTGGTGATGGGCATGGGCAAATCCGGCCATATCGGCTGCAAGATCGCCGCGACCTTCGCCAGCACCGGCACCCCCTCATTCTTCGTTCACCCGGCGGAGGCCAGCCATGGCGATTTGGGCATGGTCACCCCGCAGGACATCGTGCTCGCCATCTCCAACTCCGGCGAGTCCAGCGAGATCCTGGCGCTGATCCCAGTATTGAAACGCCAGCAGATCACCCTCATCTGTATGACTAACAATCCGGAAAGCTCGATGGGCAAAGCGGCGGATATCCACCTGTGCATCAAGGTGCCGCAGGAAGCCTGCCCGCTCGGGCTCGCACCGACCACCAGCACCACCGCCACGCTGGTGATGGGCGATGCGCTGGCCGTCGCGCTGCTGAAAGCGCGCGGTTTCACGCCGGAGGATTTCGCGCTGTCGCATCCGGGTGGCGCACTCGGCCGCAAACTGCTGCTGCGGGTTAGCGATATCATGCACAGCGGCGACGAAATGCCCCACGTCAGCGCCGACGCCTCGTTGCGCGACG
This sequence comes from Serratia sp. 2880STDY5682894, assembly GCF_001537385.1. Taxonomy (NCBI): domain Bacteria; kingdom Pseudomonadati; phylum Pseudomonadota; class Gammaproteobacteria; order Enterobacterales; family Yersiniaceae; genus Serratia; species Serratia sp. 2880STDY5682894. Next base: position 71,383 of record NZ_FCJA01000010.1, on the reverse strand, counting down.
CGCTGCTGGAAATTACCCGAAAAAATCTGGGCCTGACGGTGATTTGCGACGATCTGATGAAAATCGCCGGCATCTTCACCGATGGCGACCTGCGCCGGGTGTTCGACATGGGCATCAACCTGCACGAGGCGAAGATCGCCGATGTCATGACGCCGGGCGGCGTGCGGGTGCGCCCCAATATTCTGGCGGTCGATGCATTGAACCTGATGCAACAACGCCACATCACCGCGCTGCTGGTTGCCGATGGCGACCAGTTGCTGGGTGTGGTACATATGCATGACATGCTGCGCGCCGGCGTCGTTTAATTAAGGAATAGAACGGAATGGGTATGGTAGAAACCTGCTACGGGCCGGTAGAACAAGAGGTTATGGCGCGTGCCGGGAACATCCGCCTGTTGATTTGCGACGTTGACGGCGTGCTGTCGGACGGCCTGATCTTCATGGGCAACAACGGTGAAGAACTGAAGGCGTTCAACGTGCGCGACGGTTACGGCATCCGCTGCTTGAAAACCTCGGACATCGAAGTGGCGATCATCACCGGCCGCTCCGCCAAGCTGCTGGAAGACCGCGCGCAGACGCTCGGTATCACCCATCTGTATCAGGGGCAATCCGATAAGCTTTTGGCCTTCCGCGAACTGTTGGATAAACTGTCGTTAACGGCGGATCAGGTCGCCTATATCGGCGATGACCTGATCGACTGGCCGGTGATGGCGCAGGTCGGCCTGGCGGTCGCGGTGGCGGACGCCCACCCGCTGTTGACGCCGCGCGCCCACTACGTCACCCGCATTGCCGGCGGCCGCGGCGCGGTGCGCGAACTGTGCGACATCATTCTTTTGGCTCAAAATAAGCTGGAGGACGCCAAAGGGCTGTCGATATGAGTAAAACCAAACTGTGGATCACCATCCTGTTGACGGTGATCGTTCTGGCGCTGATCGGCTGGAACATGACGGACTTCAGCGACGAGACGGCCCCTGGCCCGGTCAACGATCAGGATCCGACTTACCAGAGCCAGCACACGGTCACCGTGGTGTACAACCCGGCCGGCAAGCTGAATTACAAACTGGTGGCGGAAGACGCGAAGTATTACACCGCCGGCGAGCTGAGCTGGTTCACCCAGCCGGTGATGACGCTGTTCGATGAGAATGCGGTGGCCACCTGGTCAGTTCGCGCCGATCGCGCCAAACTGACTAATGACCAGATGCTGTATCTGTATGGTCACGTCGAGGTAAACAGCCTGACCACCACCTCGCAGCTGGAAAAAATTAAGACGGACAACGCTCAGGTAAACCTGGTCACCCAGGACGTCACCTCCGATGACGAAGTCACGCTTTACGGGACCAATTTTACCTCTAACGGCATGAAAATGCGTGGGAACCTGCGGACCAAAACCGCTGAGCTGATTGATAAGGTTAAGACCAACTATGAAATTCAGAACCAAAAACCAACTCCGTAACCTGTTGCTCGGCAGCTTAGTTTTGGCCGCCAGCGCCCCCGCACTGGCGCTGAAATCCGACTCCAGCCAGCCGGTGAGCATCGACTCGCTCAAGCAGTCGTTGGACATGCAAAGCAACGTCAGTACCTTCACCGACAACGTGGTGATCAAGCAAGGCACCATCGATATTCGCGCCGATAAGGTGGTGGTCACCCGTCCGGGCGGAGATCAGAATAAGACCTATATTGAAGCGTTCGGCAACCCGGTAACCTTCTACCAGATGCAGGACAGCGGCAAGCCGGTCAAAGGCCACGCGCAGAAAGTGCGTTACGACGTGGCGACCCAGCTGGTGACCCTGACGGGCAACGCCTATCTGGAGCAGCTCGACAGCAACGTGAAAGGCGATCGCATCACCTATCTGGTGCAACAGCAGCAAATGCAGGCGTTCAGCGATAAAGGCAAACGCGTGACAACGGTTCTGGTACCGTCGCAGTTGCAAGACAAAAACGGGCAAAAAAAGAGTAACTAATCACTTATGGCAACACTCATCGCAGAAAACCTGGCGAAAGCCTACAAGGGCCGTAAAGTTGTCGAAGACGTCAGCCTGAAAGTGAAATCCGGCGAGATCGTCGGCCTGCTCGGGCCGAACGGCGCCGGTAAAACCACCACCTTCTACATGGTGGTCGGCATCGTGCCGCGCGATGCCGGGCGCATCGTGATCGACGAAGAAGACATCAGCCTGCTGCCGCTGCACGCCCGCGCGCGCCGCGGCATCGGATACCTGCCGCAGGAAGCGTCGATCTTCCGCCGCCTGAGCGTGTACGACAACCTGATGGCGGTGCTGGAGATTCGCCCCGACCTCACCAGCGAACAACGCGAAGACCGCGCCAAAGAGCTGATGGAAGAGTTCCACATCTCCCATCTGCGCGACAGCCTCGGCCAGGCGCTGTCCGGCGGTGAACGCCGCCGCGTCGAAATCGCCCGCGCGCTGGCGGCCAACCCGAAATTCATTCTGCTGGACGAACCCTTCGCCGGGGTGGATCCGATTTCCGTTATCGACATCAAAAAAATCATCGAGCACCTGCGTGACAGCGGCCTGGGCGTGCTGATCACCGACCACAACGTGCGCGAGACGCTGGACGTATGTGAACGCGCCTACATCGTCAGCCAGGGCAAACTGATTGCCCACGGCACGCCGGATGCTATTCTGGCCGACGAGCAGGTAAAACGCGTTTATCTGGGCGAAGAGTTCCGCCTCTGAGCGCCGGCGCGCCCTGCGGGGCGACACCGTTAACGGAAGTAGACAGAAGACTATGAAGCAAGGTTTGCAACTCAGGCTCAGCCAACAGCTGGCCATGACTCCTCAGCTCCAGCAGGCGATCCGCCTGCTGCAGTTGTCCACGCTTGAGCTTCAGCAAGAGATCCAGCTGGCGCTGGAGAGCAATCCGCTGCTTGAACAGACCGATCTGCACGACGAAATCGACGCCAAAGAAATCCAGGAGACCGAGGGGCTCGATACCCGCGAGGCGCTGGAACAGAAAGACATGCCGGAAGAGCTGCCGCTAGACGCCACCTGGGATGAGATCTACACCGCCGGCACGCCGTCAGGCACCGGCACCGACTACAGCGACGACGAGCTGCCGGTCTATCAGGGCGAGACTACCCAAACGCTGCAGGATTACCTGATGTGGCAGGTGGATCTGACGCCGTTCTCCGATACCGACGCCGCCATCGCCACCTCCATCGTCGACGCGGTGGACGACACCGGTTATCTCACCGTGCCGCTGGAAGACATTCTGGAAAGCCTGGGCGACGAGAACGTGACCCTCGAGGAAGTCGAGGCGGTGTTGAAGCGCGTGCAGCGTTTCGATCCGATCGGCGTCGCCGCGCGCGATCTGCGCGATTGCCTGCTGGTGCAGCTCTCCCAATACGCCAAAGACACCCCTTATCTAGCCGAAGCGCGGCTGATCATCAGCGACCATTTGGATCTGTTGGCCAACCACGACTTTCGCAGCCTGATGCGATCAACCCGGCTAAAAGAAGATACACTGAAAGAAGCGATGCTGCTGATTCAGTCGCTCGATCCGCGCCCGGGGCAGTCGATCAATACCGGCGAATCGGAGTACGTAATTCCGGACGTGCTGGTGCGCAAAACGCAGAACACGTGGACGGTCGAGCTCAACGGCGACAGCATACCGCGTTTGAAGATCAATCAGCAGTACGCCGCGCTGGGCAACAGTGCCCGCAGCGAAGCCGACGGCCAGTTCATCCGCAGCAACCTGCAGGAAGCCAAGTGGCTGATTAAAAGCCTGGAGAGCCGCAACGAGACGCTGCTGAAGGTCACCCGCTGCATCGTCAGCCAACAGCAGGCGTTCTTCGAGCAAGGCGAAGAGTTTATGAAACCCATGGTGTTGGCGGATATCGCCCAGGCCGTGGAGATGCATGAATCGACGATCTCGCGCGTCACCACGCAGAAGTTTCTGCACAGCCCGCGCGGCATTTTCGAATTGAAATATTTCTTCTCCAGCCACGTGAATACCGACAGCGGCGGCGAAGCCTCCTCGACGGCGATCCGCGCGTTGGTGAAGAAATTGATTGCGGCGGAAAACCCCGCCAAACCACTCAGCGACAGCAAGCTGGCCACCCTGCTTTCCGATCAGGGGATCATCGTGGCGCGGCGCACCGTCGCCAAGTACCGAGAGTCTTTGTCCATCCCGCCGTCGAACCAGCGTAAACAGTTGGTTTGACCTCTATTGAGAAGGAAGACACTATGCAGCTCAACATTACCGGACACCACATCGAAATCACCGATCCGTTGCGCGAGTTCGTGAACAACAAGTTCGCCAAACTCGAACAGTATTTTGATCGCATCAATCAGGTGTATGTTGTATTAAGTGTGGAAAAAGTGCAGCAAATTGCGGAAGCAACGGTGCACGTGAATGGAGGCGAGTTGCACGCCACCTCGGAAGACGAGAATATGTATGCCGCAATTGATACGCTGATCGACAAATTGGCACGTCAATTGAACAAACATAAAGACAAATTGAAGCAACACTGACACCCTAACCCATTCCGTGAGGTTGCCTCCGTCGCAGCCTCGCCCTTCGGCGCGTGACCCGCATGGGTGACGCGCCGAACGGTAATCAGGGTTAAAACCGACGAAAAACCGCCTTGCCGGGTGCGCCCGGCGGCGCGGTTTTAAGTGAAGATGAGATGAACAACGAATATATGCAATTAAGCTCGGTGTTAAACATCGAGTGCACCAAAAGCTCGGTACACTGCACCAGCAAGAAGCGGGCTTTGGAAATTATCAGCGAACTGGCCGCCAAACAGCTCAATCTGCCTTCGCAGGTGGTGTTTGACGCGGTTCTCACCCGGGAGCGCATGGGCAGCACCGGTATCGGCAACGGTATCGCCATTCCCCACGGCAAACTGGAAGAGGACACACTGCGGGCCGTTGGCGTGTTTATCCGTCTCGACCAACCCATCGCTTTCGACGCTATCGACAACCAGCCGGTCGACCTGCTGTTCGCGCTGCTGGTGCCTGCCGATCAGTGCAAAACCCATTTGCATACCCTGTCGCTGGTCGCCAAACGCCTGGCCGACAAAACCGTATGCCGCCGCCTGCGCGCCGCGCAGAGCGACGAAGAGCTTTACCAAATCATCACCGAGTGAAGCCCGGCCGGCGTGACTTCCAGCCCGGATAACGCTACTGTTTCACGATGATGGATCCGGCTGCGGCCGGAATAACAAAGTTTCCACCGGTGGCGATGAACGCCGCCGCGATGCCAGGGGAGTTGCCACATGGTGCTGATGATTGTCAGCGGCCGTTCCGGTTCCGGAAAATCCGTCGCCTTGCGGGCGCTGGAAGACATGGGTTTTTACTGCGTTGACAACCTGCCGGTGGTGCTGCTGCCGCAGCTCGCCAACACGCTGGCGGAACGCAATATCTCCGCGGCGGTCAGCATCGACGTGCGCAACATGCCGGAATCGCCAGAAGTGTTCGAATACGCGATGACTCAGCTGCCGGACAGCTTCTCGCCGCAGCTGCTGTTCCTCGACGCCGATCGCAACACGCTGATCCGCCGTTACAGCGACACCCGCCGCCTGCACCCGCTCTCCAGCAAAAACCTGTCGCTGGAAAGCGCCATCGACGAAGAGAGCGATCTGCTCGAACCGCTGCGCTCGCGGGCTGACCTGATTATCGACACCTCGGAAATGTCGGTGCACGAACTGGCCGAAATGCTGCGCACCCGCCTGCTGGGCAAGCGCGAGCGCGAGCTGACCATGGTGTTCGAATCCTTCGGCTTCAAGCACGGCATTCCGATCGACGCCGACTACGTGTTCGACGTGCGCTTCCTGCCTAACCCGCACTGGGATCCGAAGCTGCGGCCGATGACCGGTCTGGACAAGCCGGTCGCGTCGTTCCTCGATCGCCATACCGAAGTGCACAACTTCATCTACCAGACCCGCAGCTACCTGGAGCAATGGCTGCCGATGCTGGAAACCAACAACCGCAGCTACCTGACGGTCGCCATCGGCTGTACCGGCGGTAAACACCGCTCGGTGTACGTGGCGGAACAGCTGGCCGATTACTTCCGCTCGCGCGGCAAGAACGTGCAGTCGCGCCACCGCACGCTGGAAAAGCGCAAACAATGACGGTTAAACAGACGGTTGAAATCAAAAACAAGCTGGGTATGCACGCGCGTCCGGCGATGAAACTGTTCGAGCTGGTGCAAAGCTTCGACGCCGAGGTGATGCTGCGCAACGAAAGCGGCACCGAAGCCGAAGCCAGCAGCGTCATCGCGCTGCTGATGCTGGACTCCGCCCAGGGCCGGCATATCGAAGTCGAAGCGACCGGCCCCGACGAAGTCAACGCGCTGGCGGCGGTGGTCGAGCTGTTCAACTCCGGGTTTGATGAAGATTAGCCGCTGAAGCCCTCTCGCGAATGCGTCGTACCGGCGCGTTCGTTCCCTTTGCTTCTTCTCCCTGACACAACCTCCCGCTTTTCACTTTGCGTACCCGCTTCCAAAATCAGCAGTAACTGCCTGTAAATGCGAGGTATGGATTTACCCGCACGGCGCTAACCGCAATAGTGTGCCACGACAAAAACGGGCTGCAGCCGGGTATTTCCCTCTCACTGCGAGCGAGGATGATAAGTTTACAATTTGTGAACGCCTAAGGCAGCCGCTATAATGTTCACCAGGCAGGAATCGAGGGAACGATGCATATCATTTCCAGGGAACCGTTCAATAACGCAACGAAGCAATACCCTAATGAAGCCGCTGCTCTCGAGGCCATTTATAAAACGTTGCGACGCGGCGAGTTCCGCACGCCGGACGAGTTAAAAGCGCTTTTTCCTTCGCTCGATCGTATGAAATACAAAGAGAAATGGTGGGTCATTGACGTAGGCGGCAACCACCTGCGAATTTTGTTCTTTGCCAGCTTTGAGACACAGAAAGTATTCATAAAGCACATTGTTAGCCACGCCGAGTACGACAAGCTGATGCAGCACTATCGAAGGAGTTCATCATGATTACAGATGCCATTAAGGCCGCCGATGCGCTGCTGCGCGCCGTGCCCTTATTGCAGGGCAGCGGTTCTCAGCAAGACTACCGGGAAGCGCTCGAATTGGTGGAATATCTGCTGGAAAACGATGAACACCATCCGCTGATTGACATGCTGGCAAAAAAGATCGCCGAATATGAAGATAACAGCGCCGAATTTACCGCATTCAACCAGCGTATCGCCCAACTCCCGCAGGGGGTGGCCGCGCTTCGCGTATTGATGGAACAGCACCAACTCAGCCAAAGTGATTTTGAACATGAGATCGGCAAAAAGTCGTTGGTCAACCAAATCCTAAGCGGCAAAAGATCGCTGACCATTCCGCACATTATGGCGCTGGCCAAACGCTTCAATCTGCCCCCGGCCCTCTTTCTGCCGGAAGCAGATTAGCCCCCTCAACTCCGGCTCAGGCAGTCCAGCGCCACCGCTTTAAAGCTGTCGAAGCTGTCGCTGCCCAACAGACGGCTCATTGAGCGTTCACGCACGAAGGTGACGAACAGCTCGTAGATCGCCATCGCCTCTTCATAGTCGCTCTTGCTGATCGCCAGCAGGAAAATCACGTGCGCGACCTCGCCTTCTCCCCAGGCGACGCCCTGCGGCGCCAACAGCGTCACCACCACGGTCTTTTTGGCCAGCAGCCCCAGCGAGTGCGGCAGCGCGATGCCCTCGCCCAGCAGCGTGGAAACGATCGCCTCGCGTTCGACCAGCGACGGATAGAAGTCCGCGCCGACGTACCCTTCCCGCTCCAGCTGGCCGCACACCCGGCTGAACAGCTCCGCCTGCGTCAACGGCTCGTTGAGCACCATGAAATGCTCGGCGTCGAAGAACTTCTCCAGCATGTACGGTCGGGTGCGATCCACCAGCACCAGCTTGCCCAGTTGCTCCAGTTGGTAATCGGTCGGGAACGGCGACATCACCACCACCGGCTTGTTCTTTTCGCCGATGCGGGCGTTGGAAATCACGAAGTCTTCGTCGATATGCGCAAGCATCTCGTAATCGCGCAGCGAGACAATGCGCGTCATCACCAGCTGCGGATACTTGCGCGCAATCTGCGCCTGGATCATGCGCACCGTCGAGTTGCCGGTATCGCACACCAGCATCACCTGCGGGTGGCGCTCATAACCGATGTTGTAATGCCGCTCCAGCCCCACGCCGATGTGCAGCACCAGATAGCCGATTTCGTTCTCGCTCAGGGTATAGGGGGTGTATTTGCCCCAGCTGGAGACCGCCGCCAGCGTCACGTCGTAAGCCATCGGATAGTGCTGCTTGATGTTGGCCAACAGCGGATTGGGGATATTGATCTGGTATTTCACCCGCGTAATCATGGTCTTGATATGGGTGAGCAGATCGGCCCGCAGCTGCTCGTCGCCCTGCAGGTTGTAGTTATAGTGTGCGTTGATGTAGGACAGGATGTAGTCCACCAGCGCTTCTTCATCGTCGGCGTTGATCTCGGTCGGCTGCACGTCCTGCACGCGCCGCGCGGCAATGTTGACCCGCAAATAGGCCTCTTCGGCCATCGAGATCTCTTTACCGGAGGCCGAACGCAGCTCCGCCGCCAGGCGGGTCGACACCTGACGCACCGCGTCGTCGCCGTCTTCCACCTCGAAGTCCGGCAGCGGATAGCCGTCGTTGATGCGCCGCAGCGCCACCGCGCAGTAGAAGATCAGGTACTGCTCGCCCTCGTCGGTCAGGCGAATGGCATATTGCGACAGCAGCGGGTGCAGCAATCCGGCGAACGCCGCTACCTGCGGCTGCAGCAGGATCTCGTTGTTGAGCAGCGGGTTCTCGGCGTCGGCCAGCTGCAGCTGGAACAGCAGATCGGTGAGACAGGCGCGGATCGCCATCTCGGCGCCGAACAGCTTCATGCCGTAGCGCGGCTTGGTTTCGATCGTCAATTGATAGTGCGCCAGACGTTCTCTCACCTCAGCCATGTCGTTTTGCAACGTACCGCGGCTGACGAACCACTCGTCGGCCAAATCTTCCAGTTTGAGGGAGAAGGCTGAGGTCAAAAAACGCACCAGCAGATAATGCACCCGCTCCTGTGCGCTGCGCGGGGTGGCGTGCTTGCGGCGCTCCTGATGCTGCAGGGCGCTGAACAGCGCGGCGTTATCGACCTGCAGGCGATAGCCGGCCCCGCGGCTATGCACGAAACGCGCGCCGTATTTGTCCAGGATCTCGTTCAGCGCGGTGATGTCCGCCCGCACCGTGCGGGTGGACACGGCGAAACGCTTCGCCAGCTCATCCTGCGGCAAAGTCTCGGTTTGCAAAGCATCGAACAAGTAAGCCAAACGCGGGTAAGGAAATCGCACCATTCTGTGTCCGTCAATCAGGCAACCCGCCCGGTGAACCGGGCGGGCCACGGGTTACTTCGGCGGCGGCAGGAACGCCATTTGCGAGGGGCTGCCGATCGGCAGATAGCCGCCCACAAAGCTGAGTTTGCCGTCCGTCGGGTTTACGCTGAAACGGGTAACGTTATCGCTGCGCTGGTTCAACGCATACAGATAGCGGCCATCCGGGCTCAGCGCCAGCGAACGCGGGTAATCGCCACGCGTCCAGGTTTCCGCCACCGGCTTCAACTCACCGCCGGCGCCCACGCTGAACTGGGCAATGCTGTTATGCAGCCGGTTGGCGACGTACAGCGTGTCGCCGTTCTTGCTGAGCGCCAGCCCCGAAGCGAAGCTGGTGCCCTGATAGTCGGCGGGCAGTGCGGAAACCGCATGCAGTTGTTTCAGAGTACCTTTTTGGCGATCAAAACGGTAGCTGGTCAACGTCGAGGCCTCTTCGTTCACCAGCAGCACGGTTTCGCCGTCCGGATGGAACACAAAGTGACGCGGCCCCGCGCCGGCGGAAGAGGCGGCGATCCACGGCGGATCGTTCGGCGTCAGCCGGCCGCTCTCGGCGTCAAAGCGCCATTGGTAGATGCGATCCAACCCCAGATCGGTGGAGAACACGAACTTGCCGCTCGGATCGCTGGCGATCATATGGGCATGCGGGCCATTGTGATCGCTGATGGCGAAGCTGCCGTTCACCGCCGCCGCCGGTTTGGCCGCGCCCGCCGGGCCCTGCTGTTGCTGCACCGAGCTGGCGGCGCCCAGGCTGCCGTCCGCTTCGATCGGGAAAGCCGCCACGCTGCCGCTGACGTAGTTGGCCACCAGCAGATGCCGCCCGTCCGGCGTCGATGAGAGATACACCGGCCCCGCCCCCTGCGAATCCACCTGGTTGAGCTGCGTCAGGCCGCCGTCGGCCGGATTGACCCGGTAAGCGGTGATGCCGCCGTGTTTGCCGCCGTTGAAATCGGCCACTTCGCTGGCGACATACAGCGTCTTGCCATCGGCGCCCAGCGTCAGCTGCGCCGGATTCGGCACTTTGCTGACCAGCGTAGTGTGGCTCAGCGCGCCGCTGGCCGGATCGACCTGCACCCGGTAAACGCCTTCGCCGTTGGGATTATAGGTGCCGATATAGGCGAAATGAGATGACGTGGAATTCATTGCATCCTCAGCATGCAGCGCTGGGCCGGTCACGGCCAGCAGCGCCAGGAACAACGCGGTGCGTCGGGTTGGAGCCTGCCAGTTTCGCATAGTAATCCTCAGTATATATCCGTCATCTTTCAAGCTGCAGCGTTGTTGGCTGCCCGCACTCACCCCAGTCACTTACTTAAGTAAGCTCCTGGGGCTCCTGCGCTTGCCGCCTAGCTGCAACTTGAAAGCTATAGGCTATAGCTAACGGCGACGCGGCATGCCGCGCCACGAGAAAACCTTCGCCTCCCAGCGTTATCCCGTCATACTTGAAGTTGCTTCTGTGTTGGCTGCAAGCACTCCCCCCAGTCACTTACTTAAGTAAGCTCCTGGGGACTCATGCTCTTGCCGCCGGGAAGCAACTCCAATTATTTAGGGCATACCTCATCCCATTGCGCGTTCAGCCCACCAGCTTTTTGGTCATCGCCAGCAGGGTTTTCACGTCCTGCGGTCGCGTGTCGCCGCTGGCGGCGTCGATGATCGAGCTGTAGATATGCGGGATCACGCGCTTCACGCCGGCCGCCAGCGCGATCTCGACGATCGGCTCGTAATTCTCCAGATCGATGCCGCCGGTCGGCTCCAGCATAAAGTCATGCTCGGCGCAGGCCTTGGCTACGTACTGGTATTCGTCCTTGCACTTCAGGCCGCCCATCGGGAAATACTTGATCGAGCTGCCGCCCATGTCCTTCAGCAAGGCGATGGCGGTTTCCACCGGCACGATGCCGTCAGGCGCTGCGGCACTCAATGGGCCAGTAGAAATCTTCACCCAGCCGACGCGGCCGGTCGGCGATACCAGGCCGTTGACCACGCTGTCGTTCTGGCCCAGCAGCGCGCGGCTGGCGCCGACGCCGGTAAACACCTGGTTAACGTGCTGCGGCTGCACCTGCTGAGCGATCAGGCTGACCATCGCCGACTGTTTCGGATCGCCGGCGCCCAGGCCGACCGAGAGCGCGTTTTCAATCAGGCGCGCATAGCGCAGCATGTCGGTCACCGCGCTGTCGACGTCCGGGTAGTTCTTGGAGAGTACGCCCACCAGCACATGGCCTTCCGCCGCGGCGTAGATGTCCTGCGCGTTGGCTTTGGAGCCGGCCAGCACGTTCAGGCAGACGCGGTCGCGATAGTAGTTCGGCTGCAGCTTCATGCTTGTTTCTCCGTAAACAGGTTCTTGATACAGCTAAAGACGGTCATCAGCTGTTGCTCGTCGACGCTGCGCACGTCGACCTCAATCTTGCCCTCGTTGGCCTTGTAGCCGCGGAAGTAGATGGCAATATCGCCGGTTTTCAGCGCCTGAACGATGTCATAGGTCGACCGCCCCAGCACCGCTTCGTCGAAGGTGATCTCGGCGCGGGCGATATCGCGGCCGGCGCTGTCCCAGACGGTTTTGGCGCTGACGCCGGTCAGGGTGTTGAGGCTGTCGAGGAACGGCGTCATCCGCGCCACCATCTGTTGCCCGGTGGTTTTCTCAATCGTCAGATAGCTTTCAATCGCCTGCGTCAGGCCGAGGATGCCCTCTTTGCCGACCTTCATCGCCCGGCCGATACCGCCGGACTGCAGCTTCACCCACTCGACGTACTGTTTTTTGCCGATCACGAGACCGCTGGTCGGCCCTTCGATGGCTTTGGCGCCGCTGTAGATCACCAGATCGGCCCCCATCTGGTAGTAACACATCAGATCTTCTTCCGCCGCGGCGTCGACGATCAGCGGCAGATTATGTTTGCGCGCCACCGCCGCCGCCTGTTCGACGGACAAAATGCTTTTCTGCACGCAGTGGTGCGATTTGACGTACAGGATCGCCGCCGTCTGCGGCGTGATGCAGGCTTCAATCTGCTCCGGCGAACATTCATTGGCGTAGCCCGCCTCTACCACCTTGCCGCCACCCAGCGCCACCATGGTGTCCACCGGCGCGCCGAAGTTGACGTTGTGACCGCGCGGCAACACGATCTCGCGCGGCACGGCGATCGACGCCGAGTGCAGGTTCACCAGCAGATTGGCGTTATCTTTGACGATCGCTGCCGCCACCGACTGGGCGATGCCCGCCGAGGCGCAGGAAACGATCACCGCGTCCTCCACGTTGAGCAGATCGGCGATGTAGGCGCCGGTCTTGTTGACCAGATCCTTGATTTCGAAATAGTGATTCAGGCCGTAGTCAACGGCGTCAATCACGTCCTGGCGCGGCGTGGAAACGCCGAGAATGGTCATGCGGCCGGAGGTGTTGATCACCTGCTTCAAACCGTATTTTTCATAAATCGAAGACATGGGCTGCCTCCCCTTGTTCGGTTAATAGGATTTCCCCGGCCACCACCGCGGCCAGCGGCACCAACAGCTGTTCGCCCTCGGCGGTTTGCCCTTCGGCGTCGGCGAACACCTGCGGTTCGCGGCGCAGTTCAAACAGCGTGAAATCGGCGTCATAGCCCGGCTCCAGCCGCCCTTTGCCGCTCAGCTGCAGCGCCGACGCGGCGTTCTCCGTCACGCAGGCGATCACCTGCGGCAGCGTCAGGCCGACGCTGAAGAATTTGGACATCACCGTCGCCAGGCTGTGCACCGGCCCGTTCATGCGGTTGCGGCAGTAAATATCGGAGCTGATGGTATGCGGCAAAATGCCCAGCGAGATCGCCTGGCGCGCCACCTCGAAGCTGAAGCTGGCGGTGCCGTGCCCCACGTCGAGCAACACGCCGCGCCGCAGCGCGCGCTGGATCGACTCGCGCAGCGTGCCCGCCGGCGTCAGAATGCGGTTCGGTTTGCCGTTGTAGCAGTGGGTGATGATGTCGCCACGGGTCAGCAGATCGGCGATCTCGTCCAGATTCGGCGGGTTGTTGCCGATATGCACCATCAGCGGCAGCTGGCGGTTTTCCCGCTGGATCTCTTTGGCCAACACCAGCGGCCGGGTGCCGTTCTTGCCCACCACGCTGCTGCTCATGCGCGCCTTGATGCCGATGATAAAGCCGGGATGGTTGGCGATGGCCTGGCCGGCCTCGTGCTTGTCGATGTCCGTCAACTCCGCCAGCTCGTTCTGCCGCAGCAGGCCGATGCGCGAGATGTTGAGGAAGGCGAACACGTTGGTTTTGGCGCTGCGCGTCAGCTGATAAAAGGCGTCGATATCGTCGGCGCCGGTGCTGCCGGCATCGACCACGCTGGTGACGCCGCTGGCGACGCCGACCCGATCCGGCTCGTCATGGTAAATCGGCGAGTCGGGATAGCAGTGTACGTGCGCATCGATCCAACCGGCGCTCAGGCGGCAGTTGCCCGCCAGATCCAGTTGGCGAACGGTGCTGACGTCCGCCGCCAACCGCCCGACCGAGGCTATTTTGCCGTCTTTCACCGCCAGATCGATCAGCGTGTCGTCCGCCAGTCTGGCACCTCTGATTACTAAGTCATACATACCGCATTGCTCCTGTTAGCCCGGGCGCCGCCGCAGCATCGGGCGGCGCCTGGCGCAGGCCTCTTAAGAAATGGCTACCGGGAAGATCGCCCCCAGGATCATCGCGCCGAGGATCGCTCCGCCGGTGATCGGTTTACCCCAGATATAGAACAGCAGCGCGCCGAGCAGCGAACCGATGCCGATCGGGATCGAGGCGGTCATCGCCGACAGGATGATCAACGGCCCGAGGAAGCGGCCCGACGAGTTGCCCGCGCCCATCATCACGTCCGCCCCGTAGGTGGAGTTGCTCTGATTGATGGTGAATTTGCGCGCCAGGATGATCACGTAACCGATCGCCAGGCCGATGACGAGGCCGGTGGCCAGCGAAGCGGCGAAGTTGGCGACCGGGAACACGATGCCGGCCCCCAGCAGCAGCGCCGGTACGCCCAGCCCGACGCCGGTCTGGATCGCGCCACCGATGTCCAGGATCCCCACCAGCGAACCTTCGATGATGCGCGCGAACAGGAAGCTGGCGCCGAACGCCGCCACCGCGCCATACACGCCGGTATCCATCCCCGCCCGCAGCATGGAAACGAACGCCACTTCGTTAAAGGCGCCGATGCCGTACAGGTAGTACATGTGCGTCCCGGCGAACACGCCGGAGGACAGCAGGCCAACAAAAATCGGGAATGACCAGTCGGCGTACCAGAAGCCTTTTTGGGTTTGCTCTTCCATCATCCCGCTCCTTATTTACCGCTCAGGGTGTTGTGAATGGCGTCCAGCCAGCCCGGCACGCCGAGGCTGAAGGACTCGAGAACTTTCATGTCGAAGCCGCGGAAGAAGCCGCTCAGCACGAACAGCAGCACGATCACCGCCATCATGATCTTGGTGATCTTGTTCCAGCCGCTCTCTTCCACGCCTTTGCCGATCAGAATGCCCAGCACCAGGCCCGGTACGGCGTTGCCCATGATCAGCTGCGCCAGGCCGCCGAAGATGGTGCCCCAGAAGCCGGAACGGCGCCCGGCGTCGATCGCCGCCAGCCAAAAGATCACCGGCATCACGGTGTTCACCAGCAGGTTGGCCGCCGGCACCAGCACCTTGATCGCGGTGACCTGCAGCGCGGCAGGCACGGCGGAAGCGGTGGTATTGAGGAACGCCACCACCAGCATGCCGATGATGCCGCAGGCAATGGCCATTTTTTTCGGATCGTGCAGCGTTTGCGCCAGATTGCGGTTCTTGACCATCAGGGCCGCCGCACCCCAGTGCGGGATGATGCGGTGGTCGACGTCCTGCGTGAAGGAGCCCGCCGCCACGGAAGACGCCCAGGCGTTGAAGAAGAAGCCCAGACCGAATGAGAAGTGGGAAGCCGGATCGCCCTCGCAGGAATTCAGCTCGCCCAGGGTGCGAAACGCCCCCATGCCCTGTGTTGTCGGTGCGTGGAACATGCGCGCGGCGCCGGCCCCTACGCCGACCCCCACCAGCCCACCGATAATAATCGATTTAAATAAGATGATTAAAAACATCAGTATACCCTTTCATTTATGCTAACGTTTTTATTTCGTGACGAAGACAACCTTCTCGGTATTGATAATGGTTACGTTCACGGTTATTTCCAGAGAAACGGCATAGCTCTTTCTTTCACGCGGCAAAAAGAAGAAAAGAAATTTCTCTTTAGTTATTTTCTCTTCCGCTTTCACTACGCTGACGTCCTGCGGCTCGATACGCAGCAGAATATTGTTGGTGGACTTTAATACCGCGCCCTGCACATTAGCCAAGGCGGAAGCAAAAGCTTTCGCTTTGCTGTCGCCTTTACCCTCCACCTTTACCGATGTGGTATATTGCTCTTTCATTATGGATTGCCATTTTTTTTGACGTAGGCTTCCACCAGTTTCTGGCCCAGCTCTTCTTTATCCATAAAGCCGAAGCCCAGCACGTTGTAGCCTTCGTTAATTGCCGTCACGCCCTCTTCCACCGAACGCATGCCATATTTAGCCTTGTAGCCGTGTTTGGTTTGCGCGGTAATCGCGCCGGCGCCGCCGCTGCCGCAAAAAGAGATGCCCAGCTGCGCGTTTTCCGCTTTCATGACGTCGCCGAGCTTCATGTCCGCCGCGACGCCGGGGATGACCACCGCTTTTCCGCCTGCGCTTTCAACGCCTTGGCCAACTTTTTGCCCTTTGCCCAGACGATCGCCGATCACTACGGTAATTTGACCCATGGTATATTCTCCTGATTGAAATCGATGCGTTAACCGCTATGCGTTATTATCTTTCGCCACTTCGAAGTGCACTGACAGCAAATAGGCTTCTTCGATAGGCAATGTGCCAAACTGATTCACCACGCGCTCCGCCATTTGCATGGATTCGGCAGAGATTTCGTCGAACAACGATTTATCCACCTCCGGCAACGGCTCACCGGTTATTGAACGCAGCACCATGGCGCGAATATGCGATTCCAGCATCTGTTGCTGCACCGCATTGGTATAAATATTTTCAGCATTCAGCATCGCGGTAATATCCGCCAACACCCGAGCAGCGATCGCTCCGGCTTCGCTGACATCGGATTGTTCAATTTCTTTTATCGAAGCAGATCCATCATTCACTTTTCAGTACCCCTAGATCCTACATTAATCAGTAAGCCGTAAAGCGCATCACCTGAATAACCCGCTTTCTGTGATGTCTTTACCCTACCCTCGGTAGGATTTTCTGTGTAGACCGGTTTTTTCCAGTTCGAAGTGGAAATCGAATGACGCGCGGGGATCCATTTCGCAAAACGGCGCGGCGGTGAAAAAGTCAATGAGATAACAAATAGATAACCGGGCTAACCGTTTCTTTTGCCACGATTGACGATAAAAGCCTTCGTGATCGGGATCTCTTTCTTTTCTCGCCCCAACCGCCTACTATCAATAGGACAAATCGACATTACCCACACCCCCGCTCCTCTGGCGCGGGGGTGTTGCTTTGTGTTGTTTTTCCGAATTTATGGGTGCACAGACTGGCACCCTTTGATTTGACTGGAGAGTGGAATGACCAAACCCATCATTACTATTAATGAGCTGGATGCGGAACGCCTGGATGCGCTATTGGAACAACCGGCCTTTGCCAACACCGACGTCGCCGCCGCGCTGAACGACGAGTTGGATCGCGCGGAAATCCTGCCGCCGGAGAAAATGCCGGCCAACGTGGTGACCATGAACAGCCGCGTGCGTTTTCGCGATCTGCACACCGATGAAGAGCACGTGCGCACGCTGGTTTACCCGGCATCGCTGAAAGACAGCCACGATCAGCTGTCGGTAATGGCGCCGCTGGGCGCAGCGCTGCTCGGCATGCACGTCGGCAAGCAGATCTCCTGGCAATTGCCGAACGGTGAAGAAGCGCGGATTGAAGTGCTGGAATTGCTGTACCAGCCGGAAGCGGCGGGCGAATACCACCGTTAAGCGGTTCTCAGGGCGGCATCCGGCCGCCCTTTCTGTTTCAGAGGCAGATAGCGATCAGCACGGCGATCAGCAGCAGCACGTAGATTTTGGCATGCAGCGCATCGCTCACCTTAGGCAAACAGCGCCTGGCAAACACGATCCCCGCAATTCCCGCGACCACCAGCAACCCCAGAATGTTCAGATTGACGTAGCCCAGATACTGCGGCCCGCTCATCTCGTGCCACCCCAACACGATATACATCAGCGCCCCGATCACCGCCACCGGGATCGACAGCGGGTTGGCGGCACTGACGCAATACTTCATGTCGTAACCATGGCGACGCAGCAGCGGCACGGTCATCACGCTGCCGCCCACCCCCAGCAGGGTGGCGATGCCGCCGATCAGCGGCCCACCGCCCCACAGCGTGACGGGGGACAGTTCGGCGCGCGCCGGTTTGATCAAAAAACCCCGGCGGAACAGGCAGTCGGCGATGGTCACTGCCATATAGACCACAAACAGCCCGCGGATTACGCCGTCCGCCAGCAGCGAAGAGGCGAACGCGCCCAGCGCCGCGCCGATGCCGATGAAAAAGATCAGCGGCACGATGGTTTCACGCAGCAGGTTGCCGCTGCGCCAGTTGGTCAGCGTGGCGTAACTCGCGTTGAGGATCATCACCGCCGTCGAGGTCGCCACCGCGATATGCATCGCCTGGCCGGGCTGCTCACCCGAGGCGGAGATCAGGTGATAGACGAAAGGCACCACCACAAAGCCGCCGCCGAAGCCGAACAGAATGGTGGTGATGCCGGTCAGAAAACCGGCACCCAGTACAATCAAGGTTTCAATCATGGCCGTGCGCCCGCACGAAGTCGTCGAACCCGGCGCAGAACTGCCCCGCCAGCGGGTGGAAACGATCGCCGACGAACAGCCCCAGATACTGCTCTCGCACGGCGTCATGGTCCACCAGCTCAATGCCCGCCTGCTCTGCCTGCGCCAGCGTCTGCGCGTCCGGGAAGCCCCAGTAGCGCGAATCGCCCTGCTTTTCCGCCGCTATCGCTTCGCTATGCTCCGCCCGCATCAGCTGGCGCGCCAGGAAAGTGCCGCTCTGCACGCCCAACAGCATCATGTTTTCCAGGAACGACAGATCGTGACGCAGCTCGGCGGGCAGGCGGGCGATCACCGGGCCGGCGTCCCAGTGCTCATCCATTTCATGCAGCGTTACCGCACAGTCCCTGTCACCGTTCATCATCGCGCGGAACAGCGTCATCACCCCGCGATAGCGCGGCAAATCCCCCGGATGCAGGTTCCAGAGCAGCTTGCCGCGTCGGCTGAAGGCGCGCACATAGTCGGCGGAGAATTTCTGATAACAGCGCAGGGAGATCACCCCATCCATATGCCCCAGGCTGCTGATAAACGCGGTGTCGTTGATGTCGAGAACGCGATGCGCTTTGACCCCGGCGGCGGCCAGGAACAGCGCCGGCGGCTGATAGACGCCCTCGCAGGCGGCGGCGTTGCGGCCCACGAACGGGAACACGAAATCGTTCAGCACTTCGCGCTCATACAGCCCCAGGTGGCGAACCGCCGGCTCCTGCGTGCGCCCGGCGCTTTTCGCCAGGGGGAAATACACCGTAAAGGCACACTCGCCTTTCAGGGCGGCGATCAGATCCTGACACACCAGCCAGGAGAAAATGTCGTTGCCGACAAAGAGCGCTACGTTTTTCATACTTCAGCCTTCTTTGCGTTGAAAATAGGGTTGTTAAACACGATCTTGCTGATATCCCGCGTGATGGACTCCATCGCCGAGGTGTAAAACAGATCGCCCTTGGCGGGCGCGCCGAGCGAGTAGAGATGCTGCTCGCGGCCGCGCCGGTCGGCGATTTTCAGCGTGTGCGGGTTGCACTTCACGCCGCCGAACAGGTTCTCTTGCACCAGCCCGTCTTGCAGCAGCTGATGGCTCAGGCGGTTGGGCGGCAGTTGATAGGAAGGCGTGGTGCAGTTGAACAGATACTGCGCGTGCACCCGCGTCTCATGGCAACGGAGGGTAAACCCGTCCGCTCCCTTGCTGATATCCGCCAGGCCGCCGCAGGCGCGCAGGCGTTGGCTCTCCAGCGCCGCCACGATCTTGTTGGCGTTCTTGATCGGCATGGCGTGCCGATTGCGCATCCAGGAGGAGTTGTAAAAACGCATGAAGACCTGCCGGTTGTTGGCATCCATCTTGACCCAGGCGGCGCACACCGCCGGGTGGATCGCCGCCAGATAGCTGCAAATATGCTCCCGGGCAAAACGCGCGCGATCGAGGCTGTCCGCCAGATCGCGGTAACAATCGCGCCTTTCCCCCAGCGCCGAGAGCACCGTCAACCGCTCCGGCCCCGGATAGTGGCGCGCCAGCGCGGCATTGATCGCATGCACCAGCTGATGCGCATCAATGAAATCGCTGCCGGCGACAAAGCGCCGCACCCCCTCCACAAACGCCTCCGGCGGCGGACGCATCAGCGCCGGCTGCACGCTGGGGAACAGGCCCGAGCGCGATAAAGCGCAGATGTCGGTCGCCCCCAGGCGCTCCATCAGCTCTACGATGGCGTCAATCGCCGTCAGGCTGCAGCCGATCACGCCGATGGTCGAATAAGGGTTGATCGGCGGCAGATCCTGGTGGGCCTGATAAGCGATCACCCCGTCCACCGGATAGAGACATTCCGGCGGGTTGTGCCCTGAGCACAGCACCAGCGCGTTCATCTGCTCGGCGCCGCCGCAGGCGGTGGTCAGCCGATAGCCGGCTTCGTGCGGCGCGATGGCATTCACTTCGGCGGTCACGAAATTCAGCGTCACGTTACTGTCCGCCGCCATATAAATCGTCATGTCGCGAATAAAATCGAGATATTCCCGATACAGCCAGCGCGGCGGATAACGATCCTGGCAAAACTGCGGGAAATGCATGGCAATCCAATCAACAAAGTGCGCATCGTCGAAAATATCCGCCGACATGTTTTCCGGCGTCATATTTAATATATGGCTGTCAAAATCGCTGCTGTATGCCATACCGCCCTTGAAGCCCTGCTTGTCGAAAACCTTCAGGGAAAGCGGTCTTTTGCAATGATTAACCGACTTATTTTTTATAAAGTTATACGCAAAAGAGATCCCGGCGGCTCCGCCGCCAATCACACCGAACTTATACATGAAATATCACCTTATAGTCATTGAACTGCACTAAGAACTATTGCTTCAGGTGTTGGAATAAAATGACGCTTTATTCCTTATTAACTTCTTGTATTGCGAGAACGAGAACGTTCGTCCCACCCCGGTGTGAAAACTTGCATGGGTTGCCTGGCCGATAAAATAGCGGCGCCCCGAACAAGCGTTATTTTTCTGCCCCGATAGTAGGGCGACGGCCGTTGGCTTGCTTTATATGAAGGGCCAACTATCATTGCGTTTCGGCCAATCTGCCCGCCAAAGAGGACACATGCGCAATGTCCACATTGATGACATCGACCACGTAACGCGCGCGGTGATCGCCATCGGCACCGACTACCCGCCGGGGCATCTGCTGCCGATGCACAGCCACCGGCGCGCGCAGTTGCTGTACGGCGCCACCGGCGTCATGCACGTTTTCACCCAGCAAGGCAATTGGGTCGTCCCGCCGCAGCATGCGGTGTGGCTGCCGCCGCAGATGCCGCACGCGGTAAGGATGGTCGGCGTCACCACCCGCAGCCTGTATCTCGAACCCGGCGCGTTGCCCGCCGAACGGCCGCAGGTCTGTCAGGTGGTCAGCGTTACCCCGCTGATGCGCCAGCTGTTGATGGCGGCCGTGGATATGCCGCTGGAGTATGAGCAAGACGGGCGCGACGGGGCGTTGGCGGCGCTGCTGCTGCACGAGCTGGCCCGGCTGCAACCCTTGCCGTTGCACATCCCGCTGCCCGCCGATCCTCGGCTGGGCGAGCTGTGCCACGCCTTTTTGCAGCACCCCGACGCCCACGACTCCGCGCAGCGGTGGGCGCCTCGTCTGTACATGAGCATTCGCACCTTCAGCCGCTTCTTTCGCGCGCAGACCGGCCTGCCGTTTTCGCAATGGCGCCAGCGCGCCTGCGTGGTGCTGGCGTTGGCGCTGCTGGCCGAAGGGCGCAGCGTAACGCAGGTGGCGATGGAGATGGGATATGACAGCAGCGCGGCGTTTTCAACCATGTTTCGCCGCGTGCTGGGGCAGGCGCCCTCCTCCTATCTGACGGAAGACGGGCGCGACGGTTGACGGATTAGCGGAATTTCTTGTGGTTGGCGTCGCGGGTTTGCTTGAAGCCCTGCGCCAGCTGCTTCGCTTCGGCGACTTTGCCCTGGTTGGCCAGCGCCAACGCCTGATCGATCTGGCCTATCAGGGTATCCAGCCCGCTGCGAAAATCTTTCATCTCCGGGCTGTCGGCGGCTTTGTCTTCCAGCTTCGGCGGGGTGCCCTGCTTGGCATCCTGCGCGGCGGCGCGCATGTTTTGCAGGCTCTGTGTGAGGGTAGCGGCCGAATCGGTATTTAGCACCGTTTTGTAGTTTTCCGCCAGGGTGTCCATATCGTCGCCCAGATCGGCGGCGGCCGCCAGCGAACTGGCTGCCAGCAGCGTCAACGCCGCCAGCGCTTTCAGGGTATTCTGCATGTTTGCTCACCTTCCAGTTATTGTTTTAATTAACCCACCGTTACCATAGGCAAGGCCGGGCAAAACCGAAACCGGAGATTTGTAAGCAAGGTTGAGACGGGATAACGCGCGACCGGCGGGCGCCGGCCGCGCAGAGGATCATTGACCGGCGATCTTCATTTCCGGCAACAGCACCGAACCGCACTGGATATTGCTGCGGGTTTCGATATCGCTGCCGACGCTGACGATATTGCGCAGCATGTCTTTCAGGTTACCGGCGATGGTGATCTCGCTGACCGGGTATTGGATCTCGCCGTTTTCGACCCAGAAACCGGCGGCGCCGCGCGAGTAATCGCCGGTAACGCCGCTGACGCCCTGGCCCATCAGCTCGGTCACCACCAGGCCGGTGCCAAGCTGTTTCAACATGCCGGCAAAGTCCGCGCCCTGCCCGGCAATGCGCCAGTTATGGATGCCGCCGGCATGACCGGTGCTGTGCAGGCCCAGCTTGCGCGCCGAGTAGCTGGTCATCAGCCAGGTTTGCAGCACGCCGTCCTTGACGATATCGCGCCGCTGGGTGCGCACGCCCTCGCTGTCGAACGGCGTCGACGCCAGCCCTTTCAGCAGGTGCGGATGCTCCTCGACGGTCAGCCACGCCGGCAGGATCTGTTTGCCGAGCGAGTCCAGCAGGAAGGTCGACTTGCGGTAAACGCTGCTGCCGCTGATGGCGCCCACCAGATGGCCGAACAGCCCGGTGGCCACCTCGGAGGCGAACAGCACCGGCGCCTTCATGGTCGACAGTTTGCGCGGCGCGAGACGCGCCAGCGTGCGACGGGCGCACTCTTGCCCCACCCACTCGGGGCTGTGCAGATCGCCCATCGCACGGCCGATGGTGTAAGCGTAATCTCGCTCCATATCGCCGTCCTGCTCAGCAATGACGCAGCTGGACAGCGAGTGGCGGCTGGAACAGTAGCTTTGCAGCATGCCGTGGCTGTTGCCGAACACCTTGATGCCGTAGTGGCTGTTGAAGCTGCCGCCTTCGGTGTTGGTAATGCGCTTGTCCGCCGCCAGCGAAGCCTGCTCGGCGCGCGCCGCCAGCTCGATGCCGCGCTCGGCGTCCAGTTCGATCGGGTGGAACAGATCGAGATCCGGCGCCTCGAACGCCAGCAGATCTTTCTCCGCCGGGCCGGCGCAGGGATCTTCAGAGGTGTAGCGCGCGATATCCAACGCCGCCTGCACGGTGCGGGCGATGGCGTCCGGGCTGAGATCGGTGGAAGAGGCGCTGCCTTTGCGCTGACGGTGATACACGGTGATACCCAGCGCGCCATCGCTGTTGAACTCGACGTTTTCCACCTCGCCGAAGCGGGTACTGACGCTGATGCCGGTCGATTTGGTGACCGCGACTTCCGCCGCGTCGGAACCGGCGCGGGCCAGCTCCAGCGCCTGAGAAACGGCCTGTTCCAGCGCCTTGCGCTGTTCTGCAACTTGAGTGACTACTTTCATCAATCTGCCATAATTAATCAGAAAATCGTTGAGAAAAGTGCCGGAGCGGCGTAGTTGTGCACGCGGGGCGGCGCGCAAAAATCCTGAGATCTCTGCCGTTGAGTCTAACAGGAACCGCGTTGAATTTCGCATAAAGCCGGCAACCTGTTAGGATTAGCCTCTTTTTAACGGAGCCTACCATGAACAAACAGCCTGAAGACTGGCTCGACGATGTCCCGGAGAATGAAAACGAGGACGATGACGAGATTATCTGGGTCAGTAAAAGTGAGATTAAACGTGATGCCGAAGCGCTGAAAGACCTGGGGGCCGAAATGGTCGATCTGGGCAAAAACGCGCTGGACCGCATTCCGTTGGACGAAGATCTGCGTGCCGCCATCGAGCTGGCGCAAAAGATCAAGAAAGAGGGCCGTCGCCGTCAGCTGCAGCTGATCGGCAAGATGCTGCGCGCCCGCGATATCGAGCCGATCCAGACCGCGCTCGACAAGCTGAAAAACCGCCACAACCAGCAGGTTTCGCTGTTCCATAAACTGGAAGCGCTACGCGACCGCCTGGTGGAAGAAGGCGATGACGTCATTCCGTCGATCCTGGATCTGTATCCGGCCGCCGATCGCCAACAGCTGCGTTCACTGGTGCGCAACGCGCAGAAAGAGAAGGCCGCCAACAAGCCGCCTAAGGCTTACCGCCAAATCTTCCAATACCTGCGCGAGCTGGCCGAAGCGGCCGACTAAGCGCCGCCGCCATCCCGGGATGAAGCCGTTTCATCCCCGGTGATGGGCCGGCTCGCCGCTGCTTTCACGGATATTGAAGCGCAGGCTGCCTTCCAGCTCTTCTTCCGCCTCTTCAAACAGCAGAATGATCGCGCCGAAACGACGCTTGCTGCGGGCATTCAGGTGAGTGAACTCGATTTCCACCGGCAGGCCGATATCGCCGGTCACCACGTCCCACAGCGCGTCGAGGTTGGCGCCGAACCCCTCGTCCAGCGCAAACTTGCGCGCGAAATCGCGGTAGAAGGCCGGCACATCCTGGATCTGTTCAAAATCAAACTCTACTTTTGCCATCAAACTCACTCCACACGAATGAAGTTTTTGTAATGGTCGCGCGTGACGAAGATCAGACCGTCGCTCGAATACAGCAGGCGATCGGCGCCGCGCCGGCCACACTGGTAATTGATGTCCGCTTCGCGCCAGACCCGGCCGCCGGCGGTCGGCAATTGCCCTTCACGGTTAGAGAATCGATCGCCGCCAATCGCCTTGCCCGGCAATACCACACAGAGGTTGCCTGAACGCGGATCCCAGCCCTGCTCGCGCGCCTGCTTCTTGGTGACGTAATAATCCGGCAGCCGCTGATGCTGCTGCAGGTAACTCACCACCGTTTGCTGCTGCGTGAGCCGATCGATGCTCTGCTGCTGCCCCGCCGGGGCCTGGACCACCGCCGGATTGCCGCCGATCGCACGGTGCTCGTTGCCGCGCAGCGCGCTGAAGACGGCGATAACCACGGCGATGACAATCGCCACCAGAATCCGCTTGTTCATGACATTCCCTGAAATTATGCCGCCGAAGGCGCCGCAGCTCCCCCAGGCTAGTTAGGTATATAGTCGACCTGGATGAAACTAAGATGACCGGCAAGTAACGTTTTCGCGGCGGCTAAGGTTTCATCCATTCATGACAATGATGCCACTTTCCAGCCGTTCTGGCACTCGGAGTCTCTCTGAAAACGGGCCGCCTCTTATGAGACGGCCGCCGTACCAGGCGCTGCTTTCAGTATAGTCAGGGAAGGCGCCGCATAACGCGGCGCAAAAGGCGGGAACGCATCAATCGATCAAGGCGTGGCGATAGCGATGCAGCATGTCGGCCAGGCGTTTCACCGGCCCGGTGACGCTGAGCGGCGCCTGATTGTCCACCAATTTTTGCTGGTACTCGTTCATTTCACCCAGCAAGCGATCGTAGTAATAGGCGCGCTTGACGTCGTTCTTGGCCGAGACCACCCGATCGGCGGTGCTGCGGATCTGGCGGTGGAAGGCCGACAGCTCTTCGCTGACCGGGATTTCCGCCCGCTGCATACGCTGGTGGGCGATGATCAGGTTCAGCGCCAGACGATACTTGGCGATATCGTTCGGGAACATCATCAGCAGCTGGTTGAGCTGTTGATACAGCGCTGGCAGGTGGTTCTGCCGACGGCGCGCCGCCTTGGTGGTCAGCGCCGACACCGCGCTGCTGACGAACTGGTTGAGCAACGTGCGGCCGGTGCGCTCGCGCGAATTGTCGCGGATCAGCAGCAGCACCATCAGCCCCACGCAGCTACCGAGGAACTGGCCGAGCGCCCCATCGAGAAACTGGGTGACGTTGAACTCCATCGGGTTGCTCAGCACCAGAATGTTGATCGTCCCCGCCAGCAGCCCCAGCGAACCGAGCCGCCGCTTCTGCACCTCGATGCCGATGAAAAACGCCAGCAGGCCGAGGCTGAGACACAGCAGCAAGATGCTCTGCTGCGTCGCCGGCAGGATCACCATGAAGAACAGGGAACCGACCGGGATCGCCGCCAGCATGCCCAGCACGAAATCCATCGCCACCATGCGCGGCGCCGGGGTGCGCATCGCCAGCGAGGTGATTACCGCGATGATCACCATAAAACCGCTGCCGGACGTCCAACCGGTCCACAGCCACAGCAGGCTGCCGAACGCCGTGGCCACAAAGGTGCGCAGGCCGTTGATCATCGCGTGATGCCCTTCCGCCGAGGTCGGCTTGACCACGGTTTCATTGCTCAACACACCCTCTTCCACCGCGCTGATGCTGCCGTTGGTGTGTACGCCCTTCGACAGCAGCAGGTAGCGCGTCGCCGCGCCGACCCAGCCGGTGAGGGTCGGCAGCGTTTCATCGGAGCGATGCGTGGTCAGCACCTGGCGCAACAGCTTCATGCGCTTGTGGATCTCCTGCGGGGTTTCCGCCGGCACCATCAGTTGCTCCCGCAGGCTCGCTTGCAGCGCGTTCGGGTGATTCAGCAGGATCAGATAGGTTTCGCAAGCTTGGGTGATCAGCGTCAGCGACAGGGTATGCAGCGCCTTCACCCGACGGTTGACCTTCTGCCAGCGCGAGGACTCCATCATCAGGTTGTTGCGCATGCCATCCAGCGCCGTGGTGCTCTTGACCAGATTGCTCCAGGCACGGTCAATGTCTTCTTTGTCGGCGTTGCTGATGCACATCTGCATCAGGCGATATTGATCCACCAACAGCTGATCCACCGCCCGATCGATGTCCTGCTTGATCGAACGCGGCGAGAACAGCAGATCCGCCAATACGGCGCTGACGATGCCCAGCACGATCTCGCTGCAACGCTCGATGGCGAACTGCGGCGCTTCCAGCAGATGGGCCTCGCTGGTGGCGACCGTCACGATGATGATCAGCGCGGTATAGCCGGCCAGGCCCCAGGCGTAGGAGTTCTCGACCTTGATCAGCGAAGAGAGCCAGGTGCAGAAGCCGGCCCAGATGCAGCACAGCAGCAGCATCACCACCGGCGCACGGGCGGTGGTGATGATAATGATCAGGCCGACAAAGCAGCCGATAAAGGTGCCGATGATGCGCAGCCAGCCGCGGTGGCGGATGGCGCCGGAGAAGGGTTCACCGCCGGCGGCAAAGGCCGGGCCGGCGGCGACGATGGCGGCGGTCATCGCCGACCAGCGCGGGGTTTCCAGGTTGAGATGGAAACCGACGAACAGCGCAAACACAATCGCGAAGCTGAGTTTGAAGGCAAACCTCAGCCGGATAAAGGTTGGGCTGTTCATTAGCCGAACTCACGCAGCCGGTGCATCAGGCGCACAAAGGGCGAGCCGCTGTCGGCATTGCGATCGTTCTTGCCGACGATCACCACGGTGGCGGTGGTGCCGGCCGGGTACGGATGCTGTTGGTCCTTGGCGTCCAGCAGGATCTTCACCGGCACGCGCTGCGCCAGGCGCACCCACTCCAGGTTGCTGTCGATCGAGGCCAGCCCTTTGCTGTTGACCGTGCTGCTGCTGTTGTTTACCGCCGCCGCCACGCTGTCAACGGTGCCGTGCATGATGCGATTGCTGCCGAGCGGGGTGATCTCCGCGCGGTCACCCTTATTCAGGCCGGTCAGCTTGGTTTCTTCCAGATAGGCCAGGATGTAGAAGGAGTCTTTCTTCACCAGCGCCACCGCCACCGAGCCGCGGGTGATGTATTCGCCGGCGTGGACGTTGAGGTTGGTGATCCAGCCATCGGCCGGGGCACGCACCGTGGTGCGCTCCAGATCCAGCTGCGCCAGCTCGTGCGCCGCCACGGCCTTCGCCAGCTGGTGTTGCACGGTCTGCAGCGAGTTGTTCGACTGGTCGATTTCTTCCTGCGACATCGCCTGCACGCCCAGCTTGACGCGGCGGCCGGCTTCGCGCCGTTTTTCCGCCGCCAGCGTTTGATAGTAGGCGACGTCGGCACCGGCCTCCGCCAGCGCCTGCTCATAGCGCGGCCGATCGACCACGAACAGCACCTGGCCTTTCTTCACCAGCTGGTTGTCCACCACCGGCACTTCGGTCAGCAGGCCGCTGACGTCCGGCGCGATCGCCACCACGTCGGCGGTGAACTTGGCGTCACGTGTCCACGGCGACTCGGTGTAGAACACCCAGGCCTTGAACACCGCAACGATACCCAGCAGCACAAGAATCAAAGTGATCGCGATTCGGGTTATTTTTATCGAAAAATTTTTCACAGCGACCTCAAACAAAAAGACATGAAATCAGATAAAACAAGCAGCAATACAGCGCGGTGTTAAACAGCGCCGGATGCCAGACAAAATCGTAAATCCCCGTCGGCTGCAGCAGGCGGCGCAAGAGAAAAAACAGCGCCAGCGACACCAGCAGCTCGAAAAACACCGGCGGAAACGACAGTCCGAAGATGACCATAACCGGAAGCAAACTCATCACTTTTTCCTTATTGTTCACTACGCCGGGGAAAGACACATCTCGCCATTCACATTCTCTTTACATTTTAGCGTGCGCGCGCCACAAATCTTGACCGGACAGCTTGTCCAGGTCACGAACCCGAAAAAAGGTTAAACTTTGGGGCAGACATCCACGACAGGGATTGCGAGGGTGCCGGAGGAGCGGCAGGATTGCGTCGCCGCTCGCTCTCGCACGTTGGTAAGGTCTATTCACCCGACCACGTTATATTAGCCTGCTTACTATCAAGGCATCAACAATCTGTGATCTAAATCACTTTTAAGCCAGAGTGAATAATGGAAAGATTAAAACGGATGTCGGTATTCGCCAAAGTGGTTGAGTTCGGGTCGTTTACCGCGGCCGCGCGCCAACTCGACATGAGCGTTTCATCGATCAGTCAAACCGTCTCGAAACTGGAAAATGAGCTGCAGGTCAAGCTGTTGAACCGCAGCACGCGCAGCATCGGCCTGACTGAGGCCGGCAAAATCTACTATCAGGGCTGCCGACGCATGCTGCAGGAAGTCAGCGAAGTGCATGAGCAGCTGTATGCGTTTAACAATACGCCTGCCGGCACGCTGCGCATCGGCAGCTCATCCACCATGGCGCAAAACGTGCTGGCGAACATGACCGCCGAGATGATGAAAGAGTACCCGGGCCTGACGGTCAACCTGGTGACCGGCATTCCGGCACCGGACCTGATCACCGATGGATTGGATCTGGTGATCCGCACCGGCGCGCTGCAGGACTCCAGCCTGTTCTCCCGCCGCCTGGGGCAGATGCCGATGGTGGTGTGCGCGGCCAAAAGCTACCTCAGCCAGCACGGCACGCCGCAGAAGCCGAGCGACATGGTCAACTTTTCCTGGCTGGAGTACAGCGTGCGCCCCGACAGCGAATTTGAACTGATGTCGCCGGAGGGCATCACCACGCGCATTTCACCGCAGGGGCGCTTCGTCACCAACGACTCCTCCACCATGATCCGTTGGCTGAAAAACGGCGCCGGCATCGCCTACGCCCCGCTGATGTGGGTGATCGAAGAGATCAAGCGCGGCGAGATCGAGATCCTGTTCAAAAGCTACCATTCGGATCCGCGGCCGATCTACGCGCTCTATACCGAGAAGGACAAACTGCCGCTGAAGGTGCAGGTGTGTATCAACTACCTAACCGACTATTTCGAACGCGTGGCGGCGGTCTATCAGGGTTATCGCTGAGCGGCGCTCAAATAGCGGTGCGCCAGCGCGCCCAGCAGCATCAGCGCCAGCATGCCGAGGCCCCATAGCAGCCAGACGGCATAGCCGGCCCAGTTCAGCAGCAGAGGAAAATAGCTCGCCAGCCCGCTGCCCAGCTGTTTCAGCCACGGCAGCCAGGCATCCAGCACCGTCTGCGGCACCAGACTCAGCGCACCGCTCACCGGCAGCGATGCGCCGCCGGCCGCTTCCGCCAACGCCGGGAGCCAGGTCAGCACGCCGGCCACGCCCCAGGCCAGCAGCGTCCATAGCGCCATGGCGCCCAGCAGCAGCGCGGCTGTCCAACCGCCCCGGTTCACGGCACACCGCCGCCGCACTGCGGGCAAAAGCGGCTGCCCGGCGGCAACGGCGCGGCGCACTGGCCGCAGGTGGCGCTCACTGCGGCAAATGGCTGACCGCAGCGATGACAATAACGTGCGCCCGGTTTATTCACCGCCTGGCATTCCGGACACTGCGGCCCCGGCTCGCCATGCTGGTTATAGCGGTTGCCATGATGCCCGCCGCGGTGACCCGCGCGCTGATGACCGCCGTTAACACCGCCTTGACCCAACAACCTTTTCAGTAAGCTCATCCCGCCTCTCCTCTGTACATTGACGCTGAAGCTCACTGTAAACCCTGGAGTAAACTCCAGGGTAAAGCCCAGCGAATGAGGATTTACGTTTCATTACATCGAAAAAGTGGCAAAGCTTTGATGCCGTTAACAAAAGCACCATCGGTATTATCCCACGCCGTCGCGCTGCGTTATGCTGCGGGAACCTCTCCCTGCATCAGGAATAACCATGAAAAAAATCATACTGGACTGTGACCCGGGGCATGACGACGCCATCGCCCTGCTGCTGGCCTGGGGCAATCCGCAGATCGACCTGCTGGCGGTCACCACCGTGGTGGGCAATCAGACGCTGGACAAAGTGACGCGCAACGCACTGGCGGTGGCGCGCATCGCCAATATCACCGGCGTGCCCTTCGCCGCCGGCTGCCCACGCCCGCTGGTGCGCAATATCGAAGTGGCACCCGACATTCACGGCGATTCCGGCCTCGATGGCCCGGTGCTGCCGGAACCCCACCTGCAGCTGGACTCGCGCCACGCGGTGGATCTGATCATTGATACCGTGATGGCCCACCCGCCCGGCAGCGTGACGCTGGTGCCGACCGGCGGCCTGACCAATATCGCCATGGCAGTGCGCAAAGAGCCGCGCATTGCCGAGCGGGTCAAGGAAGTGGTGCTGATGGGCGGTGGCTACCACGTGGGCAACTGGAGCGCGGTGGCGGAGTTCAATATCAAAATCGATCCCGAGGCGGCGCACATCGTGTTTAACGAAAAATGGCCGCTGACCATGGTCGGGCTGGATCTCACCCACCAGGCGTTGGCCACGCCGGCAGTCTGCGAGCGCATCGCCGCCCTCGGCACCCGGCCGGCCGCCTTCGTCGGCGAACTGCTGGCCTTCTTTGGCCACATGTACCGGCAGGCGCAGGGCTTCAGCGCCCCGCCGGTACACGATCCTTGCGCGGTGGCTTACGTGATCGATCCGAGCGTGATGACGGTGCGCAAAGCGCCGGTGGATATCGAACTCACCGGCACCCTGACGCTGGGCATGACGGTCGCGGACTTCCGCGCGCCGCCGCCGCCGGACTGCCACACCCAGGTGGCGGTCAAACTGGATCAGGATAAATTCTGGGATCTGGTGGTAGATGCGCTGGAGCGGATTGGCGAAGTGGAGTGAGATCTGTGAAACATGGATTAACGCGCTTTTACAGGCGCGTTGGTCCGTCTGGCATGATGGCAACAGGGATAGGCAGACCATCTCTCCGTTATTTACAAGAGCACAGAACAATCTTAAAAAAATTTACTTTAATAAAATTCAAAAAAAACCATAAGAACAAGAATAGTCTTAATAAAAATAAAAAATGGCGTGATAAAGAAAATGTGAAATAAGATAATGAACAGCGATAAATAAAATAACGCCCACCGCACCGCCATTAGCAACAGCGATTTAACAATAAAATGCTTATCTCATTGGCTCCGTCAGCTGTTTGCCCAGACGCTCGTTGCCGCTCACACGGCGTTTCATTACGCACAAGACAATCACAACCAATTGATTTAAACGCAAAAATAAAACAATAGATTAAAAATTGACTGGAGCGAGATAAATTTGAGAAAATGACAACCCTGTTTAAAAAAAATAAAAAACCTTTTTGCAGGCAACTGAATACGGCTTCCCCTTTTTATATAAGCCGTCCCCGCGCTCACAGGGGGGGAATTATTTATCACTTCGATATGAAGTCTTTTCAATTCCTATAAAGCATTTCAGGCATTGACGCTTCAGCGAATTTAAACCCCAGGATAAGGATAGGGAATCCTCAAAAAATGCATTCAATGAACGATATCGAGACATGGCGGGTTAACCATGACCGATAAAGCCCCCGTTAACGCACCGGCTATCGCCGTGTTGCCCCTGCTGCTGATCTGGATGGCGGTGCTCCTGCCGGTCTATCACCCCAACATGGGCGGCGGCGGCCTGGCGCTGCCGCAAAATATTCTGGCCTGGAGCGTCATGGCACTGACCACGCTGATCGTGACCTTCACCGTTTGCCTTGGCCGTACCCGTCTTTCGCTTACCCCCACGGCACGCCTGTTGCTGCTCGGCATCGCCGTGCTGGCGCTGCCGCTGCTGTATACCCGCCCCGAGTGGCGCGAAGATGCCCTGTGGCGCTGCGCCGGTTTGCTCGGCGGTTGGCTGTTCTATGTCGCCTGTCTGCAGCTGCGCCTGACAGCCCGGCAGCGCAACCTGTTGCTGTACGGTCTGCTGTTCGCCGTCGGCGTTCAGGCGTTGCTAGCGGCGCTACAGCTGTTCGCCCCTGCTCTGGCCTGGGTATCTCCTAACGGCAGCCGGGTCTACGGCGTCTTTCAGCAACCGAACGTGCTGGGCAGCTTCATCGCCACCGGGCTGGCTTTGGCGCTCTGGCTGCTGCTTGCCCCTCTTTCTGCGCCGACGCGGCGGCAACTCCCGCTGCTCGCGCTGCTGGCCGCTTTCTCCGCCCTGCTGGTGCTGATCCAGTCGCGCGCCGCCTGGCTGGGCAGTGCCCTGGCAGCGGCGTTGCTGCTGTGGCGTTTTGCCCGCCAGCACCCGGCCGTGAGCCGCTGGGCCGGCGGTGCGCTGCTGTTGGGCGTGGCGCTCGGTACCACGGTGTTGCTCACCGGTTTCGGTATGGATGGCCGCGCGGGTCTGATCGGTCGTGAGCTTTCCAATAGCGCTCGCCTGACCATGCTCCATGACGTCGGCGCCATGATCCTGGCCAAACCGCTGCTAGGCTGGGGCTACGGCGGCTTTGAATACAGCTTCGCGCACTTCCGTCTGCAGACAATGCCCTGGCGAGAAGTGCTGGAAGTCGCCGGGCACCCGCACAATGAAATCCTGCTCTGGTGGGTTGAGGGCGGCCTGCCGGCGCTGGCGGGTATCGTTATCGTCCTCGTCGCCGGCGCGCTGCTGTTGAAACGCGCCTGGCAACGGGATCGCGAGCAGCCGGCCGGTGCGCGCGTCGGGCTGTTTCTGGTGCTGCTGCCAATGCTGGTACACACCCAGCTGGAATACCCTTTCTATCTGTCTGCGCCGCATTGGCTGGCGTTTCTGCTGCTGCTGGCGCTGCTGGATGGCCAAACCGGCGAGCCGCGCCCGCTGCCGTTCGCCAAAGCCCTGAGCCTACCGGTGGCGATGGCGGCCATCGGCGTACTGGTGATGGCGGTCTTCGCCTGGCAAGGGCGCATGGCGCTCACCCAATCGGAGCGCACCATGCTGGCCACCATCGACAGCATCGAGCAGATGCCGCCGGCCGCCGCCTGGATCTACCGGGAGCGCAAAACCTTCGACGAGCAATCTCACGCGCTGCTGGTCTATAACCAAACGCGTGATGATGCCCTGTTGACCGGCTATCGGCAGTGGGCCAACGCCTATCTGCAGCGCCGTATCGACGCCAACGTCTACGCCACGCTGATCATGATCTTGCGCTACCAGGGTGCTCAGGCGGAAGCCGACGCTCGCCAGCGGGAGGCCGCTTTCCTGTTTGCGCGGGATGCGCGGTTCAGGTAGGAAAAGTGAGGTGAGAGCGTGTTGCTCTCACCTGCCGTCTTGAGATTCACGCGGCAAAATCGCGCACGTTTTATCCAGCAGCGATTCTACCGAGGCGCGGTTGCCAACGTCCCAGCCGCGCTTCGAGGCCAGCAAGATAAACCCCCGTTGGCCGGCAAACGTGGTCGGGACGACGGCCACGCCATATTCCGCCAGCTGCTGCGGCGACAGATGAAAATAATCCGCAAGATCCTTAATCGGGTAGATGCCCATCGCGGTCGGTTGCATCACGCGGCGGGCATAGTAGGTGTGGCGCAACAGCTTATCCGGCAAAGGTCGCCATTGTTCCTGAATATAGGGGCGTTCTGCCTGTAATTGGCGCCGTACATCTTCGCGCAGACAGGTCAGGTGAATATGCAATTGGTTCTGGCTGCGGCCATAAGCGGAGTTGATCGCCATGCCCAGCCTGTCGTCCGGCACCGGCCCGCCATACTCGGCGGCCAGCCGGTAACGCATCAGCCATGCATAGCCAAAATAGTCCGTCCGCTCCCCGGCCAGCAACTGCGGGCTTTCAATGCCGGAAAGCGGCGCCGTCGGCACCAAAATGAAGTGATAGGGATAACGCGGGTTTTGCAGCACGCTAAAACCCTGCGCTTTCCCCTGCGGCATATAAATCTGCTCACACGGGGCCGGATCGCGCTTTTGCTGATAGTTGGCCATGCAGAGCTTATCGACCACGCCCCACAGCGCATCGGAACGGGCACAGCCCGTCAGGGAAAGAACGCCCAGCAACAGCAGCCAACGCTGGGTAGACACACCAAAGCACGCCATCGTCATCTTTCTCGGCATCATCGCCGCACAGCACTCTTTGCGTGGGCGAGAAAAAACTCAAAGTGGGGAATGAACAAGGGGCCAGCGCATGGCCCCTTGAGGAAAGATTACGCCGTGCCGCCGACGGTCAGCGTATCCAGTTTCAGCGTCGGTTGGCCGACGCCTACCGGCACGCTCTGGCCTTCCTTGCCGCACACGCCCACGCCTTTATCGAGCGCCAGATCGTTGCCGACCATCGAGATCTGCTGCATCGCCTCGATGCCGGAGCCGATCAGCGTCGCCCCTTTCACCGGTTTGGTGATGCGGCCCTTCTCGATCAGGTAGGCTTCGGTGGTGGAGAACACGAACTTGCCGGAGGTGATGTCCACCTGGCCGCCGCCAAAGTTCGGCGCGTACAGGCCGTACTCGACGCTGGCGATGATCTCTTCCGGCGTCGATTGGCCCGCCAGCATGTAGGTATTGGTCATGCGCGGCATCGGCAGATGCGCATAGGACTCGCGGCGGCCGTTGCCGGTCGGCGCGACGCCCATCAACCGCGCGTTGAGCTTGTCCTGCATGTAGCCTTTCAGCACGCCGTTTTCGATCAGCACGTTGTACTGGCCCGGCACGCCTTCGTCGTCGATCGCCAGCGAACCGCGCCGCCCTTGCAGGGTGCCGTCATCCACCACGGTGCACAGCTCGGAAGCCACCAGCTCGCCCATATGGCCGCTGAACACCGAGGTGCCACGCCGATTGAAGTCGCCTTCCAGGCCGTGGCCCACCGCCTCGTGCAGCAGGACACCCGGCCAGCCGGCCCCCAGCACCACCGGCATATTGCCGGCCGGCGCCGCCACCGCGCCAAGGTTGACCAGCGCCATGCGCACCGCTTCTTTGGCGTAAGCATCGGCGCGCACGTCGCCGTCGACGGTTTCCAGGAAGTAGTCATAGCCGAAACGGCCGCCGCCGCCGCTGGAGCCGCGCTCACGCTTGCCATCCTGCTCCACCAGCACGCTGACGGAGAGGCGTACCAGCGGGCGAACGTCCGCCGCCAGCGTGCCGTCGGTGGCAGCCACCAACACCTGTTCGTAAACGCCGGTGATGCTGGCGTTCACTTCCTGCACCCGTGCATCGGCGGCACGCGCCACCTTGTCGACGCGGTGCAGCAGGGCAATTTTCTCTTCGCGCGGCAGGCTTTGCAGCGGATCGAGCAGCGGGTACAGCGCCCGATAGCCGATCTCGCCCAGGGTGTGCGCCCGCCCGTCACCCTGCTCACGCACGATGCTGCGCGCCGCCTGGGCGCTCTGCTGCAGCGCATTCAGGGTGATCTGATCGGCATAGGCGAAGCCGGTCTTCTCGCCGCTGACGGCGCGCACGCCGACGCCCTGGTCGATATTGTAAGAGCCATCCTTGATGATGCCGTCCTCGATAACCCAGGCTTCGTGATAGCTGGACTGGAAATAGAGATCGGCGTAATCGATACGGCGTTCTGCCAGTTGACCCAGTACCTTGTACAGGTCTTGATGACTCAGCTTGTTGGTAGCGAGTAACTGCTCACTGACAAACGTCAGGCTCATAATGGTTTCACTCTTGATTGGAGGATAACTTGTCAGACGGCGCCGTCAGCGACGTCTGGAATCGGTTGTGCTGCAGCACCGGCATCTGCGCACGAATATTTTTCAGGCTTGCGGTGTCCACGCGCACCTTCAGCGCCGCCACGGCGTCCGCGTTCTCAGCCAGCACCTTGCCCCAGCCGTCGACAGCCAGCGAGTGGCCCCAGGTGCGGCGGGTCGGCCCGTGGCGCCCCACCTGCGCCGGCGCCAGGATCATGCACTGGTTCTCGATCGCCCGGGCGCGCAGCAGAATTTCCCAATGCGCCTCGCCGGTGACCCGGGTAAAGGCCGCCGGCACTGAAATCAGTTCGGCCCCCTGCGCCCGCAGCGCCTGGAACAGCGCGGGAAAGCGCAGATCGTAGCATATGGTCATACCCAAACGCCCGACCGGCGTATCCACTACCGTCAGGTGCTGCCCGTGCTGGTAGGTATCCGACTCGCGGTAGTGGCCGTGCGCATCGTTGATGTCCACATCGAACATGTGCAGCTTGTCGTAGCGGGCGCGGATTTCGCCCTGCTCGTCGAACAACAGGCTGCTGGTGGTGATAAGCTCCGGGTTTTCGCGGCTGATCAAGGGCATCGAGCCCACCAGCAACCACACGCCATAGCGGCGCGCCAGCTCGCGCACCGCGTTTTGCAGCGGACCGTCGCCCTGTTTTTCCGCCTGTTGGCGGTAGGCAGCAGAGTTGGCGAACAGCAGCGCGTTCTCCGGCGTCATGACCAGTTTTACCCCGGCATTGAGCTGTTTGATCTGCTGTTCAATCTGGGCCAGGTTATCGCGCACCTGATCGCCACTGCACAACTGCAACAACGCAACGTTAGCATTCCTCATGACGCCTTATCCTCCTTTGCCTTACGAAGTACCTCATTGATCTTCGGCTGGTCGAGATCGCCGCTGATATGGTAACGAATCAGCGAAATCTTGCTCCACAGCGGCCCCAGCACCTGCGAGGCGGCAAATACCGCCGCGCCGACGATCGGGTTGACGACAAACGCCGTGGCCACGCCGACGGTCGCCGAAATCGCCGGCGCCACCACCGCCTCCATATCAATACGGCGGCGCGCCAGATCGATCTGGCCACTCATGGCGATATCCGCCGCCAAGCCGTCGATCAATAGATTATCAGTATGCATTATGCCATCTTTCAGCCAGGCGGTGCTGCGGATGGAATCAAAGTAGAAGCCTTTGCCGAAGGTATCGCTGAAATCGAACTGCAGCTTGCGCAGCAAGGCGTCGAAGCTGACCAATCGCAGCAACTGACCGGCACGGCCGCCGCCCATGCTGTCGATCTCGCCCTTGCCCATCTTGACCTGCAGCGCGCCGCTCAGCGTATTGACCTGCGGCTGCCACGGCGCGCCGTGCCAGTACAGATCGAAGTCCACGTCGTAAGGCGCGCCTTTCAGCGGGATAGTGATGCCGAAGAAGGCGGCGGTTTCATCTATTTTGCCGCCGAGCAGCTTGCCTTTCAGCGAGCTGCGCTCTTCCTGCGCATTTTGCTTCCACAGGCCGGTGGCGCTCATGCGCCCTTTGCCGGTGTCGACCAGGCCGTGATCCAGCGTCAGGGTATCCCCTCGATTGCTCAAATCCGCCTCGACCCTGCCGAAGTTCTGCCCCAGTACCCAGCACGACTTGCAGCGCAGCATCAGCGAAGGCCAGTCACGGAAGGAAACTTTCTCGGTCGATGGCGGCGTACCCGCCGCGTTTTTCGTCTCGGCGAACTGCGGGTTGTAATACAGGTAGTTGATATCGGCGCGCCACGGCCCGCGATCGGCCACCCGCAGGCTGCCGTCCACTTCATCGCTCTTGGCGCTCACCACGGTGGCACCCAGCTGTTTTTCGGCCGACAGCGTCAGCTTATGCCAGGCCTGGCCGCCCAACAGCAGCTGCGGCGTGGTCAGCGCCACGGTGGTGGGGAAGCTGAAGCCGCCCACCTGACCGCTGCCGCCCCCCTGTTTCAGCGCCGGCGCCAGCAGCGCCAGCCACTGCTCGCCATCCAGCGCCGGCAGGTTCAGCGTCATCGACTTGCCGGCCGGCAGCGGCGGCGTGCCGCCACCGTTGGTTTGCCAGGCGGCGCGCGCCAGATTCACCTGTTTTTTGTCGAAGCGCCATTCACTGTTGAAGCGGTTTTGCTTGCCCGCGCTGCCGGTCAACATGAAGCCGTTCAGACCGCCTTTGACCTTAACGTTCACCGGCAACGCCTCGCCCGGCGGTTTGTCCAGCGGCGAAGGTAAGTGACTGCTCACTTTTTTCAAATCCGCGTCGATGCCGATATCGTAGCTGGCCGAGCCCTGATGCGGCAGCGTTATGGCCACCTGGCTCTGCCAGGGCGCACTGCCGCTGAGCGCATCGGCGGCCTCTTTCGGCAGACCGGGGAACTTGCCCGGCTGCCAATCGCCCTTCAGGCCGACGTTGACCTTGTAGTCACGCTCGCCTTCCTGGGTGGTGAAGTTGACCGCCACCGGCTGCCCGAACCAGGTGGCCGACAGCGGGTCGCTCTGCAGGTTACCGTTGTCGAAGCGGAACTTGCCGCTGAGCTTTTGCAGTTCGCTGTCCAGCGGCTTGATCAGCAACGAGTTGTTGTTCAGCGCCACTTCACCGGTCGCTCTGACCTGCTCGCCGTCCAGGGGAATATCGAGATGTAAGCGCCCACTGACATCACCGCCAATCTGCAGCTGATCCAGCGCCGCCCCCAGCGAATCGTGCAGCGGCGTCTGCATGAAGTAGTCGTGCACGTCGCTGCCCGCGCCTGCGACTTCGGCGTCGATCAGCAGCCGCTCTTTCAGGTAATCCGGGATCACCGCGCTGATATTTTTGCCCGCCACCTTGCCCAACCGGGTTTGCGGCGCATGCATCCACAGCCCCTCGTTGGCGAAGTCGAGGTCGATCGCCAAATCGGTCAGCGCCGGCCAGCCCGGTTGGAACTGGAAGGTGGCGTGGCGCAGCGGCACGAAGACTTCAAACTGTCCTTCGTTTTTACGGTACGGGAAGTGCTGCGGATCGCCGGAATAAATCAGCGTGGCGTTATCCACCTGGCCGCCCTGAATGGCGCCGCTCAGGTAGTCCACCAAATGCTTGCCCATCAGCGGTTCCGGGAAATAGCGCCAGGCGTCGGCGCCGTCATACAGGCGGATGCCCGCCAGGATATTCAGCCACGGATCGCCCTTGGCCGGCTGCTGATAGCGGAAATCGCCGTTGACCCACAGCGACTTCGCCTTGACGTCCAGCCCCTGGCTCGCCAGCTCCCAGCCTTGATCGTTGTAACGCCAGGTCAGCGCGCCACGCGCGCTGCTGATTTCAAGCGGGGCGCGGAACATGTCGCCGTAAGGCAAGGTGCTGCCTGCCAGCCCCAGCGTCAGGCGGCCGTTCTCCACCCCACCGCTCAACGCGCCGGAGAAGTGGTTGACGCCCGGCAGCAGTTCCCAACGCTGCCAGCTGACATCGCGCCACAGCGCCTGGAAACGGCTCTTTTCCGGCTGGTTCAACGGGATGTCCAGCGCCAAGGCCTCCATCATCCCCTGCGGCTGCAGATCGTTCCAGCGATCGAGCACGTCCGGGCTGAGGAACGAGAAGGTCGGCAGCAGCGCCGACAGGCGCTCCAGCTGAAGGTTGGTCGCGCGCACCCGCAACTCTTCATTCTGCGCCGGCCCCATGAACTCGGTGTTTTCCGGCAGCCACAGCGCGGAAAGCGTGCCCTGCGGCCAGGCCTGGCCGTCGGTGCTCAACCGCAGCTGCGGCACGTCGAGCTGCCAACCGGTGCCCTGGCGGCGCAGCGACAGCGCCAGATTGTCCACGTCCAGCCGGTGCTGCGCGGCGCCGGTATCCCAGTTGGCCGCCCCCTGCTTGAGCAACGCGTGGCCGCCGGCAATCTCGCCGTTCTGCACCTGCAGCCAGGCCGCCAGGCTGAAGTCGGCGCTTTCCAGCCCGGTGTTGGCGCGCAGCCAGCGGGTAAACCAGGGCTTCATGTCGATGTTATCGGCCTGCAGATAGACCGTGCCGGTGTCCAACAGGCCCTGATTATCGCGCAGGTCCATGCGCAGCTGCACCACGCCGTGTTGGCCGTTCAGCGTCGACAGGCTGATCTGCCCCTCGGCGCGGTGACGATCGCGGCCGTTGAGCCAGGTCAGCTGAGGAATGTCGAATTCGGCGCGCGCGCCGGCGGGCGTCAGGAACGAGATACGGCTGTCGCGCAAATCAAAGTGATCGAGCTGGCGTAGCATCAGATCGCTGATTTTACCCGGTTCAAGGCCTTCGCCCTGCCGGTCGCCGCCCAGCGTGGCGTTCAGATCGAGCCGGAATTGATAGAAGGTCAGATCGCGGAACTGCCAGCGCCAGTGCAGCAGCGATTGCCACACGTCCAGCGCCAGCGTCACGCGTTCGATATGCACATCGCTTTTGGGCAGCGTAACGCTCAGGTTACGCACTTCAAGCTGTGGGCCGAACGTTTCCCAACTGCCCTGCAGGAAATCCATCTGCACGGGCACGCCGGACAGCTTCTCCACCTGCGCCAGCAGTTGGGGACGGTAGTCGTTCAGCTTCGGCAGCATCAGGCGCAGCCCGCTGATCAGCAGCGCCACAATCACGATTAGGGTGGCGCCTGTTGCTAACAGAATCCCAGGCAGTCGCCTCACGCAGTTCTCCTTGCTCCGCTGCCTGGCAACGGGAATATCTATGCACTGACGGGCCCGGCATCCGGGCCCTTACGATGTCGGGCGGGCTACATCATGACGACGTCGAACTGCTCCTGGCTGTACAACGGTTCGATCTGCACCTTCACCTGTTTGCCGACGAAGATCTCCACTTCGGCCAGCGCATGCGACTCTTCGCTCTTCAGCGCTTCGCCGACCGCCGCCGAAGCGTACACCAGGAAGCGATCGGAATCGTAAGCATGGTGCACGCGCACAATCTCACGCAGGATCTCGTAGCACACGGTTTCCACCGTTTTCACGGTGCCGCGCCCAT
Source organism: Serratia sp. 2880STDY5682894 (assembly GCF_001537385.1). Lineage (NCBI taxonomy): Bacteria > Pseudomonadati > Pseudomonadota > Gammaproteobacteria > Enterobacterales > Yersiniaceae > Serratia > Serratia sp. 2880STDY5682894. Next base: position 30,364 of record NZ_FCJA01000010.1, on the reverse strand, counting down.
TGCAAGTAGGACAATCGTGACAGAGCACATGTTCAATGCTTTCACGCGTTCGTTTACGCGTCATTTCAACTAAGCCTAGCTGAGAGAAGCCGTTGATCGTGGTTTTTACCCGATCTTTACTCAACGCCTGCTCCAGCGAGTGCAGCACCCGGCGGCGATGCTCTTCGTTGTTCATATCGATAAAGTCGATGATGATGATGCCGCCCAGGTTACGCAGCCGCAACTGGCGCGCGATGGCCTGCGTCGCCTCGATGTTGGTGTTGAAGATGGTTTCGTCGAGGTTGCGGTGGCCGACGAAGGCGCCGGTGTTGATGTCGACCGTGGTCATCGCCTCGGTCTGATCGATGATCAGATAGCCGCCGGACTTCAGCTCCACCTTGCGTTCCAGCGCACGCTGGATCTCGTTTTCCACATCGTACAGATCGAAAATCGGCTGGCTGCCGGTATAGAGTTCGAGCTTGTTGGTAATGTCCGGGATGTACTCGCCGGTAAACTCCACCAGCAGATCGTGCGTTAGCCGCGAATCGACGCGGATGCGATCCAGCGCCGCGCCGGCGAAATCGCGCAAGATGCGTTGCGCCAACGCCAGCTCGCCGTACAGCTTGTATTTGGTCTGGTTGCGCTTCTTGCGCTCCATTACCTTGGTCCACAGGCGTTTAAGGAACGCGGCATCCTGCGCCAGCTCTTCCTCGCCGATGCCTTCCGCCGCGGTGCGGATGATAAAACCGCCCAGCTCGTCGCAGTGCGGCGCAACGATGGATTTCAGGCGCTCACGCTCGGCTTCGCTGTCGATACGCTGTGAAACGCCGACGTGCGCCGCGCCCGGCATGAAGACCAGATAGCGCGATGGCAGCGTGATGTCGGTGGTCAGGCGCGCGCCCTTGGTGCCGAGCGGATCTTTCACCACCTGCACCATCAGGTCTTGCCCCTGGCGCACCAGCTCGGCGATGTCGCGCACGTGGAAGTTTTTCCGCTCGTCGCCGGCGACGCATTCGGTATGCGGCATGATGTCGGAGGCGTGCAGGAAGGCGGCCTTGTCCAGGCCGATGTCGACGAACGCCGCCTGCATCCCCGGCAAGACGCGGCTGACGCGCCCTTTATAGATATTGCCGACGATGCCGCGTTTGGATTCGCGTTCGATATGGATCTCTTGCAGAATGCCGCCATCGATATAGGCGACCCGCGTTTCAGACGGTGTGATATTAACCAGTAGCTCAGCTGTCATGCCTTCTCCTCAGAGCCGGTCGATAATGGCAGCGCCCATCAACCGGTTCTTACATCACGTAATGCGACAAAATTACTGAGCAGCTCATGTGTTTCGACCAGCGGCAGACCGACCACCGCGTGATAACTCCCGGTTATCGTTCTGACGAAACAACCACCCTTTCCTTGAATTCCATAGGCGCCCGCCTTATCCATCGGTTCGCCCGTAGCAATATAGTCGCGGATATCCTGTTGTGACAGGTTGCGGAACGTCACGTCGGTCACCACCAGCTGGCAGCGCACGTCGTGGCGATCGGCGATCGCCACCGCCGTCATCACCTGATGCTGTTTGCCCGACAGAGCCGCCAGCATGTCCGCCGCATGGGCTTCGTCGCGCGGCTTCTCCAGCACCCGGCCGTTGAGCACCACGATGGTGTCGGCGCCCAGCACCGGCCGATCTTCCTGCGCCAACGCTACACCCGCTTTGGCCTTGTCCTGCGCCAGGCGGCGCACATAGGCTTCGGCGGCTTCGCCTTCCCGGCGCTGCTCTTCGGTATGCGTCAGCAGAATGTCGAACGACACGCCCAACAGGGTCAGCAGTTCACGTCGACGTGGGGAGCCGGAGGCCAGATAAAGCGAAGTCATTGAGATACCCTTACTGTACGGCGAACTGACGGCGGATTTTGCGCATCAACAGGAACAACCACGGCCACAAAATGCCGTTTACCACACTACTCCAGAACACCTCTGGGCGGAAAGAGACGTTGATCACTAAAAACTCAGCCCAGAACACCACCACGTCCATCGACAGCGACAGCAGCACGACGATCAGCGCCTGTTGCCACAGCGCCATATTGCGGAACAGTTGGAATTTGAACGCCACCAGGTAGGCGATGATGCCCAGCGCCAGCGCGCGTACGCCCAACGTGGAGCCGAGGATCAGATCCATGATCAGCCCCAGCACAAAGCCGGTGCCGACGTTGACCCGGTGCGGCAAGGCCATTACCCAGTAAATCAGGATCAACACCAGCCAGGAAGGCCGGAACATGTAGATTTGCTCCGGCCACGGCATGATTTGCAGCACCAACGCCACCAGGAACGACAGCCAGATTATCCAGCGCCCGTGGCTGCGGTAGCTGTTCATTGCACCACTCCCGCCGCAGCAGGCTGAGCTTGAGGCTGGACAGACGCCGGAGCGGCGGTTTGCGGCGCCACGCCGGTAGCCGGAGCCGGCAACTGAGGCCCGACCGAACCGGCAGGCGGCAGCACCTGCGGCATCATCTGCATCAGGCGTTCATTGGCCACGCGGTGCACTTCGTCCGGCGGCAGCGGCATGTCGCCGTTGCGATCGGCGCCCCACAGCAGCAGCAGGTAGCGCAAGCGCTGCAGACCGGCGGTCGGCCGCGCCTGAATCACGGTGTAAGCGCGCTGGTTGTCGACCTTGACCGAGGAGACCACCGCCACCGGATAGCCTTCCGGGAAGCGGCCGCCGAGGCCGGAGGTCACCAGCACGTCGCCAACGCGGATATCGGTGTTGTTCGGCAGGTGCTCCAGCTGCAGATCGTCGGCGCAGCCGCTGCCTGCGGCGATCACCCGAATATCGTTGCGCAGCACCTGGATCGGCAGCGCGTGCGAGGCATCGCAGATCAGCAGCACGCGGCTGGTGACTTTCGCCACCGCCACCACCTGACCGACCACGCCCTTGTCGCTGATCACCGGCTGGCCTTCATAGACGCCGTTGTCCGACCCTTTGTCGATCACCACCTGATCGCTGTAGGGATCGGAACCGGTGGAGATGACCTGGGTCACCATCTTGTGTTCGTCCTGGCGCAGCGGGGAACCCAGCAGCTCGCGCAAGCGGGCGTTTTCCTGCTTGAATTGGCCAAGAAGAAGAATATCGCTGTTTTTCAGCAGCAGTTCCTGCCGCAGAGCTCGGTTTTCCAGCTCCAGCTGTTGGCGGGTAGCCAGCGTTTCTGACACGCTGTCCAAAACTTTACGCGGCCCGTTGGCCAGAAAATAGAAAGGGCTGACTGCGGTGTCCATGTAGTTGCGTATCTTCACGAACGTGCCGAGCCGGCTGTCAGCAACGATCAGGCCAATGGCCGCGATCACCGCCAAAAAAAGTCGCAGTTGCAGGGAAGGCCCCCTGCTAAAAATCGGCTTCATAAATTATGCGAGTTCCTCGACAACAGAAAGAGGAACCGTACCCGATTTTCGCTGTGCGCATTCATCCGATACGATTCCTCCTTCCAGGGGCTGACTATTCTTCGCTGAACAAATCGCCGCCGTGCATGTCGATCATTTCCAACGCCTTGCCGCCGCCGCGCGCCACGCAGGTCAACGGATCTTCCGCCACCACGACCGGAATGCCGGTTTCTTCCATCAGCAGGCGATCGAGGTTGCGCAGCAGCGCGCCGCCGCCGGTCAAGACCATGCCACGTTCGGAAATGTCGGAGGCCAATTCTGGCGGGCACTGCTCCAGCGCAACCATCACCGCGCTGACGATGCCGGTCAGCGGCTCTTGCAGGGCTTCGAGGATTTCATTGGAGTTCAGGGTAAAGCCGCGCGGTACGCCTTCGGCCAGGTTACGGCCGCGGACTTCGATTTCGCGCACTTCGTCGCCCGGATAGGCAGAACCGATTTCGTGCTTGATGCGCTCGGCGGTCGCTTCGCCGATCAGCGAGCCGTAGTTACGGCGCACATAATTGATGATGGCTTCATCGAAGCGGTCGCCGCCGATGCGCACGGAAGAGGAGTACACCACGCCGTTCAGCGAGATCACCGCCACTTCCGTGGTACCGCCACCGATATCCACCACCATGGAACCGGTCGCTTCGGAAACCGGCAGGCCTGCGCCGATCGCCGCCGCCATCGGCTCTTCAATCAGGAACACTTCACGCGCGCCGGCCCCTTGGGCGGACTCGCGGATAGCGCGGCGTTCAACCTGGGTTGCGCCGACCGGCACACAGACCAGCACGCGCGGGCTTGGGCGCATGAAGCTGTTGCTGTGAACCTGTTTGATAAAGTGCTGCAGCATTTTTTCGGTCACGAAGAAGTCGGCGATCACGCCGTCTTTCATCGGGCGAATAGCCGCGATGTTACCGGGGGTGCGGCCCAGCATCTGTTTGGCGTCATGACCGACGGCCGCTACGCTCTTTGGGGAGCCGGCACGATCCTGGCGAATGGCAACCACCGAAGGTTCATTCAGTACGATGCCTTGCCCTTTAACATAAATCAGGGTATTGGCGGTACCCAAGTCGATGGACAAGTCGTTGGAAAACATGCCACGAAATTTCTTAAACATAACGAAAGGATAATCCTGCAAGCTGGGGGCGGAAAATAAAATCCGCCTACTTTACCAACCACACGAAGCAGCGACAAGGCGCAAAAACGTTCTACTTCGGTGAAAAATAGTCTGTATTGTTTCTGCTCGAATGCACGGAAATTGGATGAGGCCTGAATTCCCTGAACAAAGGCTCAGTTTACCACCCTGTCAACGCACGAAACGGCGTAACACAGCTCATAAAATCTAACATATTCCCTGATTGCCGCCGATGGTAAGCACCTACCAACGTCAACCAGATAAAAGCTGACAAGAGCCTATCTCAAATAGGCGTCGTTGTCGCAGGCAGATTGGAGAAAACTCCAAAATGACGGGTGACATGGCCCAGATAGATCCGGCGCTCATTCTACGTCAATTTTTGTCCGGCAATCAGCTTAAACACGATAACGACGTGAATATTTTTTACGCCCCACGTCGATCGGTTCCGGCGACGCGAAAAAGTCACCCTGCCCGCCGTGGATACCACGCTCTTTCAGCGTCTGCCACTCGTTGCGCGTGCGTACGCTGGCGGCGAACACCTGCGCGTGCGTGCCCGCGCAGGCGCCCGTCAGGCTCTGCACGAACAGCTGATTTTCGTCCCGCTTATCGATACTCCGCACCAGCCCCGGGTGGAGCTTGACGATCTCCACCTGCAACGACTTGATATAGGACGTACTGACCACGGTTAAACCCGCTTTGGACACCGCGAGGCGGCAGCCCAGCCCTGACAGCAACTTCAGCACCGGACGCAAACGGTCGATATGTTGACACACATCTGCCTCCGCAAGTTCAATCAGAATTCGCCTACGCTGACTTTTTTCGCACTGCAACAACATATCGCGCAGCCAGCGCTGGAAAGAACGCTGCAAAATCGAGTCGACGCACAGCGGAAACGCCAGCGTTTCCTCAGGCCATTGCGCCAGCAAGGGGATGATGCGGCTCACCTGTTGGCGATCGTAACTCTCCGCCAACCCCAGCTGCTGCACCAGCGGCATATATTCCGCCGGCAGCAACTCCTGGGAGCCGTCATAAATCCGGCTCATGATCTCAAGATGGTGTACCTCGCCTGCCACGGTCACCGCCGGTTTCTGATACAGCCGCGGGCCGCCGCGCGCCAGTACCTGTTCCAGCAACGTGCGCCACTTGACGCTGCCGCGCCCCTTTTCCGGCACCTGGCTGTCGTACACATACCAGCCGTTTTCGCCCTGCAGCGTCGCGTGGCGCGTCGCCTGCTCCGCGTAATCGATCACCTGCTCCGTGGTTTGCCCGCTGCGGTACGCCACGATGCCGATGTGCAGGAAGGCCTCACGATCGATCAGCGCCGTGGAAGGCAAGGCATCGATGGCGTTGACCAGCTGTGACGCGATGCCGTCGGCCTCCTTCAGGGTTCGATGCGGCAACAGCACGGTAAAATCGCTGTGGAAATAGCGCGCCAGCAGCGCCGAGGGGTAGCGCATCACAAAGGTAGACAGCAGGTTAACCAGCGAATACATCAGCTCCTGGACCGCCACGCTGCCGTGCGTGTCGCGCAGGGTCTCGAAATCGGGCAGCCGCACCATCATCACGATGCCGTGCGAACCTTCGTCTTCCAGCTGAGTGGTCAATTGATTATCGAAGAACAGGCGATTATTCAACCCGGTTTTGGCGTCCTGCGCGGCGAAGGCGCGGATCAGCGTATCGACCCGGCTGCGCTCTTCCCGCGCTTCCGCCAGATCGGCCAGCAGGCGATCGAGCGCGCCGCTGACGTTGGCCGGCCACTCACGCACGTCGCCCTGCATGACGTTTTCACGCTCGCCGTTCAGAATGCGCCGCGCGCGGCGTTCCAGGCGATCTTCACCGTCGGCCTGCTCACGCAACCAGCGCAGGCTGAACAGCAAAACCACCACCATGACGACGATCGACAGCGTGACGGCGGCGGTGGACTGCAACGTGCGCACGTCGCTGGCGAAGGGATCGAGGTAAGTGATGTACAGCGTGCTGCCCGGATGTTGCAACAGGGGGCGCGAGACCTGACGATAGCCGTTCAGCGTATCCCAGGGCTCTTTTTTCAGCGTCGGCAATTTATAGTTGAGAAACTGGCTGGTGCCAGCCTCTACGCGGATCGACACGATGCCGAGCGGGCGCATGACGATCGGCAACCATTTCTCCTGATCGCGCGGCGATTCGTGCAACATGGCCTGATCGAGAGAGGTAACCAGCGAATCAAAGCGACGCTCCTGGCGATCCTGGGTAACGTAAAAGAAGCTGTATGAGCATCCCATCAGCATCAAAAACATCGCCAGCGCGACCAACAGAGTGATCAATGCAGAGAGTTTGGTGGTAAATCGCATCCCTGTGCCTTGTCCGCTATGGTTAAGTGAGTGTTCACCCTTTAGCTAAAAGGGGCTGTCCAACCCTAACAAGCCTTGCTGAAGAATTAAACCTGCAAGCGCCGTTTTTGTCCTTTATCAGGACTTGGGCCGCTTATTATGCATATAGTCAAATAAATGTGATTCAGCCATTGATAGAAAAGTGTAAACGAGAGGAAGAGTGACATGCGTGCACTGTTATTGGAACAACAAGACGACCAAACTCTGGCTCAAATCAAAGATATCGGCAGCGATCGGTTGCCGGAAGGCGATGTCACCGTCGACATCAACTGGTCCAGCCTAAATTATAAGGATGCGCTGGCGATCACCGGCAAAGGCAAGATCGTGCGCAACTTCCCGATGGTGCCGGGCATCGACTTCGCCGGCACCGTGCGCCACAGCCGCGACGATCGCTTCAAAGAGGGGCAAAGCGTGGTGCTCACCGGCTGGGGCGTGGGTGAACATCACTGGGGCGGCCTGGCCGAGCAGGCGCGCGTCTCGGGCGAATGGCTGGTACCGCTGCCGAACGGCCTGGATGAGCGCAAGGCGATGATCATCGGCACCGCCGGCTTTACCGCCATGCTGTGCGTGATGGCGCTGGAGGAAGGCGGCGTGCACCCGGACGACGGCGATATCCTGGTCACTGGCGCCAGCGGCGGCGTAGGCAGCACAGCCATCGCCCTGCTGGCGGCGTTGGGCTATCGGGTGACCGCCATCAGCGGCCGCGACAGCAATACCGACTACCTGAAAGCGCTCGGCGCCAAAGAGGTGATGTCGCGCGATGGCTATATCGACACGCCGCGCCCGCTGGAGAAACAGCTGTGGGCCGGCGCGGTGGACACCGTCGGCGACAAATTGCTGGCGCGGGTGCTGGCGCAGATGAACTATAACGGCACCGTCGCCGCCTGCGGCCTGGCGGGCGGTTATCAGCTGCCGACCACCGTGATGCCGTTCATTCTGCGCAACGTGCGTCTGCAGGGTGTGGATTCGGTACATACGCCGCTGCACCGCCGCCAAACCGCCTGGGAGCGGCTGGCCGGTATTCTGCCGGACAGCTTCTATCAGCAGGCCACGCATGAAATCACCCTCGAGCAGGCGCCGGCCACCGCCGCCGCGCTGCTGAACAACCAAATCACCGGCCGCACCCTGGTGAAAATCCGCTGACCTTCTCCCCCCGGCAACGGGGGTTCACCCGCTTCTGCGAAATTTCATATTTTCCCGCGTCCCCTCGCTTCCGGCCGGCTTTAGCGCCATGCTTATTTCATGGAGACCCGTTAGCCGCTCGCAGGCGGCGGGAATCAGTCGCGGAGAACATAAGCATGAACAAACACCCGAAATTGACCGAGGCCGACGTCACGCCGGAGAGCGTGTTCCACCAGCGGCGCAAAGTGCTGCAGGCGCTCGGCATCACCGCCGCTACGCTGGCGCTGCCTACCGGCGCACGGGCGGACCTGCTGTCGTGGTTCAAAGGCAACGATCGCCCCAAGGCGCCGCCGGGCAAAGCGCTGGAATTCAGCAAGCCGGCCGCCTGGCAGGCGCAGCTGGCAATGACGCCGGAAGACAAGGTCACCGGCTACAACAACTTCTATGAATTCGGCCTCGACAAAGCCGATCCGGCCGCCAACGCCGGCGGGCTGAAAACCGAAGGCTGGAAAGTGCGCATCGACGGCGAAGTGGCGAAGCCGATAACGCTGGATATCGACGATCTGATGAAGCGTTTCCCGCTGGAACAGCGCATTTACCGCATGCGCTGCGTCGAGGCCTGGTCGATGGTGGTGCCGTGGATCGGTTTCGAACTGGGCAAGCTTCTCAAGCTGGCCGAGCCGAACAGCAACGCGCGCTACGTGGCCTTCCAGACGCTGTACGATCCGGAGCAGATGCCCGGCCAGAAAGATCGCTTTATCGGTGGCGGCCTGAAATACCCCTACGTCGAAGGGCTGCGGCTGGACGAGGCGATGCATCCGCTGGCGCTGCTGACCGTCGGCGTGTACGGCAAAACCCTGCCGCCGCAAAACGGCGCGCCGCTGCGGCTGATCACACCGTGGAAATACGGCTTCAAAGGCATCAAATCGATCGTGCATATCCGTCTGGTGCGCGATCAGCCGCCGACCACCTGGAACCAATCCGCGCCGAACGAGTACGGTTTTTATGCCAACGTGAACCCGCACGTCGATCATCCGCGCTGGTCGCAGGCCACCGAGCGCTTCATCGGCTCCGGCGGCATTCTCGACGTCAAACGCCAACCGACGCTGCTGTTCAACGGCTATGCCGATCAGGTGGCGTCGCTGTATCGCGGCATGGATTTGCGGGAGAATTTCTAAGTGCGCCTGACGCCTGTTCATATCAAATGGCTGAAAGCCGCCCTGCATCTGGCGGCGTTTTTGCCCTTTCTGTGGTTGGTGCTGGCGGTAGATCAGGGCTGGTTCAGCGCCGATCCGTCCAAGGACATCCAACATTTTACCGGCAGGATGACGCTGAAACTGCTGCTGGCCACGCTGATGATCGCCCCGCTGGCGCGCTACGCCCGCCAGCCACTGCTAATCCGCTGCCGCCGTCTGGTGGGGCTGTGGTGCTTTGCCTGGGGCACGCTGCACCTGATAAGCTACTCCACGTTGGAGCTGGGGCTGAGCAACCTCGGCCTGCTGGGCAGCGAGTTGGTGAACCGACCTTACCTGACACTCGGCATCCTCACCTGGCTGATCCTGCTGGCGCTGGCGGCCACCTCGACGCTGTGGGCGATGCGCAAACTGGGCGCCAAATGGCAAATGTTGCACAACTTCGTCTATCTGGCAGCGATCCTCGCCCCCATCCACTACCTGTGGTCGGTCAAAACGTTTTCCCCCCAGCCGTTCATCTACGCGCTGCTGGCGGTGGCGCTGTTGGGCCTGCGTTACAAGAAATTCCGCGCCTGGTGGCGCTGAATCACGCGGCGGCACGCGTTATTGTCGTTGAAAAACACGTGCCGCCGGCCGGAACTTTTTCTGTGTTCCAGCGCTCATATTCCTGTCACGGATCCCCGAGTTAGTCGATTTGGGGTTGAATATCTTCGCTGATAAGACCAGTATTTAGCTGCGAATTGCTACGATATCGTTATAATGCCCGACCTTGTTTCTGTTCTCAGGGTGAATTGGCCCCTTAACAGGTGACAAATCGATAACATCGGGTTATTTTCTACGATGATGGTTTTATTGCCGGAGATACCAGCACAATGGCGGATAAGTTTCACATTTTGCTTCTGAACGGCCCCAATCTCAATCTGCTGGGGACGCGTGAGCCGGAGAAGTACGGCAGCACGACGCTGACAGAGATTGTTAACGGATTGGAAAACCAGGCATCCGCATTGGATATTACCCTGAGCCATCTGCAATCCAACGCCGAGCATCAGCTGATCGATCGCATTCATCAGGCGCGCGGCAACACCGATTTCATTCTGATAAACCCGGCGGCGTTCACGCATACCAGCGTGGCGCTGCGCGATGCGCTGCTGGCGGTGCAGATCCCGTTCATCGAGATCCACCTGTCCAACGTGCACGCCCGCGAACCTTTCCGCCATCACTCCTATCTCTCAGACGTGGCGGTAGGCGTGATTTGCGGCCTCGGCGCGGATGGCTACGCTTTCGCTTTACAGGCAGCGGTTAACCGTCTGTCAAAAACCCACTAATTGCTCCACAAAAAGAGTACGGAATCACACTCATGGATATTCGTAAAATCAAGAAACTGATCGAACTGGTTGAAGAATCAGGCATTTCTGAACTGGAAATCTCTGAAGGCGAAGAATCGGTTCGCATCAGCCGTGCCGCACCGGCGCAGGCTTACCCTGTCATGCAACAGGCCTATGCGATGCCGGCACAGCAGCAGCCGGCCCTGGCTGCCGCCGTTGCTACCGCACCTGCGGCAGAAACCCCGGCGGCACCGGCGGCCATGAGTGGCCACGTCGTTCGTTCGCCAATGGTAGGCACCTTCTACCGCACCCCAAGCCCGGACGCGAAAGCCTTCGTGGAAGTGGGCCAGAAAGTGAACGCCGGCGATACCCTGTGCATCGTTGAAGCCATGAAAATGATGAACCAGATCGAAGCGGACAAGTCCGGCGTCGTGAAAGCCATCCTGGTGGAAAACGGCCAGCCGGTCGAATATGACGAGCCGCTGGTCGTCATCGAATAACGAGGCGCCCCCATGCTTGATAAAATTGTTATCGCCAACCGCGGCGAGATCGCGCTTCGCATCCTGCGTGCCTGTAAAGAACTGGGCATCAAGACCGTTGCGGTTCACTCCGCGGCCGACCGCGATCTGAAACACGTGCTGCTGGCCGACGAGACCGTCTGCATCGGTCCTGCGCCATCGGTAAAAAGCTACCTGAACATCCCGGCCATCATCTCGGCGGCGGAAATCACCGGCGCCGTGGCGATCCACCCGGGCTACGGCTTCCTGTCTGAGAACGCCGACTTCGCCGAGCAGGTTGAACGCTCCGGCTTCATCTTCATCGGCCCGAAAGCCGAAACCATCCGCCTGATGGGCGACAAGGTTTCCGCGATCAACGCCATGAAGAAAGCCGGCGTGCCTTGCGTACCGGGCTCCGACGGCCCGCTGACCGACGACATGGATAAAAACCGTGCCTTCGCCAAGCGCATCGGTTATCCGGTGATCATCAAGGCGTCCGGCGGCGGCGGCGGTCGCGGCATGCGCGTCGTGCGCAGCGACAAAGACCTTGAGCAGTCCATCAACATGACGAAAGCGGAAGCCAAAGCGGCTTTCAACAACGACATGGTGTACATGGAAAAATACCTGGAGAATCCGCGCCACATCGAGATTCAGGTATTGGCCGACGGCCAGGGCAACGCCATCTATCTGGCCGAGCGCGACTGCTCCATGCAGCGCCGCCACCAGAAAGTGGTCGAAGAAGCGCCGGCACCGGGCATCACCAGCGAAATGCGCCGTTACATCGGCGAGCGCTGCTCGAAAGCCTGCGTGGAAATCGGCTACCGCGGTGCGGGTACCTTCGAGTTCCTGTATGAAAACGGCGAGTTCTATTTCATCGAAATGAACACCCGTATTCAGGTCGAGCACCCGGTTACCGAAATGATCACCGGCGTGGATCTGATCAAAGAACAGCTGCGCATCGCTGCCGGTCAGCCGCTGTCGATCAAACAGGAAGAAGTGAAGATCCACGGCCACGCGGTAGAATGCCGTATCAACGCCGAAGATCCGAACACCTTCCTGCCGAGCCCGGGCAAGATCACCCGCTTCCACGCGCCAGGCGGTTTCGGCGTGCGTTGGGAATCTCATATCTACGCCGGTTATACCGTACCGCCGTACTATGACTCCATGATCGGCAAACTGATCACCTTCGGCGAAAACCGTGACGTGGCGATTGCCCGCATGAAGAACGCCCTGGCTGAACTGATCATCGATGGCATCAAAACCAACGTTGAGCTGCAGCAGAAGATCATGAACGACGAAAACTTCCAGCACGGTGGCACCAATATCCACTATCTGGAGAAGAAGCTGGGTCTGCAGGAAACCTAAGGCAGCCACGCAGCATCGTCTGACGAAAGGCCGGTTAATCACCGGCCTTTTTCTTTGGCGTTGCCGCCAGTAACGGCTTGGCAAAACGCCGTCATGCCGTAAAATTCCCTACCTTTGATGAATCCATCACCGTAAACCTATGGGAGACACGGATGGACAAACGTTTTATCCAGGCGCACCGCGAAGCGCGTTGGGCGCTGGGGCTGACGCTGCTCTACCTGCTGGCCTGGGGGCTGGCGGCCTACCTGCCGGACAGCGCTATCGGCGTCACCGGCCTGCCGCACTGGTTCGAAATGGCCTGCCTGCTGGTGCCGCTGCTGTTCATCGGCCTGTGCTGGCTGATGGTGCGCACGGTGTTCCGCGACATTTCGCTGGAGGACCGCGATGCAAACTGAAGTGATCCTGCCGCTGGTCGCCTACCTGCTGCTGGTGTTCGGCGTGTCGGTGTACGCCTACAGCCGCCGCCAGAGCGGGAATTTCCTCAGCGAATACTTCCTCGGCAACCGCTCGATGGGCGGCTTTGTGCTGGCGATGACCCTGACCGCCACCTACATCAGCGCCAGTTCGTTTATCGGCGGCCCCGGCGCCGCCTACAAATACGGCCTGGGCTGGGTGCTGCTGGCGATGATTCAGCTGCCGGCGGTGTGGCTGTCGCTCGGGGTGCTGGGCAAGAAATTCGCCATCCTGGCGCGGCGCTACAACGCCATCACCCTCAATGACATGCTGTATGGCCGCTACCAAAGCCGCCTGCTGGTGTGGCTGGCCAGCCTCAGCCTGCTGGTGGCGTTCCTCGGCGCCATGACGGTGCAGTTTATCGGCGGCGCCCGCCTGCTGGAGACCGCCGCCGGCATTCCTTACGACACCGGCCTGCTGATCTTCGGCATCAGCATCGCGCTGTACACCGCCTTCGGCGGCTTCCGCGCCAGCGTGCTGAACGACGCCATGCAGGGGCTGGTGATGCTGCTCGGCACCGTGCTGCTGCTGGTGGCGGTGATCCACGCCGCCGGCGGACTGGACAGCGCGGTGCACAAGCTGCAGCAGATCGATCCGGCGCTGGTGTCGCCACAGGGCGGCGATCAGATCCTCAGCCTGCCGTTTATGGCGTCGTTCTGGATCCTGGTGTGCTTCGGGGTGATCGGCCTGCCGCACACCGCCGTGCGCTGTATCTCCTACAAGGACAGCAAGGCGGTGCATCGCGGCATTCTGCTCGGCACCGTTGTGGTGGCGGTGCTGATGTTCGGCATGCACCTGGCCGGCGCGCTCGGCCGCGCGGTGTTGCCGGATCTCAAGATCCCCGATCAGGTGATCCCGACGCTGATGATCACCGTGCTGCCGCCGTACGCCGCCGGGATCTTTTTGGCGGCGCCGATGGCGGCGATCATGTCGACCATCAACGCCCAGCTGCTGCAATCCTCCGCCACCATCATCAAGGATCTCTACCTGGGCGTGCGGCCGCAGCAGATCCACAACGAGCGGTTGATCAAGCGCTTCTCCAGCCTGACCACGCTGATCCTTGGCCTGCTGGTGCTGCTGGCGGCCTGGCGACCGCCGGAGATGATCATCTGGCTCAACCTGCTGGCTTTCGGCGGGCTGGAGGCGGTGTTCCTATGGCCGTTGGTGCTGGGCCTGTATTGGGAACGCGCCAATGCTCAGGGAGCGCTTAGCTCAATGGTGTCGGGTGCGGTATGCTATACGCTATTGGCCAGCTTCAACCTGCAGCCGGCGGGGCTGCACCCTATCGTGCCTTCGCTGTTGCTCAGCCTGTTGGCGTTTTATCTCGGTAACGTCGTCGGCGAAAAGCGCCGGGCGGCGTCATCATTATCTTCTTGAAGAGAATTGCTATGCCTTGGATCCAACTCAAACTGAACACCACCGGCAGCCAGGCGGAAGACCTGAGCGACGCGCTGGTGGAAAGCGGCGCCGTGTCGGTGACCTTCCAGGACACCCACGACAACCCGGTGTTCGAACCCTTGCCGGGTGAAACCCTGCTGTGGGGCGATACCGACGTGATCGGCCTGTACGACGCGGAAACCGATATGGCCGAGGTGGTGGCGATGCTGGAACAGCACCCGCTGCTGGGCGCCGGTTTCCGCCACAAGATAGAACAGCTGGAAGACAAGGACTGGGAGCGCGAGTGGATGGACAACTTCCACCCGATGCGCTTCGGCGAGCGCTTGTGGATCTGCCCGAGCTGGCGTGACGTGCCGGATCCCGACGCGGTCAACGTGATGCTCGATCCGGGCCTGGCGTTCGGCACCGGCACCCACCCGACCACGGCGCTGTGCCTGCAGTGGCTGGACGGCCTCGATCTGGCCGGCAAAACCGTTATCGACTTCGGTTGCGGTTCCGGCATCCTGGCAATCGCCGCCCTGAAGCTGGGTGCAGCGCGCGCTATCGGCATCGATATCGATCCCCAGGCCATTCAGGCCAGCCGCGACAACGCGCAGCGTAACGGCGTTTCAGAGCGTCTGGAGCTGTATCTGCCGAAAGACCAACCGGCAGACCTGCTGGCTGACGTGGTGGTCGCCAACATCCTCGCTGGCCCGCTGCGCGAGCTGGCGCCGCTGATCGGTTGCCTGCCGAAGGCCGGTGGTCATCTGGGGCTGTCCGGCGTGCTGGCCAGCCAGGCCAGCAGCGTTGCGCAAGCCTACGAAGAGAAGTTCACGCTCGACCCGGTCGCCGAGCGTGAAGAGTGGTGTCGCATCACCGGCCGCCGCAAGTAAACGTCACGGTCTATTGCCCCCTCATCCACCGGCCCTGCGCCGGTGGATTTTTTTTGCCTGGCGATCGGCCTGCGGGCGAGACAAAATTTTATGCAATTTTTCGCCGCTCAACGACGGATCGCCCTGACAATGCGCCTTCCAGACAGGCTATCTCGGCAAAAAACGCGGGTGAATGCAGATAATATTCTGCGCAGAGGCGAATATTTTGCCGCACACAAAATAAGCACTTTTCGTCAACTTATTGTAAAATATATATAATATTTTTATGAATCACCGCGTAGCGCATTTTTCGTCCTAATATCGGGCCAATTGGTTAAAGTTTGGCCTTTCATCTCGACGCAAAAATGCGTAATATACGCGCCCTTGCGGACACAGTATGGTCACTCTTTGTCTATGCGCATTGGACACCACCAGCTTACTAATTGCCTGATTGCGGCCCCGATGGCCGGTATTACAGATCGCCCGTTCAGAACCCTCTGTCATGCAATGGGTGCTGGGATGGCTGTATCCGAAATGCTCTCCTCCAACCCGGAGGTGTGGCGGACGGATAAGTCGCGTCTGCGTATGGTGCATAGCGATGAACCAGGGATCCGCTCCGTGCAGATTGCCGGATGCGATCCTGATGATATGGCCGCCGCCGCGCGTATCAACGTGGCCAGCGGCGCGCAGATCATCGACATCAATATGGGATGCCCTGCCAAAAAAGTGAACCGGAAGCTTGCCGGGTCCGCCTTGTTGCAGTACCCGGATCTGGTAAAACGGATCCTCCACGCGGTGGTTGACGCGGTGGATGTGCCGGTAACGCTGAAGATTCGCACCGGCTGGGCGCCAGAGCATCGTAACTGTGTAGAGATTGCCCAACTGGCCGAAGACTGTGGTATTCAGGCCCTGACGATTCACGGCCGAACCCGCGCCTGTCTGTTTAACGGCGACGCGGAATACGACAGCATTCGGGCAGTTAAGCAGAGTGTTTCCATTCCGATTATCGCGAATGGGGATATTACTGACCCGCATAAAGCCAGAGCAGTGCTCGACTACACCGGGGCCGACGCCCTGATGATAGGCCGCGCTGCTCAGGGGAGACCCTGGATCTTCCGGGAAATCCAGCATTATCTGGACACTGGGGAGCTGCTGCCGCCGCTGCCGCTTGGCGAGGTGAAGCGCTTGTTGATTGGGCACATTCGGGAATTGCACGGCTTCTATGGCCAAGGCAAGGGATTCCGGATTGCTCGTAAGCACGTGTCCTGGTATCTCCAGGAACACGCTCCGAATGACCAGTTTCGGCGCACATTCAACGCCATAGAGGATGCCAGCGAACAGCTGGAGGCGTTGGAGGCATATTTCGAAAATCTTAGCGTAAAAAAAGAGCTGACAGAACTATGTTCGAACAACGCGTAAATTCTGACGTACTGACCGTTTCTACCGTTAACTCACAAGATCAGGTGACTCAAAAGCCTCTGCGTGACTCGGTTAAACAAGCACTGAAGAACTATTTTGCTCAACTGAACGGTCAAGACGTAAATGACCTGTATGAGCTGGTACTGGCTGAAGTTGAACAGCCACTGTTGGACATGGTGATGCAATACACCCGTGGCAACCAGACCCGCGCAGCCCTGATGATGGGCATCAACCGCGGCACGCTGCGTAAGAAGCTGAAAAAATACGGCATGAACTGATACTAGTCAGTTAACGTGTTGAAAAGGCGCTTTATCTCATTTGATAAGCGCCTTTTTCTTTTTCTGGCCTGTGCCTACATTGGCGGGGCTTTACGCGGAATGCGCTTATCAATATATCCGGCAATGAAATAGCAAATACCCGCCACGCCCGCGATCATCACGTAGCGCTTCCACCCGTCCAACTCCACACCCAGGCTATCCAGCCCGCTCAACACCACAAACACCAGCAGACCCAAAATAACCGATGCTCTGCCTGTCCAGGTTGGCGGAGGTGTAAATAAACGCCTTACCCAATAGGGCCTCATAGGGCTTCCTTCTTACTTACGACGGAGTCACCAATCGATGAAGGATACTCTCACGTTTTAATCAGGGCGACAAAGCACGACATCAGCGTGGCGGATTATAACCATAAAAAAAGGCCGGAAACCCGGCCCTCTTGTTGTGACGACAGCAAATTACTCGGTCGCTTTGTTCTTGAGGCTTTCCGCCCCTTGCTTGGTCTTATCCCAAGCCTTCTCCGTACCCTGTTTGGTGGAGTGCCAGGCCTTTTGCGAGCCCTCGCTCACTTTGCTGCCGACGCTGTCGCTCTTGCCTTCAGCGGCGTGCTTGGCTTTCAGCTTCAGCTCTTCACCCTTGTCCTGAGACTGGTGCAGCTTTTCTTTGGCGGTATCCGCCCCTTTGTGCGCTTCGGCAACGACCTCGTTGCTGGCGTGAGCGGCGGTGTCGGTCGCGGTCTCAGCGGCGAACACCGGGGAAGCGAGCAGCAGTGCAGACAAGGCAATGATTGATTTCTTCATAAGTCCCTCTTTTTTCAGATACGTGCCATTCGTCATGAAACAAGATGGCATGAAACGCCCCTTGAACGATTTAAGAATAGGACTAAAACCAAAAAAATCGATATAAAATTTTATTAAAAATAAATTTCTCATTTTTTTATGCCGTTCGAGCGAATCCCGGTCAAAAAGCACGAAAACGTTAAATTTTTCCTGTCACAAAACTATAATTTGTATGAATTTTTAACAAGCATTAACAGGGATGGATTCTATGGTTGCCGCGATCATTATCGGCATTTTCATCGTCAGCTTCTTCTACGCGCACTCCCGCGGCAAAGAGAAACAAAAGGTTACCCGCCAACTGTTCGATCACTCCACCTTTATGGGGCCGATCAACATGTTTATGACCGGTTTCTCCCGTTTGCCCGCCAAACAGCCCTATTTCGACGAAAAAGGCTTCCCGGAGCTGCAGACGCTGACCGACAACTGGCAGGTGATCCGCGAAGAAGCGGTGCGCCTGCAGGATCACATCAAAAAGGCGCAGTCGCACAACGATGCCGGCTTCAACACCTTCTTCAAACGCGGCTGGAAACGTTTCTATCTGAAATGGTACAGCGACAGTCACCCTTCGGCGCAGACGCTGTGCCCGCAAACCGTCGAGCTGCTCAACCGCATCCCGTCGGTCAAGGCGGCGATGTTCGCCGAGCTGCCGCCCGGCAGCCATTTGGGTAAACACCGCGACCCTTACGCCGGCTCGGTGCGCTATCACCTGGGGCTGATGACGCCCAACGACGATCGCTGCTTCATCGAAGTGGATGGCGAACAGCACAGCTGGCGTGACGGCGAGGCAGTGATCTTCGACGAAACCTACGTGCACTGGGCACAGAACGACACCGACCAGACGCGCATCATTCTATTTTGCGACGTCGAGCGGCCGATGAAGTGGCGCTGGGCGCAGGCGGTCAACCACTGGGTCGGCTCTACGCTGATGTCGGCGGCCAGCTCGCCGAACGACGACCAGGACCGCACCGGCGGCATCAACCGCATCTTCAAATACGTCAACGCGGTGCGCGATGCCGGTCAGCGCCTGAAAGCACGCAACCGCCGCGGTTACTACCTGCTGAAATGGCTGGTGATCGCTGCAATCTTCGCCGCGATTATCATTCCCAGCCTATAAAACGCGCCAATCTTCAACTTAGGGGCAACGCGAATGAGAATATTCGCATGCCCCTCTTCCGCCACACCCCGTACCCTGTGCTAGCATAAGCATTCCTAGAGCCGCCTCCGCTGGCCAACAGCTATCCCTCCGAAGCCTGATAGCAGCGCAAACCGCCCTTCGAATGTAAATGTTTAGTCAATTATGGAATCCCGACTAAACCCTGGTCGTGCCCGGGTGTCTGAGTGGTCGTATCGCTATCGAGTGGAACCTTTATGCGTTACAGCTTGCTGCCCCTTTTTAACGTATAAAACGAGTTTCTATGAAATCAGCCAAAGCATTTCAACTGGCCTTGCTGCACCCGCGCTACTGGCTCACCTGGTTCGGCCTCGCCCTGCTGTTCCTGCTGGTCCAGCTCCCCTATCCGTTGCTTTACCGGCTGGGGGTGTGGATGGGGCGTACCTCGATGCGTTTTCTCAAGCGTCGCGTCGCCATCACCCGCCGCAACCTCGAGCTGTGCTTCCCCGAGATGGACGAAGCGCAGCGCGAGCACAAAGTGGTGGGCAACTTCGAATCGCTCGGCATGGGCCTGTTGGAAACCGGCATGGCCTGGTTCTGGCCGGATAAACGCGTCAAGCGCTGGTTCAACGTCTCCGGCATCAACCACCTCAACCTGGCGCAGCGTGACGATCGCGGCGTGCTGGTGATCGGCGTGCACTTTATGTCGCTGGAGCTGGGCGGCCGGGCTATGGGCCTGTGTCAGCCGATGATGGCGATGTACCGCCCACACAACAACAAAGCGATGGAGTGGGCCCAGACCAAGGGCCGTATGCGCTCCAACAAGGCGATGATCGATCGCAAGGATCTGCGCGGCATGGTGCACGCACTCAAGCGCGGCGAGGCGGTGTGGTTCGCGCCGGATCAGGACTACGGCCCGCGCGGCAGCGTATTCGCCCCGCTGTTCGCCGTCGATCAGGCCGCGACCACCAGCGGCACCTTTATGCTGGCGCGCATGGCCAACCCGGCGCTGGTGCCGGTGGTGCTGATCCGCCGCGAAGGGGGCCGCGGTTACGACCTGCTGATTCAACCGGCCCTGGAAGACTATCCGCTCAGCGACGAACAGGCGGCGGCGGCCTATATGAACAAAGTGATCGAGAAAGAGATCCTGCGGGCACCGGAGCAATATCTGTGGCTGCACCGCCGCTTCAAAACCCGGCCGGTCGGCGCGCCGTCGCTGTACTGACCCCTTTTTCCAGCCCGGCCGACGCCGGGCTTTTTTGTGCGCAGCGTTTAAAAAATCTGCGGTTCACGATCCCGCTTTCCTGTAATCTCCTTTTTTACCCGCACAGGAAAGGAAATGATGAAAGCTCAAGTTCGCATTGCTCTGGTCGGTGATTACAACCCGCAAGCCGTGGCCCATCAGGCCATCCCCGTGGCGCTCCGGCTCGCCGCCGCCCATCTCGACATCGACGTGCTGCCCCAGTGGCTACCGACCGACACCCTGACCACCCCCGAAACGCTGCAAAATTTCGACGCCATCTGGGTGGTGCCGGGCAGCCCGTATCGTTACGACGACGGCGCCTTTATGGCGATCCGTCATGCGCGGGAAAACGACGTGCCGTTCCTCGGCTCCTGCGGCGGTTTTCAATACGCCATCGTCGAATACGCCCGCAACGTGATGGGCTGGCACGACGCCGGCCATGCGGAAACCGACAGCGGCGGCCGGTTGGTGATCGCCCCGCTGAGCTGCTCGCTGGTGGAGAAAACCGGCGACATCGTTTTTCAGCCCGAGACCCGCGTCGCGCAGGCCTACGGCAGCCTGAACACCCATGAAGGCTACCACTGCAACTTCGGCGTGAATCCGGAGTTCGTCGCCGATCTTGAGCGCTTCCCGCTGATGATCAGCGGCCACGACAGCGAAGGCGACGTGCGCGCCATCGAACTGCCGGGCCTGCGTTTTTATGTCGCCACGCTGTTCCAGTCGGAACGCGCCGCGCTGCGCGGCGAGCTATCACCGCTGGTGGTGGAGCTCGTCAAAACCGCCGCCAACGGGTAAAAAAAAAGCCCTCTTGCGAGGGCTTTCTCATCGGATACATCCCGCCGGCTTACGCCTGTCCGAGCTCGCGCAACGCCAGATTGAAGTGTTGCCCCAGCTCACGCCGATGAACCGGATGCTCCATCATCGACACATGGTCGCCGTTGACCTGGCTGACGCGGACGGTCGCCGGCGGCAGCAGCTTATCCCATCCCAACGCGGAAGCGTCTTCGCGGCAATATCCCGCCTGCTTGATCTTCTGCCAATACGCCTGGAACTGTGCGTTCTGCGAATTGACGGAAACCTGCTCCTGCTTCGCCTTGAACAGATGGATTTTCAGCGATGCGGGCTGCACCAGGGTCGCTTCCACCAGTTTGGCGTAGTGGTGCCGCTGCTGCCAGAGCGCCGCCTCGTCGGCCACTTCCTCACGCTGAGTCTTGATCCCGGCGCGTTGCACGGCCGCAATCGCCTCCGGCAACGGCAGCTCAGCCAACTGCTGACAGAACTGCGGATCCGGCCTTTCCTGCGTTGACTCCACCCAGTTCAGCAACAGCTGGACCGGGCTGTGCATCGCCGCCACCGGCCGCAACGTGTCGATCAACCCCAGGAAAGCGACCGCTTCCCCGGCCGATTGCAGCTGCTCGGCGATGGCATAGGCCAACACCCCGCCGGAAGAGTACCCCGCCAGATGGTATGGCCCCTGCGGCTGCACTTCGCGAATCAACGCCACGGCGCTGGCGGCCATATCGGACATGGTGGCCGGCTTCTCCTCCACCGCCGGCCACGGCACGGCGTAGACCGGGAAGGTCTCGTCGATCTCCTTGGCCAATTCAAACACGTAGGAGTGGTCACCAAAGCCGGTCGGGACGAAGAACAGCGGCGGCCGGCTGCCGCTGCTGCGAGCCGGCACCGCTTTACGCAACGGAGCCTCGGCGGTGCGACGATCTATCCGCTCGGCCAGCTCGGCCAATATCGGATGGTTGAAGATCGCCTGTACCGGCAAGGTGATGCCTTGCTGACGCAGCTGGCTGGAAAGACGCACCGCCAGCAGCGAATGGCCACCGAGCTCGAAGAAATTGTCGTGACGCCCTATCTGGCCAATCTCGAGCAGCTCACACCATACCCGCGCCAGCGTCGTTTCGGTCTCCCCCTGAGGCGCCGCATACTCCCGAGTGCCGACTGCCGCGCGCTCCGGCTCCGGCAAGGCGCGCCGATCCAGCTTGCCGTTGGCGGTCAACGGCAGCGCATCCAGCCAGACATAAGCCGACGGCACCATGTACTCCGGCAAACGTTCGCTCAGATAGGCCCGTAGCTGTCCCTGCAACGCGCTGCGGTCAACGTCGGCCGTCGGTACGATCCAGGCGACCAGGCGCGGATGATGTTCCGTCGAACAAACCTGCACCACCGCTTCCCGCACCCACGGGCTCGCCGCCAGCTGCACCTCAATCTCGCCCGGTTCGATGCGGAACCCGCGCAGCTTGATCTGCTGATCGCATCGCCCCTGGTATTCAAGACTGCCGTCCGGCAAATAACGCGCCAGATCGCCGGTGCGATACATGCGGCCGCCACCGACCGGATTGAACGGATCGCTCAGGAAGCGCTGTGCCGTCAGTTCCGGTCGGTTCAGGTAGCCCAACGCCACCCCCACGCCGCCGATGTGCAATTCCCCCACCGCCCCCATCGGCACCGGGCGCCCGCGGGCGTCCAGCAAGTAAGCGCGGGTATTGCCGATCGGTTTCCCAATCGGCAAGCGCGCCTCCCCTTCAGCCCGCTCGATACGTGCCGTTGTCGCAAAGGTGGTGGTCTCCGTCGGCCCATAGGCATGGATCAGGTGCACCGGCCCCCGCTCTTGCAACAGCCGCGCATAAGCGCCCGGATCCTCTTTCTCCCCTCCGCTAATCAGATATTTCAACTGCGCCAGTGCGCCGCTGATGCTGTGCACATACTGATTGAACAGCGCGGTGGTCAAGAACAGCGTGGTGATGCGATGGCGTTGTAGTTCGGCCGCCAGACGCTCGGCCTCCATCATCACTTCCGGCGCGATCACCACCAGCGCACCGCCATTCAACAGAGCGGCCCAAACCTCCATCGTGCTGGCATCAAACGCCGGGTTGGCGGCAAAGGCGATGCGGTCGTCGGCGTCAAAGGCGGCGTAGCGGTTGTTGCGCACCAGACGCGTGATCCCCTGGTGCGGCGTCATGACGCCTTTCGGCGTCCCGGTCGAGCCGGAGGTATACATGATGTAGGCTGTCGCGCCGCTCGACACGCGCAACGCCGGGTTACCGACATGACCTTCAGCTTCGCGATCCTCGACCGTCAGCTGCGGAATGCCTTCGTCGCCGACGGCGTCCGTCAGCATCAGGCAGGCGCCGCTGTCATCGGCGATCCACGCCTGACGCGCGGCCGGCAGTTGCGGATCGATAGGGACATACGCCGCCCCGGCCTTGATTACCGCCAATTGGGCGCAGACCAGTTCGATGCTGCGCGCCAGCCGCACCGCGACCCGGTCGCCCGGTTGTACGCCGCGCTCAATCAGCCGATGCGCCAACCGGTTGGCGCGCGCATTCAACTGTGCGTAGCTGAGCCGTTGCGCATCCTGAATCAAAGCGATGGCCTGCGGCGTCTGCCGCGCCTGCTGTTCAAACAGTTCGTGCACGCAGGTATCCGCCGGGTAAGCTTCCGCCGTATGATTCCAGCGGCACAGCTGCAGCGCATACTCTTCATCCGGCATCACCTCCAGTTCGCAGACCGGTGTCTGAGGCGCCTGCTCCAATGCCTGCGCCAATGCGCTCAACGCCTGCGCCATATAGCCGCACACGCGCTGCGCTTCAATCGGCTGCCTGACCTGCGCCGTCAGGCCCAGCGAATCACCGCCATCCTCGACCGACAGCACGAACGGATAGTTGGTACGTTCCTGGCTATCGAGCAGCGTCACGCCGGTCGGCAATGCGGTGTCCTCGCCGCTGTTATGCCGGTAGTTCAGCAGGGCACTGAACAGCGGCGTGCCCGCGGCGACGCCGCTGCAGCGCTGCGCCAACGCCAGCGGCGCATGCTCATGGGCCAGCAGCCCACTCAGCCGGATGTGCGCCTGCAACACCGCCGATTCCGCGCCGACCTCGTTGACATCCAGCCGTAGCGGCAGAGTATTGATAAACAATCCGAGCGCCCGTTCCGCCCCGTCTCCGGCCTGCATGCGGCCCAACAATACGGTGCCGAACACCACCTCATCGCGGCCGGTAGCGCGCGCCAACACCTGCGCCCAGGCCAGGTGGCACAGGCTGGCCAGGCTGACGCCCAGCCGCCGCGCCTGCCGCCGCAGCTGTTGGTTGAGCGTATGCGGTAAGGCCAGGTGCGCCGTCGAGATATCCCGCCCTTCGCCATGCACGTCGCTCAGGCCGAACGGCAACGACGGTTCATCGATATCCGCCAGCATAGTGCGGAAGAACTGTTCGTGTTCGGCCTTGCTGACGCCGAGCCTTGCCTGCGCCACCGCGTTGCGGAACGGCGGCGCCTTGGCCAGTTCGTCCCCGCGCCCGGCCAGGATCAGGTTGATCTCCTCCTGCATCACCGCCAGGGTCGAGTGGTCGCCGATCAGGTGATGCCACTGCTGGAGCACGCACCAACTGCCTTCTTCCCCCTGTGCGGCGACAAAGCTCAGCAACGGTGCGCGCGTCAGGTCAGGCCGCACGCGGCGCGGATCAAACAACGCCGTCAGCCGCGAACCGATCTCGCCCTCCGCCGGATTGAGCCGCAGTTCTCGCAGCGACAACTCGGCCTTGCGCCACACCACCTGCACCGGCGATGACACGCCCTGCGTGATGAACGCGGTGCGCAGAATGTCATGGCGATCGATCACCTGCTGCATCGCCGCCAGCCAGGCGTCCAGGCGCGCACGGCTGTCGAAACGCAGCACCGCGGACAGCTGGTACGGGTCGCCCCGTTCCGCCAGCAGATGGTGGAACAAAATCCCCTCCTGCAGCGGCGACAAGGCGTAGATGTCCTGTACGTTGGCCACGCCGCCCGGCACCTGCGCTACCACCGCGTCGATCTCCGGCTGGCTCAGCGTCGCCAGCGGCAACATCTCCGGCGTAATGGCTACGCAGCCCGGTAGGATACCGTTGGCCGGCACGCTCACTTCCTGCTGCGTGACCAACGTCTGCGCCAGCGTTGACAGCGTCGGCGCGGTGAACAGCGTTTGCACCCCGGCGCTCAATCCGACACGGCGCAGCTGCGCCATCAACTTCACCGCCAGCAGCGAGTGGCCGCCCAATTCGAAGAAGTTATCGTGGCGCCCGACCCGCTCAAGGCCCAGCAGCTCGCGCCAGATCCCCGCCAGCAGCGTTTCCAGTTCGCCTTCAGGTTCGGCGTAAACCTCACGCACGTAGGCGTCCTCCTGCGGCTCAGGCAGCGCGCGCCGATCCAGTTTGCCGTTCGGCGTCAGCGGTAGCGTATCCAGCGCCACCCAGGCCGCCGGCAGCATAAACTCCGGCAACATCCCCGCCAGATACTGTCGCAGCGTCACCGCCAACGTCTGGCGATCCGCGTCAGCCTCCGGCACCACCCAGGCCACCAACCGCTTAGTGTCCGCTTCGCCGAGGACATCCACCACCGCTTCGCGCACCGCCGGGTGACCGGCCACTCGCGCCTCGATCTCACCGCATTCGATGCGGAAGCCGCGAATTTTCACCTGCCGATCGTTGCGTCCCAGGTAGTCGATATTGCCGTCCGGCAGATAGCGCGCCAGATCGCCGGTGCGGTACATCCGCTCGCCTGGGTTAAACGGATCCGCCAGGAATCGCTCTGCCGTTAACTCTGCGCGGTTGAGATAACCCAGCGCCACTCCGGGGCCGGCGATGTAGATCTCGCCGGTCGCGCCGAGCGGCACCGGTTGCCCGTGCGCATCCAGCAGATAAATCCGGGTATTGCCGATTGGCCGCCCGATAGGCAAACGCTGCCAGGGATCCACCCGCTCGATCGTGGCCGTCGTGGCAAACACCGTACACTCGGTCGGCCCATAACCGTTGATCAGCCGTACCGGCCCAGCCTCTTTCAGCATGCGGGCAAAGGCGTGCGGATCCGCCGCTTCACCGCCGCTCAGCAGATATTTCAACTGCGCCAGCGTCGCGGCGATGCTATGGACATATTGGTTAAACAACGAGGTGGTCAGGAACAAGACGTTAATCCCTTGCCGCACCAGCGCCGCCGCCAACGCCTCGGCTTCCGTCAACACTTCCGGCGCAATGATTGCCAGACTGGCGCCATTCAACAGGGCTCCCCACATTTCCAGCGTGCTGGCGTCAAACGCCGGATTGGCGGCGAAAGCGAAGCGATCGCCGCGTTCAAACGACGCAAAACGGTTGTTGATCGCCAGCCGGAGGATGCCTTGATGCGTCACCATGACGCCTTTAGGCGTACCGGTCGAGCCCGAGGTATACATGATGTAGGCCGGCGCGTCGCCGGCGCGAGGCACCGCCGGATCGTGGGTCGGATTCTGCCGCAGCCGATCGATACGCAGGCATGCGATCTCGCCGGCTATCTCGCGGTCGAGATCGCGATCGCACAGGATCAACGACGCCCCGCTGTCGCCGATGATCCACGCCTGCCGCGCAACGGGCAGGTGCGGATCGAGCGGCACATAAGCAGCCCCCGCCTTGAGGATCGCCAGCTGGGCGATGACCAGAGAAACGCTGCGTTCAAGCGACGTGGCCACGCGATCGCCCGGGCGCACGCCCTGTGCGATGAGTTGGTGCGCCAGTTGGTTGGCGTGGGCGTTCAATTGGGCATAGCTCAGGCTGTCCCGATCGTTCACCACCGCGACGGCGTCCGGCGTGCGCTGCGCCCACTGTTCAAACAGGACGTGGGCACTGCTCTGCGCCGGATAAACTTCCGCGGTTCGGTTCCAGCCGTACAACAACAGTTCGCGCTCGGCAGCCGGCAGCAGATCGAGATGCGACGCAGGCTGCGTAGCATTTGTCGCCATCGCCCGCAACACCTGCACCAGGTAAACGCCGTAACGCTCGGCGGTAGCGCGGTCGAACAGCGCGGTGGCGAAGTTCAGCGTACCGCTGATTTGCTCATCGCGCTCCGCCAGATCGAGCGTCAAATCATACTTGGCGATCTGATAGCCCAACTCGGCACTCTCGGCCTGCAGCCCAGGCAGCGAGATATCGCGCACCGAGCCGTCCTGCCAGGCCAGCATCACCTGGAACAGCGGGGTATAGCCCAGGTGGCGCGGCGGATTGACCAGCTCCACCACCTGCTCGAACGGCAGATCGCGATTTTCCCGTGCCGCCAGCACCGTGTGGCGGATCCGCGCGATCAGCGTCGGCAGATCCGGATCGTCGCGAAGATCGATGCGCAGCGCCAGCGTGCTGACGAAGAAGCCGACCAGCGATTCGGTTTCCAGCCGGCCACGGTTGGCCTCCGGCGTGCCGATCACCAGCTCCTGCTGCCCGGCCATGCGCGCCAGCACCAGGCTCCAGGCCGCCAGCACCGTCATGAACAGCGTGCCGCCATGCTGCCGGCTGAACTGCCGCAGCGCCTGCGTCAGCTCGGCGTCGATCGCGATCGGCACCTCTCCGCCGCTGAAAGACTGCACCGTCGGACGCGGCCGGTCGGTCGGCAGCGTCAGCAGCGCCGGCGCATCGCTCAGCGTTTCGCGCCAGTATTGCGCCTGCGCCGCCAGCCGCTCCGGCGTCAGATAGCGACGCTGCCAGGCGGCGTAATCCGGGTATTGCAGCGTCAGCGGCGGCAGCGGATCGGTATCGCCGCGACGGAAAGCCCCGTACAACGCCCCCAGTTCACGCAGCAGAATGCCGGTCGACCAACCGTCGGAGACGATGTGATGACAGGTGAGCAGGAACAGATGTTCCTCATCCGCCAGGCGGATCAGCGCGGCGCGCACCAGCGGCCCCTGCGTCAAATCGAAAGGCGCCTCCGTCAGGCGCTGCGCCAGTTGCCGCGCCTGGCTCTGAGCATCCTGCCGCCCGCGCAGATCGTGAACCGTCAACGGCAGCGCGTCTGCCGGCAGAATGTGCGCCTGCGGCTGCCCCTCGACGGTGACAAACCGGCTGCGCAACGCTTCGTGGCGGGCATAGAGCGCATCCAGGCTCTGCCGCCAGGCGGGCAGATCCAGCTCGCCGCGCAGGCTCAGCGCCAGGGGAATATGGTAGGTTTCACTCAGGCCTTCCAACTGCGTCAGGAACCACAAACGCTGCTGGGCAAACGACAGCGGCAACTCGGCGCCGCGTGGCATAGCCTCGATCGGCGGCAGCGCCTCATCGGTTCTCCGCAGTTGCTGCGCCAACGCCAGCAGCGTCGGGTTGGCGAACAGGGTCTGCAACGGCAGCTGCCATTCCACCTGCTGCAGACGGTTGGTCAGACGTACCGCCAACAGCGAGTGCCCTCCCAGTTCGAAGAAGTTATCGTGGCGACCTACCTGCTCCACGTTCAGCAGCTCGCGCCAGATCGCCGCCAGCAGCGTTTCGTGTTCACCCTGCGGCGCTTCGTACGCTGCCTGGCTCTGCGCCCCCTGCGGTTCCGGCAACGCCCGACGATCCAGCTTGCCGTTCGGCGACAGCGGCAACGCCGCCACCACCACCCAGGCCGACGGCACCATATAGTCCGGCAGCGCCGCGCTCACATGCTGCCGCAGCGCGCCTGCCAGCGTCTCTTCTGCCACGCCGGCGGCCGGCACCACCCACGCCACCAGCCGTTTGTCGTCGCCCACCGCCCGCGCATCCACCACCGCTTCACGCACCGCCGGGTGCGCCGCCAGCACCGCCTCTATCTCCCCGCATTCGATGCGGAAGCCGCGGATTTTCACCTGCTGGTCATTGCGCCCCAGGTACTCGATGTCGCCGCTCGCCAGATAACGCGCCACGTCGCCGGTGCGGTACATCCGCCCGCCCGGCGCGAACGGATCGCTCAGGAAGCGCTCCGCCGTCAATTCGGGCCGGTTCAGGTAGCCCCGCGCCACCTGCACCCCGCCGATATACAGCTCGCCCACCGCCCCCAGCGGCACCGGCTGCCCGTGCTCGTCCAGCAGGTAGATGCGCGTGTTGGCGATCGGCCGCCCGATCGGCACCGACACCCGGTCCGCCTCCCGCGAACAGTGCCAGGCGGTAACGTCCACCGCCGCCTCCGTCGGCCCATACAGGTTATGCAACTCCGCCTGCGGCAGCCGGCGGTAAAACTCTGCCACCAGCGCCGCCGGCAGCGCTTCCCCGCTGCACATCACCCGCACCACCTGGCCGCAGCGCGTCGCCGCCTGCCCGTCCGCCAGGAAGCTTTGCAGCATCGACGGCACGAAGTGCAGCGTGGTGACGCCGTACTGTTCGATCGCGCGGCTCAGGTAGTCCGGATCCTTGTGCCCTTCCGGCTTCGCCATCACCAGACGCGCGCCGACCATCAGCGGCCAGAAGAACTCCCACACCGAGACGTCGAAGCCGAACGGCGTTTTTTGCAGCACCGTGTCCGCCGCCGTCAGGCCGTAGGCTTCCTGCATCCACACCAGCCGGTTGACCACCCCGCGGTGCTCATTCATCGCGCCCTTCGGTTTACCGGTCGAGCCCGAGGTGTAAATCACGTACGCCAGGTGCGACGCCTGCGCGCGCCGTTCCGGGTTCTCGGCGCTCAGCGTATCCGGCAGCGCCGCCTCCAGCGCCAGCTGCGGCGTCGCAGGCTCGCCCAGCGCCGCCCGGCCGGCGGCATCCGCCAGCAGCAGCACCGGGTCGGCATCCTGCAGGATGTACTGCAGGCGTTCACCCGGATAGGCCGGATCGAGCGGCACATAGGCGCCGCCGGCCTTGAGGATACCGAACAGCGCCGTCACCATGTTCAGGCCGCGTTCGGCGCACACCGCCACCCGGCTGTCCGGGCCGACGCCGCGCGCTATCAGCGCGTGCGCCAGCCGGTTGGCGCGGGCGTTCAGCTGGGCGTAGCTCAGGCTTTCCGCTCCGCTCACCAGCGCGGTGGCGTCCGGCGTGCGGCGCACCTGCTGCTCGAACAGCGCCGCCAGCGTCTGATCCAGCGGGTAGTCACGCTCGGTGCGGTTCCAGCCATGCAGCAGATGCTCCCGTTCGGCGAGCGGCAACAAATCGATATGGGATACTGACCGTGGGCTATTCAACGTCATCGCCCGCAGCGCCTGTACCAGGTAAACGCCGTAGCGTTCGGCGGTGGCGCGATCGAACAACGCCGTGGCGAAGTTCAGCGTACCGCTGATGCCTTCGCCGGTATCGGCCAGATCGAGCGTCAGATCAAACTTCGCCGCGCTGTATTCCAGCCCGGCCAACTCGGCCTGCAGCCCAGGCAGCGGAATATCGCGCACCGAGCCGTCCTGCCAGGCCAGCATCACCTGGAACAGCGGGGTATAGCCCAGGTGGCGCGGCGGATTGACCAGCTCCACCACCTGCTCGAACGGCAGATCGCGATTTTCCTGCGCCGTTAGCACCGTGTGGCGGATCCGCGCGATCAGCGTCGGCAGATCCGGATCGTCGCGAAGATCGATGCGCAGCGCCAGCGTACTGACGAAGAAGCCGACCAGCGATTCGGTTTCCAGCCGGCCACGGTTGGCCTCCGGCGTGCCGATCACCAGCTCCTGC
>NZ_FCJA01000009.1:0-206569 GCF_001537385.1 Serratia sp. 2880STDY5682894 | reverse complement strand
ACTCGAGAAGCGATGCTCAAAGATTTACTGCATGAATTTTACTTCAGTTAGTCACTCTTCAAGACTTGATATTTTTTTTGCATCCGAAGATGCTGGATATCGTCTTGTGGAGTGCCCACACAGATTGTCTGATAAATTGTTAAAGAGCAGTGAGTTAGGCGCTTTCGCTTGCTAACTCGAGGTGGCGTATATTACGCTTTCCTCTTTCAGAGTCAACCCTAATTTTCAGGATTTTTTCTCTTTCTTCCCGGCCGCCGTGTGAAGTGAATCACTTGCGCCGTGTCGATGGAGGCGCATTATAGGGATCCGAGTTTTTTGCACAACCCCTTTTTTGATCTTTTCTTTCTGTTTGCACACTTTTCAGCCCTTCCGGGTGGATCTTGTGCGATCAGGGCCATTTCCCGCAGGATCCGGTGCTGCTGTTGGTTGTAATTCCATCGCCAGAGTCTAGTATTGCCGGTAAATATGATCCCGACGTGAGGCAGCATTATGTCCGATGCAGTACGTTCTTATCTTCAATACACCCCCAAACTCGGTCAGCGCGTCTTGATCGATCCTTCCAGCGTCGTGATCGGCGACGTCGATCTGGCGGATGACGTCAGCATCTGGCCGCTGGTCGCTATCCGCGGCGACGTCAATGCGGTAAAGATCGGCGCGCGCAGCAATATTCAGGACGGCAGCGTACTGCATGTGACTCACCGTTCCGAACACAACCCAGACGGTTATCCCCTGCTGATTGGGGAAGACGTGACCGTGGGCCATAAAGCGATGCTGCACGGCTGCGCCATCGGCAACCGGGTGCTGGTCGGTATGGGATCGATCCTGTTAGACGGTGTAGTAGTAGAAGACGACGTAATGATTGGTGCCGGCAGTTTGGTGGCGCCGGGCAAGCGCCTGGCGAGCGGCTATCTTTATATGGGCAGCCCGGCACGCCAGGTTCGGCCGTTGACCGCCGCCGAGTTGGAGGGATTGCTTTATTCTTCTAACAACTATGTACGCTGGAAAGACGAATACCTGTCGGAAGATATCTGATGGGCGCCCCGTTCCCTATAAAGAGAACGAGGTAGGATTTATGCCGCCAGCTCGCTGCGCAGCTGGCGCAATACCGGCTCGATCTCTGGCATCACTTCGTGCCAAAGCAGGAAAGCATGCGCCGCCTGCCCCACCAGCATACCCAGCCCATCGGCATATTCCGTTGCCCCCCGCTGCTGCGCCCAGGCCAGGAATGGCGTGACGCCCTGCTGATAGAACATGTCATAACAACGGGTTTTCGCGTTGACTACGCCCGCGGGCAAGGCCGGGATCTCCCCGCTGATGCCGGACGCTGTCGCATTGATCACCAGATCGAACGCTTGCTGATCCAGTTGATCCATCGGCGCCGCCGAGATTTCCCCCAAATGCCGGAAAGCGTGGGCCAACTCTTGAGCCCGGCTGAAGGTGCGGTTGGTGATCGTGAGCCGGCAGCCGAAAGACAGCAGCGGTAGGATCACACCGCGCGCTGCGCCGCCGGCGCCCACCAGCAGAATGCGATCCTGCGGCCGGATCAATTGTTGACGCTGCAGATCGGTCAGCAAACCGATGCCGTCGGTGTTATCCCCCAATAGACCGCCATTCGGCAATACCTTCAGGGTATTGACCGCCCCGGCCATCGCTGCACGCTCGCTCAGCTCGGAGGCGAGCTCATAAGCACGCTCTTTGAAAGGCACCGTGACATTCGCCCCCAGCCCTCCGGCGTGGATAAACGCCTGCAGGCTGGTTTCAAAACCGTCCAACGGCGCCAACACCGCTCCATAAGGATGCTCAATGCCAGTCTGGGCAGCGAACAGCGCATGAATTCGCGGCGACTTGCTGTGACCAATAGGGTTGCCAAATACCGCAAACTTCTCCATGCCCATTACCTCTAGCCCTGACGGATCTGTTCGCCGGTCAGAGCATCTCTGATTTCGGAAGGATTAAGACGGCCACCCACCTCGCCGGCCAATACCGGGAAAGCAGTGCCGAATTGTCGTGTGACTTCATCCGCACTGCGGCACGGCTCCAACCCACTGAGATTGGCACTGGTCGATACCAGTGGCTTGCCGTACTGCCGACACAGCCGCTGCACCAACGGGTGATCGCTAACGCGCACCGCCAGCGAGCTGAAACGCCCGGTCAGTAAACGTGGCGTCTCCGGGCGAGCAGGCAACACCCAGGTTACCGGCCCAGGCCAGCTGGCGAACATCGTCGCGCGCTGCTGTTCGCTGAGCGCACTGTCGTCGATATAAGGCTTAAGCTGCGCATAGTCGGCAGCGATCAGAATCAGCCCCTTTTCCCACGGCCGCTGTTTCAACGCCAGCAGCGCATTGACCGCCTGTTCGCTGTCGGGATCGCACCCCAGGCCGAATACCGCTTCGGTAGGATAGGCAATCACCTGCTGTTGATGCAAAGCATCGATGATAGATACAAGGTTCGGGCTTAATTCTGAGTTCATGATGTGATTATTCTGTAGTCGCGACGGGTTTTCCGCACAGCTTGCTGGCACAGCACAGGACGGGGCCTTTTGCCGTGCGCTTTTCCATCAGCAGCGGATAATGGCAATAGGCACATTCACCGGCGACGGGTTTAACATTGAGGGCAAATTGGCATTCCGGGTAACGATCGCAGGAGTGAAAAACCTTGCCATAGCGCGATTTACGCTGCAGCAGTTTGCCCTGACCGCACTGCGGACAGGTAATGGCGGTTTCGTCAGGCTTATCGATCACTTCAGTATGATCGCACTGCGGATAATCGCTGCAACCGATAAACATGCCATAGCGCCCCTGGCGCAGCACCAACGTCGCCTGGCACTTCGGGCACTGCTGCCCATCCAGCACTTTGACGATATGCCCATCGGCCTGCGCTTTCAGCGGGCGAATATATTGGCATTCAGGGTACTGGGAACAGCCGAGGAAAGGGCCGTGGCGACCGCTACGGATCACCAGCTCGGCCCCGCATTCCGGACAGGGTTCATTTTGCCTGGCGGCAAAAATCGCGTTTTTTGTCATAACGTCTTCTATGCGCGTTATCAGCTCAATGCAGATAACCTTCGTTCACTTCAAACAACAGTTCTTCCATTTGCTGATAGGCGCTTTCATATCCGGGGATATTAAACAGCACCATCAACACGACCCATTTCAGATCTTCGAGATCGAATTCCGCATTATCCAAGGCCATAACGCGGTCGATAACCATTTCACGGGTTTCGAGGTTCAATACCTGAATCTGTTCCAGGAACAGGAGAAAACCACGGCAGCCGGCGTCCAAACGCGCGCTTTCCTCTTCGGTGTAGATCCGCATCGCCAGCGGATCGGCATCCATAAAGTAAGGCGCATTTTGACCTTCTTGCAGGTCAGCCAACTTCTCAAGCCAATTCAACGCGTTGTAGATATCATCCCGATGAAACCCCGCCTGAGCGAGATCATCAGTCAGTTGATCCTGATCGACGCGCATCTCTGGTTCATTGTGGATATAAGTTTCAAACAAGTACATGAGTACGTCGAACATGGCTTGCCCTCCTTATTCGGACATAGCCGCCGGGTACAGCTGCGATCCAGCCTGCTAACTCCAGTTCGAGTAACTTGATTACCACCACTGGCACAGGTTGGCCGGCACGTTCAGCGACGACGTCAACAGGTGTCACCTCATCTCCTACGTTAGCCAACACATCGGCAAATGGCAATTCAACTTCAGCCTGCGACGCACAAATAGTTGTATTTTCGTTCAGTGGCAGCCAGTGAAGGCCGCTTCCCAGCAATTCTGCGATATCTTTAGGCCCGGTGACTAGGTGCGCGCCCTGTTGGATCAGCCAATGTGTCCCCTCGCTCATCGGGTTCCCTAGCGGCCCCGGCAAAGCGAACACTTCACGCCCCTGCTCCAGCGCATAGCGAGCCGTCACCAGAGTACCGCTGCGCAACGAGGCTTCTATGACCAGAACGCCCTGGCTCAGCCCACTGATAATACGGTTACGGCGCGGAAAATGGTCGGCCAGAGGTAAATCAGTGACCAAATGATCTGAAATCACCGCGCCGCCCTGCTCGACAATCTGCTCCGCGAGCCTGCGGTGCCGGCGTGGATAAACATTGGCCAGTCCGCTGCCCAGCACCGCTACCGTGCAACCCCCGGCCGCCAGCGCTGCGCGATGGCAAATGCCGTCGATGCCGATCGCCAAACCGCTGGTGATGGTGCAACCGCAACGCGCCAATTCCTCAGCGAAATAATTGGCCCAACGCTCGCCGTAGTGGCTGAACTGCCGGCTGCCAACCATGGCGAGCTGCGGGCGCAGCAACGCCTGAGGATCGCCCTCGATCAGCAGAAACAGCGGCGCATCGTCGATCTGGGCCAGGCGTTCCGGATAGCCGGCCGCTCCGTAGTTCAGCATACGGTGCGCCGGCTCCTCCAGCCAACGCAGGGTCGCGGCCAGATAACCGGGATCCACCTGGTTGAACTGCGTCTGCTGCCGTTCGTCCAACCCTAGCTCATGCAGCACGCGGCGAGGCTCGCACCCCATTTGCGATAGCTGCCGCACGATCCGGCTGGCCACAACGGTCTGCAGCCCCGTTACCCCTCGCATCCGTAAAGCGATCTCTTCCGGCCGCATCGTCTGTTCCCTCAGCAAAAACGGTGGTATTACCAATCTGAGCAATTGGTGCGCAATACTGTCAATCAGGCCGGGAAATGTCTAGAATAGAGGTTAAACCTCGTTCATTACTCGGATACAGATCTAAAGATATATGTCAGTCTTGCAGGTATTACATTTCCCAGACGAGCGTCTGCGCAAAGTCGCAGCGCCGGTAAAAGAAGTCAATGCAGATATCCAGCGCATCGTGGATGATATGTTTGAAACCATGTACGCAGAGGAAGGCATTGGCCTGGCTGCGACTCAGGTGGATATCCATCAGCGCATTATCGTGATCGACGTCTCCGAGAATCGCGATCAGCGCCTGGTGCTGATCAACCCGGAACTGCTGGAAAAAAGCGGCGAAACCGGCATCGAGGAAGGCTGTCTTTCCATTCCCGAACAGCGTGCGTTGGTACCCCGTGCCGCGCAGGTGAAGATCCGCGCGCTGGATCGCGAAGGCAAACCTTTCGAGCTGGAAGCGGACGATCTGTTGGCGATCTGCATCCAGCACGAGATGGATCACCTGATGGGTAAACTGTTCGTCGATTACCTGTCGCCGCTCAAGCGTCAGCGCATTCGTCAGAAACTGGAAAAAATGGCCAAGCTTCAAGCCCGCGCCTAACCGATCAGGAAATCAACGTGTCTGACTCTTTACGGATTATTTTCGCCGGAACACCAGACTTCGCAGCGCGTCATCTTGACGCGCTGTTGTCATCTGAGCACCAGATTGTCGGCGTTTTTACTCAGCCCGACCGCCCGGCAGGCCGCGGCAACAAGCTGACGCCAAGCCCGGTCAAAGTGCTGGCTGAACAACACCAACTGCCGGTCTTCCAGCCCAAATCGCTGCGCCCCGAAGAAAACCAACGCCTGGTGGCCGATCTCCACGCCGACGTGATGGTGGTGGTTGCCTACGGGCTGATCCTGCCGCAGGCGGTGCTGGATATGCCGCGTCTCGGTTGCATCAACGTACATGGCTCGCTGCTGCCTCGCTGGCGCGGCGCGGCACCGATCCAGCGTTCGCTCTGGGCCGGCGACAGCGAAACCGGCGTGACCATCATGCAGATGGACGTCGGTCTCGATACTGGCGACATGATGCACAAGATTGCCTGCCCGATTGAGAGCAGCGATACCAGCGCCAGTCTCTACGACAAGCTGGCACAGCTCGGCCCGCAGGGCATGCTGACTACGCTGCGCCAAATGGCAGACGGCAGCGCCACCCGCGAAGTGCAGGACGAAGCGCTGGTCACCTACGCAGAGAAGCTGAGCAAAGAAGAAGCCCGTCTGGACTGGAATCTGTCCGCCGCTCAGTTGGAGCGTTGTATCCGCGCCTTCAACCCTTGGCCGGTCAGCTACTTCACCATCGACGATCAACCGGTAAAAGTGTGGCAAGCCAGCGTACTGACGCAAAGCACCAACGCGGAGCCAGGCACCGTTGTCCATGCCGACAAGCACGGCATTCAGGTGGCGACCGCCGACGGCATCCTCAATCTGATCCAACTGCAGCCCGCCGGCAAGAAACCGATGTCGGCGCAAGACCTTTTAAATTCACGTCGTGAATGGTTTACCCCGGGTAACCGGCTGTAAGTCACCCCACTGCCCGGCCGTTCATCGCCGGGCCGTTATTTTCTTAATGCCGATCGTTATCAGCTTCAGCCTATGAAAAATAATTACAATCTCCGCAGCATCGCTGCCAAAGCTATCGGCCAGGTGCTGGATCAAGGGCAGTCGCTCAGCACCGTCCTGCCGGCGCTCCAAACCACCATCAGCGATAAAGATCGCGGGTTGCTGCAGGAACTGTGTTTCGGCACGCTGCGCGTGCTGCCGCAGCTCGAATGGTGCATTCAGCAATTGATGGCCAAGCCGCTAACCGGCAAGCAGCGCACGCTGCACTATTTGCTGATGGTCGGCCTGTATCAGCTGCTGTATACCCGTATCCCGGCGCACGCCGTATTGGCAGAAACCGTGGAGGGCGCGGTAGCGCTGAAACGCCCGCAGTTGAAAGGCCTGATTAACGGCGTCTTGCGGCAATTCCAGCGCCAGCAGGAAGAGCTGCTGCAGCGCGCCGCCAACAATGACAGCCGCTATCTGCACCCAAGCTGGTTGCTGAAACGCCTTCAACAAGCCTATCCCGCCAACTGGGAACAGATCGTCGACGCCAATAACCAGAAGCCACCGATGTGGCTGCGCGTCAACCGCCTGCATCACACTCGGGAAGCTTATCTGCAGTTGTTGACCGACGCCGGCATCGCCGCAGAACCTCACGCAGACTATACCGATGCAGTGCGTTTGCTGGCGCCTTGCGCCGTGACCGATCTGCCTGGGTTCGCCGACGGCTGGGTCACCGTGCAAGATGCCTCAGCCCAGGGCTGTGTCGATCTATTGGATCCGCAAGACGGTGAACAGATCCTCGATTTATGCGCCGCGCCCGGCGGCAAAACCACGCATATTCTGGAAGCGGCACCGAAAGCGCATGTCATGGCGGTCGATATCGACGAACAGCGCCTGGCGCGGGTGAAAGAAAACCTGCAGCGCCTGCGTTTGCATGCCGAAGTTAAGCTGGGTGATGGCCGCACCCCGCAGCAATGGTGCGGTGACAAGCAGTTCGACCGGATCCTGCTGGACG
Organism: Serratia sp. 2880STDY5682894; assembly: GCF_001537385.1. Lineage (NCBI taxonomy): Bacteria > Pseudomonadati > Pseudomonadota > Gammaproteobacteria > Enterobacterales > Yersiniaceae > Serratia > Serratia sp. 2880STDY5682894. The sequence goes on along the minus strand of NZ_FCJA01000009.1, from coordinate 199,310 downwards.
CACCTTGTTCCGCCACCGGCGTGATCCGCCGTCATCCCGACATCAAATGGCTGCGCCGCGATCGCGACATCGCCGAACTCGCCGCGCTGCAGGCCGACATCCTGGAAGCCGTCTGGCCCCATCTGAAATCGGGTGGCGTGATGGTTTACGCGACCTGCTCTATCCTGCCGGATGAAAACAGCAGCCAGATCGCCGCGTTCTTGCAGCGCCACGCCGATGCCAAGCTGGTTGAAACCGGCGATGCGCAGCGGCCTGGGCGGCAGAATATCCCGCATCCCGAGGACGGCGATGGCTTCTTTTACGCTAAGCTGATTAAAATGTAATGCTTCGGGGCGTGCACGCGCGCCCTAAGTCTTTCAGTGTGAAGCAGAGAACACGATGAAAATAATTATTCTTGGTGCCGGTCAGGTTGGCGGGACGCTGGCGGAAAACCTGGTGGGTGAAAACAACGATATCACCGTCGTCGATACCGATTCCGGTCGTCTGCGTCAGCTGCAGGATAAATTCGATCTGCGCGTGGTTCAGGGGCACGGCTCTCACCCTCGAGTGCTGCGCGAAGCCGGCGCGGAAGACGCCGACATGCTGGTCGCCGTCACCAACTCCGACGAAACCAACATGATCGCCTGCCAGATCGCCTATTCTCTGTTTAATACCCCCAACCGTATCGCCCGTATCCGCGCGCCGGAATATATCCGCGAGTCGGAGAAACTGTTCCTGCCGGAAGCGGTGCCGATCGACCATCTGATTTCACCGGAACAGTTGGTCATAGACTATATCTACAAGCTGATTGAGTACCCCGGCGCGTTGCAGGTGGTCAATTTCGCCGAAGGCAAGGTCAGCATCGCCGCGGTTAAAGCCTATTACGGTGGCCCGCTGGTCGGCAATGCGCTCTCTTCGATGCGCGAACACATGCCACATATCGACACCCGCGTCGCCGCAATTTTCCGCCAGGACAGACCGATCAGGCCGCAAGGCTCGACCATTATCGAAGCCGGTGATGAAGTGTTCTTCGTCGCCGCATCACAACACATCCGCGCGGTGATGAGCGAACTGCAGCGGCTGGAAAAACCGTATAAGCGCATCATGATCGTCGGTGGCGGCAACGTCGGCGCCGGCCTGGCCGCCAAGCTGGAAAAAGACTACAACGTCAAACTTATCGAGCGAAACCAGCAACGCGCCGCCGAACTGGCCGAGCAGCTGCACGATACCATCGTGTTCTACGGCGATGCCTCCGACCAGGAGCTGCTGGCCGAAGAGCACGTCGAGCAAGTGGATGTCTTCATCGCTATCACCAACGACGATGAGGCCAACATCATGTCCGCCATGCTGGCCAAGCGCATGGGCGCCAAGAAGGTAATGGTATTGATCCAGCGCCGCGCCTATGTCGATCTGGTGCAAGGCAGCGTGATCGATATTGCCATTTCCCCCCAACAGGCGACCATCTCCGCCCTGTTGGGGCACGTGCGCAAAGCGGATATCGTCAGCGTTTCGTCACTGCGCCGCGGCGTGGCGGAAGCGATCGAAGCGATTGCCCACGGCGATGAAAGCACGTCCAAAGTGGTCGGCCGCATCGTCGAAGACATCAAGCTGCCACCAGGTACCACCATCGGTGCGATCGTGCGTGGCGACGACGTTATCATCGCCAATGGCAACAGCAAAATCGAACAGGGCGATCACGTCATCATGTTTATTACCGACAAGAAATTCGTGCCGGACGTTGAACGCTTGTTCCAACCGAGCCCGTTCTTCTTGTAGAACGAATTTATTAGGCGATGGTCTATAATCGCGTAGTTGTTCTCTGCCTTGGGGGAGATAAAACTTCTCTCCTTTTGTGGCAAAGGGAAATTGCTTTGTTAAACTTGAGTTATTAATTCTGCAAGGGGTGCGTTCTATGAGTATGTTGAAAGAGTTTCGCGAATTTGCCATGCGTGGCAACGTGGTCGATTTGGCCGTCGGTGTGATTATCGGTGCTGCATTCGGCAAGATTGTTTCGTCCTTCGTGGCCGATATCATCATGCCACCTCTGGGCCTACTGATCGGCGGCGTCGACTTTAAACAGTTCCATCTGGTTTTACGTGAAGCTCAGGGCGCCGTCCCGGCGGTGGTAATGAACTACGGTTCATTCATTCAAACCGTATTCGACTTCGTGATTGTCGCCTTCGCCATCTTCCTGGCGATTAAATTGATGAACAAAATGCGCCGCAAGCAGGAAGAAGCCCCGGCAGCGCCGCCAGCACCTACCGCAGAAGAGAAACTGCTGACGGAAATTCGTGACTTGCTGAGCCAGCAACAGCAGCCAAAACTGTAAAACAGCGTTTGGTTATGCCAATAAAAAGCCACCTGATGAAGGTGGCTTTTTTAATGCTTAAAACCAGAAGGCCAGTGGTAAATTATCGCTTGATAGTTTACCACTGGCCTCCCAGTTACCGCCTTTGTTGTGTTTTTCTTTACGCCGGTAGCTACCTTTGCCTTTCACATTCTTTTCTACTCGTTGACGGAATAGCGGATCATGCAGCAGCGCCTCAATGGCGTTATCTTGAATCTGACCTTTAGTGTGACGATATTTCGTCATGATAATGCTCCTGTAAAAGATGGGGTAATAAAACGAGGCGATAATACTGCCGGCGGTATAAAAATTAAAGTGCCGTCAGCAACCTTTTTTGCCTTTTTCATCGCTGGCGCCCTGTTCCAAAGCTTCCAGAATAGAGCAATAATTGCTGGTATGGGCTGTACCGCAGCAGGCATCACTCAGCCGCTTCAGCGATTCGCGCATACGAGTCAGCTCCGCCAACTTGCTTTCCACTTCGCTCAGGCGCGCATCGACGATCGACTTCGACTCTTGGCAGGTATGATGCTCAGGATCGACGCGGATCGACAGCAGCTCGGCGATCGTTTCCAGAGTAAACCCCAGCTGCTTAGCATAGCGAATGAAACGCAGCCGCTGCAGGTCCTGTTCGGTATACAACCGATAGCCGCCTTCGGTGCGGACATTGTGATCCATCATGCCCTGCTTTTCATAGTAACGCACGGTATCCGGCGTCACTTCGGCAAGCTTGGCCAGCTGACCTATCTTGAACATGGCTTCTCCTCCCGGGTGAATTTGCCGTCCAATGCACGCTGATATTCGCCATGCAAGAAATCCGTACTCATCCCTGCCTGACGCAATCGATGCTCCAGCAGCGCCATGCGTTTGCTGAGTTCGACATAGTCCGGATGCTCACTGCTAATCCCTTGCAGCAAGCGAGCAACGGTCAACGCCTCTTTGCGATCTTCCAGCTCCGGTGGCAGGTAACCGGCATTTTTCAGCAGACGGTAACCGGCGCGTAGCTCAGCCGGCACCGCGCTGTCATCTTCCAGCGCCAACGGTTGGCCCTGGCCGGGCAGATTGTCGAACTCGCCTTTATCCTGGGCATCAAGGATATGACGTTCCGCCCATTGATCGAGCAACCCCATGACAGACAGCCTCGGTAAGCCTAATGATGAAGCCTTAGCATAGCGGATAGGGGCGGGGATCTTAAGCGCAGCGGGAGAATTACGCACATTTGGCTGGGTTTGGACGTAAAAAAACCGGGCAAGCCCGGTTTTTTTACGCGTCTACAGATTACTCTGCAGTTGCTACTTCTGCTTGAGACTCAGCACGATCAACCAGCTCGATGTATGCCATCGGCGCGTTGTCGCCTGCGCGGAAGCCACACTTCAGAATGCGAGTGTAACCACCGGCACGGCTCGCGAAACGCGGGCCCAGCTCGTTAAACAGTTTTGCCACGATCTCGTTATCACGAGTACGGGCGAATGCCAGACGACGATTAGCTACGCTGTCGGTCTTGGCAAGAGTAATCAGCGGCTCAACAACGCGACGCAGCTCTTTTGCTTTTGGCAGGGTCGTCTTGATGATCTCATGACGAACCAAAGAGCCGGCCATGTTACGGAACATAGCCTGGCGATGGCTGCTGTTACGGTTCAGTTGACGACCACTCTTACGATGGCGCATGACCTTATCCTTCTCAGTAAAACCTTAACCTGTGATCCGGTTACTCGTCAGCAATGCTTGCCGGCGGCCAGTTTTCCAGGCGCATGCCCAGAGACAGACCACGTGAGGCCAGCACGTCTTTAATCTCGGTAAGAGATTTTTTACCCAGGTTTGGCGTTTTCAGCAACTCAACCTCGGTACGCTGTACCAGATCACCGATGTAGTGGATAGCTTCTGCCTTGAGGCAGTTAGCAGAGCGGACAGTCAATTCCAGATCGTCAACAGGGCGCAGCAAGATCGGATCGAACTCTGGTTTCTCTTCTTTAACTTCCGGCTGACGTACATCACGCAGGTCAACGAAAGCTTCAAGTTGTTCAGCCAGAATGGTGGCCGCACGGCGGATCGCCTCTTCAGGATCGATCGTGCCATTGGTCTCCATCTCGATGACCAGCTTATCCAAGTCAGTACGCTGTTCTACACGCGCAGCTTCAACATTGTAGGCGATACGCTCTACAGGGCTGTAGCAGGCGTCAACCAACAGACGACCGATTGGGCGCTCATCTTCTTCCGAATGAATTCGGGCAGAAGCCGGCACATAACCGCGACCGCGCTGAACTTTGATACGCATGCTGATAGCCGCGTTCTCATCAGTCAGGTGGCAAATCACGTGCTGAGGCTTGACGATTTCGACATCACCATCATGGGTGATGTCGGCAGCGGTCACAGGGCCAATGCCAGATTTATTCAGGGTAAGAATAACTTCGTCTTTGCCTTGAACTCTCACCGCCAGCCCTTTCAGGTTGAGCAGGATCTCCAGGATATCTTCCTGTACGCCTTCTTTGGTGCTGTACTCATGCAGTACACCATCAATCTCAACCTCGGTCACCGCGCAACCCGGCATAGATGAAAGCAGAATACGGCGCAGTGCGTTGCCAAGAGTATGGCCAAAGCCACGCTCTAAAGGCTCAAGGGTCACCTTGGCGTGCGTCGAACTGACTTGCTCGATATCTACCAGGCGCGGTTTTAGAAACTCTGTCACAGAACCCTGCATTGTGTCCTCTCTTTGGTACTAAGCTTTACTTGGAGTAAAGCTCGACGATCAGGTGTTCGTTAATGTCCGCAGACAGATCGGTACGTTCAGGCATACGCTTGAACACGCCTTCCATCTTAGCAGCATCAACTTCCAGCCAAGTCGGCTTTTCACGCTGCTCAGCCAGCTCCAGAGAAGCTTTAACACGAGACTGCTTTTTAGCTTTCTCGCGGATGCTGACTACGTCATTCGGAGATACCTGATAAGAAGCGATGTTAACAACGTGACCGTTTACCATAACTGCTTTGTGGCTAACCAGCTGACGTGACTCTGCACGAGTAGCGCCGAAGCCCATACGGTAAACAACGTTGTCCAGACGACCTTCCAGCAGCTGCAACAGGTTTTCACCGGTGTTGCCCTTCAGGCGGGTTGCTTCTTTGTAATAGTTACGGAATTGACGCTCCAGAATGCCGTACATACGGCGAACTTTCTGCTTCTCACGCAACTGAACACCGTAATCAGACAGACGCGGTTTACGCGCACCGTGCTGACCAGGTGCTTGTTCAATTTTACACTTGGAATCGATCGCGCGAACGCCAGACTTAAGGAACAGGTCTGTGCCCTCACGACGGCTCAGCTTGAGCTTAGGACCCAAATATCTTGCCATTTTCTTTCTCCAACAATCCTAAAAGCTGCGTTACACGCGGCGCTTTTTCGGCGGACGACAACCGTTATGAGGGATCGGAGTCACATCAGTAATATTAGTGATGCGGAAACCAGCCGCGTTCAGAGCGCGGATAGTAGACTCACGACCAGGACCAGGTCCTTTAACCATAACTTCCAGGTTCTTGATACCGTATTCTTTTACTGCGTCAGCACAACGTTCTGCTGCAACCTGTGCTGCGAACGGAGTGGACTTACGAGAACCACGGAAACCGGAACCACCGGCTGTTGCCCAACCCAAAGCATTACCCTGACGATCAGTGATGGTAACGATGGTGTTGTTGAAAGAAGCATGGATATGAGCCACGCCGTCAGAGACTTGCTTTCTTACACGCTTACGTGTACGAACAGGTGCCTTTGCCATTATTCAATAACCCCGATTATTTCTTGATCGGCTTGCGCGGACCCTTACGGGTACGAGCGTTGGTCTTGGTGCGCTGACCGCGTACCGGCAGACCACGACGATGACGCAAACCACGATAGCAACCAAGGTCCATAAGACGCTTGATGCTCAGGGTAATTTCACGACGCAAATCACCCTCAACGGTGTATTTGGCAACTGCATCACGAAGCTTTTCGATTTGCTCTTCAGACAGCTCACTGATCTTAACATTTTCAGCAATACCCGTGGATGCACAGATAGCCTGTGAACGGGTTTTACCGATACCGAAGATCGACGTTAAGGCGATAACGGTATGTTTATGATCAGGAATGTTAATGCCTGCTATACGGGCCACTATGCACTCCTACTATTTTATACAGCAACACCATTCTGAAAAGCCCGTTTTCAGGATACTCAAATAGTGTTGCAGTGCGACATACAAAAGATTGGCTGGCTAATCTAGCCAGCTCAACCCAACTTTGCAAGAAAAATATGCGAGATAATCAGCCTTGACGCTGTTTATGCTTCGGCTCGGCGCTGCAAATCACACGAACGACACCGTTACGCTTAACGATTTTGCAGTTACGACATAATTTCTTGACGGAAGCACGAACTTTCATTTTTACTCTCCGTAACTTCTCAAACGAATCTGACTAGCGGTTATAGCCTTTCAGATTTGCTTTCTTCAATGCAGACTCGTACTGACTTGACATCATCAGAGTTTGCACTTGAGCCATAAAGTCCATGATGACGACAACCACGATCAGTAGCGAGGTACCACCAAAGTAGAATGGTACTTTCATTGCATCACGCATGAACTCCGGGATCAGGCAGATGAAAGTAATGTACATCGCGCCCACCAGGGTTAAACGCGTCATTACTTTATCGATATACTTCGCCGTTTGCTCTCCCGGACGAATTCCTGGTACGAAGGCACCGGACTTCTTCAGGTTATCTGCTGTCTCACGCGGGTTGAAGACCAACGCCGTGTAGAAGAAACAGAAGAAGATGATTGCAGACGCATAGAGTAACACATAAAGCGGTTGCCCTGGCTGCAAATACAGCGAAATCGTAGTCAGCCAGTTCCAACCGGTACCGCCCCCAAACCATGATGCAATCGTGGCCGGGAACAGAATAATGCTGGAAGCGAAAATCGCCGGGATAACACCCGCCATGTTCACTTTCAACGGTAAGTGTGTACTCTGTGCTGCATAAACACGACGACCTTGTTGACGCTTCGCATAGTTAACGACGATACGACGTTGACCACGCTCGATGAAAACAACGAAGAAGGTTACTGCAAACACCAATACTGCAACCAACAGCAGCAGGAGGAAGTGCAGGTCGCCTTGCCGCGCTTGCTCGATAGTATGGGCCACTGCCGGCGGGAGTCCCGCTACAATACCCGCGAAGATAATGATCGAGATACCGTTGCCGATACCGCGCTCAGTAATCTGCTCACCCAGCCACATCAGGAACATTGTCCCGGTCACCAGGCTCACAACCGCAGTAAAGTAGAATGCAAAGCCTGGGTTTAACACCAGGCCCTGCATACCAGGCATATTCGGCAGACCGGTAGCAATACCGATCGACTGGAATATGGCCAATACCAGCGTACCGTAACGGGTGTACTGGCTAATCTTGCGACGGCCAGCCTCCCCTTCTTTCTTGATTTCGGCCAACGCTGGATGAACCACCGTCAGCAGCTGGATAATGATCGACGCCGAGATATACGGCATGATCCCCAGAGCAAAGATAGAAGCACGGCTGAGGGCACCACCAGAGAACATGTTAAACATTTCAATGATAGTGCCTCTCTGCTGCTCAAGCAATTTGGCAAGCACAGTGGCATCGATACCAGGAATCGGAATGAAAGAGCCGATACGGAAGACAATCAGCGCGCCGATTACAAACAAAAGTCTGCGCTTCAGCTCGCCGAGCCCGCCTTTAGCACTTTGAAAATCTAATCCTGGTTGCTTAGCCATCTGCTACTTATTCCTCAATTTTACCGCCAGCAGCCTCGATAGCAGCACGAGCGCCTTTGGTGACACGCAGACCACGCAGGGTTACCGGACGAGCGACTTCGCCAGAAAGTACAACTTTCGCGAATTCGATCTGGACACCAACTACGTTAGCGGCTTTCAGCGCGTTCAGGTCGATAACATCGCCTTCAACCAGAGCCAGTTCAGACAGACGAACTTCTGCCGTGATCATCGCTTTGCGTGAAGTGAAGCCGAATTTCGGCAGACGACGGTACAGAGGCATCTGACCACCTTCGAAACCACGACGTACGCCACCGCCAGAACGAGACTTCTGACCTTTGTGACCACGGCCGCCGGTTTTACCCAGGCCAGAACCAATACCACGACCTACACGCTTAGGCGCATGCTTGGCACCTTCAGCCGGAGACAGAGTATTTAAACGCATCTGTTACTCCTCAACTTTAACCATGTAGGAAACCAGGTTGACCATACCGCGAACAGCAGGAGTATCCTCGCGCTCTACGGTGTGACCAATACGACGCAGACCCAGACCGAGCAGAGTAGCTTTATGCTTCGGCAGACGGCCAATTGAGCTGCGAGTTTGTGTAACTTTAATAGTCTTAGCCATGGTCAATTACCCCAGAATGTCGGCAACGGATTTACCACGCTTAGCAGCGACCATTTCAGGAGACTTCATATTCGCCAGAGCGTCGATAGTTGCACGAACCACGTTGATCGGGTTGGTGGAACCATAAGCTTTAGCCAATACGTTGTGCACCCCAGCAACTTCGAGAACGGCGCGCATTGCACCACCCGCGATGATACCGGTACCTTCATGAGCAGGCTGCATGAACACGCGAGAACCCGTGTGAGCGCCCTTAACAGGGTGCTGCAGGGTGCCGCTGTTCAGCGCGACGTTCATCATGTTGCGACGGGCTTTTTCCATCGCTTTCTGGATCGCTGCTGGAACTTCGCGTGCTTTGCCGTAGCCAAAACCAACGCGACCGTTACCATCACCAACTACAGTCAGTGCGGTAAAGCTGAAAATACGGCCACCTTTTACGGTTTTAGATACGCGGTTTACCGCGATCAGCTTTTCCTGCAGTTCGCCAGCTTGTTTTTCGATGTGAGCCATCTTAAACCTCTTCCTTAGAACTGAAGGCCAGCTTCACGGGCAGCATCTGCCAGTGCCTGGACTCGACCATGATATTGGAAACCGGAACGGTCAAAGGATACTTTCGCAATCCCTTTTTCCAACGCGCGCTCAGCCAGAGCTTTACCTACGGCTGCTGCTGCGTCTTTGTTACCGGAATACTTCAGTTGCTCCGCGATAGCTTTTTCTAAAGTAGAAGCGGCTACCAGTACTTCAGAACCGTTTGGAGCAATCACCTGTGCGTAAATGTGACGCGGGGTACGATGTACCACCAGGCGGGTTGCACCCAGCTCTTGGAGCTTGCGGCGTGCGCGGGTCGCACGACGGATACGAGCAGATTTCTTATCCATAGTGTTACCTTACTTCTTCTTAGCCTCTTTGGTACGCACGACTTCGTCGGCGTAACGAACACCTTTACCTTTGTAAGGCTCAGGACGACGGTAAGCGCGCAGATCTGCTGCTACCTGGCCAATAACCTGCTTATCAGCGCCTTTCAGCACGATTTCAGTTTGGCTTGGGCATTCAGCAGTGATACCTGCCGGCAGCTGGTGATCGATAGGGTGAGAGAAGCCCAGGGCCAAATTCACCACGTTGCCTTTAACGGCAGCACGATAACCAACACCTACCAGTTGAAGCTTTTTGGTGAAGCCTTCGGTAACACCAACAACCATTGCGTTCAGCAGAGCGCGCGTGGTACCCGCTTGAGCCCATGCGTTAGCAAAACCTTCGCGCGGAGCGAAAGTCAGTGCGTTAGCTTCTTGCTTCACTTCAACGGCGTCGTGGATAGTACGAGTCAACTCGCCGTTTTTACCCTTAATCGAAATAACCTGACCGTTGAGTTTTACCTCTACGCCGGCAGGAATGACGACGGGTGCTTTTGCAACACGAGACATTCTTTCCTCCCGAATTAAGCTACGTAGCAGATAATCTCGCCACCAAGACCAGCCTGGCGAGCTGCACGATCGGTCATAACACCTTTAGAGGTAGAAACAACAGCGATACCCAAACCGGCCATAACTTTTGGCAGCTCATCTTTTTTCTTGTAGATGCGCAGACCTGGACGGCTGATACGTTGAATGCTTTCTACCACAGCTTTGCCCTGGAAGTACTTCAGTACCAGTTCCAGAACAGGCTTGGCGTCGCCTTCGATTTTGAAATCTTCAATAAAACCTTCTTCCTTCAGCACGTTGGCAATTGCCACTTTCAGCTTGGAGGAAGGCATGGTGACCGCAACTTTGTTCGCGGCTTGACCGTTACGGATACGGGTCAGCATATCCGCGATCGGATCTTGCATGCTCATCTGTCTTTACTCCCGTGATTCAATTGGTAATTACCAGCTAGCCTTTTTCAAGCCTGGTACTTCACCGCGCATAGCGGCTTCACGAAGCTTAATACGGCTCAACCCGAATTTGCCCACATAACCATGTGGACGGCCAGTTTGGCGGCAGCGTTTACGCTGACGAGACGGGCTGGAATCACGCGGCAGAGTTTGCAGCTTGAGAACGGCATCCCAACGATCTTCATCGGACGCGTTCACATCAGAGATAATAGCTTTCAGTTCAACGCGTTTTGCAAAGAACTTGTCAGCTAATTTCACGCGCTTGACTTCGCGTGCTTTCATTGATTGCTTAGCCATCAGTAACCCTGCCTTACTTGCGGAACGGGAAGTTAAAAGCAGCCAGCAGCGCGCGGCCTTCATCATCAGATTTCGCAGTAGTGGTAATGGTAATATCCAAACCACGAACGCGATCGACTTTGTCGTAGTCGATTTCTGGGAAGATGATTTGCTCACGCACGCCCATGCTGTAGTTGCCACGACCATCGAATGACTTGGCGGACAGGCCACGGAAGTCACGGATACGTGGAACAGCAATGGAGATCAGGCGCTCAAAGAACTCCCACATGCGTTCGCCACGCAGAGTTACTTTACAGCCGATCGGATAGCCCTGACGGATTTTGAAGCCTGCAACAGATTTGCGGGCTTTGGTGATCAGCGGTTTTTGACCGGAGATGGCTGCCAGGTCCGCTGCGGCGTTATCCAGCAGTTTCTTGTCAGCAATCGCTTCACCAACACCCATGTTCAGGGTGATCTTCTCGACCCGAGGGACTTGCATGACAGAGTTGTAATCAAACTGAGACATCAGTTGTTTGACTACCTCGTCTTTGTAGTAATCATGCAGTTTCGCCATCGTATTACTCCAAATTACTTGATAGTTTCGCTGTTAGACTTGAAGAAACGGACTTTTTTGCCGTCTTCGAATCTAAAGCCTACACGGTCAGCCTTGCCGGTAGCCGCGTTGAAGATAGCAATGTTAGAAACCTGAATTGCAGCTTCTTTTTCAACAATGCCGCCTGGTTGGTTCAGAGCCGGAACCGGCTTCTGGTGTTTCTTAACCAGGTTGATGCCTTCAACAATGACCTTGCCAGCAGACAGGACATTTTTTACTTTACCGCGCTTACCTTTGTCTTTCCCGGTAATCACGATAACTTCGTCATCACGACGGATCTTCGCTGCCATGTTCGCTCCTTAGAGTACTTCTGGTGCCAGAGAGATAATTTTCATGAACTTCTCATTACGCAGTTCACGAGTTACCGGCCCAAAAATACGCGTACCGATTGGCTGCTCGCTGTTATTGTTCAAAATAACGCATGCATTGCCATCGAAGCGAATGACAGAACCGTCCGGGCGACGTACACCCTTCTTGGTGCGCACCACTACCGCCTTCAGAACATCGCCTTTCTTCACCTTACCGCGAGGAATTGCTTCCTTGATGGTAATTTTGATGATGTCGCCGACGCCTGCGTAGCGACGGTGCGAGCCACCTAGAACCTTGATACACATTACGCGACGTGCACCGGAGTTGTCGGCGACGTTCAGCATAGTCTGTTCTTGGATCATTTTAGTGCTCCGCTAATGTCAACTACTACTTTAAAGACCCAAGTAAAAATTAGGCCGTTGAAAAGCCCCATAACCGAGGGCGCAGCATTATAACACCGCTTACTTGGTATGGGTAGAAAAAATAAACGGCTCATTTTCTGAGCCGTTTATTAAGTGAGAGCCAGCTACTCTATTACAGAATCGCTTTCTCTACAACGCGAACCAACGTCCAGGACTTAGTCTTGGACAGTGGGCGGCATTCGCGGATTTCCACCACGTCGCCGGTACCACATTCGTTGTTCTCGTCATGTACGTGCAGCTTGGTCGTACGTTTGATGAATTTCCCGTAGATCGGGTGCTTCACAGTACGCTCGATAGCAACAACGATGGATTTCTCCATTTTATCGCTAACAACACGACCCTGCAGGGTACGGATAACTTCAGTCATTTACACACCCGCCTTTTGAGTCAGTAAAGTCTTAACGCGTGCGACGTCACGACGCACTTGTTTCAACAGGTGAGTTTGTTGCAGCTGGCCACTGGCCGCCTGCATGCGCAAGTTGAATTGCTCACGCAGCAGGTTGAGCAGCTCGGCATTCAGCTCTTCAACGCTTTTTTCACGCAGCTCTTGTGCTTTCATTACATCACCGTCTTAGTTACAAAGGTGGTTTTGATCGGCAGTTTCGCTGCTGCCAGTTTGAATGCCTCGCGGGCAACCTCTTCTGGCACGCCGTCCATTTCGTACAGGACCTTACCAGGCTGGATCAGGGCAACCCAATACTCCACGTTACCCTTACCTTTACCCATACGCACTTCCAGCGGCTTCTCGGTGATCGGTTTGTCCGGGAATACACGGATCCAGATCTTGCCTTGACGCTTAACTGCACGAGTCATTGCACGACGAGCTGCTTCGATTTGACGAGCAGTCAGACGGCCACGGCCAACAGCTTTCAGACCGAAAGTGCCGAAGCTAACATCCGTACCTTGCGCCAGACCACGGTTGCGGCCCTTGTGCACCTTACGGAATTTTGTACGCTTTGGTTGTAACATCAGCGACTCTCCTTACTTGCGGCCTTTACGCTGCTGCTTTTTAGGTTGAGCAGCCGGTTCCGGTTGTTCAACTGCAGCCATACCACCCAGGATCTCACCTTTGAAGATCCATACCTTAACGCCGATTACACCATAAGTGGTGTGCGCTTCAGATGTGTTGTAGTCGATGTCCGCACGCAGAGTGTGCAATGGAACACGACCTTCGCGATACCATTCGGTACGTGCGATTTCAGCGCCGCCAAGACGGCCGCTTACTTCAACTTTGATACCTTTAGCGCCAAGACGCATTGCGTTCTGTACTGCACGCTTCATAGCACGACGGAACATAACGCGACGTTCCAGCTGAGAAGTGATGCTGTCAGCAACCAATTTAGCGTCGAGTTCCGGTTTACGGACTTCGGCGATGTTGATCTGTGCAGGAACGCCAGCGATGTCCGCTACGACCTTGCGCAGTTTTTCGACGTCTTCACCTTTCTTGCCGATAACGATGCCTGGGCGAGCAGTGTGAATGGTCACACGGATGCTCTTCGCAGGACGCTCGATAACGATGCGAGAAACGGAAGCTTTCGACAGTTCCTTAGTCAGGAATTGACGAACTTTAAAGTCGCTGTCCAGGTTGTCAGCGAATTCTTTGGTATTCGCATACCAAGTAGAGTTCCAAGGTTTGACAATACCCAGGCGAATACCATTAGGATGTACTTTCTGACCCATTGCTAGTCTCCAGAGTCTCAGCGATCGGACACAACCACAGTAATGTGGCTGGTGCGCTTCAGGATGCGATCTGCACGACCTTTTGCACGCGGCATAATGCGCTTCATGCTTGGGCCTTCGTCTACGAAGATTTTCGTAACTTTCAGATCATCGATGTCAGCGCCATCGTTGTGTTCTGCGTTAGCAATGGCAGACTCCAGCACTTTCTTAACCAGACCAGCAGCTTTCTTGTTGGTGTAGGTCAGAGTTTCCAGAGCTTGCGACACTTTCTTACCGCGAATCAGGTCAGCAACAAGGCGAACCTTCTGAGCAGAAGAACGAGCGTGGCGATGTTTAGCGATAGTTTCCATCTCTTCCTCCTACCTTAGCGCTTTTTAGCTTTTTTATCAGCCGCATGGCCGCGATAAGTACGAGTCGGCGCGAATTCACCCAGTTTGTGACCGACCATTTCATCGGAAACGAACACTGGTACGTGCTGACGACCATTATGGACAGCGATGGTCAAACCGATCATGTTAGGAAAGATCGTTGAACGACGGGACCAAGTGCGCAAAGGCTTCTTGTCACCGCTTTCCACCGCTTTCTCTACCTTCTTCAGCAAGTGCAGGTCAATAAAAGGACCTTTCTTGAGAGAACGTGGCATGGCTTATCCTCTAATTATTTTTTGCTACGGCGACGTACGATGAACTTATCAGTACGCTTGTTGCTACGGGTCTTCTTACCTTTGGTCTGAACGCCCCACGGAGTTACCGGGTGCTTACCAAAGTTACGACCTTCACCACCACCGTGCGGGTGATCTACCGGGTTCATCGCCGTACCGCGAACGGTAGGACGAACACCACGCCAACGTGCAGCACCTGCTTTACCCAGAACGCGAAGCATGTGTTCAGCGTTACCGACTTCACCCAGGGTGGCGCGGCAATCAGCTGGAACTTTACGCATTTCGCCGGAGCGCAGACGCAGAGTTACGTAGGAACCATCACGAGCAACGATCTGAACGTAGGCACCAGCGGAGCGAGCCATCTGGCCGCCTTTACCTGGTTTCATTTCTACGTTGTGAACCGTTGAACCAACTGGAATGTTGCGCATCGGCAGGGTGTTACCCGCTTTGATTGCAGCATCAACGCCAGATTGAATCTGGTCACCAGCTTTCAGGCCTTTCGGCGCCAGGATGTAACGACGTTCGCCGTCTTTGTACAGAACCAGCGCGATGTTCGCGGAACGGTTCGGATCGTACTCCAGACGCTCAACCACAGCAGGGATACCGTCTTTGTTGCGCTTGAAGTCAACCAGACGATAATGTTGCTTGTGGCCACCACCGATATGACGGGTGGTGATACGGCCATTGTTGTTACGACCACCGCTTTTGCTCAGTTTTTCCAGCAGCGGGGCATAAGGTTTACCCTTGTGCAGCTCAGGGTTAACCACTTTAACAACGTGGCGACGACCCGGAGATGTAGGTTTACATTTAACAATTGCCATTGTTCTTACTCCTCCGACTTACTCTGCGCCGCCGATGAAGTCCAGATTCTGGCCTTCTTTCAGGGTGACGTAAGCTTTTTTCCAGTCGCTACGACGACCAACACGCTGACCGTGACGCTTCACTTTCCCTTTAACTACCAGGGTGTTCACGTCTTTGACTTCGACTTCAAACAGTTTCTGCACTGCAGCTTTGATTTCTGCTTTGGTCGCGTCTTTGGCAACTTTGAGAACGATGGTGTTGCTTTTTTCCATCGCAGCGGATGCTTTTTCAGATACGTGCGGTGCACGCAGCACTTTCAGCAAACGTTCTTCACGGATCATGCCAGCATCTCCTCAACTTGCTTCACAGCATCAGCAGTCATAACCACTTTGTCGAAGGCGATCAGGCTAACCGGATCGATACCTGCTACATCGCGCACGTCAACCTTGTACAGGTTGCGAGCTGCCAGGAACAGATTCTCATCCAGTTCACCGGTCACGATCAGCACGTCTTCCAGAGCCATATCTTTCAGTTTCTGTGCCAGCAGCTTAGTTTTAGGCGCTTCTACAGAGAACTTCTCGACAACGATCAGACGATCTTGACGTACCAGTTCGGACAGGATGCTTTTCAGCGCGCCGCGGTACATCTTTTTGTTTACTTTCTGACTGTGGTCCTGTGGCTTAGCAGCAAAGGTCACGCCGCCTGAACGCCAGATCGGGCTCTTTACAGAACCTGAACGCGCACGGCCGGTGCCTTTCTGACGCCATGGCTTTTTGCCGGAACCAGTTACTTCAGCACGGGTCTTCTGAGCACGAGTACCTTGACGGGCACCTGCTGCATAAGCAACAACAACCTGGTGTACCAGCGCTTCGTTGAAATCACGACCGAAGGTAGTTTCGGAAACAGTCAGCGCGCTTTGCGCGTCTTTCAATACTAATTCCATTGCTATCCCCTTACGCCTTCACAGCTGGTTTAACGATCAGGTTGCCACCGGTTGCGCCCGGTACAGCACCCTTAACCAGCAGCAGGTTGCGCTCAGCGTCAACACGTACTACGTCCAGGCTTTGAACGGTTACGCGCTCATCACCCAGGTGGCCAGCCATTTTCTTGCCTTTGAACACTTTGCCCGGAGTCTGGTTCTGACCGATAGAACCCGGAACGCGGTGAGACAAGGAGTTACCGTGGGTAGCGTCTTGGGTACGGAAGTTCCAGCGCTTAACAGTGCCAGCAAAACCTTTACCTTTAGAAGTACCGGTAACATCGACTTTTTTAACGTCAGCGAAGATTTCTACGCTAATTTCCTGACCTGCAGCGAACTCTTGACCTTCTTCAAGGCGGAATTCCCACAGACCACGGCCAGCTTCAACGCCAGCTTTAGCGAAATGGCCCGCTTCCGGCTTGGTTACACGGTTAGCTTTTTTGCTACCAGTGGTAACCTGAACGGCACGGTAACCGTCGGTGTCCAGGCTTTTAACCTGAGTCACGCGGTTCGCTTCAATTTCAATTACGGTTACTGGGATAGAAACGCCATCTTCAGTGAAGATACGGGTCATACCCACTTTTTTACCGACTAAACCAATCATTGTTTCAACCTCTCAATCGCTCAATGACCTGATTAACCCAGGCTGATCTGCACGTCTACACCGGCAGCCAGATCCAGACGCATCAGAGCATCAACGGTTTTCTCGGTTGGCTCAACGATGTCAACCAGACGCTTGTGAGTGCGAATCTCGTACTGATCGCGCGCGTCTTTGTTGACGTGCGGAGAGATCAGAACGGTAAAGCGCTCTTTGCGAGTTGGCAGCGGGATCGGACCACGGACTTGCGCACCAGTGCGCTTTGCAGTCTCGACGATTTCCGCGGTTGATTGATCGATCAGACGATGATCAAACGCTTTCAGGCGGATACGGATTCTTTGGTTCTGCATGAGACCAGAGCTCCAATTATTTATAAACGTAAATAATTACTCCTCACACCCATTTCGATTGATGGGGGAGTGTAATCGTCAACATATAACCCCCATATCGGGAGTATTGTTCGAAAGGCAAAAAAGGCCTGCCAATCGACTGATTCGCTAAAATCAGGCTTACCAAGATTAGGTAAGCCCGCGCATTATACGCAAAATGGCCCAGGAAGCAAGCCGCAGTTGGAAATATGCTCAGGAAATCGTCATTTTTGCGCGTTCAGCGGCAGTCGCGAGATGAGGACGGCTAGCAGGGTATGAATTATGCTTGGCGGGGAAGCTCCCCTGCCCCACCGTAAAAACGGCCGCCGGCAGGAGAGACGATGACGAACGGAAGACAGGCTTACTCTTTGCGCTCTAGAACCTGGGCCTGGGCATAGTTTTGAATACCGAGGCGAGCGATGAGGTCCAGCTCGGTTTCCAGCCAGTCGATATGCTCTTCTTCATCAGCCAGGATATCGATCATCAAATCGCGGCTGACGTAATCATGAATCGAGTCGGCATAGGCGATACCTTCACGCAGGTTTTTAGCGCCTGCCAGCTCCAGCGCCAGATCGGAACGCAGCATCTCTTCAATGTCTTCGCCGATGTTCAGCTTGCCGAGATCCTGCAGGTTAGGGAGCCCTTCCAGGAACAGGATACGCTCGATGTAGCGATCGGCATGCTTCATTTCGTCGATCGACTCGTGGTATTCCTTGTCGTTGAGGCGCATTAAGCCCCAATTCTTGAACATGCGGGCGTGCAGGAAATATTGATTGATGGCAACCAGCTCGTTGCCGAGCAGCTTGTTGAGGTGAGCAATGATCTTTTTATCGCCTTTCATAGGTAACTCCTCCTGGCCAGTTCTAAAAGTGTAGAACCTGTAAGCCAAGAGTCAAAAATAACCTTACCCTTTGTTAGGCAACTTCATGCATTGGGATGATAGTTCCGCGTTCCTCCACCATAATCTGTCTTGCCTGACGAATGCACTTTCCACAATCGGTACCAATCGGCACAAGTTCACGCAGCTGCTTCATGGTATGGGGATTGTGCTGACGCACCGCATTACGGATCGCTTTGTCAGTCACCGCATTACACAGACATACATACATAGAGAGACTCACTTCTTAACCAATGCATTGAGTCTAAATAGGAATGGTTTTTATTTCAATTAAGATTTGAACAAATTGCATAAAAAAAGGGCACCGAAGTGCCCTTTTTGTGTCGAAAAATTATTCGCGATTAAGCGATAACTTTAGCAACAACACCAGCGCCTACAGTACGGCCGCCTTCACGGATTGCGAAACGCAGACCGTCGTCCATCGCGATTGGGTGAATCAGGGTTACAACCATGTTCACGTTGTCGCCTGGCATTACCATCTCTACGCCTTCTGGCAGTTCGATGGTACCGGTCACGTCAGTAGTACGGAAGTAGAACTGTGGACGGTAGCCTTTGAAGAATGGCGTGTGACGACCACCTTCATCTTTGCTCAGGATGTACACTTCAGATTCGAACTGGGTGTGCGGCTTGATGGAGCCTGGCTTAGCCAGTACCTGACCACGTTCGATTTCTTCACGTTTGATACCACGCAGCAGAACACCTACGTTCTCACCAGCACGGCCTTCGTCCAGCAGTTTGCGGAACATTTCAACGCCAGTACAGGTAGACTTAACGGTGTCTTTGATACCAACGATTTCAACTTCTTCGCCAACTTTGATGATACCGCGCTCAACACGACCGGTAACAACGGTACCACGACCGGAGATGGAGAATACGTCTTCGATTGGCAGCAGGAACGGCTTGTCGATAGCACGCTCTGGCTCTGGGATGTAGCTGTCCAGGGCTTCGGCCAGTTCGATGATTTTCGCTTCCCACTCAGCTTCGCCTTCCAGCGCTTTCAGCGCGGAACCGCGGATTACCGGCAGGTCGTCGCCTGGGAAGTCGTAAGCGGACAGCAGTTCGCGAACTTCCATTTCTACCAGTTCCAGCAGCTCTTCATCATCTACCATGTCGCATTTGTTCATGAATACGATGATGAAAGGAACGCCAACCTGACGACCCAGCAGGATGTGCTCACGAGTCTGAGGCATTGGGCCGTCAGTCGCAGCTACTACCAGGATCGCGCCGTCCATCTGAGCAGCACCGGTGATCATGTTTTTCACGTAGTCGGCGTGCCCTGGGCAGTCAACGTGCGCGTAGTGACGAGTCGGGGTGTCATACTCAACGTGAGAGGTGTTGATGGTGATACCACGAGCTTTTTCTTCTGGCGCGTTATCGATCTGGTCGAAAGCACGTGCAGAACCGCCGTAGGTTTTAGCCAGTACGGTGGTGATCGCTGCAGTCAGGGTAGTTTTACCGTGGTCAACGTGGCCGATAGTACCAACGTTAACGTGCGGTTTTGTACGTTCAAATTTTTCTTTAGACACGGCTATATTCCTTACTATAGCGCTCTCCCCTTCTGGAGAGAGCACGGGACTTTGGTTTTAACCCTGCGGCTTATTTGCCACGGGCTTCGATTACGGCCTGAGCGACGTTGTTCGGTGCATCATCATACTTCAGGAATTCCATGGTGTATGATGCGCGACCTTTAGTCAGAGAACGCAGCTGAGTTGCGTAGCCGAACATTTCGGACAACGGTACTTCAGCGTGGATCTTAACGCCAGTCACTTCAGATTCCTGACCGCGCAGCATGCCGCGACGACGGCTCAAGTCACCGATAACGTCACCGGTGTTCTCTTCTGGAGTCTCAACTTCAACCTTCATGATAGGCTCAAGCAGAACTGGTTTCGCTTTCTTAAAGCCTTCTTTAAAGGCGATAGACGCGGCCAGTTTAAACGCCAGTTCAGAGGAGTCAACGTCGTGGTAAGAACCGAAGTGCAGACGAATACCCATGTCTACTACCGGGTAACCAGCCAACGGACCAGACTTCAGCTGCTCCTGGATGCCTTTATCAACGGCAGGGATGTATTCGCCAGGAATTACACCACCTTTGATGTCGTTGATGAACTCGTAACCTTTCGGGTTAGAGCCCGGCTCCAGTGGGTACATGTCGATCACAACGTGACCGTACTGACCGCGACCACCAGACTGCTTGGCGTGCTTACCTTCAACATCGGTAATCTTCGCGCGAATCGCTTCGCGGTAAGCTACCTGAGGTTTGCCCACGTTAGCTTCAACGTTGAATTCACGCTTCATGCGGTCAACGATGATGTCGAGGTGCAGTTCACCCATACCGGCGATGATGGTCTGGTTAGACTCTTCGTCAGTCCATACGCGGAATGACGGGTCTTCTTTAGCCAGACGGCCCAGAGCCAGACCCATTTTTTCCTGGTCAGCTTTGGTTTTCGGTTCAACGGCGATAGAGATTACCGGCTCAGGGAATTCCATACGCTCCAGGATGATTGGAGAGTCTGGGTCACACAGGGTGTCCCCGGTGGTCACGTCTTTCAGACCGATCGCAGCGGCGATGTCGCCTGCGCGAACTTCTTTGATCTCTTCACGCTTGTTGGCGTGCATCTGAACGATACGGCCGAAACGCTCACGCGCAGCCTTAACGGAGTTCAGCACGGTGTCGCCGGAGTTAACAACGCCGGAGTACACGCGGAAGAAGGTCAGGTTACCCACGAACGGGTCGGTTGCGATTTTGAACGCCAGCGCAGAGAACGGCTCGTCATCACTTGCGTGACGCTCAGCCGGAGTGTCTTTACCGTCGTCCAGGATACCGTTGATCGCAGGAACGTCAGTTGGTGCTGGCAGGTATTCGATTACCGCATCCAGCATCGCCTGTACGCCTTTGTTCTTGAACGCAGAACCACAGGTAACCAGGATGATTTCGTTGTTCAGCACGCGCTGACGCAGAGCGGATTTGATTTCTTCCTCGGTCAGCTCTTCGCCGCCCAGGTATTTTTCCATCAGCTCTTCGGAAGCTTCCGCAGCGGACTCGATCAGGTTCTGGCGCCATTCTTCAGCCAGATCCATCATGTCAGCCGGCACGTCTTCGTATTCGAAGGTTACGCCTGCGTCTTCTTCGTTCCAGTTGATCGCCTTCATCTTCACCAGGTCGATAACGCCGGTGAATTTGTCTTCTGCGCCGATAGCCAGCTGCAGAGGAACAGGGTTAGCGCCCAGACGAGATTTGATCTGGCCAACAACTTTCAGGAAGTTAGCACCCATACGGTCCATTTTGTTAACGAACGCGATACGTGGCACTTTGTATTTGTTAGCCTGACGCCATACGGTTTCAGACTGTGGCTGAACACCACCAACAGCACAGTAAACCATTACCGCGCCATCCAGCACACGCATGGAACGTTCTACTTCGATGGTGAAGTCAACGTGCCCTGGGGTGTCGATGATGTTTACGCGATGCGGTTCGAACTGCTTGGCCATACCAGACCAGAAAGCAGTAGTCGCTGCAGAAGTGATGGTAATACCACGCTCCTGCTCCTGTTCCATCCAGTCCATGGTGGCAGCGCCGTCATGAACTTCACCGATTTTGTGGTTTACACCGGTGTAGAACAGAATACGTTCGGTAGTGGTGGTTTTACCGGCGTCGATGTGAGCACTGATACCGATGTTGCGGTAGCGTGCAATGGGTGTTGTACGAGCCATTTGATTCCTCTATTCCTAGGGCGTTCAAGTTCAGTTAACCCAAGCGGGCCGATTTGACGCGCCCGCTTGGTTAGCATGACTACAGCCGGGTGATTACCAGCGGTAGTGGGCGAACGCCTTGTTGGCTTCGGCCATACGGTGAACGTCTTCACGCTTCTTAACAGCAGAACCTTTGTTCTCTGCTGCGTCAGACAGCTCGTTCGCCAGGCGCAGAGCCATGGATTTATCACCGCGTTTACGTGCAGCATCAACGATCCAACGCATTGCCAGAGCATTACGACGAACCGGGCGGACTTCAACTGGTACCTGATAAGTAGAACCGCCAACGCGACGCGACTTAACTTCTACAGTCGGGCGAACGTTGTCGAGAGCGACTTCGAAAGCTTCCAGGTGATCTTTACCAGAACGCTGAGCCAGGGTCTCCAGCGCGGTATAGACGATTGCTTCTGCAGTAGATTTTTTACCGTCTACCATCAGGATATTTACAAATTTGGCCAGCAGCTCAGATCCGAACTTAGGATCTGGCAGGATTTTACGTTGGCCGATTACGCGACGACGTGGCATGGAAATACTCCGTTGTTAATTCAGGATTGTCCAAAACTCTACGAGTTTATTTTGACATTAAAGTTAAAACGTTTGGCCTTACTTAACGGAGAACCATTAAGCCTTTGGCTTCTTCACGCCGTACTTGGAACGAGCTTGCTTACGGTCTTTAACACCGGAGCAGTCAAGTGCACCACGGACGGTGTGGTAACGCACACCTGGCAGGTCTTTTACACGACCGCCACGGATCAGGATTACGGAGTGTTCCTGCAGGTTGTGGCCTTCGCCACCGATGTAGGAAGTTACTTCGAAACCGTTGGTCAAACGCACACGGCAAACTTTACGCAGTGCGGAGTTTGGTTTTTTCGGGGTAGTGGTGTATACGCGGGTGCATACGCCACGTTTCTGCGGGCAGGCTTCCAGCGCTGGAACGTTGCTTTTAGCAGCCTTCACAGAGCGTGGTTTGCGAACCAGCTGGTTAATTGTTGCCATTAAAAAAGCTCCTGGTTTTTGCTTCGTACTAGCTTCGTAAACATGTGATAAATCCCCTCGTATGCACTATTGGCAAAGTACGAGGACGCAGAATTTTAGGGCTGACCAGTATGGGTGTCAAGAAATATACAACATCACTCTCATCACCAGGCCATTTGGCTGCGGTGTTGTTCGGTTAATTCAACGAAGTGATTATAGCCGACGACAGTGATTTTGTGCGAAAAATGGCCAACCAATCCCCGAGCTTCCAGGTCGTCCTGCAGCGCGTAAAGGGATATGGGGGCGGCGAGCAGCAATTCAAGATGGGCGCTGCCGGCAAGGCCGGCAAGCACGCCGTCCTGCAGCAGCAGCAGCGCGTCGCCCTCGGCCGTCAGGCGCAGCAGCGCAGGTAAGTCACATTGGTTTGGCGAATGGCTCAGGGTATACAGCATCAAAGGATCCTAAAACGTCATCACGGCGTCGTAGCCGGCCAGTTCGCGGCGCAGTTCGTCCGGCGCCAGCACCTCGGCATCCAGCACCCAATCGGTCACCTGGCTCAGCCCACGCTCCTGCAGCGAAACCTGGCACAGATAGCAGCGCTCCACGTCATACAGCGGCAGCACGCCGAAGGTGGCAATGTAATTGCGCGCCAAAATCTTTTCCGGTTGCTGGCCCGGCAACAGCTGCAATACGCCATCGCCGACAAAAAACACCCCCAAGTCTTCGCTGAGCGCCGACGTGGCGAGCAGCGCATCCAGCCCTTCCCTGCCACCGGCGGCGCCGTGCGGCCCGTGGGTGAAAACAAAAGCGACTCGTTTCATCATATCCTCAGAACTGCACCAGACGGTCGCAACTCAGCGACGCTTCGGCCAGGGAACCCAGCCCGCTCAGGGTAAAACCGGGCTGCAGGTTGGCGCTTGCCAGCCCCTGTTGCGCCGCCTCCTGCTCGTCGGTGACGCCACGGCGCAGCGCAGCAGCAACACAGACGTTGAGCGCCACGCCGTGTTGCTGCGCCAGCTGCGTCCAGCCGCGCACCAGGTCGAACTCGTCACTGGCCGGCGCGGTCAGCTGGTTGGCGTTCAACACCCCTTCACGGTAGAAAAAAACGCTGGAAAGCCGGTGCCCTTTCGCCAGCAAAGCCTGAGCGAACTGATAGGCGCTGCTGGCCTGCTGCGTGCCGTAAGCCGGGCCGGTGACCAACAGGCAATAATCGAGCATCAACGGTCGCTTCCCAACAGATCGCCGCTCTTGAACTGGCGGATATACAGATACACGGTGTGTTTGGAGATATTCAGGCGATCCGCCACCTGGTTGATCGCATCCTTGATGTCGAAGATGCCTTTCTCATAGAGATTGAGCACCACCTGACGATTCTTGGCGTTATTGGACACCGAGCGGTCGGCGTTCACCTCTTCGATGGTGAACTCCAGCGTCTGCGCCACCAGATCGTCGACGGAAGAAGCGAAATTCACCGACGACGGCACGTCCTGCGTGGCCGGCGGCATAAAGGTCTGCATGATCTGCGAGAACGGCACGTCGAGGTTCATGTTGATGCACAGCAAGCCGATCACCCGCTGCTCGCGATTGCGAATGGCGATGGTCACCGACTTCATCAACACGCCACTCTTGGCGCGGGTGAAGTAGGCTTTCGACACGCTGCTGTCGTCGCCGGCCATGTCATGCAGCATGCGCAGGGCCAGATCGGTGATCGGCGAGCCGATTTTACGCCCGGTATGTTCACCGTTGGCGATGCGTACCGCAGAGCTGTTCAGGTCTTCCAGCGCGTGCAGTACGATCTCGCAGTGGCCGCCGATCAACATCGCCAGCCCGTCGACCACCGCTTCATAGGATTTCAGGATTTCATGATCCGTTTGAGTAAACGGACGTTCATTCAGCAAATCAAGTTCGCTGGCTTCGCTGGATAAAAGCGAATTCGACATCGAAGATACCACCCTCATAGATCGCCTGTGCCAGGGGGCGCAGCTAAAACCGCTCGGACCGGATCGTTGCCGTCGTCGGCACGCCGCAGCGCGGCCGGCTGAGAGCGGCATCAAACGGCACGATGACATCCGCGGGCGAGGCGGCCGGGAACAATTTTAGGTACACGCCCTAAGGGGCAGACGCATGACTGATAAATCAGAATTATTAGTCTAGCAAAGCGGCCGGAGCAAAGTCCTTGCGTTTGCGCGTGGTATTGACGTTAAGCCCGATGCCCGGCAGGCGTCAAGCGTTCAATGGAGAGAGAGGCGGCGGCTGCCGAAATGAAAACCGCCGCGGAGGGCATCCACGGCGGTGGCAAACAGAGCGACGATGTTATTTCGCTTTGGTAGCGGCTTTCGCGTCAGCCGGTTTTTCGGCTTTAGCGTCGGCTTTCGGCGCCGCTTTCACGTCCAGCAGCTCAACGTCGAAGACCAGCGTGGAGTTAGCCGGGATGCCCGGAACGCCGGTTTTACCGTAGGCCAGCGCCGGTGGGATCACCAGCTTGATTTTGCCGCCTTTCTTAATGTGCTTCAGGCCTTCGGTCCAGCCTGGGATCACGCCGTCCAGACGGAACGACAGCGGCTCGCCGCGGGTGTAGGAGTTATCGAACTCGGTACCGTCGGTCAGGGTGCCTTTGTAGTTCACTACCACGGTGTCGCTGTCTTTCGGTGCTTCACCCGCGCCCGGTTTCTCTACCTGGTACAGCAGGCCGGATTCGGTTTTCTTCACGCCTTTTTCTTTAGCGAAGCTGTCGCGGTACTTGGCGCCTTTGGTTTCGTTGTCCTTGGCGTCCTGTTCCATCTTCGCCTGAGCGGAAGCCTTCACGCGCGCTTCGAAGCCCTGCAGAGTCTTCTCGATGTCGGCATCGTTCAGCTTGCTCTTGTTGGCGAACGCGTCCTGAACGCCGGCGATCAGCTGATCTTTGTCCAGCTTGATGCCCAGCTTCTCTTGCTCTTTCAGAGAGTTGTCCATGTAACGGCCGAGAGAGGCGCCCAGTGCGTAAGCCGCTTGCTCGTCGTCGTTTTTGAACTTGCCGGTGCTCGGTGCTGCTGCCGCGTCCGCTGGTTTAGCGGCTTCTGCCGGTTTGGCGGCATCGGCTGCCATGACCTGGGTCGCATTCAGAGCAAAAGCCATGGTGGTTGCCAGAAGCGTGACTTTAAACAAAGATTTCATCCATTTCTCCAGTGTCTGAAGCAATGCCCCAAACAATCATTAGGTAAGATAACCGGGCTACTATAGCTGCCTGAAACAAAACAAAACAGTCGCACAGGTAACCAATCGAGTCAAAGTGTGACTCCCGCTTTGCCAAGAAGTTTCCCACCGCGTGCTACTCGCATGATAAATCAGATTTTTCTTGCAGAATATTCGGCGAGGTTAGCAAAAAACGGCGTATCAGGCGCGCAACTTTTCAGCACTTTACACTGCCGATCGCAACGTTGCGCGCCGTCTGGAGAAATAGCGCGAGCAAACCCGGCGCCAGCTGTTACCATAGCGCCGAATCAGGATTTTATCGCGTCAGAGGTAGCCTCATGCACAACGCCGACACTCAACGCCTGCTACAGCGGCTTGAAGAACTGGAGAGCCGTCAGGCCTTCCAAGAGCTCACCATCGAAGAGCTCAACCAGACCGTCATCCAGCATCAAATGGAAATGCTGAAGATGCGCGAACATCTGCGCATGTTGACCGACAAGCTGCGCTCGACCCAAACCTCAATGATCGCCTCGCAATCGGAAGAAACGCCTCCGCCGCACTATTGAGGGCCCGCCATGCGGTTATTTCAGGCGTGCCAGCCCTGCGACGGCACGCTCGAGATACCGGCGCGGGCATCCCAGGTTGATGCGGATAAAACCGCTCCCCTGCGGGCCGAAACCGCTGCCCATCGACGGCGCCAGCTTCGCCACCGCCACCAGCGCCTGCTGCAAGTCAGCATCGTTCAAACTCAGCGAGCGGCAATCCAGCCAGGCGAGATAGGTCCCTTCAGCCTGGGTCATCGTGCACCAGGGCGCGGCGTCCGCCAGCGCCTGCTTAAACCAACGCCGGTTCTCCGCCAGGTAGTCGAGCAGCTCATCAAGCCAGGCCGCGCCCCGTTGATAGGCCGCGGTCGCCGCCGTCATCGACAGCGCGTTGAACACATCCAGCCCGTGGGCGTTCAGCCGATCGACAAACGCCTGCCGAAGCCGGGCATTGGGGATCAGGAAATTCGAAATGCGCAGCGAGGAAAGGCCGAACGTTTTGCTGGCGGACGTCGCCGCAATGACCCGCTCGCGATATTCCTCGCCCAGATGCAACACCGACGTAAACGTCTCGCCGGGCAGCAGCAGATCGGCCCAAATTTCATCGGAGATCACCGTGACGTCGTGGGCGTGGCAGAGCGCCATGAGCCGCTCCAGTTCATCACGGCGCCAGCAACGGCCGGTCGGGTTGTGCGGATTGCACAGCAACAACAGCGGCGGTTTACGCTGCGCCAGGCAGGCGGCCAGCTGGTCGAAATCGATCCGGTATCCCTGCGGGGTTTCCAGCAGCGGGTTTTCAATCACCTCTCTGCCGTTCATGGTGACTATCTTGGCGAACGAGCCATAGTACGGCCCCTGCACCACCACGCCATCCCCCGGCCTGCTGAGCAGTTGGATCAGCATCGCCAACCCCGGCACTACCCCTTCAATCGACGTGAACCATTCGCGCCGCAGCGGCAAGCCGTGCCGCTTGGCAAACCAGTCGATCGCCGCCTCATAGTAAGCGTCGTCGCGTTCGCTGTAGCCAAAGACGCCGTGGTCCACCCGCTGATGCAGCGCCTGCTGCACCTCCGGCGGGCACGGAAAGTCGAAATCGGACACCCACATCGGCAACAGTTCACTGCCGTCCAGTTGCAGATAGCGGTCGATGAAGTCCCACTTCACGGAGCCGGTGTTGTGGCGATCGATGATGGCGTTGAAATGACTCGTCATGTCAGGCTTCCTTACGCTGCAAGTCGTTCTGAGGTTGGAGTTTGGCGATACCGAAGCCGGTAAACCCATAAATCAGGGCGAACACCACCGCGGCATAACATTGGATCGCCCACGGCAGCAGATCGAGGGTGCTGACCCCCAGCGTGGTGGCCATGTAAATGCCGGCGGCCGTCCACGGGATCAGCGGTTCGATGACGGTGCCCGCATCTTCGACGGTGCGCGACAGATTTTTGTTGTCCAGCCCCATGCGTCGATAGGCCCCTTTGAACAGCTCCGCCGGGATCAGCAGCGCCAGCTTGCCGTCGCTGGTCGCGCCGGTCACCAGGATAGTGGTGGCAACGGTGGCGGCGATCAGCTGGCCGGTGGTGTGCACCACTTTCAGCAGCCGGCTGATGATCACCGTCAGCGCGCCGGTCAGCGTCAGGGCGCCGGCGAAGGAAAAGGCGCAGAACACCAGCAGGATCGTACTCATCATCGAGAACATGCCGCCGCGGTTCAGCAGGCGCGGCACATCGGCGACGATCCCTTCGACGTTATGGCCCTGAGTGGCGAACATCGACAGATTGAAGCCGTCCATCAACGCATTCAGCCCCTGCTGCAGGCTAAAGCCCTGCAGCACGACGCCGATGGCGATCGCCAGCGCGCAGGCGGCCAGCATGACGGGGATCACCGGCCGTTTGGTCACCGCGCCCCACAGCACCAGCACCGGCGGCAGGATCAGTAGCAGATTGAAGTGGTACAGCCCCTCGAGCGCACCGACAATTTCGGTCACTTTCTCGGGCGTTGCCACGCTGCCCACCGCACCGGTGTGGCCGGCGATCAGGTACACCACGGCGGCCAGGATAAAACTCGGCAGCGTCGTGTACATCAGATGCTGGATATGGCTGTAGAGATCGGTATCCGCAACGATAGCCGCGAAGTTCGTCGAATCGGACAACGGCGAAATTTTGTCGCCGAAGTAAGCGCCGGACACCACCGCCCCGGCCGCGGCGGCCAGCGGCACGTCCAGACCGGCGGCCACGCCCATCAGCGCCACGCCCACGGTGCCGGCCGCCCCCCACGAGGTGCCGGTGCACACCGAGATCACGCTGGTGATGAAGAACGCGGCGATCAGAATGTATTGCGGGCTGATCAGCTTCAGCCCCCAATACACCATGTAAGGGATGGTGCCGCTGATCATCCAGGTGCCGATCAGGCCGCCCACGCAGATCAGGATCAGGATAACCGGCATCGCCTTCGCCAGCTTGGCCACGATGGCCTCGATGATGTCATCCCAGCGGTAGCCTTGCCACCAGGCTAACGCGGCGGCGATGGCGGCGGAAACCAGCAGCAGCGGTTCAATGCGCAGGCCGAACTGGCCATAGCCGATGATGAGCAGCAATAGCATGGCCACAATCGGCAGCGTCGCCAGCCCAAGGTTGAGCGTTTTCTTATTATCCATATACGGCTCCTGTTGAAGATGGGGTACTGCAACAGCGTAATGGCTTTGGTAATCGGAGGATGTGAGCGCAGGCAACCGGCCATGTAATCGGTTTCATGAGATGGCGTTGTGTGAGCCGTCTCTCATTCGCCGCGCTTGCTTTGCTCATGCGGTTCGCCGTCGGCTACAGAGTCTCGCAGGATAAGTTCGGCCGAAAAGCGGTTGTTCCGTGGCGCGACGTCGCTGCCGCTGTGGATCTGTAGCGCCAGGCGCGCGGCACGCCGAGCCATTTTCTCGATGGGATAATGCACGGTGGTCAACGCAGGGTGGAGATACTTCGCCAGGGCAATGTCGTCAAAACCGACGATCGACAGCGCCTCAGGCAGCTGAATGTGCCGTTGGTGGCAGGTGCGCATCATGCCGGCGGCCATTACGTCGTTGAAGGTCACTGCGGCGGTGAAGCATGGGTCGCTGGCCAGCACGCGCTCGGCCGCCAGTTCGCCCCCTCGCTCGTTGAAGGGCACGCTGATGATCCAGCTGCCGGGTACCTCAATGCCGGCGGCGGCCATGGCCTTGCGGTAACCCGCTAACCGCTGCGCGCGGTCGTCGATCGGCAGATCCGCCGTCACGCAGGCAATTCTCCGATGCCCCTGGCGTATGAGCAACTCGGTCGCCGCCTGCGCCGCATTGGCGTTGTCGAGCCAGATGCAACGGTTGGCGATGGCGGGCAGATAACGATTGATCAGCACCAGCGCAGGCGTGTGGGCGGCGTAGCGCAGCAGCTCCTCCTCCCCCATACGCGTGACGTGCGCCACGATGGCTTCGCATCCCTGGTTGATGAGAAAATCGAGGCCGCTTTTTTCCAGCTCGGCCTGATGCCCGCCGCTGCACAACATCAACCGCACGCCGGCCTGCCGCGTGATGTCTTCCACGCCCCGCGCCAGGCGTGAAAAAAACGGATCGTCGAGGTTGCCGGTCAGCAATCCCAGCATATTGCCGCTTCTTTTCGCCAGCGCCAGCGCGGCGGCGTTGCGATGGTAGTTAAACTCGCGCATCGCTTTCTCGACGCGTTCGCGGGTCACCGGTTCAACGTAGGCGGTATTATTGATCACCCGGCTGACGGTGGCCGTGGAAACGCCGGCGCGGCGCGCAACGTCTTTCATGGTGGCCATGGCATGTCCTGTTGTGCCGTTCGGCGCCCGGTGCGCCGCGCATAAAAAAGGGCAGCCGATGGCCGCCCTCTTGTCTCGTCACTGCGCTCTGCTTAGTGGCAGCCGCAGCCGCCGTTACCGCAACCACCTTTACCGTGGTCGTGACCATGGTCGTGATCGTGGCTGTGGCCGTGACCGCCGCAGCAGCCTTCACCGTGCTCGTGGTGATGGTCGTGCTCGCCGTGTACGTGGCCGTGCGCCAGTTCTTCTTCGGTCGCTTCGCGGATCGCGACAACTTCCACGTTGAAGTTCAGGTTTTGGCCGGCCAGCATGTGGTTGCCGTCAACCACCACGTGGTCGCCGTCAACTTCGGTGATTTCAACCGGTACCGGGCCCTGATCGGTGTCAGCCAGGAAACGCATGCCGACCTGCAGTTCGTCAACGCCCATGAAGACGTCTTTCGGTACGCGTTGCACCAGGTTTTCGTCGTAGTTGCCGTACGCGTCGTTCGCGCCGACGTGAACGTCAAAACGATCGCCAACGTCGTGGCCTTCGAGTGCTTTTTCCAGACCTGCGATCAGAGAACCATGCCCGTGCAGATAGTCCAGCGGTGCGCTCACCGGAGACTCATCAACCAAAACACCGTCTTCTGTACGTACTTGGTAAGCCAGGCTGACCACCAAGTCTTTTGCTACTTTCATGATATCTCCTACCGTTGGCTACTAGGACGCACACCGTTATCGGGATGCGCGCCTTTTCCGGACAGATTGTAACGGAAATCTGCCTCGCTGTACCCTCCGGGATAAAAAAACGCTACTTCGGCTGGAAAATGCCGATCACCTGCTCTTGCGGGCGAACGTGTTTTTCCACCTGTTGTTCGGTCTGGCGCTGATGGTGGCCGCACTTGACGCACTCCACCACCTCCACCTGATCCTCCCGCCATACCGCCAGCGTATCCATGGCGCTACAGCTCGGGCACACTGCCCCGGCGATAAATCTTTTACGTGTTGCAGACATCGTTATGCTCCCGCTTATTCGTATTCGTCCCAGCCGTCGAACTGGCGGCTTTCTTTTTGCATTTCGCGATGGAACAGCTCTTCCAGCTCGCGCCGCGCCTCTTTCACGCGGGAAATTTGCGCCACGTCGCCCTGATGCGGCGGCATCAGTTCACGCAGCATGCGCATATCCAGGCGGCGGAAATGCTGCTGGGCGCGGAAGGCCTGATGCGGGTGCATCCCCAACTCCATCAGCGCCTTGCGCCCCAGTTCCAGCGCGCTGGAGAAGGTTTCGCGGCTGAACTGTTTCACCCCCGCCTGCAGCAACTCATGCGCCTCCACGCGGCCGCGCGCCCGCGCCAGAATGCTCAGGTTCGGGAAGTGTTGCTGGCACAGCCGCACGATCTCCATGGTGTCTTCCGGCTCGTTGCAGGTGATCACGATCGACTTGGCCTTCTCGGCGCCCGCCGCGCGCAGCAGCTCCAGCTCGGTGGCATCGCCGTAATAAACCTTGTAGCCGTAGCGCCGCAGTACGCCAACGGCGCTGACGTCGCGCTCCAGAACGGTAATGCGCATTTTGTTGGCCATCAACAGGCGGCCGATCACCTGGCCGAAACGCCCGAAGCCGACGATGATCACCTGCGGATCGTCATCTTCCACGTACGGCGTCTCCTCGTCTTCGTCTTTGGCGTTATAGCGGCGCGCCAAAATGCGGTCAATGGCCTGCATCAGCAGCGGCGTGGTCATCATCGACAGCGTCACCACCACCAGCAGCAAAGAGAGTTGATCCGGCTGCAGCACCTTTTGGGCGCCCGCCGCCGAAAACAGCACGAAGGCGAACTCACCGCCCTGGCTGAGCACCCCGGCGAACTGCAACCGCACCGAACTGCGCAGGCCGAACAGGCGCGACACGCCGTAGAGCACGCCGGATTTGACCGCCACCAGCACCAGCACGCCGATCAACACCTCGGCCAGATGGGTGTAGAGCACGCCGATATTCAACACCATGCCCACCGAGATAAAGAACAACCCCAGCAGCAGCCCTTTAAACGGCTCGATGGAAATTTCCAGTTCGTGGCGGTATTCGCTCTCCGCCAGCAGCACCCCGGCAATGAAGGTGCCGAGCGCCATCGACAGGCCGAGCGCTTCCATAAACAGCGCCGAGCCGAGCACCAGCAACAGCGCCGCGGCGGTGAAGATCTCGCGCACGCCGGAAGCGGCGATATAGCGGAACAGCGGCCGCAGCAGGAAACGGCCGCCGATCAGCATGCCGCCGAACGCCGCCACCTTAAGCGCGATCTTCGCCCAGTCGTCGCTGGTGCCGCCGGCGCCGGCCAGAATCGGGATCAGCGCCAGCGCCGGGATCACCGCCATATCCTGGAACAGCAGCACCGAGAAGCCGAGCTGCCCCCCTTCGTTGCGGTTCATGCCCTTCTCGCGCATCAGCTGCAGCGCCATGGCGGTGGAAGACATCGCCAGGCCGACACCACCGATCACCGCCGCCTGCCAGGCGAAGTGCGTCAGGTACAGCAACGCGCCCAGCACCGCCGCAGTGATCAACACCTGGCCGGCGCCGGCGCCGAAGATCGAACGCCGCAGCTCCCACAGCTTGCTGGGGTTCAGCTCCAGGCCGATGATGAACATCAGGAACACCACGCCCAGCTCGGAGAAGTGCAGGATCTCGTCGACGTCGCGAATGAAGCCCAATCCCCAGGGGCCGATGGCGATGCCGGCGATCAGATAGCCCAGCACCGCGCCGATCCCCAGGCGACGGGCGATCGGCACCGTCACCACCGCGGCGAACAGGAACAGTAAAATGGCGGTCAGTAAGGTCGATCCTTCCATGCTCACCGCCCTCCGCGCGGCAGCGGGTGGCTCAGCCACTCGCCGTAGGCATCCGCATGGCTACGCAGCACCTCCGGCTTTTGCCGCCGCGCCCAATACACCACGAACGGCGTCAGCCAATGCATATGGCACATCCCGGCGGTCAGCTCGAACGGCCGCAGAATATCTTCCATCGGGTAGTGGTTATAACCGCCGGTGCGGTAGGCGCCTTCCGGTTCGCCGGTGGTGATCACCGAACGCCAGTATTTGCCCGCTAGCGCATTGCCGCCCACGCCGCTGGCAAAGCCGCGCGACAGCACGCGATCCAGCCACTCCT
Organism: Serratia sp. 2880STDY5682894; assembly: GCF_001537385.1. Lineage (NCBI taxonomy): Bacteria > Pseudomonadati > Pseudomonadota > Gammaproteobacteria > Enterobacterales > Yersiniaceae > Serratia > Serratia sp. 2880STDY5682894. The sequence goes on along the minus strand of NZ_FCJA01000009.1, from coordinate 165,749 downwards.
TCAGCAGCGCCGGGCAGCTGTAGGTGTACAGGGGATGCTGAAACACGATGACCTGATGCTCACGCAGCAGCTGTTGTTCGTGATGGATATCGATAAAAAAATCAGGGTAGTGCGCGTAGAGATCGTGCACGGTGACATGTTCCAACTGCTGCGCCGGTCGAAGCAAAACCCGGTTCGCCACCGAGTCATGGGATTCCGGATGGGCATACAGCAGCAAGACCTTGGGCGGCTGCGACATCATTCCCCTCCAAAGCGTCGTCAGGGTAGCGGTTTTCCGTTACCATGCATCGCAAAGACAAAAACAGCGCGCGGTGCGCGTTCTGTTACCTTAATGATAATTTAACATACTCTGAACATACGGCGCTTTATGATTGTATTCTCCTCGCTACAAATCCGACGCGGCATCCGCGTCCTGCTGGACAACGCCACGGCGACGGTTAATCCAGGTCAGAAGGTCGGCCTGGTGGGCAAAAACGGCTGCGGCAAATCCACGCTGCTGTCGCTGCTGAAGGGCGAGATCGCGGCGGACGGCGGCAGCTTCACCTTCCCCGGCAACTGGGCGCTGGCCTGGGTCAACCAGGAGACGCCGGCGCTGGACGTGCCGGCAATCGAGTATGTTATCGACGGCGACCGCGAGTTTCGCCAACTCGAAGCCGAATTGCAGGCGGCCAACGATCGCAACGACGGCCACGCCATCGCCACCCTGCACGGCAAGCTGGACGCCATCGACGCCTGGACCATCCGCTCCCGCGCCGCCAGCCTGCTGCACGGCCTCGGCTTCTCCAACGAACAGCTGCAAAGCCCGGTGCGCGACTTCTCCGGCGGCTGGCGCATGCGCCTCAACCTGGCGCAGGCGCTGGTGTGCCGTTCCGACCTGCTGCTGCTCGACGAACCGACCAACCACCTGGATCTCGACGCGGTGATCTGGCTGGAGCGCTGGCTGAAAAGCTATCCCGGCACGCTGGTGCTGATCTCGCACGACCGCGACTTCCTCGATCCGATCGTCGACAAAATCCTGCATATCGAACAGCAGACGATGAATGAATACACCGGTAACTATTCGTCGTTCGAACGCCAGCGCGCCACCAAGCTGGCGCAGCAGCAGTCGCTGTATCAGCACCAGCAAGAAAAAGTGGCGCACCTGCAAAGCTATATCGACCGTTTCCGCGCGCAGGCCACCAAGGCCAAGCAGGCGCAGAGCCGCATCAAGATGCTGGAGCGCATGGAGCTGATCGCCCCGGCGCACGTCGACAACCCGTTCACCTTCAGCTTTCGTCCGCCGGAAAGCCTGCCGAACCCGCTGCTGCGCATGGACAAAGTCAGCGCCGGGTATGGCGACAAGGTGATCCTGAAGTCAATCAAGCTGAACCTGGTGCCCGGCTCGCGCATTGGCCTGCTCGGCCGCAACGGCGCCGGTAAATCGACGCTGATCAAACTGCTGGCCGGCACTCTGGAACCGCTGAGCGGCGAGATCGGCCTGGCGAAAGGCATCAAGCTGGGTTACTTCGCCCAGCACCAGCTGGAATTCCTGCGCGCCGACGAATCGCCGCTGCAGCACCTGAGCCGCATCGCGCCACGGGTGCTGGAGCAGCAGCTGCGCGACTATCTGGGCGGTTTCGGTTTCCAGGGCGACAAGGTCAGCGAAGTGACCGAACGTTTCTCCGGCGGCGAGAAGGCGCGGCTGGTGCTGGCGCTGATCGTCTGGCAGCGCCCTAACCTGCTGCTGCTCGATGAACCGACCAACCACCTGGATCTCGACATGCGTCAGGCGCTGACCGAAGCGCTGATCGATTTCGAAGGCGCGTTGGTGGTGGTCTCACACGACCGTCACCTGCTGCGTTCCACCACCGACGATCTGTACCTGGTGCACGACGGCCAGGTCGAGCCTTTCGAGGGCGATCTCGACGACTACCAGCAGTGGCTTGTCGACCTGCAGCGCCAGGAAAGCCAGCAGGACGCACCGGAAAAAGAGAGCGGCGGCAACAGCGCGCAGGCGCGCAAGGATCAAAAACGCCGCGAGGCGGAGTTCCGTACGCAGACCCAGCCGCTGCGCAAGCAGATCGCCAAGCTGGAACAGCAGATGGAAAAACTGGGCGCCGAACTGGCGGCGGTTGAGGAACAGCTGGCGGATTCCGCACTGTACGACATCAGCCGCAAGGCCGAGTTGACCGACTGCCTGCAAAAGCAAAGCCAGGCCAAATCCGCGCTGGAAGAGACGGAAATGACCTGGCTGGATGCACAGGAACAGCTGGAACAGTTAACGCAGGCGTTCGAAGCCTAAGCCTCAGGCCTTGTAAAAAGGCCTATCCCCCAGAATGGTCGCGCGGTGCATGATGCGCCGCTGCGGCAGATAATCCGCGTTGGCGTAGTGCTGCGTCACACGGTTATCCCAGATCGCCACGTCATTTTCCTGCCAGCGCCAGCGCACCTGAAACTCCGGTTTGGTGATGTGAGCAAACAGGAAGTTCAGCAAAGCGTCGCTCTCTTTCGGCGCCAGATCGACGATCCGCGTGGTAAACCCTTCATTGACGAACAGCGCCTGCCGGCCGCTGACCGGGTGGGTGCGCACCACCGGATGCAGCAGCGGCGGGTTTTTCTGCACCGCCAGCTGCCAGCGCTGATGCTCCTCTTCACTGCCGCGATGTTTGTGTTCCGGGAACGACTTGGTGAAGTCATGCTCCGCACGCAGCCCTGCGAGCAGCGTTCTGAACGGCGCCGACAGCGCCTCGTAGGCCGCGATGCCGCTGGCCCACAGCGTATCGCCGCCGGTGGAAGGCAAGGTCTTGGCCGCCAAGATCGCCCCCAGCGGCGGGTTCTCGATAAAGGTCACGTCGGTGTGCCAGTTATCGTTGTCCGGCGGGTTGTCGTCGTGGGTATCGAGCACGATGATCTCTTCCACGTCGGTGGCGTGCGGATAGACCGGATGGATATGCAGATCGCCGAAGCGGCCGGCCAGATCGCGCTGCTGCAGCGGCGTGATCGGCTGATTGCGGAAGAACAGCACCTGATGCTTCAGCAAGGCATGATAAAGCTGTTCAAACTGGCCGTCGCCCAGCGGCCGGGCCAATTCGACGTTTTCCACCAGCGCCCCGATGTAAGGCCCCAGCGGGGTGATATTCAGACGTTCGTTCATTGCTGTACTCCATGCCACGGGGTCAATCGGCGCTGCAGGGCACGCAGCCCCAGCTCCAGCCCAAATGCAATCACCGCAATCACGCCGATGCCGGCCAACACCACGTCGGTCGCCAGAAACTCACCGGCGGATTGCACCATAAATCCCAGGCCGCGCGTGGCGGCGATCAGTTCGGCGGCCACCAGCGTCGACCAGCCGACGCCCAGCCCGATGCGAATGCCGGTCAGGATCTCCGGCAGCGCACTCGGCAGCACCACGAAACGCAGCACCTGCCAACGCGTGGCGCCCAACGCGCGGGCGGCACGCACCCTCACCTGCGCCACGCTGCGCACGCCGGCCACGGCAGACAGCGTCACCGGCGCGAAGATCGCCAGATAAATCAGTAAGATCTTTGAGGTTTCGCCGATGCCGAACCAAATCACCATCAGCGGCAGATAGGCCAGCGGCGGCACCGGGCGATAGATTTCAATCAGCGGATCGAGGATGCCGCGTACCGTGTCGTTCAGCCCCATGGCAATGCCCACCGGAATGCCGACGATCACCGCCGCCAACAGCGCTACCAGAATGCGCCCCAGGCTGGCCGCCAGATGTTGCCACAGCGTGGCGTCCATAAAGCCTTGCGGGCTGGCGATGGTGATCAACTGGTGCAGCACCTGCTGCGGCGCCGGCAAAAACAGCGGGCTGATCAGCTGCAGCGCCGTCACGCCCCACCAGACGATCAACACCGTCAACAGCGTGGCGCCGCTCAGCCAAACGTTGCGCGGCACGCTGAAACGGCGCGTCGCTTTGCCCTGCGGCTGCGCCGCGGCCTTCAGAGTGGAATGCAGGCTCATAGCAAGGCCTCGCGCTGTTGGAAAACTTTGCCCAGCACGTATTCGCGCTGCGCGATAAATTCAGGATCTGACTTGATGGCGCGGCAGGCTTCGCCGTCGGCATAGCGTTGGCCGAAGTTCAGCGACAGCCGCTCCACCACTTGCCCTGGCCCCGGCGACAGCAGCAGCAGTTCGCTGGCGAGGAACACCGCCTCTTCGATATCGTGGGTGATCAGCAGCACCTGCTTGCCGGTATCACGCCAAATGGTCAGCAACAGCTCCTGCATCTGCTCGCGGGTAAACGCGTCCAGGGCGCCGAACGGCTCGTCCAACAACAACAGCCGCGGATCGGCGGCCAGAGCGCGGGCGATGCCGACGCGTTGGCGCATGCCGCCGGAAAGCTGCCAGATGAAGTGCTGTTCATAGCCCGCCAGCCCCACGCGCTGCAGCATCTGCTCCGCCACCTGGCGGCGCTGCGCCTTGCCGACGCCGGCCAGTTGCAGGCCGAACTCGACGTTGTCCACCACGTTGCGCCACGGCAGTAAGCCCTCATGCTGGAACACCACGCCCCGTTCGGCGCCCGGGCCGTGAACGGGCGTTCCATCCAGCGTGATGCTGCCAGCTGAAGGCTCGATAAACCCGGCGATCAAATTCAGCAGCGTGGTCTTGCCGCAGCCCGACGGGCCGAGCACCACCACCAGTTGCCCGGCGGCGATCTGGAACGACACGTCACGCAGCGCGGGCCGCCCCTGATACTCTGCTGAAAGATGATTGACGTTTAGCATCCTGCTTCCTTACGACTGCGGCGCAGCCTGCACCTGTTTCACAAAGCGGTCGGTCACGTAAGCGCTGTAGTCGCTGTCGACCTGCGGGATCTTGCCCTGCTGCTTGAGGAATTCGGCGGTATCGCGGATCGCCTTGTCCACTGGCTGGCCGAGCTGGGCAACCTGATCCGCCACCGGCAGATAACGGTTTCCCTTCACCAGCTCCGGCACCTGCGCTTCCGGCACGCCGCTCAGGCGCGCCAGCGTGCTGAGGTGGTTCGGATCTTTCAGCCACTGTTCCGGCGCCGCCAGGTAGGCTTTTTGCGCCTGCAGGGCGCTGGCGGCAAAGGCGGTCACCACGTCGGGATGTTTCTCGGCAAAATCTTTGCGCACCACCCACACGTCCAGCGTCGGCGAGCCCCATTCGCCCACCTGCGCGGAGTCGGTCAACACCTTGCCCTGTTTGGCCAGTTCGTTGACCACCGGCGCCCAGACGTAGGCGCCGTCGATGTCGCCGCGCTGCCAGGCGGCGGCGATGGCCGGCGGCTGCAGATTGAGGATCTTCACCTGCTCAGGCTTGATGCCCCAATGCTTGAGCGAGGCCAGCAGGCTGTAATGGGTGGTGGAGATAAACGGCACCGCAATGCGCTTGCCGATCAGATCCTGCGGGCTTTTGATGTCATTTTTCACCACCAGCGCTTCGGAACTGCCGAGCTGCGAGGCGATGAGGAACACTTCGATGGGGAGTTTCTGGCTGGCGGCCACCGCCAGCGGGCTGGAGCCGATATTGCCGATCTGCACGTCGCCGGAGGCCAACGCACGCAGCACGCTGGAGCCGCTGTCGAACTTACGCCAGTCGACCGTCGCGCCGGACCGTTTGGCGAAGCTGTTTTCCGCCTGCGCCACCTTGGCCGGTTCTGCCGACGTCTGGTACGCCACGGTCACATCCACCGCGTAGGCGCTGGTTGCGCTGAGCGACAGCGCCAACAGCGCCGCGTTGCGTAAGGAAAAGAGTTTGCCCGCCATGTTCCGCTCCGTTGATAAAAATCTGTTCAGTTGCTGACAGTTTTATCTGAGCGATGACGGGCTATAAAAGAATAAAAAAGTCTTCTTTATTACCGTGAGTAATATAAACGCGGGTTACAGCGCGATACTTCCGCGCAGGAACACATGAGCATAGCCGCCGAGCAGCGTGCGATCCCCGTGCAGTTCGCAGAACAGTTCGCCGCCGCGTGCCGAGATCTGCTGCGCATGCAGCTGATGGCGGCCGAGACGCGCCGTCCAGTAAGGCATCAGCGTGCAGTGCGCGGAGCCGGTAACCGGATCTTCACCGCCATCGAGCGTGAAATAGCGCGACACGAAGTCCACGGTGTCACCCGACGCGGTAACGATTACCGCACGCCCGGCCAGCGCGATCAGCGCCGGGATGTCCGGCCGCAGCGCGCGTACCTGCGCCTCGTTTTCCAGCACCACCATCAGCGCTTTCGCCTGCCACACCTCCTGCGGCTGCACGCCCAGCAGCGCCGCGAGGCCCGCCGGTTCAGCCACCTTCTGCGGCGGCCGTGCGGGGAAGTCGAGCACCAGCCGTTCCCCGTCCTGCGCATCGCGCTTGACGAACAGCTCGCCGCCGGCCGAACGGAAGCGGATATCCTGCAGCGCCGGATTGATCGCGCTGAACATCACATGCGCCGCCGCCAGGGTGCCGTGGCCGCAAAGATCGACCTCGCGTTCCGGGGTAAACCAGCGGATAGCGGTCATGTCGCCGTCATCCCAGACAAAGCTGGTTTCCGGCAGGCCGATCTCGTTGGCGATCGCCTGCAGCCGCTCCGCCGGCAGCGGCTGCGTCAGCAGGCAAACTCCGGCCGGGTTGCCGCGCAGCCCTTTGCCGCTAAAGGCAACCACGTGATAATAATTTTCCGCCATCGTTCGCTCCTTAATGCCAGATCAGTAACACACAGGCTGCGGTCAACAACCCCATGGAACCGTTGAAGATAACCCAGGCCTTTTTGCTGCGCAGCAGGCGGCCGATCACGGTGCCGAACGCCAGCCAGATAATGCCGGCGACAATGTTGACCACCAAAATGCCCAGCGCGATCGCCGCAATGGATCCGTTGTACTTATCGCCCGCCAGGCTGAAGCTGGCCACCGCCCCCAGCGCCATCAGCCAGGCTTTCGGGTTGAGGAACTGCAGCAGCCAGCCCTGATACAGCCGCACCGGCTGCGGCGGCGCCACGTCGGTTTCCAGCTTTTCATAGGCGGCGGTGGCGACTTTCCACGCCAGCCACAGCAGGTACAAACTGCCGAGGATTTTCAGGATCAGGTGCAGCGACGGGTAGACCAGGATCAGGCTGCCGACGCCGAAGGCCACCAGCAGCAAAATGCTTTGCATGCCGAGCATGATACCGACCATCAGCCACAGCGATCGCATAAAGCCGAAGTTAGCGCCAGAGGTGGTCAACAGCAGGTTATTGGGGCCAGGCGTGATGGCGGCGACCCACAGGAAGCCCAGCATCGAAAGGAATAAACTCGGTTCCATGGCACGGGTGCTCCTCACCCAAGGCGCTTTTTTGCAGTATCATTGTTAGTTCTTGGTATTGAAGCTAACAGTGCGCTAGGGATCTCACAATAGCCGCCCACAACATTTTTACTCAGCCTATGCCTAACACCTTTCGCCCTCTGACCGGGGCCAGTAACCCGCACCTGCAAACGCTGTTGCCGCGGTTGGTGCGCCGCCGCGTGTTATTGAAACCGCATTGGCAACGGCTGGAATTGCCCGACGGCGATTTCGTCGATCTCGCCTGGAGCGAAGATCCGGCGCAGGCGCGCGACAAACCGCGCGCGGTGCTGTTCCACGGCCTGGAAGGCAGCTTCTACAGCCCCTACGCACATGGCCTGCTCAACGCCTGGCGTGAGCGTGGCTGGCTCGGCGTGGTGATGCACTTTCGCGGCTGCAGCGGCGTGCCCAACCGCAAGCAGCGCATCTACCACTCCGGTGAAACCGAAGATGCACGCTTCTTCCTGCGCTGGCTGCGCGACCGCTACGGCGAGGTGCCAACCGCGGCGGTAGGCGTTTCGCTCGGCGGCAACATGCTGGCCTGCTATCTGGCGCAGCAAGGCGCCGACAGCCTGCTGCAGGCGGCGGTGGTGGTCTCGGCGCCGCTGATGCTGGAGCCCTGTGCCTACCGCATGGAGCAAGGCTTCTCCCGCGTTTATCAGCGCTACCTGCTGGGGCAGCTGAAACAAAACGCCACCCGCAAGCTGTTGCACTACCCGGACACTCTGCCGCTCAAGCTGTCACAGCTGAACGGGTTGCGGCGCATCCGCGAATTCGACGACGCCATTACCTCGCGCATTCACGGCTTTAGCGACGCTATCGACTACTATCGCCGCTGCAGCGCCCTGCCGCTGTTGCCGGCTATTCAGACGCCGCTGCTGATCATCCATGCGAAGGACGATCCCTTCATGACCCATGAGGTGATCCCCGACGTCGCCGGCCTGCCGCGCAATATCGAATATCAACTGACCGAGTACGGCGGCCACGTCGGCTTCGTCGGCGGCACGCTGAAAAAACCGCACATGTGGCTGGAACATCGCATTCCGGCCTGGCTTTCCCCTTATCTGGACATCCCGACGTGATCATTCCCTGGCAAGAACTGGCAACCGACACCCTGAACAGCCTGATCGAATCCTTTGTACTGCGCGAAGGCACCGATTACGGCGAACACGAACGCTCGCTGGAACAGAAGGTGGAAGACGTGCGTCGCCAGCTGAAAAACGGCGAAGTGGTGCTGGTGTGGTCGGAACTGCACGAGAGCGTCAACATCATGCCGCGCGGCCAGTTCCGCGCCGGGCAGGAAGAAATTTAGTGGCGCTCGGTTCTATGACTGACGGAAAAAATCAGGTAACAATGGGGCATTGCAAACCAGCGCGCGCCATTTTTTCCTGAGATAGAGAGCGTCAACAAGAGCCACAATAATCCCCTGACGCCGGCGCATTCAACACGGAGTGACAACCATCATGTCTGCCAAACATCCCGTTATCGCGGTGACCGGTTCCAGCGGCGCCGGCACCACCACCACCAGCGTGGCGTTCCGTAAGATCTTCCAACAGCTCAACATCCGCGCCGCCGAGCTGGAGGGCGACAGCTTCCATCGCTACACCCGGCCGGAAATGGACGCGGCGATCCGCAAGGCGCGCGATCTGGGCAGACACATCAGCTATTTCGGCCCCGAGGCCAACGACTTCGGCCTGCTGCAGCAGAGCTTTATCGACTACGGCAAGAACGGCACCGGGCGCTCACGCAAGTATCTGCACACCTACGACGAAGCGGTGCCCTACAATCAGGTGCCGGGTACCTTCACCCCGTGGGAACCGCTGCCGGCGCCGACTGACGTGCTGTTCTACGAGGGGCTGCACGGCGGCGTGGTCACCGAGCACCATGACGTGGCCAACCACGTCGATCTGCTGGTCGGCGTGGTGCCGATCGTCAACCTGGAGTGGATTCAGAAACTGATCCGCGATACCGGCGAGCGTGGCCACTCTCGCGAAGCGGTGATGGATTCGGTGGTGCGTTCGATGGAAGATTACATCAACTACATCACGCCGCAGTTCTCGCGCACCCACATCAACTTCCAGCGCGTGCCGACGGTGGACACCTCCAACCCGTTCGCCGCCAAGGCGATTCCCTCACTGGACGAAAGCTTCGTGGTGATCCACTTCCGCGGGCTGGATCAGATAGATTTCCCCTATTTGCTGGCGATGCTGCAGGGCTCGTTTATCTCACACATCAATACGTTAGTGGTGCCGGGCGGCAAGATGGGGCTGGCGATGGAGCTGATCATGGCGCCGCTGGTGCAGCGGTTGCTGGAAGGCAAGAAGATCGAATAAATGCGTTGAGCGCGGCGCCGGGCCGCGCTCCGTTTCGATTACGCCGGTTGGCGGATCTCGAAGCTGTGGGTCACCGTGGCAGCCTTGTTGAGCATCAGCGCCACCGAGCAGTACTTCTCCGCCGACAGGTTCACCGCACGCTCGACGATCTTGTCGGTCAGGTCCTGGCCGGTAACGATGAAGTGCAGGTTGATATGGGTGAACAACCGCGGGGCTTCTTCGCGGCGCTCGGAGGTCAGCTTCACCTCGCAGTCGCGCACGTCGTTGCGCCCTTTTTGCAGGATGGACACCACGTCGATCGCGCTGCAGCCGCCCACCGACATCAGCACCATCTCCATCGGGCTGGGCGCTTTATCACCGGCGTTGCCGTCCATCAGCACCTGGTGGCCGGAGGCCGATTCCCCCAAAAACGTTAACCCTTCCACCCATTTAACTCTTGCCTGCATTCTGGTCACTCCGGTTGATTTCTTAAAATCAGAGTACGCTTTCGCATAGAAACAGGCAACGTAACCTGATGCTAATCATGCTGAAGCGAGACAACACGAGACACCCGCCTTACTCTGTGCTACAAACAGAGCCGCAATAAATCTTTCCGGGACACTGAATTTCAGGGAAACGCCCAGAGAAAGGCTCCTTTACCGGTATGTTAACAGAATGTAGCTTGCAGCGCTTACGGCAAGTTAATATGCTAGAGCGACAGCGTATTTTTATGACACGCCTCAAAACTTGCCGGTAGCCCTCGCTCATGACTGCGGCTACAGGCGGGTTTTACAGGGAACTCTGACCCCTGTGACACAAGGCAGCGATAACAACAGAGGATAACAGCGAATGGTTCTCGGCAAACCGCAAACAGACCCTACTCTCGAATGGTTCCTGTCTCATTGCCATATCCACAAATATCCATCGAAGAGTACGCTGATTCACCAAGGTGAAAAGGCCGAAACGCTTTACTACATCGTGAAAGGCTCCGTCGCGGTGCTGATCAAGGATGAAGAAGGTAAAGAGATGATCCTGTCCTACCTCAACCAGGGGGATTTCATCGGCGAGCTCGGATTGTTCGAAGAAGGCCAGGAGCGCAGCGCCTGGGTTCGCGCGAAAACCGCCTGTGAAGTGGCCGAAATTTCCTACAAGAAATTCCGCCAGCTGATCCAGGTGAACCCGGACATCCTGATGCGTCTGTCCGCCCAAATGGCGAGCCGCCTGCAGGTCACCTCCGAAAAAGTGGGCAACCTCGCCTTCCTGGACGTTACCGGCCGCATCGCGCAAACCCTGCTGAATCTGGCGAAGCAACCCGACGCCATGACTCACCCGGACGGCATGCAGATCAAGATCACCCGTCAGGAGATCGGCCAGATCGTCGGCTGCTCGCGTGAAACCGTTGGCCGTATTCTGAAAATGCTGGAAGATCAAAACCTGATTTCCGCCCACGGCAAAACCATTGTCGTCTACGGCACCCGTTAATCCCTGAAAAAACGGCGCAGTCTGCGCCGTTTTTTTGTCTGCTCTCTGCCATGTGGCGCCGCCTGATCTACCACCCGGAAATCAACTACGCACTGCGACAAACGCTGGTGTTGTGCCTGCCGGTGCTGTTCGGCCTGCTGATAGGCCAGCTGCAGCTCGGCCTGATGTTCTCCCTCGTGCCCGCCTGCTGCAATATCGCCGGGCTGGATACGCCGCATAAGCGCTTCTTTAAACGACTGATCGTCGGCGGTTCGCTGTTCGCCTTCAGCAGCGTGCTGCTGCAACAGGCCCTGCTGTGGCACGTGCCGCTGCCGGCGCTGATGCTGGGCCTGGCGCTGCTGCTCGGCGTCACCGGCGAAATCAGCCCGCTGCACGCCCGGCTGTTGCCGGCGGCGCTGGTGGCCGCCATCTTCGCCCTCAGCACGGCCGGCACGGTGCCTATCTGGCAGGCGCCGCTGCTGTACGCGATCGGCACCGCCTGGTATGGCTTATTCACCTGGTTCTGGTTCAAGCTGTGGAAAGAGCAGCCGATGCGCGAGACGCTGAGCCAGCTCTACCTGGAACTGGCGGACTATTTCGAAGCCAAATACTCGCTGCTGACCCAGCACACCGATCCGCAGACCGCGCTGCCGCCGCTGCTGGTGCGCCAGCAAAAGGTGATGGACCTGATCAGCCTGTTGTACCAACAGCTTAATTTCCTGCCGCACGCCAACAATCTCGAGCAAAAGCGCCTGCAGCGCGCCTTTCAGGTGGCGATGGACCTGCAGGAGCACATCACCGTCAGCCTGCATCTGCCGGAAGAGGTGCAAAAACTGGTGGAGCAGAGCCAGGCCGAAGCGATCATTCGCCGCAATGCTCAGGTGATCGCCGGCCGGCTGCGCGTGGTGGCGCACGATATTCTCTATCATCAACATTCGAAGCGCTTCTCCATGACCCACGAGCTGGCGGCGCTGGAAAAAATGGCGGCGCAGCATCCCGATAATCCGGTCGGCCAGTTTTGTTATTACCACTTCAGCCGCATCGCCCGCCTGCTGCGCACCCAGCATCCGCTGTACCGCCGCGACCTGATGCCCGGCCAGCACCGCCTGCCGTTTTGGCCGGCGCTGGTCAGCTATCTGTCGTTCAAATCCACCGCCCTGCGCAACGCCGCGCGGCTGGGCGTAACGCTGGCGGTCGGCAGCAGCCTGGGTGCGGTATTCAACCTGCCGAAGCCTTACTGGATCCTGCTCACCATCATGCTGGTGAGCCAAAACGGGTATAACGCCACCCGGGTGCGTATTCAGCACCGTGCGCTGGGCACGATTGCCGGGCTATTGCTGGCAGCCGGGCTGCTGCAGCTGCAGCTGCCGGAGGGAGAAACGCTGAGCATCATGCTGGTGATCACGCTGCTGGCCTACCTGGTTTCGCGCAAGAACTACGGGCTGTCGGTGATTGGCTTTACGGTCACGGCGGTTTACACCCTGCAGCTGCTGGCGCTGAACGGCTCGCATTTTCTGGTACCGCGCCTGATCGATACGCTGATCGGCTGCGTGCTGGCGTTCGGCGGCACCATTTGGCTGTGGCCGCAGTGGCAAAGCGGGCTGCTGCGCAAGAATGCCCATCAGGCGCTGGAGAACGATCAAGCCGCGCTGCGGCTGATGCTGAAGCAACCGGAACCGGACGCCACCGCGTTGGCCTATACCCGCATGCAGGTCAACCAGGCACACAACGCGCTGTTCACCTCGCTCAATCAGGCGATGCAAGAGCCGGGGTTCGCGTCAAACTATCTGGCGGACATGCGGCTGTGGGTCACTCACAGCCAGTTCATCGTCGAACACCTGAACGCCATGACCATTCTGGCACGCGAGCACTACATGCTGACGCCGAAACTGGCGGAAGAGTATCTGCAGACCTGTGAAATCGCGCTGCAAAGCTGCCAGCAGCGGTTGGAATACGACGGCCCGAGCAGCGGCAACAGCGGCATCATGCAGCCGCCGGATCTGCATCCGGACATGCCCGTTACCGAGATGGAGCGCCATCTGCGGCGCATTTTGTCGCACCTGAGCGTGATGCACACCATTTCGTCGCTGGCCTGGCGCCAGCGCCCGCACCACGGCATCTGGCTCAAGCGCAAACTGCGCGATCAATAAGGGCGCGGCATGCCGCGCCCCGTTATATGCCGCGCGGGCTTCAGGCGTTGATCACATCCTGCACCGCCAGCTCGAACAGCGCCATGCCGGCCTCGATATCCTGCAGCTCCACCACCAGCGCCGGCGCGAAGCGGATCACGTTCGGCCCGGCATTGAGGATCATCAACCCACGCGCGGCGGCGGCGGTGAGGAAGTCGCGCGCCCTGCCGTGATAATGCGGCGTCAGCTCGGCGCCAATCAGCAGCCCCATGCCGCGAATCGCGGTGAAAATACCGTATTTATCGCCGATATGCTGCAAAGCCTGCACATACAGCGCATGACGCTGCTCAATGCCGCTCAGCACCTCCGGCGTATTGATCACGTCCAGCGCCGCCTCCGCCACCGCGCAGGCCAGCGGGTTGCCGCCGTAAGTGGTGCCGTGGGTGCCCACCTGCATCACCGACGCAATGTCTTCGGTGGTCAGCATGGCGCTGACCGGGAAACCGCCGCCCAGCGCCTTGGCGGTGGTGAGAATGTCCGGCGTCACGCCATAATGCATATAGGCGAACAGTTTGCCGCTGCGCCCCATGCCGCTTTGCACTTCGTCGAACACCAGCAGCGCCTGATGTTGGTCGCACAGCTCGCGCACGCCTTTGAGGAAGCCGGCGTCGACCGGCGTAATACCGCCCTCGCCCTGAATCGGCTCCATCACCACCGCGCAGGTGTGGTCGTCCATCACCGCCTTCACCGCCGCCAAATCGTTGAACGGCACGTGCACGATGTCGGCCGGCTTCGGCCCGAACCCGTCGGAGTATTTAGCCTGCCCGCCCACCGACACGGTGAATAGCGTGCGGCCGTGAAACGCGTTATAGAAAGCGATGATTTTAGTTTTGTACGGGCTGTGGCGGGTGATGGCGTAATGGCGCGCCAGTTTGAACGCCGCCTCGTTGGCCTCAGCGCCGGAGTTGGCGAAGAACACCCGATCGGCGAAGGTAGCGTCGATCAGTTTGCTTGCCAGGCGCAGCGCAGGCTCATTGGTGAAGACGTTGCTGGTATGCCACAGGGTTTCGCCCTGGCGTTTGAGCGCCTCGACCAGCGCCGGATGGCAGTGCCCCAGCGCCGTCACCGCGATGCCGCCGGAAAAATCGATGTACTCTTTTCCCTGCTGATCCCAGACCCGGTTGCCTTGGCCGCGCACCGGCACAAACTGGGCAGGCGCATAAACAGGCAGGATCACCTGGTCAAAGGTACTGCGGCTCACTGCGGATTTTTCAGTCATTTTCGGCTCCACCCTGAAAGTTTTTCAGCGCTATCGTAATGTTAGATTGAAAACATAATCACGAAATATGCATAAAAAACCAATCAAGCGCAAACGCAAAACGCCTGACGGGCGAAAAAAACGCACCGGAATTAACGCTTGAGGAAATTATCCAGCAGCTGGTGGCCCTGCTCGCTGAGCACGCTTTCCGGATGGAACTGCACGCCTTCCAGCGCCAAAGTGCGGTGGCGGATGCCCATGATCTCGTCGCGCACGCCGTCGCGCTCGCTCCAGGCGGTCACTTCAAAACAGTCCGGCAGCGTATCGGCTTTCAGCACCAGCGAGTGATAGCGGGTCACGGTCAGCGGATCGCTCAGGCCACGAAACACGCCGACGCCCAGGTGACGAATCGCCGAGGTTTTGCCGTGCATCACCGCGCGGGCGCGCACCACCTCGGCGCCGAACGCCTGCCCCAGCGCCTGGTGCCCCAGGCACACGCCGAGGATCGGCAGCTTGCCGGCGAAATGACGAATGGCGGCCAGCGAGATACCCGCTTCGTTCGGGGTACAGGGGCCAGGGGAAATCACCAGATGCTGCGGCGCCAGCCGCTCGATATCTGCCAGCTGCAGCTCATCGTTGCGCTTCACCAGCACCTCGGCGCCCAATTCGCAGAAGTACTGGTAAAGGTTATAGGTAAAGGAGTCGTAGTTATCGATCAGCAGCAGCATGTTAGGTCCGGCAGAGAAAAATGCCGCCACAGTGTACTGATTTAACCCGCCGCTGCCGACGATAATTTCCGCTTACTTTTTACGGCCGCCGGTGATCGACCCCAGCACGCCGCGCAGGATCTGGCGGCCGAGATCGCGCGCCATGCTTTTGGCGGCGGTCTGGACGATGCCGTCGCGCTTGCCGCCGCGCGGGCCGGTGGAACCGAACAGCAGCTCGTTCAGGCCGTCCATCAGGCCGCCGCCCGCCTGCTGTTGTTGTTGTTGCGCCTGCGGTTGCTGCCCCTGCTGCGGGGTGCCGACGGTGGCGAAGCCGCCCGACGACAGCTTCTCGTAGGCGGATTCGCGGTCGATCATATCCTCATAGCGGCCATACAGCGGCGACTTGTTGATCGCGCTGTTCAGCCCTTCCGCACCGAGCATGCCCATTTTGGATTCCGGCGCGATCACCATCGCCCGCTCCACCACGTTAGGCCGGCCCTTCTCGTCGAGGAATGACACCAGCGCTTCGCCCACGCCCAGCTCGGTGATCGCCGTTTCGGCATCGAAGGCCGGATTGGCGCGCAGGGTTTGCGCCGCCGTCTTCACCGCCTTCTGATCGCGCGGAGTAAAGGCGCGCAGCGCATGCTGTACGCGGTTGCCCAGCTGGCCCAGCACGCTGTCCGGAATGTCCAGCGGGTTCTGGGTGACGAAGTAAATGCCGACGCCTTTGGAGCGGATCAAACGCACCACCTGTTCGATCTTGGTCAACAGCGCCGCCGGCGCATCGTTGAACAGCAGGTGCGCCTCATCGAAGAAGAACACCAGCTTCGGCTGTTCAGGGTCGCCCACTTCCGGCAGGTGCTCAAACAGCTCGGCCAGCAGCCACAGCAGGAACACCGAATACAGCTTCGGCTGATTGATCAGCTTGTCCGCCGCCAGCAGGTTGATCACGCCGTGACCGTTGGCGTCGGTTTTCATCAGATCGTTGATGTCCAGCATCGGCTCGCCGAAGAACTGGTTGGCACCCTGTTCTTCCAGCGTCAGCAACCCGCGCTGGATGGCGCCGATCGACGCGGCAGAGATATTGCCGTACTGAGTCTGGAATTGTTTGGCGTTGTCGCCGACGAACTGCACCATGGCGCGCAGGTCCTTCATGTCCAGCAACAGCAGCGCGTTGTCATCGGCGATCTTGAACACCAGCTGCAGCACGCCGCTTTGCACCTCGTTCAGATCCAACAGGCGCCCCAGCAGCAGCGGCCCGAGATCGGAAATTGTGGCGCGGATCGGGTGGCCCTTTTCGCCGTAAATATCCCACGGGATAATGGTGCAGGCCTGCGGCTGCCAGTCGGTGACGCCGATCGCCGCCAGGCGCGCCTGCAGTTTCTCGGAAGGCACGCCCTCGGCGCCGATGCCGGACAGATCGCCCTTCACGTCGGACAGGAACACCGGCACGCCGATGCGCGAGAACTGTTCGGCCATTTTCTGCAGCGTCACCGTCTTGCCGGTGCCGGTTGCCCCGGTGATCAGCCCGTGGCGGTTGGCCAACGCCGGCAAAATCACCAGATCCTGCTCCGGTTTTCCGTCTTTCATCGCTTTGGCGATAATCCGTGGTTCACTCATTTTCTGTTCCTTTGACGCTGACGCAGCGCGAAACGCGCCTGTTGATGCAATAAAGCTATAAGCGCCGCGTAACCCCGTCAAGGACAAACAAAATGGGCGCCGTCGGGATGCCCATGATGCCTGTCTTTTCAGAATCCCCCTAAGACCTGCGTCACCCCCGCAGCCCCAGTTGCTCTTTCAGCGCCTTCAAATAGCGTCGGCTGACCGGTACAGGATCGCCGGCCGACATGATCATTTCCGCCGAGCCGCCCTCTTCGAAGCGGATCTCGCGCACCTGTTCCAGGTTGACCAGATACTGCCGATGGCAGCGCACCAGCGGCGTACGGCTTTCCAGCGTGCGCAGCGTCAGCTCGGTGAAACACTCCATGCCGTCGCTGCGCACCACGAAGACCCCGCTCAGTTTGGAACGGATCGCCAGCACTTCGTCGAACCGCAGCAGATAGATGCGGCTGTGGCCGGTGCAGGGAATGTATTTCAGGTAACCGGCGCTCTCTTCCAGCGCCGCCACGTCCTGCGGTGCACTGCGCTGCCGCAGGCGTTGCAGCGTCTTGCTCAGCCGCTTCGGCTCCGCCGGCTTCAGCAGATAGTCGAAGGCATGCTCCTCGAACGCCTGCACCGCGTATTCGTCGTAGGCGGTCAGAAACACGATGTGCGGCATGCGGTTGGGATCCAGCATGCCGACCATTTCCAGCCCGCTGATGCGCGGCATCTGGATATCGAGAAACACCACGTCCGGCTGCAGCCGGTGGATCTGGCTGATGGCTTCGATGGCGTTGGCGCATTCGCCGATAATCGCGATCTCCGCCTCGGCCTCCAGCAGATGGCGCAGGTTGTCGCGCGCGGAAGGTTCATCGTCAACAATCAGTGCGTTTAACATCAGGCGGCCCTCTCCATGGGGACATTGAGCGTAATGCGGGTGTAGGCGTCCGGCCGGCAATCCACCTGCACGCCATAGCCTTCGCCGTAGCGCACGCGAATGCGTTTATCCACCAGATTCATCCCCAGCCCGCTGCAGTTCGGTTTCGGCTGGAACAGCCCGGCGTTGTCCGTCACCTGCAGCAGCAGATGCTCGCCTTCGCAGCAGGCGCCGATTTCGATGCGACCCACGCCCAACAGATGCGAGGTGCCATGCTTGATGGCGTTTTCGACGATTGGCTGCAGCGAGAACGCCGGCAGCCGCACCGCCAACAGCGCCTCCGGCAGCGATACCGCGATCTCCAGCCGATCGGCGAAGCGCGCTTTCTCGATCTGCAGGTAGGCCTTCACGTGTTCAATCTCATCCGCCAGGCTGACTTCGTCATCCGAGCGTTTGAGGTTTTTACGAAAGAAGGTCGAGAGGGACTGCACCAGATCGCAGGCGCGCTCGCCATCGCGGCGGATCACCGCCACCAGGGTATTCAAGGCATTGAACAGGAAATGCGGATTGACCTGCGCATGCAGCAGCTTGATCTCCGACTGCGCCAGCAGCTGCTTGTGGCGCTCGTACTGTCCGGCCATGATCTGCGCCGACAACAGGCTGGCGATGCCTTCGCCCAGCGTACGGTTGATGGTGCTGAACAGCTGGCTTTTCGGTTCGTACAGTTTGATGGTGCCGATCACCCGCTGGTTTTCGCCGCGCAGCGGGATCACCAGCGTCGAACCCAGCTTGCAGGCCGGGTTGATCGAGCAGCAATAAGAGAGCTGATTACCGTCGGCGTACACCACCTCGTTGTTGTCGATGGCGCGATGCGAATGCACCGAGGCGATCGGCGTGCCCGGCAGGTGATGATCGTCGCCGATGCCGATAAACGCCAGCAGCTTGTCGCGATCGGTGATCGCCACCGCGCCGATGCCCAGCTCCTGATAGATCACCCGGGCGACCTTCATGCTGTTCTCCTGATCGAACCCCTGCCGCAGGATGCCCTCGGTGCGCTCGGCGATCTTCAGCGCCTTGGAAGAGAAGGCGCTGGTGTATTTTTCGAACATCGCGCGCCTATCCAGCAGGATTTGCATGAACATCGCCGCGCCGACGGTATTGGCGATCATCATCGGCAGCGCGATGTGCTCCACCAGCTGCAACGCTTCGTCGTAGGGGCGCGCCACCGCCAGGATGATCGCCATCTGCAGCACTTCCGCCACCAGCGCCACGCCGCCGACGAACAGCGGATTGAACAGCAGCTCGATGCGCCCCCGGCGCATGGCGATGCTGTGCACGATGCCGCCGACCAGGCCTTCCGACACCGTGGAAATCGCGCAGGCCACATCGGTCATGCCGCCGAGCGTATACCGGTGCAGGCCACCGGTCAGCCCGACCAGAAAGCCCACCGACGGCCCGCCCAGCAGCCCGCCCAGGACCGCGCCTATCGCGCGGGTGTTGGCGATCGAATCCTGAATGTGCAGCCCGAAATAGGTGCCCATGATGCAGAACACCGAGAAGATCACGTAGCACAGCAGCTTGTGCGGCAGGCGGATGGTCACCTGCATCAGCGGGATGAACAGCGGGGTTTTGCTCAGCAGATAGGCGATAACGAGATAGACGCACATCTGCTGCAGCAGCAACAGCACCTGGTTAAATTCATACATGGCAGCAACTCATCCAGAGACAACAAAGGGCGAACGCCGGATTTCCGGTCTGATTATTGTCTGCCGATTAGAGCATGGGGCGCAGGAGAAAACAGTGATGAAGGCAAGGCTTCGGGAGGAAGGAGCGGCCGACCCCGGCGGGATCGGCCAAAAAACTTACGGCAGTACCTTGGCCGACAGAATCACCACCGGTTTGGTCGGCACATTCTGGTAAGGGCCGACGTTGCCGGTCGGCACCTGGGCAATTTTGTCCACCACGTCCATGCCTTTCACCACTTTGCCGAACACCGCGTAGCCGAAGTCACGCTGGCCGTGATCCAGGAAGGCGTTATCCGCCACGTTCAGGAAGAACTGGCTGGTGGCGCTGTCCTTGTCGGCGGTGCGCGCCATCGAGATGGTGCCGCGCAGGTTGCGCAAGCCGTTGTCGGCTTCGTTCTTGATCGGCGCCTTGGTGGATTTTTGCTGCATGTCAGCGGTGAAACCGCCGCCCTGCACCATAAAACCCGGGATCACGCGGTGGAAGATGGTGTTGTTGTAGTACCCGCTGTTCACGTAATCGACGAAGTTCTGGGTGGAAACCGGTGCCTTCTGGCTGTCGAGCGCCAACTCGATATTCCCCGCCGAGGTCGTCAGCATGACGTGGGTCTCACCGGCGGCGAGTGCGGCTGGCGCCACTGCGGTCAGGGAACACAGCGCGACGAAGGTCACTAAAGTACGTTTGAACATTAACGGGTCCTTTCTCTGAGAGACAAACAACGGAAAAGCGCTTTGATTCTAAAGAGCTGTATCGGCAAGTGCCAGCCATTTACCTATATTTACCCAATTACGGGACATATCCTAGGCGGCCCTGAATTTTGCTGCGGAAAGTATGGGCGCAGAAGACTTTTTTGCCAACCGCATCACGCATTTTTTGCCCCGCGCCACCCTGGGTCGGTTTTTGCGATCTGCCTCCCAGTTTGCACACGCATTGTCGTTACTCTATTTAAATGAGAGCGCTCTCATTATAAAAAGAACGGATACTGAAGCATCCCACGGCGGCGTCGCCGCGCAACCCCTGGAGAAATGACGTGAGTGAATTGATGACTGAAGTCAGCCCCGAGTTTGAAAGCACCATCATGGAACTGCTGGTGTTCTCCGGCAGCGCGCGCAGCAATGCGTTGATGGCGCTGCGGCAAGCGCGCGCCGGCGACTTCGCCGCCGCGGCCAAGCACATGGCCGAATCCAAAGAATGGGTGAAGAAGGCGCACCTGATCCAGACCGAGCTGATCGGCCTGGACGAAGGCTGCGGCAAGCTGGCGATCAACCTGATCACCGTGCATGCGCAGGACCATCTGATGAACGCCATGGTGATCCAGGATCTGGCCGACGACATGATCGAGCTCTATCGCCGTCAGTCGCAGACGGAGGGCCGCCCATGAGCACGCTCAAAATCGCCGTGATCGGCGGCGGCAGCAGCTACACCCCCGAACTGGTGGACGGGCTGATCCAGCGCATCGAGGAGCTGCCGGTCACCGAACTGGCACTGGTGGACGTCGAACCGGGCCGGCAAAAAGTGGAAACCATCGCCGCCCTGACCCGCCGCATGCTGGCGCGCCACGGGCTGGAGCAGGTGAAGGTCAGCGTGCACTTCGCGCTGGACGACGCCATTCGCGACGCCGCTTTCGTGCTGACCCAGTTCCGCGTCGGGCAACTGCCGGCACGCGCCGCCGATGAACGGCTGGGCCTGAAATATCAGCTGCTCGGCCAGGAGACCACCGGCGTCGGCGGCTTCGCCAAAGCGCTGCGCACCATCCCGGTGATGCTGGATATCGCTCGCCGGGTGGAAAAGCTGGCACCCGACGCCTGGATCATCAACTTCACCAACCCGGCCGGCATCGTCACCGAGGCGGTGTCTCGCTTTACCAAAGCGAAGATCATCGGCCTGTGCAACGTGCCGATCAGCATGCATCACATGATCGCCAACATGCTGCAGGCGCCTTACGCCGACGTACAGCTGCAGTTCGCCGGCCTGAACCACATGGTCTGGGTGCATCAGGTCACGCACCTGGGGCGCGACGTCACCGCCAAGGTGATCGACATGCTGTGCGACGGTGCGGCGCTGACCATGAACAACATCAAGGAAGAGCCCTGGCAGCCGGACTTCCTGCGCGCGCTCGGCGCGATCCCCTGCCCGTACCACCGCTATTTTTACCAGACCCGCGAGATGCTGGCGGAAGAGATGGCCGCCGCCGGCGAGCGCGGTACCCGCGCCGAGCAGGTGATGCAGGTAGAAAAAGAGCTGTTCGAGCTGTATGCCGATCCGCAGTTAAACACGAAACCGGAGCAGCTCAGCTTCCGCGGCGGTTCTTTCTATTCCGAAGTTGCGCTGGAGCTGATTCGTGCTATCCATAATAATCTCGGCACGCAATTAGTGGTCAACACCGCAAACCGCGGCGCAATCCATGGCCTGCCGGACGATGCTGTGATAGAAATCAACTGTATCGTCGATGCTCAGGGCGCACACCCGCTGACCTTCGGCCCGCTGCCGGAGCCGATGCAGGCCCTGACGCAGCAGGTGAAAGCCTACGAACGTCTAACCATCGAAGCCGCGGTGCACGGCGATCGCCGCAGCGGGTTGCTGGCGCTGATCGCCAACCCGTTAGTGGGCAACGCCAACCTGGCGCAGCCGCTGCTGGACGAGGTGTTGACGATAAACGCGCCGTATTTGCCGCAGTTCAGGTAAGCGGCTATACGCAGCCAGACAGGGGTTCGGCGCGCCGAACCCATTTTTTTAGCCGTAATTCAGGAGTGGGACGATGGTGACACTGGAAGATGTCGCGGCGCTGGCGGGCGTTTCGCGCGCCACCGTATCGCGCGTGGTGAACGGCGACAGCAACGTCAAGGCGCCGACCCGCGAGAAGGTTGAACGCGCCGTCGCCCAGCTCGATTATACCCCCAACCCGGCGGCCCGCGCGCTCGCCTCCAGCCACAGCAATACCCTCGGACTGGTCACCACGTCGTACCGCGGCGGCTTCTTCGGCGCGCTGATGGACTTCGTGCAGACCGAGGCCGAATCCCACGGCAAACAGCTGCTGGTGACCCAGGGCCGCAACAGCGCCGAAAACGAATGGCAGGCGATACAGCGGCTATTTAGCCTGCGCTGCGACGGCGTGATCCTGCACGTGCGTTTTCTCAGCGACGATCGGCTGCGCCAATTGGCGGCGGAACAACGTGATTTCGTGTTGCTCGATCGTCTGGTACCGGGGCTGGAAGCCCGCTGTGTCACCTTCGATCACCCGCTCGCCAGCCGCATGGCGACGCAGCAACTGCTCGATGCCGGGCACCGGCGCATCGCCTGCATCAGCGGCCCTCGTGAGCGCCCGTCGAGCCGCCTGCGGCTGCAGGGGTTTGAAGAGGCAATGCAGGCGGCGAATATCGAACCGGTGGCCTGCCTGGAGGGCGTCTACGATCTGGAAAGCGGTTACCGCTGCGCCGATCGACTGCTGCAGCAAGCCTCGCGGCCCAGCGCCATCTACTGCTGCAACGAAGAGATGGCGATCGGCGCGCTGCTGGCGATCAACGAGCACCGCCTGCGGGTACCGCAAGATATCTCCTTGATCTGCTACGACAGCGGCGAACGCGCGCCTTTCGTGCGCCCGGCGTTGAGCAGCGTCCATTTTCCCATCAGCGAGATGGCCCAATACGCGGCGCGCAGGCTGATCGACCCCGCCACCCCGTCGCACCGGTTTGAGCCGACGATAGTCAACCGTGATTCCATTGTGACGGTACGCAAATAGATCACAATAATGCGCATCACCCCTTCATGGATTACATCAAAAAATCGACAGCCATCACAAAAAATCCCGTTGTCTGTGCTAGGATCCGCCCCCTGGTGGCCTGATCGGGACTTTTTTCTGCGTTTGCCAGGAAAAGCCAGCGGCCTTATGCCAGCTTTAAAACCTCTAACAGACATATTCAGGCCTATACAATGAATGACAGTAACCGCATACGGCTTACCTGGATCAGCTTCTTTTCGTACGCGCTGACCGGTGCTTTAGTGATCGTCACAGGGATGGTGATGGGAAACATTGCAGAGTACTTTAACCTGCCGGTTTCCAGCATGAGTAACACCTTTACTTTCCTCAACGCCGGTATTTTGATTTCGATCTTCCTCAATGCCTGGCTGATGGAAATCATCCCGCTGAAGCGTCAGCTGATCTTCGGCTTTGTCCTGATGGTGCTGGCAGTCGCAGGGCTGATGCTCGGCAAGAGCCTGACCATGTTCTCGCTGTGCATGTTTATCCTCGGCGTGGTTAGCGGTATCACCATGTCGATAGGCACCTTCCTGATCACGCACATGTATGCCGGCCGCCAGCGCGGTTCACGCCTGTTGTTCACCGACTCCTTCTTCAGCATGGCCGGGATGATCTTCCCGATCGTCGCTGCGATGCTGCTGGCCCGCCACATCGGCTGGTACTGGGTTTATGCCTGCATCGGCCTGCTGTACGTGGGGATCTTCGTGCTGACCCTGTGCTCCGAATTCCCGGTGCTGGGCAAGAAAGGTGCCGACGCCGGTCAGCCGGTCGAGAAAGAAAAATGGGGCATTGGCGTGCTGTTCCTGTCGATCGCCGCGCTGTGCTACATCCTCGGCCAGCTGGGCTTCATTCAGTGGGTGCCTGAGTACGCCACCAAATCGTTCAACATGGACATTGGCCAGGCCGGTAAGCTGGTGAGCGACTTCTGGACCTCTTACATGGTCGGCATGTGGGTGTTCAGCTTCATCCTGCGCTTCTTCGATCTGCAGCGCATCGTTACCGTGCTGGCCGCACTGGCTACCGGCGCGATGTACCTGTTCGTCAGCACCGACAACCCGGAGCACCTGGGCTACTACATCATGGCCTTGGGCTTCGTTTCCAGCGCCATCTACACCACGCTGATCACCCTCGGCTCGCTGCAGACCAAGGTCTCCTCGCCGAAGCTGGTCAACTTTATCCTGACCTGCGGCACCATCGGCACCATGCTGACCTTCGTGGTCACCGGCCCGATCGTGGCGAAAGGCGGCGCGCACGCAGCGCTGACCACCGCCAACGGCCTGTACCTGGCGGTGTTCGTGATGTGTCTGCTGCTGGGCTTCGTGACCAAGCACCGCAGCCACGGTCACGTGACGCACTGATTTCTTTTTATTAAATGCACCAAGGGCGCCCGCAAGGCGCCCTTTTTTTGCGCCTTAGCGCCGAAAATCCACCGTCTCATCCTGCTGCAAATGCAGCGTGGTTTCCGCCGGCCGCGTTTCGGCGATCACCGCTCCCTGGCGAATCGAATAACGCACCGGCGTCTGGCGGCGCACCGCGTCGAAGCCGCTTTCCGCCGGCAGAATCACCAGGTTGGCGCTGTTGCCGGCCGCCAGGCCGTAGTCGCTCAGGTTAAGGGTCCGCGCGCTGTGGTGGGTGATCAGCTTCAGCCCATCGTCGATCTGGCCATAGCCCATCAGCTGGCACACGTGCAGCCCCATATGCAGCACCTGCAGCATGTTGGCGGTGCCGAGCGGATACCAGGGATCGAACACGTCGTCATGGCCGAAGCAGACGTTGATCTCTGCCTCCAGCATCTCCTTCACCCGCGTCACGCCGCGCCGTTTCGGGTAGCTGTCGAAACGCCCCTGCAGGTGAATATTCACCAGCGGGTTGGCGACGAAGTTGATGCCGGACATTTTCAGCAGGCGGAACAGCCGCGAGGCGTAAGCGCCGTTGTAAGAGTGCATCGCCGTGGTGTGGCTGGCGGTGACTTTCGCCCCCATCTCCAGCTTCAGCGCCAGCGCCGCCACGGTCTCGACGAAGCGCGATTGCTCGTCGTCGATTTCATCGCAGTGCACGTCCACCAGCCGATCGTATTTTTGCGCCAGCGCGAACGCCTTATGCAGCGACTCCACGCCGTATTCGCGGGTGAATTCGAAGTGCGGAATGGCACCCACCACGTCGGCCCCCAGCCGCAGCGCCTCTTCAAGCAGCGCTTCGCCATTAGGATAGGAAAGGATCCCCTCCTGCGGGAAGGCGACGATCTGCAGCGTCACCCAGGGCGCCACCTCCTGCTTCACCTCCAGCATGACACGCAGCGCGGTCAGCGTGGGATCGGAAACGTCGACGTGGGTGCGCACATACTGCACGCCGTTGGCGATCTGCCACTTGAGCGTTTGCCAGGCGCGCTGTTTGACGTCTTCATGGGTCAGCAACGCTTTACGTTCGGCCCAGCGCTCAATGCCCTCGAACAGCGTGCCGGACTGGTTCCAGGCCGGCTGACCGGCGGTTTGCGTGGTATCCAGGTGGATATGCGGTTCGACGAACGCCGGCAACGCCAGCCCGCCCTGCGCATCCAACACGTCGCTGCGCCACTCCTGCCCTTCCGGCTGCGGCACCAGATGCGCGATGCGCCCCTGTTCGATCGCCAGTTGCCACAACCCTTCATGCCCGCTTAAACGCAGGTTGTCGATAAACTTCAATGGACGTTTCGCCACCCTTCACCTCTGCCGTTGCGCTGGTTTTCTTCATCATACTGGCAGCGGATCGCGCTGACAAAGTCGCCGTTGCCTACCTACCCCCTGCGTTTACTCCCTGCGGGGTAATTTGCATGCAAACTGACTCGCTTCAGCTAAAGGTGAATAAAATCCGCAACTTATCAAAAAACGTGAAAAATCATCCATATACCACGTTAGAGGTATATAAGGGTGTGATTGATTTGCATCAATAAATTGCCCATCGGGAGAGATAAGGTAAGCCTAGGAAACCAGAATTTTGAGGCAATAATGAGCAGAGTCAAACTTGCCGTCGTCGGCAATGGCATGGTCGGCCACCGGTTCATCGAAGATCTGTTGGATAAAGCAGACAAAGACCAGTTCGAAATCACCGTATTTTGCGAAGAGCCACGCATCGCTTACGATCGCGTGCACCTTTCCTCCTACTTCTCGCACCACACCGCCGAAGAGCTGTCGCTGGTGCGCGAAGGCTTTTACGAAAAACACGGCGTGAAGGTGCTGGTCGGCGAGCGCGCCATCACCATCAATCGCGACGAGAAGGTGATCCACTCCAACACCGGCCGCACCGTCTATTACGACAAGCTGATCATGGCCACCGGCTCCTATCCGTGGATCCCGCCGATTAAAGGCTCGGATAGCCAGGACTGCTTCGTTTACCGCACCATCGAAGA
Organism: Serratia sp. 2880STDY5682894; assembly: GCF_001537385.1. Taxonomy (NCBI): domain Bacteria; kingdom Pseudomonadati; phylum Pseudomonadota; class Gammaproteobacteria; order Enterobacterales; family Yersiniaceae; genus Serratia; species Serratia sp. 2880STDY5682894. The sequence goes on along the minus strand of NZ_FCJA01000009.1, from coordinate 139,258 downwards.
CCTGAACGCCATCGAAGCCTGCGCGCGCCGCAGCAAACGCGGTGCGGTAGTCGGCGGCGGACTGTTGGGGCTGGAAGCCGCCGGCGCGCTGAAAAGCCTGGGGGTGGAAACGCACGTGATCGAGTTCGCTCCGGTGCTGATGGCCGAACAGCTCGACCCGATGGGTGGTGACCAGCTGCGCCGCAAGATCGAGCGCATGGGCGTCAAGGTACACACCGGCAAAAATACCCAGGAGATCGTCAACGGCGGCGGCACGGCGCGCAAAACCATGCATTTCGCCGACGGTAGCCTGCTGGAAGTGGATTTCATCGTGTTCTCCACCGGCATCCGCGCCCAGGACAAGCTGGCGCGTCAGTGCGGGCTGGAGATTGGCCGCCGCGGCGGCATCGCCATCAACGACAGCTGCCAGACGTCGGATCCGGACGTGTACGCCATCGGTGAGTGCGCCGCCTGGCGCGATCGCACCTTCGGCCTGGTGGCGCCGGGGTACAAAATGGCGCAGGTGGCCGTCGATCACCTGCTGGGCCGCGAAAACGGCTTCCAGGGCGCCGACATGAGCGCCAAGCTGAAGCTGCTGGGCGTAGACGTCGGCGGCATCGGCGATGCCCACGGCCGCACCGAGGGCGCCCGCAGCTACGTTTATCTGGATGAAAGCAAAGAAGTCTACAAACGCATCGTGGTCAGCGCCGACAATAAAACCCTGCTCGGCGCGGTGCTGGTGGGCGACACCAGCGATTATGGCAACCTGCTGCAGCTGGCGTTGAACGGCATCGAACTGCCGGAAAACCCGGACGGCCTGATCCTGCCGGCCCATGCGGGCAGCAAACCGGCCATCGGCGTGGATTCGCTGCCGGAAAGCGCGCAGATCTGCTCCTGCTTCGACGTCAGCAAAGGCGACATTATCCAGGCGGTCAACAAAGGCTGCCACACCGTAGCGGCGCTGAAGGCCGAAACCAAGGCCGGCACCGGCTGCGGCGGCTGCATCCCGCTGCTCACCCAGGTGCTGAACGCCGAGCTGAGCAAGCAAGGCATCGAGGTCAACCACCACCTGTGCGAACACTTCGCCTATTCGCGCCAGGAGCTGTTCCACCTGATCCGCGTCGAAGGCATCAAGTCGTTCGAGGCGCTGCTGGCCAAATACGGCAAAGGCTACGGCTGCGAAGTGTGTAAACCCACCGTCGGCTCGTTGCTGGCTTCTTGCTGGAACGAATACATCCTCAAGCCGCAGCATACGCCGCTGCAGGATACCAACGACAACTTCCTCGGCAATATCCAGAAAGACGGCACCTACTCGGTGATCCCACGCTCCGCCGGCGGCGAAATCACCCCGGACGGCCTGCTGGCCATTGGCCAGATCGCCAAGGAGTACAATCTCTACACCAAAATGACCGGCTCGCAGCGCATCGGCATGTTCGGCGCGCAGAAAGACGATCTGCCGGCCATCTGGCGCAAGCTGCTCGCCGCCGGCTTTGAAACCGGCCACGCTTACGCCAAGGCGCTGCGCATGGCGAAAACCTGCGTCGGCAGCACCTGGTGCCGCTACGGCGTCGGCGACAGCGTCGGCTTCGGCGTCACGCTGGAGCATCGCTACAAAGGCATCCGCACCCCGCACAAAATGAAGTTCGGCGTCTCGGGCTGTACCCGTGAATGCGCCGAGGCGCAGGGCAAGGACGTCGGCATCATCGCCACCGAGAACGGCTGGAACCTGTACGTCTGCGGCAACGGCGGCATGAAACCGCGCCACGCCGACCTGCTGGCCGCCGACCTCGATCGCGAGACGCTGGTGCGCTATCTCGACCGCTTCATGATGTTCTATATCCGCACCGCCGATAAACTGCAGCGCACCTCGGTGTGGCTGGAAAGCCTGGAAGGCGGTATCGACTACCTGCGCAAGGTGATCATCGACGACAAGCTCGGCATCAACGACCAACTGGAAGCGGAGATCGCCCGCCTGCGCGACGCGGTGATTTGCGAGTGGAAAGAGACCGTCGAGCATCCGGAAACGCAGCTGCGCTTCGCCCACTTCATCAACAGCCCGCTGCGCGATCCGAATGTGCAGGTGGTGGCCGAACGCGACCAGCACCGCCCTGCGCGCCCGGACGAGCGCATTCCCGTCACCCTGATCGATACCGAGGAGAGCCACGCATGAGCCAGTGGATTACCGTTTGTCCCGTCGCCGACATTCTGCCCGGCACCGGCGTGTGCGCCCTGATCGGCGATCGGCAGGTGGCGGTGTTCCGCCCCTATGCCGACGAGCAGGTGTTCGCCATCAGCAATATCGACCCGTTCGCCCAGGCCAGCGTGCTGTCGCGCGGCCTCATCGCCGAGCATCAGGGCGAGCTGTGGGTCGCCAGCCCGCTGAAGAAACAACATTTCCGCCTGTACGACGGCCACTGTCTGGAAGACGACAGCCGTTCCGTCGCCAGCTTCACCAGCCGGGTGGTCGACGGCATCGTACAAGTCGCGGCATAACCTTTCGGGAGGCAACATGTTTACCGACACGATCAATAAATGCGCCGCCAACGCGGCGCGCATCGTCCGACTGGCGAAGGAGAGCCCGCTCGGCTTCTGGATCAGCTCGGCGATGGCCGGCGCCTACGTCGGTCTCGGCATCATCCTGATCTTCACCCTCGGCAACCTGGTCGACCCAAGCGTGCGACCGCTGGTGATGGGCGCCACCTTCGGCATCGCGCTGACGCTGGTGATCATCGCCGGTTCCGAGCTGTTCACCGGCCATACGATGTTCCTGACGCTCGGCGTCAAGGCCGGCACCATCCGCCAAACCCAGATGTGGGCGGTGCTGCCGCAAACCTGGCTCGGCAACCTGCTCGGCTCGGTGCTGGTGGCGCTGATGTATTACTACGGCGGCGGCAGCCTGCTGCCGGTGGATACCAGCCTGGTGCACAGCGCCGCGCTGGCGAAAACCACCGCGCCGGCCGAAGTCCTGTTCTTCAAGGGGGTGCTGTGCAACTGGCTGGTTTGCCTGGCGATTTGGATGGCGATCCGCGTAGAAGGCGCCGCCAAGTTCATCGCCATTTGGTGGTGCCTGCTGGCCTTTATCGCCTCGGGTTACGAACACTCCGTCGCCAACATGACGCTGTTCGCCCTCTCCTGGTTCGGCAACCACAGCGAGGCCTATACCCTCACCGGCATCGGCCACAACCTGCTGTGGGTGACGCTGGGCAATATCCTGTCCGGCTCGGTGCTGATGGGCCTGGGGTATTGGTACGCCACGCCGCGCGCCGAACGCCCGCAGGCGGCGAAAGCCGCCGCACGTCAGACCGCCTGAGTTTTCGGGGGCGCATTTCGCCCCCACACTGATTACCCCGAGGAGTGCCGATGGACTACCTGCCGATTTTCTGCCAACTGCAACATAAAGCCTGCCTGCTGGTGGGCGGCGGCGAGATCGCCGAACGCAAGGCGCGCCTGCTGCTGGACGCCGGCGCAGCGCTGACCGTCAACGCCGTGGACTTCACCCCGCAGTTCCGCCTGTGGGCGGAAGAAGGCCGGTTGACGCTGGCCGAAGGCGAATTCAGCCCGGCCCTGCTGGCGGAAAAATGGCTGGTGATCGCCGCCACCGACCGGCTGGAGGTCAACGCACTGGTGTATCAGTGCGCCAACCGGCAGCGGGTGTTCTGCAACGTGGTGGACGATCCGAAACGCGCCAGCTTTATCATGCCGTCAATCATCGATCGTTCGCCGATCATGGTGGCGGTGTCCTCCGGCGGCAAAGCGCCGGTGCTGGCGCGGCTGCTGCGCGAGAAGCTGGAAGCGATGCTGCCGCAGCACCTCGGCAAGCTGGCCCAGCTGGGCGGCTCGCTGCGGCAGCGGGTAAAACAACGCTTCAGCAGCCTCGGCGCGCGCCGTCGCTTCTGGGAACGGTTATTCGCCCACGATCGGCTGGCGCAGTCGCTGGCCAACGACGACGCCACGCTGGCCGAACGCCAGCTCGAGCAGCTGTTCAGCGAACAGCCGGAAGATCGCGGTGAAGTGGTGCTGGTGGGCGCCGGGCCGGGCGATGCCGGCTTGCTGACGCTGAAAGGGCTACAGCAGATCCAGCAGGCCGACGTGGTGGTGTACGACCGGCTGGTCTCCGAAGAGATCATGACGCTGGTGCGCCGCGACGCCGAACGCATCTTCGTCGGCAAACGCGCCGGCCACCACTGCGTGCCGCAAGAGCAAATCAACCAAATCCTGCTGCAGCAGGCGCAGCAAGGCAAACGCGTGGTGCGCCTGAAGGGGGGAGATCCCTTTATCTTCGGCCGCGGCGGCGAAGAGCTGGAGACGCTGGCGGACGCCAACGTGCCGTTCTCGGTGGTTCCGGGCATCACCGCCGCCTCCGGCTGTTCCGCCTACAGCGGTATCCCGCTTACCCACCGCGACCATGCGCAGAGCGTGCGCCTGGTGACCGGCCACGCCAAGGCCGACGGCGGATTGGACTGGGCGACGCTGGCCGCCGGGCAACAGACGCTGGTGTTCTATATGGGGCTGTCGCAGGCGGCGGAGATCCAACGCCAGCTGATAGCGAATGGATTGGCGGCCACCACGCCGGTGGCGCTGGTAGAAAACGGCACTTCCTGCCACCAGCGGGTGATCGAAGGCGAACTCGGCCAACTGGGCGCCCTGTCACTGCAGGCCGCCAGCCCCAGTCTGATCATCGTCGGCAGCGTGGTCAGCCTGCGCAGCAAACTCAACTGGTTCGCCAGCGAGGTACCGCCTGCCGGCCTGGCGCAAATGGCGTGATACCGACATAAAAAAAGCGGCCCGTGGCCGCTTTTTTTATTTTCGCTGGCGTTACGCCTGCGGCGGTACGAAACCGACGGCCTGATAGACCTTCGCCAGGGTTTCCTGCGCGCGTGCGCGGGCCTTGGCGGCGCCGTCGCGCATCACCTGCTGCAGATAGGCTTCGTCGTTACGGAAGCGGTGATAGCGCTCCTGCAGCTCACCCAGCATGCCGGAGACGGCTTCCGCCACCGCGCCTTTCAGGTGGCCGTACATCTGGCCTTCGAACTCGGCTTCCAGCTGCGCGATGCTCTTGCCGGTCACGCCGGCGAGAATATCCAGCAGGTTGGAGACGCCCGCCTTGTTGACCACGTCGTAACGCACGACAGGCGGCTCTTCCGAGTCGGTCATTGCGCGCTTAATCTTCTTGGTCACCGCTTTCGGATCTTCCAGCAGGCCGATCACGTTGTTGCGGTTATCGTCCGACTTGGACATCTTCTTGGTCGGTTCCTGCAGCGACATCACGCGCGCGCCGGATTTAGGAATAAACGGCTCCGGCACTTTGAACACGTCGCCGTACAGCGCGTTGAAACGCTGCCCTACGTCGCGGCTCAGTTCCAGGTGCTGCTTCTGGTCTTCGCCCACCGGCACCTGGTTGGTTTGATACAGCAGGATATCCGCCGCCATCAGCACCGGATAGCTGAACAGCCCGGCGTTGATGTTCTCCGCGTAGCGCGCGGATTTGTCTTTGAACTGCGTCATGCGGCTCAGTTCGCCGAAATAGGTGTAGCAGTTCAGCACCCAGCTCAGCTGCGTGTGCTCAGGCACGTGCGACTGCACGAAGATGGTGCTTTTTTCCGGATCGATACCGCAGGCCAGGTACAGCGCCAGCGTATCCAGCGTGGCTTTGCGCAGTTTCTCGGCGTCCTGGCGCACGGTGATGGCATGCAGATCGACGATGCAGTAGATGCAGTCGTAGTCGTCCTGCATCTGCACCCACTGACGCAGCGCACCCATGTAGTTGCCGATGGTCAGTTCGCCGGACGGTTGCGCGCCGCTAAATACGATGGGCTTACTCATGTTTAAATTTCCTGATTCTCTAAAGATGACAGCCCAAGAGCGGGCAACAAATCGGCGAAGCGCTCCAACACCCGATCGGGGTGGCTCAGGGCTATCGATTCGCCGTAGTTATAACCGTAGGTAAAGCCGACGCTTGGGCAACCGGCGCCCTGCGCGGCTTGAATATCGTTGCGTGAATCGCCGACGAACAGCAGTTCATGCGCGCGCAGCCCAAGCTTGCCGAGCACCAGATACAACGGCGCCGGGTGCGGTTTCTTTTCCGTCACGTCGTCGCCGCCGATCACCAGCGAGAAATAGTCGCCAATCCCCAACGATGCCAGCAGCGGCGCCACGAACGGCGTCGGCTTGTTGGTCACCAGCGCCATCGGGTAGCCGTGCGCGGCCAGTCGGGCCAGCGTCTCTTGCACCTGCGGGAACAGGCGGCTACCGCTGTCGACGGTCTGCGCATAGAAATGGTCGAAGCGTTCACGCAGCCGGCCGCACTGTTCCGGCGTGCCTTCCGCTTCCGCCCAGCGCAGCGCGCGCTGCACCAGCACGTCGGCGCCGTTGCCGATCCAGGTGCCAACCCGCTCCTCACCCGCTTGCGGCAGGCCCGCTTCTTCCAGCGCCATATCGATGGCGGCCGCCAGGCCCGGCGCGCTGTCGACCAGCGTGCCGTCCAGATCGAAGGCCAATGCGCGGATCGCGCCGAAATCAGCCATGGGAAACCTTCGCCAACTCGCTGCGCATCTCGTCGATCACCTTGCGGTAGTCCGGCTGGCCAAAGATGGCGGAACCGGCGACGAACATATCGGCGCCCGCAGCGGCGATTTCGGCGATGTTATCCACCTTCACCCCGCCGTCGACTTCCAGGCGGATGTCGCGACCGCTGTCGTCGATCAGCTTGCGCACCTGGCGCAGCTTGTCCAGGGTGCCGTGGATGAACGACTGGCCGCCGAAGCCCGGGTTAACCGACATCAGCAGGATCACGTCGATTTTATCCATCACGTAGTCGAGATAGCTCAGCGGCGTGGCCGGGTTGAACACCAGGCCGGCTTTACAGCCGTGCTCTTTGATCAGCTGAATGGTGCGATCGACATGCTCGGAAGCTTCGGGGTGGAAAGAGATATAAGACGCGCCGGCCTTGGCGAAATCAGGCACGATGCGGTCCACCGGCTTGACCATCAGATGCACGTCAATCGGCGCGGTAATGCCGTAGTTGCGCAGCGCTTCGCACACCATCGGACCGATGGTCAGATTGGGCACGTAGTGGTTGTCCATCACGTCGAAGTGCACCACGTCGCCGCCTGCGGCCAGCACGTTGGCGGTATCTTCACCTAACCGGGCAAAATCTGCCGACAGAATGGACGGGGCAATCAAAAACTTTTTCATCCGCTTCTCCAAACGTAGGGTCGAGTTGTTATGCGCCGGGGTGCCCCGGCTTAGCGATACAGCGCCAAAAGCTCGTTCACTTTGCTGCGGCCGAGAATATTGCGGCTGATCGTGCGGCGCGCTTTCACCACATACAGCGCAGCATTCTGGTACCAGTCGCGCGTCAGCTCGGTATCGTGATTGGAGATCAATACCGGTACCCGGCTCTCTACCGAGAGCTGATGCGCCAATTGCGCCAGGCTCTGCTGATCGGCGATGCTGAAGCTGTTGGTGTGGTAAGCGGTGAAATTCGCCGTCGCCGACAGCGGCGCATAAGGCGGATCGCAATACACCACGGCGCCGGCCACGGCCTTCGCCATGGTATCGCGGTAATGCTCGCAGACAAAAGTGGCATTGCGCGATTTTTCAGCAAACCAGTAGAGCTCTTCTTCCGGGAAGTACGGTTTCTTGTAGCGGCCGAACGGTACGTTGAACTCGCCGCGCAGGTTATAGCGGCACAGGCCGTTATAACAGTGGCGGTTCAGGTACAGGAACAGCAGCGCCCGGCGGTAAGGCTCGGTGCTAGTATTGAACTCTTCTCGCAGCAGGTAAAACTGATCCGAGTTATTGAATTCATCGGCGAAAAGCGTGCGGGCATCGCGCACGAAGTCATCCGTGCGCAGCTTAACGATGTTATACAGGTTGATAAGATCGCTATTGATGTCGGCGAGAATGTAGGCGTCGTAATCCGTATTCAGGAAGACGGATCCCGCACCCACGAAGGGCTCGATTAAGCAGTCTCCCGCCGGCAGATGGCGACGAATCTCGTCTACCAGCGGGTATTTTCCACCAGCCCATTTTAAAAAAGCGCGGTTTTTCTTCATGCCGTCAATTAGCTACTTATACAATTCAGAGCGGCGGATTGTACTCTGTTTCAGACAGCACATCAGCGCACAAATTTAAATGATTTATTTTTTAAGATCTTGCTGTACCTGATGTACAGGTCGGACCCATGGTTTTTTCGCCTGTACATCCGCCGGCAACGAAGCAATAGCGCGCTTCGCTTCCGCGGAAGACGCGTAGTTGCCGCTTACCAGCACATACCACGGCTTGCCGTCACGCTTGGTGGCGTACACCAGGTAGTTCTGCAGCTTCTGCTGTTTGGCGTAGGCGTTCAGCGTATCGGAACGCGAAGCGCTGCTCAGCTGCAGCGTGTAATGGCTGCCCGGTGCAGACTGCAGCGAACTGCCGCTGCTGCTGACCGCTCCCGCTTTCGCGGTGGAAGACGGCTTGGCCGGCGGCGTATACACCGTAGTCGGTGATTTATGCTGCGTCGCGGTCGGTTTGGTGGCGGCGGTTTTCGCCGGCGTTTTATGCTGTTGCGGCGTGGTGCCTTGCACAGGGCGCGTCGCCTCGCGCGCCGCAGCGCCGCTCATCACCGTTGCCGGTGCAGTCGGCAACGTCGACGCTGCGCCGGTCATGCCCTGGGTTGCGGCATCCACCTGCCCCTGCTGCTGCGACAGCGCATCCGCCATGTTGCCCGGCAGATCGACGCGCTGCTGCGCACCGCCCTGCTGAGGCTGAGTTTGCGCTTCGGTCGGCGTGCCGGAGATCGGCGGAACGCTGACGTTCTGCGGTTGCTGCGGCTGAGTCGCGCTCACACCGTTGTTATCGTGGGTATCCGTCGTGCCGCCCGGCACGCCGTTGTTGGCGGTGGTCAGCGACGAAGAGCCGGACAGGTTGATGTCGCGAGCCGCGCCGTTTTGCGCGCCGCTATCCTGAGCCGCCTCATGCTTGGTCGGCGCCTTCAAGGCGGAACCGATGCCGATAATCAGCAGCAACAGCACCAAAATGCCGATGCCAATCATCAAATGCTGGCGCGAAACGGCGAAGCGCGGCGCGGCGGCCGGCTTGCGCGAACGCGTAGGACGACGATCGCTGCTATCAGGTCTGAGATCGTCTTCCGGTTTAAACTCGTCCATCTGAAACCCTCCAACTAGAGGCAAAAGCCCACCACCGTAGACCTACCGTGGCACGGGCAGATTAACCCGATGATGGCAAAGCGACACCCGTCGTGCTCTGCTCACTGTATTAATATAGATGCAAATGGCGGCTAAGCCACTGTTACTTGGTCCGATTTAATTACGCTGCTGCTCAGGCAGGCAGGCGGCGATCGACGCCAACACCAGTTCATGCCCTACGCCGCCGCGCACTTCGGCCGCACCGATCGCGGTCGGCAGCACCAGACGCAGTTCACCCGCCAGCACTTTCTTGTCGCGCAGCATGTGCGGCAAATAGGATTCCGGCGTCATTTCCTGCGGCCCGCAGACCGGCAAGCCGGCGCGCAGCAGCAGCGTTTTGATGCGTTCGATGTCTTCAACGGAGAACTGGCCGAGACGGTGCGCGGTTTCCGCCGCCATCACCATGCCCGCAGCCACCGCTTCGCCGTGCAGCCATACGCCGTAGCCCATTTCGGCTTCGATGGCGTGGCCGTAAGTATGGCCCAGATTCAGCAAGGCGCGCAGGCCGCTTTCGCGTTCGTCGGCGGCCACGACCTCGGCCTTCAGCTCGCAGCAGCGGCGGATACAGTAGGCCAACGCCTGCATATCCAACGCCATCAGCGCATCGATGTTGTTTTCCAGCCAGACGAAGAACTCGCGATCGAGGATGATCCCGTATTTGATGACTTCAGCCAGACCGGAAGAGAGTTCACGCGTCGGCAACGTTTTCAGGCAATCCAGATCAACCACCACCGAAGCGGGTTGATAGAAAGCGCCGATCATGTTTTTGCCGAGCGGGTGGTTGACGGCGGTCTTGCCGCCCACGGAAGAATCCACCTGCGACAACAGCGTGGTGGGAACCTGAATGAAGCGCACGCCGCGTTGATAGCACGCGGCGGCAAAGCCGGTCAGATCGCCGACAACGCCGCCACCGAGCGCGATCAGCGTCGTGTCGCGCCCGTGCGGTTTTTCCAGCAGCGCCGAAAACACCTGCTCCAACACCGCCAGAGATTTGTACTGCTCACCATCGGGAAGGATCACCTGATCCACCACGACGCCGCCCCGCTCCAGCACCTGCCGGACGCGCTCCAGATAGAGCGGCGCCAGGGTCTGGTTGGTGACCAACATCGCTTGCTCACCCGCCTTCAACGGCATAAAAGAAGCCGGATCGTTAAACAATCCGGCGGCGATGGTAATCGGGTAGCTGCGCTCCCCAAGCGTTACAGTAATTCTCTCCATGTCGCGCTCAGTTCTCTGTATGGTGCGGCGGTGGTTGATCCCCGCAGCGGCGGGGAACACAAATCAGTTTTCCGCATTGGCCGACGGCGAACGCGAAAATCGGCAATCAGTTGCTTTCCAGCATGTTGATGATCTGGTTAGCAACCACTTTAGCGCTCTGATCGTCGGTGCGGATGGTGACATCGGCAATCTCTTCATACAACGGATTGCGCTCTTTCGCCAAGGCTTCCAGCACTTCACGCGGCGGAGAATCGACCTGCAGCAGCGGGCGTTTTTTATCACGCTGGGTACGAGCCAGCTGCTTCTCGATCGTGGTTTCCAGATAGACCACCACGCCGCGCGCGGACAGACGGTTGCGCGTTTCGCGCGACTTCACCGAACCGCCGCCGGTCGCCAACACAATCCCTTGTTTTTCCGTCAGTTCATTAATGACTTTTTCTTCACGATCGCGGAAACCTTCTTCCCCTTCCACGTCGAATACCCAGCCCACGTCAGCTCCGGTACGTCGCTCAATTTCTTGATCGGAGTCGAAGAACTCCATATTGAGTTGCTGAGCTAACTGACGGCCAATAGTGCTTTTGCCGGCACCCATAGGCCCAACCAGAAAGATATTGCGTTTCTCTGCCATGTTTTTCGGTATTACTAAGACAATTCGTTAATGTTAACCCGCCCCGCCAATCAAATCAGCGGCGGGACCTAAACTGAAACCTCATGAGCGATAGTGCGAGATCAGACGAAAAATTATCTCAACACTCTTGGTAGTTTGGCAACCGAATAAATCGCAATCCACGCCGCGGGAGGGAAACCATATGTTTTTAACGGCGTCTTGACGCTAACAAAAAACCTCGGTGCTCAATTCGGTAACCCTTGTAAGCTAAATCGGCCGCAGCGTCAAACGCAGATCCCCCCAAGGAGATAAAAAAGTGTATCTGCTCATCAACTTTAGGAGATTTGCCGTCCGGCTGACAGGTAGCCGCTTATCCCTTAATCAGGGTCGGCGTAATGAAGATCACCAGCTCGCGTTTTTTCTGTTGTGCGCCGCTTTGTCGGAACAAGCCTCCCAATAACGGCGCATCCGCCAATCCCGGCACCTTGTCCGCCGTCTTGCCGCTATGCCGTTGAAAAATACCGCCGAGCACCAGGGTTTCACCGTTTTTCACCGTGATCTGCGTTTTAATCTCCTGTTTATCGATGGTCAGCGCTTCCCCCGCGCCCCGGCTGATGGCGCGCCCCGGCATATTTTGGCTGATGTGCAACGTCAGCGTGATGCGCCCGTCCGGCAACACTTTCGGCGTCACCTCCATGCCCAGCACCGCCTCTTTGAACTCGATGGCGGTCGCACCGCTGGCGCCGCTTGACACTTCGTAAGGGATCTCGGTTCCCTGCTTGATGCTGGCGGTTTGCAGGTGCGCCGTCAGCAGGCGCGGGCTGGCGATGATCTCCACCTGATTCTCCTGTTCCAGCGCCGTCAGCTCGAGGCTCAGCAAACGCCCGCTGATGCGCGCCAGATGGAAACCGGCGTTCACCGCGCTGCGCTCCAGCGGCAGGTTGACGCCGAGATTGCCCGGCCGCAGCGGCTTCGCCGGCCTGTCGTCAGGCGCCAATCCCCAACGCACGCCGAGTTCGCGCAAGCTTTCGCTGTTGATGGTCACGATATGCGCCGCCAGCTGGACCTGTGCCAGCGGCGCGTCCATTTCCGTTACCCGCTTTTTCAACTGCGCCAGGATCGGCGCGGTGTCGCGCAGCAGCAGCGTATTGGTGCGCTTATCCGCCAGCACGCTGCCCCGCTCGCTGAGCAAGGCGCCGCGTTGGGCATTGAGGCTTTCGGCAATCTCCGCCGCATCGCCGTTCTGTAACGTCAGGCTCAGGCTGTGCAGCGGTTGCCGCTGCGCCAGCGCCTCTCGCTGCTGCCTTTTTTCCTGCGCGTCCGGCTCCGGCGCAATCAGCATCACGTTACCCTCACGCGTCATCGCCAATTTGCCCATGCGCAGGGTCAGCGCCAGCGCCTGAGGCCAGGGCACATTCTCCAGCCGCAGCGTCAGGTTGCCGCTCACGCCGGGCGCGGCGATCAGGTTCATCTGCCGATAATCCGCCAGCGCCTGCAGGATGACCGTGACCGGCGCATCCTGAAACTCCAGCGAAATAACCTGTTTATCCTGCGCCTGTGCGGCGCCGAGCGTCAGACACCACAGCGCCACGCCCAATCCAGCGCGTCCTTTCATGGTTTCCCATCCTTGTTGTCCATTATCAGCGGGATGTCGCCCTGGCTCGCCGGGCAATCCGGTTCGGCCGCCAGCGCCGTTAACGTCAGGCTGCGCGCCTGCACCTGCGTCACCTGCCAACGCTCGGCCAGCACCCGCTGCTGCGGCCGCAGGCGCAGCCACTGCCCCGCCGGCGTCACCACCCAGCCATAGCGCAGCGTCGGTTGCCCGATGACGCCTTTCAGTCGCCAGCCCGCCGGCGATGCCGCCGTTTGGGCACAAGCAGGCAGCGGAGGCGGCGCAAACGGGTCGCGCGGCTCAGCACATAGGGCCCACGGCCATAGCAGCCACCACCACCCACGGCCGGGTCTTTTACTCATCTGCCTGCTCCTCGGTGGCATCCTGCAAAACCAACCGCGCCGTCATGCCAAGGGGCGGCGTCTCCACGCTCAGCTGCTCGAGGCGCAAATCGGCGGGCAGCGCCTCCAGCAGCGCCAACAAACCGGCGTAGTCAATGCGCAAACTCAGCGTTTGCCGCAGCGGTTTTTCCTGCCGCTGCCAGCGCAGCAAAGCGCCCCCCGCCCGTTGCAGCACGCTCGCCAAATCGCCGGTGGTGGTCGGCGCAAGCACCGCCGCCGGGATAATGGTTTGCGGCGTCTCTTCCAACTGGCTCTGCACCATAGCGATCTGTTGCAGCAGGCGCTGTTGCCGCTCCGCCGCATTTTCCCGCTGACGCCATTCGTCTTGCAGCAGCCAACCGCCGCCCAACAGCGCCAGCGTGCCGATGCCCAACCCTTGCGACAGCAGCAATAGCCAGCCCGGTAAGCTCAGCCAGAGGCGCAGCCCGGAGGACAAACGGCTATCCATCACGCCCCCACTGCGCCGCCAGATGAAAGGAGTACAGGCCGTCTTCGCGTTGCGCCATCTCCGCCAAATGCAGCCGTGGCAACGCAGGTATCCCCGCCAGCCGCCGTTCGAACTGCGTGATGGCCGCAGGAGAGCGGCTCAATCCACGCAGCCGCAGGCCGTTCGCCGCATTGCAGTCCAACGCCGTGAGCCACAGCGGCGGAGGAATGCTGGAGGACAATTGCTGCAGCAGCTGCAAATAACGCCGGTTATGTTGGGCGTTATTTGCCTGCCGTTCGGCGCGGGCACTGTGCATCGCTTGCTGCGCCCGCTCTTGCTGCTGCTGGCGGGCGAGCGACGTCAATGCCGCCAGCTCCTCACCCAGCATCGCCTGCCGCGCCTGCCGCTGCGTCTGTTGGTGACGCAGTTGGCCGGCGGCCAGGAACAGTGCCAGCAGCAGCGCCGTTACCTGCAACAGCAGCACGCCCAGCCAGAAATAGGCGCGTCGCCGATCGCGGCGCTGGCGCCAGGGCAGAAAGTTAACCTGATACATCAACGATCCTCCTCGCGCAGCGCCAGACCACCGGCCAACGCGAACGCCGAGGGATGCACGGGCAACGGCGGACGCAGCTGCGTAAAGGCGCTGAGCGGCGACCAGGCCAGGCAGCCGGCGGGCAGGGCTCCCGCCAGCACGCTGCCGGCATAGACAGGCCGATCGTCGCCCGCCGGCGTCTGGGCTTGCAGCGCCCGCAGCGCCTGGGCGCCATCGTCGCCCGGCGCCAGACCAAAGGCGAAGGCGCCATCGGCCGGCGCCACCCACAGCCATTCTCGTTCGAGGCGATGCATCAGCCCCGCGGCGGGCGGCACGCCTGCCGCCGTCGCCATCATCCGCAGCGCGCAGGGGGTGATATCGACCGCCTGCGGATGCAGGCCAGCCTGACGCAGACAAAGCAGCCACTGCTGCAGTTCCTGCCGCCGCGCGGCGGTCAACAGCAGCGCCGCCTCATCCCCCGGTGCGGCGCGATAGTCGAGCGCCAGCGTCTGGCCGTCGAGCGGAAACTGCTTCAAACCGTGGCCGCCGATATAGTCGCTGCGTTCCGGCTCGCGCAGCCGCGCATCAGGCCGTGCCATACGCTGCTGCAACACGCGCTGCGCCGGCAGGGCAATGCGTAAGGAAATATGTCGCGGCAGCTGGACGCGCCATTGCCGCAGCGCCCGGATCAGGAATTCGGAAGGTTCCAGGCAGCCGTCGCGTAAAACTGCCTGCGGCAGCGCCTGCTGCCACCAGTGGCGCAACTGCCAGCCGTTGCGGCGGCGTTGGGCCGCCACCGCCCGCACGCAGTCGATTTGTATATCCAGCCCCACCTGCCATGCTTGAGGGAACATGTTTCGCAAGCCTCCATAACATCAGATGATAAAAGAACATATCCATGTCGCAGGCTTGCCTTTATACTACCGCGCGGTTGTTTATAAACTGCCCAAATGACTTAGAAATGGGAAATCTCAGGTGAAGTTCGTAAAGTATTTACTAATCCTTGCAGTATGTTGCATCGTGCTGGGAGCAGCCTCGATTTTCGGCTTGTACAAATATGTCGAGCCACAGCTGCCCGACGTCGCAACGCTGAAAGATGTGCGGCTGCAAATACCGATGCAGGTTTACAGCGCCGATGGCGAACTGATCGCCCAATACGGCGAGAAGCGCCGCATTCCGCTGAAGCTGGATCAAATTCCACCGGTGATGGTGCACGCATTCATCGCCACCGAAGACAGCCGCTTCTACGATCACCACGGCGTCGATCCGGTCGGCATCTTCCGCGCCGCCTCCATCGCGCTGGTCTCCGGCCACGCTTCGCAGGGGGCCAGTACCATTACCCAACAGCTGGCGCGTAACTTCTTCTTAAGCCCGGAACGCACCCTGATGCGTAAAATCAAGGAAGCCTTCCTGGCGGTGCGCATCGAGCAGATGCTCACCAAGGATGAAATCCTTGAGCTATATCTGAACAAGATCTATCTGGGTTACCGCGCCTACGGCGTGGGCGCCGCCGCGCAGGTCTATTTCGGCAAAGACGTCAGCCAGCTGACCCTGAGCGAAATGGCGACCATCGCCGGCCTGCCGAAAGCGCCGTCCACCTTCAACCCGCTCTATTCGCACGATCGCGCCGTTGCCCGTCGCAACGTGGTGCTGTCGCGCATGCTGGACGAACACTACATCACGCAGGCGCAGTACGATCAGGCGCGCGCCGAAGATCTGGTCGCCAACTACCATGCGCCGGAAATCAGCTTCTCCGCGCCGTATCTCTCCGAGATGGTGCGTCAGGAGATGATCAAGCGCTACGGTGAAAATGCCTATACCGACGGTTACAAGGTTTACACCACCGTCACCAAGCGGCTGCAGCTGGCGGCGCAGGAGTCGGTACGCAACAACGTGCTGGCCTATGACATGCGCCACGGCTACCGCGGCCCGTCCAACGTGTTGTGGAAAGTCGGCGAAGCGGCCTGGGATCGCAAACAGATTGTTGATTCGCTGAAAAACCTGCCGAACTACGGCCCGCTGGCGCCGGCGGTGATCACCGCCGCCAACCCGCAGGAAGCGACGGCGATGCTGGCCGACGGCAGCAGCATTGCCCTGCCGATGGCGACCATGCGCTGGGCGCGCCCATACCGTTCAGACACGCAGCAAGGCCCAACGCCGAAACGCGTCACCGACGTGGTGCAGGCCGGCCAGCAGGTGTGGGTGCGTAAAGTGAACGAGGCCTGGTGGCTGTCGCAGGTGCCGGACGTCAACTCGGCGCTGGTCTCAATCAACCCGAACGACGGCGCGGTGAAAGCGCTGGTTGGCGGCTTCGATTTCAACCAGAGCAAGTTCAACCGCGTCACGCAGGCTCTGCGCCAGGTAGGGTCGAACATCAAACCGTTCCTGTACACTGCCGCGATGGATAAAGGCCTGACGCTGGCCACCATTCTGAACGACTTGCCGATTACCCGTTGGGATGCCGGCGCCGGCACCGACTGGCGGCCGAAAAACTCGCCGCCGACCTACGACGGCCCGATTCGCCTGCGGCAGGGGCTGGGGCAATCGAAGAACGTGGTGATGGTGCGCGCGATGCGTGCGATGGGCGTCGACTACGCGGCGGAATATCTGCAGCGCTTCGGCTTCCCGGCGCAGAACATCGTGCATACCGAATCGCTGGCGCTGGGCTCCGCCTCCTTCACCCCGATGCAGCTGGTACGCGGCTACGCGGTGCTGGCGAACGGCGGTTACCTGGTTGACCCGTACTTCATCACCAAAATTGAAGACGACAACGGCAATACGGTGTTCGAAGCCAAACCGAAAGTGGTGTGCAGCAGCTGCAACCTGCCGGTGATCTACGGCGACACCCACCGTTCGGCGGTGCTGTCCGACGACAACATCGAAAACGTCGCCACCTCGCAGGAAGGCAGCAACAGCACGGTGCCGATGCCGCAGCTGGAGCAGGTTACCCCGGCTCAGGTGCAGCAGGACGGCGACCAACAGTATGCGCCGCACGTGATCAGCACGCCGCTGGCCTTCCTCATCCACGACGCGCTGAACAGCAACATCTTCGGTGAACCGGGTTGGATGGGCACGGCCTGGCGCGCCGGGCGCGATCTGAAGCGTCATGACATCGGCGGCAAAACCGGTACCACCAACAGTTCCAAAGACGCCTGGTTCTCCGGCTATGGTCCGGATACCGTGACGTCGGTGTGGATCGGTTTCGACGATCACCGCCGCGACCTGGGCCGTTCGACGGTATCCGGCGCCATCCCGGATCAGATTTCCGGCGGTGAAGGCGGAGCCAAGAGCGCCCAGCCGGCGTGGGACGACTTCATGAAGACCGCGCTGGAAGGCATCCCGGAGCAGAAAGTCACGCCGCCGCCGGGCATCATCAGCGTCACCATCGACAAGAGCAGCGGCAAGCTCTCTGGCGGTGGCGGCGGCAGCCGTTCCGAGTACTTCATCGAAGGAACTCAGCCGACGGACTACCCATCGCGCGATACCGGCACCACGTTGACCGATCCGGGCGGTGAAAGCCACGAGCTGTTCTGATCGAAAAGGGCCAGAGAAATCTGGCCCTTTTTTTGTTTGGCGCGAAGCGTATCAGCGCGAAGCGCGCAAAAATGCCTCTGAGAGGAACAGCGCGCTGACGTTGCGCGCCTCACGAAAATCCGGTTCCGCCAGCAGCGCCATCATGTCGGCGATCGGCCAACGCACCTGCGGCAGGGGCTCCGGCTCATCCCCTTCCAGGCTCTGCGGATAGAGATCGTGCGCCAGCACGATATTCATTTTGCTGGAAAAGTAAGAGGGCGCCATCGTCAGCTTGCTGAGAAAATCAAAGCGCTTCGCGCCGTATCCCACCTCTTCCATCAGCTCGCGGTTGGCGGCCTCCAGCACCCCCTCACCGGGATCGATCAGCCCTTTCGGGAACCCCAGCTCATAGGATTCGGTGCCTACCGCATATTCGCGGATCAGCAGCAGGTCATCGCCAATCACCGGCACGATCATCACCGCTTCGCGATCCGAAGGCCGCATGCGCTCATACACCCGCCGCACACCGTTGCTGAATTCCAAATCGACCGACTCGACGTTGAACAAACGCGAACGCGCGACGGTTTCCACTTTCAGAATTTTAGGTTTTTGCAGGTGTTTATCCATGATTGCCTCAAAGAGGTTACCCAGGCGCGGACGGGGCAACCGAAATAATGATTGGCGTAACGCACGGCTCGTTGGCGCTCAAACGCTGACCAAATTCGATCCTGATCACATTGTGCGTTAAGGGTAAGCTCCGCCGCAACGAGCATGAGCAGTAATTTACTTTCTTTTAACAAGCGTAGCCAGCGGCGGGCGATTTTCCGTACTGATTCAGCAAACAGCACGCATGAAAATAGGATAATACCGATATCGACGGCAGAGGCCGGTTGCTAGTATCACGCAGGCAAGAATCAGTGATAAAATGGCCTTGCGTCATGAAGGAATGAGATCCAGAGCGAGAATCTGTTTGTTCCCTCATTATTAGTTCTGGGTGCCTCCTGGCGGTTTACTCCGTATAATATTCACCTTTTCATCAGGTTGGCGAAATTCACGGGTGTGAAATGGGGATTGCATGAGCACAATAGTGTTGATATTGGCCTTAGTGCTTGTCTGCCTGATTGCCGCCGGCCTGTACCTGTGGTTCAAGGCGCGCAACCCGTCGGCGCTGGCGCACGCGCTGCCGTTTATCAAACCTGCCCACCGCAAGCTGACCGACGAAGAGCGTGCTGCGGTCGAGTTCTATCTCAATCAGCAAAACAAGCTGAGCAACAAGCTGTTGCCCGGCGGCGGCGCTACCTTGCCCGCAGCCAAACTGGCGCTCACCCCGCAAAGCGATAACGTTTATCCCGTCACGCACGCCATCACCCGCTATGGGCTGGCCAGCGACGATCCCAATAAATGGCGCTATTACCTCGATGCCGAAGAGGTGCACCTGCCGCCGTTTTGGGAACCCTATATCACCGCCGACAACCATGTGGAAGTGATCCGTACCCAGACGCTGCCGCTGGTGATTTCGCTCAACGGGCACTCGCTGAAAGATCATATTCACGACCGGCCGCAACCGCCGGTGGTGAACGCCGCGCCGACCAAAAACGCCTCTATCCGCAAGGAAGAGAGCGAGCATGTCGAGCTGGTCAATATTCGCAAGGAAACGCCGGAAGAGCATGCGCTGAACCGGCCGAACGGCATCCGTGAAGCCGTCATCATCTCCGCCGCGCTGCTGCTGCTGTTCTTCAGCCTGATAAGCCCGGTGCTGGTGATCCCCTGGATGATTTTCGTGGCGGTGCTGATGATCGCCTGGGGATGCTGGAACCTGTTCCGCCGTCCGGCGTCACGCGAGCTGAAAGAGATCCACTGTCTGCGCGGTACGCCGAAGCGCTGGGGCCTGTTCGGCGAATCCGGCCAGGGGCAGATCAGCAACATTTCACTCGGCATCATCGATCTTATCTACCCGCCGCATTGGCAGCCTTACCTGACGCAGGACCTGGGCAAGACCACCGATGTGGACGTCTACCTCAATCGGCAGGTGGTGCGCCAGGGGCGCTTCCTCTCGCTGCATGACGAAGTGAAAAACTTCCCGCTGCAGCAGTGGGGCCGCAACGCGGTGCTGGTCGCCAGCTCGGCGCTGGTGCTGCTGTTGCTGCTGATCTATATCCCGCTCAACCTGCCGCTGACCCTCAGCATGGCCTGGCTGCAGGGTGCGCAAAAAGTGGAAGTGACCAGCGTTCAGGCGCTGGAAGCCACGCCGTTGCGCATCGGCGACACGCTGAAAGTGCGCGGCAGCGGCATGTGCTATGTGCCCCCGCCGGCCAATGGGGGCAGCGCCGTCAATTTTGCGCCGTTCGACTGTTCCGGCATCTACTGGAACAACGCCGCCCCACTGCCACAGCCGGAATCGGAAGTCATAGACAAAGCGACGGCCCTGCTGGCTACGGTCAACAGCCAGCTGCATCCGAGCGGCGCCGATCAGAAGGTCAACCCGCAGTTGGCCAGCGCCATCGAGAAATCCGGCATGATCCTGTTGGACGACTTCTCTGATATCGTTTTGAAAACACAGGATTTGTGCCAGGCAGAAAGCGACTGCGTGCGGTTGAAGAACGCCCTGGTCAACCTGGGCAACGCCAAAAACTGGAGCGGCCTGGTGAAACGCGCCAGGTCCGGCGCGCTGCAAGGCGTCAACGTCCTGCTGCGCCCGGTGAGCGCCGAGTCGCTGGAAAGCCTGACCAAAGTGGCCACATCGTCGTTCATCTTCAATGAAACGCGTTTGGCCGCCGCAGCGCTCAACAGCCCGCCGCCGGGCGGTTTCCTGATCAGCAGCGACGAAGGCCGCCAGCTGGTCAGCCATCCGCAGCCGTCGGCGCCGCAGAGCGAATACAACGCCCTCGACCAGTGGAATGAGTTGCAGCGCCTTTCCACTCTGCTGCTGCACACCCCCTTCCAGGCACAGGGCGTGATCACCAGCCTCAGCGTCGACGCCAACGGCACCCGTCATGTGGCGCTGCACAGCGAACCGGACATGATCACCCTGTGGCGCTACCTCGGTACCAGTCTGCTGTTGCTGGCGGTCGTCATCAGCCTGGGCTATAACGCCTGGCGGCTGGTGCAGCGTCGGCGCATCAATCAGCACCGCGTCGCCGATATCCAGCGTTACTACGACAGCTGCTTCAATCCGCAGCTCAATCCGATGTCGATGCGGCCGATGGCCTGAACCTGACGCCGGGGCCTCCGCCCTGTCATCTGCTTATGCTACGCTAACGCTATTATTCTCATCTGCGGACCGCCCGTCGGTCCGCCCGTGGAGTTTTTATGGTTCCCGAGTTTGATTGGCCGCAGATCGATACCGTGCTGCTGGATATGGACGGCACCTTGCTGGATCTGGAGTTCGACAGCCACTTTTGGCTCAGCCTGGTGCCGCAGGCGCTGAGCGAAAGGCGCGCCATTCCTTTCGACGAAGCCCGTCATATCATTGAGCGGGAGTATCAGGCGGTGCAGCACACCATGAACTGGTATTGCTTCGATTACTGGAGCGAGCGGTTGGATCTGGATATCTACCGCATGACCAGCGAAGTCGGCAGCCGCGCCCGGCTGCGCGAAGACACCGAGCCGTTTTTACGGGCGCTGCGCGACGCCGGTCTGCAAACCATTTTGCTGACCAACGCCCATCCGCACAGCCTGGCGGTGAAAATCGAGCATACCGGCCTCGATCGGCACCTTGATTTATTGTTTTCCACCCACACATTTGGTTATCCGAAAGAAGATCAGCGTCTGTGGCAGGCGGTGCAACAGCACACCGGATTCAATCCGCAGCGCACGCTGTTCGTCGACGACGGCGAGCCGATCCTCGACGCGGCGCGCACTTTCGGCATTCGTTACTGCCTGGGCGTGCAAAACCCGGACTCCAGTACGGCGGAGAAAAGCTTCCAGCGCCATCCGTCGATGCGTGACTACCGCCTGCTGATACCGGCGCTGGCCAAGGGGGAAGCATGAAGGAAAAAGCGACGCGCGACGACGCGGTACGGCTGGATAAGTGGCTCTGGGCCGCTCGCTTCTATAAGACCCGTGCGCTGGCACGCGAAATGATCGACGGCGGCAAGGTGCATTACAACGGCCAGCGCGGCAAGCCGAGCAAGATTGTCGAACTCAACGCCGAGCTCAAGCTGCGGCAAGGCAACGAAGAACGTACGGTGATCGTGCTGGCGCTGACCAGCCAACGCCGCGGCGCCGGCGAGGCGCAGCAAATGTATCAGGAAACCGAAGCCAGCATCGCCAACCGCGAAAAGATGGCGCTGGCGCGCAAGATGAACGCGTTGACCATGCCGCATCCGGACCGTCGTCCGGACAAAAAGGAGCGGCGAGACCTGATGAAATTTAAATTTGGTGAGCCGGAATAACCCCTCACCGCAATGAGAGAAGATTATGTCCAACCATGACCAATTGCACCGTTACCTGTTTGAAAACTACGCGGTGCGCGGCGAGCTGGTTACCGTCAGCGAAACCTATCAGCAGATCCTGAACAACCACGACTACCCGGCGCCGGTACAGAAGCTGCTGGGCGAACTGCTGGTCGCCACCAGTCTGCTGACCGCGACCCTGAAGTTCGACGGCGACATCACCGTGCAGCTGCAAGGCGACGGCCCGCTGAAGCTGGCGGTGATCAACGGCAACAACCGTCAGGAGATGCGCGGCGTTGCGCGCACCCAGGCGCCTATCGCCGACGACAGCACCTTGCATCAGATGATCGGCAACGGCGTCATGGTCATCACCATTTCGCCGACGGAAGGCGAGCGCTATCAGGGCGTAGTCGGTCTGGAAGGTGAAACCCTGGCCGAATGCCTGGAAGCCTACTTCCGCCAGTCCGAGCAGCTGCCAACCCGCCTGTTCATCCGCACCGGCGAAGCGGAAGGCAACGCCGCGGCGGCCGGTATGCTGCTGCAGGTGCTGCCGGCGCAGGACGGCAACCTCGATGATTTCGATCATCTGGTGCAACTGACCAACACGGTAAAAAGCGAAGAGCTGTTCGGCCTGCCGGCCAACGAAGTGTTGTACCGCCTGTATCACCAGGAAGAGGTCACCCTGTACGAACCGCAGGACGTGCAGTTCCGTTGCACCTGTTCGCGCCAGCGTTGCGCCGACGCGCTGCTGACCCTGCCGACCGACGAAGTGGCGGACATGCTGGAGCAGGACGGCAATATCGACATGCACTGCGACTACTGTGGCAGCCACTATGTCTTTGACCCGGGTGATGTTGCCGCTTTGTATGCGGGTAACACCGGCGAAAGCGACCAGTTGCACTAAGTCACACCCTCTTGGCGGGCGCGCTCGGCGCCCGCCAACGCCCGCCGTTTGCACGTTTGCTTTTTTCCGTGTGCTATCTCTCAGATCGTAACGAAATACCGCCTAAAACGTTAAATATTTGATACCCATCGCGGTTACGCACCGTTAGATCCCTACAATTGCCGCCAGAAATTCTGTGACCAAGGAGTAGTAACATGCGCGTTAAAGGTATAACCCCTCAGGATCTGGCCGCTTACGGCATTCACGACGTTAGCGAAATCGTTCACAACCCGAGCTATGAACTGCTGTTTAAGGAAGAAACAGACCCATCTCTGGAAGGTTTTGAGCGTGGGGTAGTCACCAAGCTGGGTGCCGTCTCCGTCGATACCGGCATCTTCACCGGCCGCTCGCCGAAAGACAAATACATCGTCCGCGACGACATCACCCGCGATACCGTGTGGTGGGCCGATCAGGGCAAAGGCAAAAACGACAACAAACCCCTCAGCCCGGAAGTGTGGGCCGATCTGAAACACCTGGTCACCGAACAACTGTCCGGCAAACGCCTGTTCGTGGTGGATACCTTCTGCGGCGCCAACGCCGACTCGCGCCTGAAAGTGCGCTTCATCACCGAGGTGGCCTGGCAGGCGCACTTCGTGAAAAACATGTTCATCCGCCCGAGCGATGAAGAACTGGCTGACTTCGAGCCGGACTTCGTGGTGATGAACGGAGCCAAATGCACCAACCCGAACTGGCAGCAGCAAGGCCTGAACTCGGAGAACTTCGTCGCCTTCAACCTGACCGAGCGCATGCAGTTGATCGGCGGCACCTGGTACGGCGGCGAAATGAAGAAAGGCATGTTCTCGATGATGAACTACCTGCTGCCGCTGAAAGGCATCGCCTCGATGCACTGCTCGGCCAACGTGGGCGAGAAAGGCGACGTGGCGGTGTTCTTCGGCCTGTCCGGTACCGGCAAGACCACCCTCTCCACCGATCCGAAGCGTCAGCTGATCGGCGATGACGAGCACGGCTGGGACGACGACGGCGTGTTCAACTTCGAAGGCGGCTGCTACGCCAAGACCATCAAGCTGTCTGAAGAAGCCGAGCCGGACATCTATCACGCCATCAAACGCGACGCGCTGCTGGAAAACGTCACCGTGCTGGCCGACGGCAGCATCGACTTCAACGACGGTTCGAAAACCGAGAACACCCGCGTTTCTTACCCGATCTACCATATCCAGAACATCGTCAAGCCGGTGTCCAAGGCGGGTCACGCCACCAAGGTGATCTTCCTGACCGCCGATGCCTTCGGCGTGCTGCCGCCGGTATCGCGTCTGACCGCCAACCAGACTCAGTACCACTTCCTGTCCGGCTTCACCGCCAAGCTGGCCGGCACCGAGCGCGGCGTAACCGAACCGACGCCAACCTTCTCCGCCTGCTTCGGCGCCGCATTCCTGTCGCTGCACCCGACGCAGTACGCCGAAGTGCTGGTGAAACGCATGCAGGCCGCCGGCGCCCAGGCTTACCTGGTCAACACCGGCTGGAACGGTACCGGCAAGCGCATCTCGATCAAAGATACGCGCGGCATCATTGACGCCATCCTGAGCGGTGAAATCGACAAGGCGGAAACCGTTACCCTGCCGATCTTCGATCTGGCGATGCCGACCGCGCTGCCGGGCGTGAACCCGGAGATCCTCGATCCGCGCAATACCTATGCCAGCCTCGAGCAGTGGCAGGAAAAAGCGCAGGATCTGGCCGAGCGCTTCATCACCAACTTCGATAAATACACCGACACGCCTGCGGGCGCCGCGCTGGTCAGCGCCGGCCCTAAGCTGTAATTCGGTAGCGTTACCTCTTCAGCTAAGGCGCGGATCCCGCGCCTTTTTTTATTTTCAGCGATTGCTTTTTAACCAGCAAGGCGAGAAAATAAGTCAATGCAATCATTGATAGCAAAGGAGGTTTGAATGGCGACTATCACCGTCAGAAATCTGGACGACGAAATCAAAGAGCTGCTGCGTATTTCAGCGGCGAAAAACGGCCATTCTATGGAAGAGGAAGCGCGCATGATCCTGAAACAGGCGCTGGTGAAAAAACCGCCGCGCTATGGGTTAGGAACACGCATGCATCAGTACTTCGCCGAATTCGGCGGCGTTGAGTTGGAGATCCCCCCACGTGATGAAGCCCCTCATCGTATTGTCAACTTTGATGAAGACGATGAAAAATGATTGTGCTGGATACCAACGTCGTTTCGGAATTGCTGCGGCCGGCGCCTCACTACAATGTATTGCGCTGGTTAGATGAGCAGGATACGTATCGGTTCTATTTGAGCGCCATCGTGGTTGCGGAGCTGTATACGGGCATCGCCTGCATGCCTCACGGCAAGAAACAGCTCGAACTGCAAACTAACCTCGGCGACATGCTGCAGGAAGAGTTTTCAGACAGAATCTTACCCTTTGACGTCGGCTGTGCGATGCAGCATGCGGAATTAATGGGCGCCAATCGCCGCCGAGGCATTGGCGTCAGCATGCCGGATACCCAAATCGCCGCCACCTGCCTGCATTACGGTGCCGCCCTGGCCACCCGCAACACCAAAGACTTCCTCCACTGCGGCATCGAGTTAATCGATCCGTGGCAGGCGCCGACCGGCCGTCGGTTGCATGAGGATGCGGCGGAATACTACGTGATGAGCAGGAAGTCCTGACGGGGCCGCAGCAACGCGGCCCGCGCCAAGAGCGTCAGGCGTTTTCCCTGGCGGTTTGATGGCCGTTGGCCGACTCTTTTTTCTCCATCGGCAACGGAATATACGCGCGGATCAATAGCCCGCCGCGTTCGCTGGTGCCGATATCCAGTTCGCCGTCGTGCGCGTCGATAATGCGCTGCACGATCGCCAGCCCCAGACCGGTGCCGCTGGTGCTGCGCGCGCTGTCACCGCGTACGAACGGCTGCAACAGATGCTTCAATTCTTCCGGTTTGATGCCCGGGCCGTCATCCTCCACCTGGAACCAGCCGCGCTGCAGCTCACGGCCGCTGCTGACCTTGATCCAGCCGTTGCCGTAACGTGCCGCGTTCACCACCATGTTCACCGCCGCCCGCTTAATCGACAGCGGATGCACGTTCATCATCAGCTCGCCCGGCGACAGCGCGGTTTCAATCACCCGCTCATAGCCGCTCTCCGCCGCGACCACCTCGCCCAAAATGGCGTTCAGATCGCTGCTTTCGGTCGGCATCTCCTGCCCGGTGCGCAGGTAATCGATGAACTGCTCGATGATGGCGTTGCACTCTTCGATGTCTTTATTGATCGACTCGGCCAGATAGCCGTCTTCGGCGCTCATCATCTCCGTCGCCAGCCGGATGCGCGTCAACGGCGTGCGCAGGTCATGGCTGACCCCGGCCATCAGCAAGGTGCGGTCGTCCGCCAGCTGCTTGACGCCCGACGCCATCTGATTGAATGCGCGAGTCACCGACCGCACTTCGGAAGCGCCATACTCGCGCAGCGGCGGCGGAATGATGCCCTTGCCCACCTGCAGCGCCGCATGTTCCAGCTCCACCAGCGGGCGGTTTTGAATGCGGATAAATAGCCAGGCGCCGCCGATCGCCAGTAGCATGATCGCCAGCGTATAGCGGAACAGCGGAGAGAAGTCGCCCTGGTGGATTTCCGTCAGCGGCACGCGTACCCAGATATCGGGCTGCAGCCAGGTTTTCAGCCACACCACCGGGGAGTTCTTGTTCACCTCCACCCGCACATCGGTCGGCCCGCCGAGCTGCTGCGCCATCTGCTGGCTGAGGAACTGGTAGTGCTGCGCCCAGCGCAGGCCGCTCTCCTCCGCCGCCGAGTTGGTGTAGAGAGAGATGCCCAGTTCGCGGTAGATCTCACGGCGGAACGCCGGCGGCACTTCCAGCAGCGTGCCGTCCTCCAGCTGCAGCCGATCGGTCATCAGCATACGCACTTCGTACGCCAATACCTTGTTGAACTGCTGCAGGCTGGGCAGGATGGCAAAGTTCAGCACCACCAGATAGGTCGTCACCAGGCTGACGAACAGCAAGGTGACGATCAACAACAGGGTTCGGGCAAACGAGCTACGCGGTGAAAAGCGCAATCGCCTCATGCCTTGCTGCCGTCCGGGACGAACACGTAGCCGAGACCCCAAACGGTCTGGATATAACGCGGATGCGCCGGATCTTCTTCCACCATGCGGCGCAGGCGCGAGATCTGCACGTCGATGGAGCGCTCCATGGCGCTGTATTCGCGGCCACGCGCCAGGTTCATCAGCTTATCGCGCGACAGCGGTTCACGCGGGTGGCTGACCAGCGCCTTCAGGACCGCGAACTCGCCGCTGGTCAACGGCATCGGTTCATCTTCGCGGAACATCTCGCGGGTGCCGAGGTTCAGTTTGAATTTGCCGAACGCGATCACCGCTTCTTCCTGCGAAGGCGCGCCCGGCAGTTCGTTAGCCTGGCGGCGCAGCACCGCGCGGATGCGAGCCAACAGCTCACGCGGGTTGAACGGCTTAGGAATGTAGTCGTCGGCGCCGATTTCCAGCCCCACGATGCGATCGACCTCTTCGCCTTTGGCGGTGACCATAATGATCGGCATAGGGTTGCTCTGGCTGCGCAGGCGGCGGCAGATGGACAGCCCATCTTCGCCCGGCAACATCAGATCGAGCACCATCAGATGGAAGGATTCACGTGTCAGCAAGCGATCCATTTGCTCAGCGTTGGCAACGCTGCGAACCTGGAAGCCCTGCTCGGTTAAATAACGTTCTAAAAGCGCGCGCAGGCGCATGTCATCATCGACAACCAGGATCTTATGATTCTCTTGCATGGTATTACTCCCAAAGGCTTTATTGCCTGACTCGAATATTGTTAGAAAACCTTGCCATTTGAGACAGCGTTTAATGGTATGTATTCTAGACGAAATTGTTACAAAGCTTATTCTTTTCCCCATTTATCAACAATTTTCATCGAATGTCGACGGGGGTTCGTCAAAATTTCGCCCTTTATCGGCGCAATGTGGGGCAGTGGCCCAATTTTACGCAATTTCGCCACCGGCGAACCGCACGGTGGCGTTTTGACGACGAGTCAGGAAGTCTGCAGGAAACGCGCCAGCTGCCGGCGCAGCTGCCGGTTCTCTTGCTGCAGTGCATCAACCCGGTCGAGCAGCGTCAGCGCCATGGCGATCCCCGGCCAATCCAGATCCAGTTCGGCCCGCAGCCTGCGCGCACGCTGCAGATGGCTCAGCGCCGGGTAATCGAACTCCCAGCTCGGCTGCGCCGGCTCCAGCGGCACGATCACGCCCAGGCCGACGATCTCGACCAGCTCATCCTCTGAAATCTCCACCCTCTGACACAGTTCCACCACGGTGAATGTGATCTCTTTTTTCATCATGTGCTTTACTCCCATTCCGCGCGCGGGTTGAACGCCGCCTGTTCAGCCAGTTCTCGCCACAGGGCGCTGGCCTTCTCGTTCGGCTTCGGCGGCATCACCACCTTGAGAATGACATACAGATCGCCGGGCTCTTTCTTGCCCGCCAGCCCCTTGCCCTTGACCCGCAGCCGTTTGCCGCTCTGGCTGCCGGCCGGCACGGTCAGCGCGATTTTGCCGGTCAGCGTCGGCACCTCGATGCTGGCCCCCAGCGCCGCTTCCCACGGGGCGAGCGGCGCCACGATGCTCAGGTTGTGGCCGTCAATCTCGAACAGCGGATGCGGCGCGAGGCGGATGACCAGATACAGGTCGCCGTTCTGGCCGCCGCCCACGCCGGCAACGCCCTGCCCCTTGAGGCGAATGCGCTCGCCGTCGCCCACGCCGGCCGGGATTTTCACGTTCAGCGTTTTGCTGGCTTCGCTCACCTGCCGCCCCAGCTCGTCGTACACCGGCAGCTTGTAGGCGATCTCGCGGCTTTGGCCATGCAGCGTTTCCTCGAGGAACAGCGGCACCTCCATCTCGAGATCCTGGCCGCGGAAGCCATGCCCACCGTGCGAGTGCGAAGCGGAGCGGTGCCCGCCTGCCGCACGCCCGCCGAACATGCTTTCGAAGAAATCGGAGAAGTCTTGTGCGTCGGCACCGCCGCCATGCCATGAAGCGCTCTGCTGATAGCCACCGTGCTCGCCGCGCGCCTGGCGGCCAAAGTTCGGATCGTTGCGGTGCAGCCGGATCTGATCGTACTCAGCGCGGCGCTCTTCGTCCTTCAGCACCTCATAGGCTTCGGCCAGCTCCTTGAATTTGCTCTCGGCGTCTTCTTCGGTGCTCACGTCAGGGTGATATTTACGCGCCAGCCGGCGGTAGGCCGTTTTGATGGTTTTCAGATCGGCGTTGGGCTCAACGCCCATCGTTGCGTAGTAATCTTTAAATTCCATGCGGTAATACCTTCAATGTGTTGGGTTGTGCGCCAAAATTCCTTGTCTCTCTCGCCAGATATCCTCCTTTCGTCACATTCCTTTTCCGCTATCGCTAAGCATACTCCCGATTGTTAAAAGCTGCGCAAACTGAATAAAAACCGTGCGACAACGCGCAGGCCCCCACGCCATTTCTAAAGCCCTGCGCATTCACGTACACTGTGGCGGTGGCCCCATAAAGATAAATCACGATGAGAACTCAACTGATAACCCGTGAAGGGTATGACAAGCTCAAACAAGAGCTGGATTACCTCTGGCGCGAAGAACGCCCCGAGGTGACCAAGAAAGTGACCTGGGCCGCCAGCCTGGGCGACAGAAGCGAAAACGCCGACTACCAGTACAACAAGAAGCGGCTGCGCGAAATTGACCGCCGCGTCCGCTATCTGACCAAATGCCTGGAGCAGCTGAAGATCGTCGATTACTCCCCGCAGCAGGAAGGCAAAGTGTTCTTCGGCGCCTGGGTGGAAGTAGAGAACGAAGACGGCGAGACCAAACGCTTTCGCATCGTCGGTTACGACGAGATCTTCGGCCGCAAGGATTACATCTCCATCGACGCGCCGATGGCGCGCGCCCTGCTGAAAAAAGAGGTCGGGGACGTCGCCACCGTCAATACGCCGCTGGGCGAGGCGCAGTGGTACGTGAACGAGATAGACTACCCGAAGTAAGCTTTCAGCTTTTTCCGAACCGCCGCCAACGCCGCCGCCTGAGCTGTTCTCCACGCCGCGGCCGCGCGGCGGCGGCCCGCTCCGCTGGCATTTTCCGCGATCAATCCGTATAACTGTCCCCTGTTTATTCACCGTTCTCAATACAGATACCAGACCTATGAATGACCCACTGAGCCGCATTATTGCAACAGAACTGCAGGCCCGGCCGGAGCAAGTCGACTCCGCCATCCGTCTGCTGGATGAAGGTAATACCGTGCCCTTTATTGCACGCTATCGTAAGGAAGTCACCGGGGGCCTGGACGACACCCAACTGCGCCAGCTGGAAACCCGCCTGGGTTATCTGCGTGAACTGGAAGATCGTCGCCAGACCATCCTGAAGTCGATCGATGAACAGGGCAAACTGACCGAACAACTGGCGGGGGCGATCAACGCCACGCTGAGCAAGACCGAACTCGAAGACCTCTACCTGCCGTACAAACCGAAGCGCCGCACCCGCGGCCAGATCGCCATCGAGGCCGGTCTGGAACCGCTGGCGGACGCGCTGTGGCAGGATCCGCAACAGCAGCCGGAACAGCTGGCTGAACGCTACGTCGATGCCGACAAGGGCGTGGCGGACGTCAAAGCCGCCCTCGACGGCGCGCGCTATATCCTGATGGAGCGCTTCGCCGAAGACGCCACGCTGCTGGCCAAGGTGCGCGACTACCTGTGGAAAAACGCCCATCTGGTGTCCAAAGTGGTCGAGGGCAAGGAAGAAGAAGGCGCCAAATTCCGCGACTATTTCGATCATCACGAACCGATTTCCCAGGTGCCTTCGCACCGCGCGCTGGCGATGTTCCGCGGCCGCAACGAAGGCGTGCTGCAGCTGGCGTTGAACGCCGATCCGCAGTTTGAGGAAGCGCCGCGCGAAAGCCAGGCGGAGCTGATCATCATCAATCACCTCAACCTGCGCCTGAACAACGCCCCGGCCGACGCCTGGCGCAAGGCAGTGGTCAACTGGACCTGGCGCATCAAGGTGCTGCTACACCTGGAAACCGAGCTGATGGGCACGGTGCGTGAGCGCGCGGAAGACGAAGCGATCAACGTGTTCGCCCGCAACATGCACGATCTGCTGATGGCCGCGCCGGCCGGCATGCGCGCCACCATGGGCCTCGATCCGGGCCTGCGCACCGGGGTGAAAGTCGCCGTGGTCGACGCGACCGGCAAGCTGGTCGCCACCGACACCGTCTACCCACACACCGGGCAAGCGGCCAAAGCCGCCGCCATCGTCGCGGCACTGTGTATCAAACATAACGTGGAGCTGGTGGCCATCGGCAACGGCACCGCCTCGCGTGAAACCGAGCGCTTTTATCTCGACCTGCAAAAGCAGTTCGCCGAGGTCCGAGCGCAGAAAGTGATCGTCAGCGAAGCGGGCGCATCGGTGTATTCCGCGTCCGAACTGGCGGCGCTGGAATTCCCGGATCTCGATGTGTCGCTGCGCGGCGCGGTATCCATTGCCCGTCGCCTGCAGGATCCGCTGGCGGAGCTGGTGAAGATCGACCCGAAATCCATCGGCGTCGGCCAGTATCAGCACGACGTCAGCCAGAGCCAGCTGGCGAAGAAGCTGGACTCGGTGGTGGAAGACTGCGTGAACGCCGTCGGCGTCGATCTGAACACCGCGTCGGTGCCGTTGCTGACCCGCGTGGCCGGCCTGACGCGCATGATGGCGCAAAATATCGTCAACTGGCGCGACGAGAACGGCCGCTTCAGCAACCGTGAACAGCTGCTGAAGGTCAGCCGCCTGGGGCCAAAGGCCTTCGAACAGTGCGCCGGCTTCCTGCGCATCAACCACGGCGACAACCCGCTGGACGCTTCCACCGTTCACCCGGAAGCCTACCCGGTGGTGCAGCGCATTCTGGTCGCCACCGAGCAGGCGCTGCAGGACCTGATGGGCAACGCTTCGGCGGTGCGCAGCCTGAAAGCGGTCGATTTCACCGACGACAAGTTCGGCGTACCGACGGTCACCGATATCCTGAAAGAGCTGGAGAAACCGGGCCGCGATCCGCGCCCGGAGTTCAAAACCGCGACCTTTGCCGAAGGGGTGGAAACCCTCAACGATCTGCAGGTGGGCATGATCCTGGAAGGGTCGGTCACCAACGTCACCAACTTCGGGGCCTTCGTGGATATCGGCGTGCATCAGGACGGCCTGGTGCACATCTCCTCGCTGGCGGACAAGTTCGTTGAAGATCCGCACACCGTAGTAAAGGCCGGCGACATCGTCAAAGTGAAGGTGATGGAAGTCGATCTGCAGCGTAAACGCATCGCGCTGAGCATGCGCCTGGATGAACAGCCGGGCGAAGGTTCACCGCGCCGCGGCGGCAACGCGCCAGCGCAGACACGCGACAACGCCAGCCGTTCGGCGGGTGCCAACAAGGCCAAACCGCGCAACGCGGCGCCGGCCGGCAACAGCGCCATGGGCGACGCGCTGGCGGCGGCATTCGGCAAGAAACGCTAAGTCGGAACCGACAGGGCGGAGCCTGCTCCGCCCTTTCTGATGAATAAAACCTGCGGCATTTTTTGACCCGTCTCAATAAACCGTCATCTTTTTATGTCCCGTTCCTGCGTGACCGTCCTCCCATTATTCAGGCAATAAAAATCCTCTCCGCAGCCATTTATTAACAACTTCGTTAACACGCCTGTTTCATCTCGCGAATTGTGAACGAAACACAAATGGTTACCGCTCGCATTACGCCGGAATAATGTTATTGAATTGCCTTTCGACGGAAATAAATAAAGGGAAAAAGCCCTCGAAGTTTGCAAACGAGAAAACTCGGCTACAAATACGTAACTGATTTAACTCGCCATTCTCATTTGTTCCCGCTCGCCAGCGGTGGTAAAACGTCATTAATAAAGGCAACGCCATCAAAAACTGTCGTCGCCATAATAATTGGTTACAATACCCTTACTTTTTGTATTGAACGCGATAATGATAATTACTATTATTTGCGCTCACTTTATTGCATGACCTTATGGATGAATACCGCCGACGGCGTGGCATTTTCGCCGGCAACGTCCAATTATCATCAGCCCGATGTTCATCGGCACCCGGAAGGTTAATCACATGCAGCTTCAACCTAAACGCACGTATAAGATTGTCGGCTTTTCCGGTGAAATTGCGCCGGCCTACCGCCAGAAACTGTTATCGCTCGGCATGCTGCCCGGCTCTTCGTTCGACGTGGTGCGCGTCGCGCCGCTGGGCGATCCGATAGAAATTAAAACTCGCCGCGTCAGCCTGGTGCTGCGCAGGAAGGATCTGGCGCTGCTGCAGCTCGACGGCCAGTCCTGAGCCGGCACGCCCTCCGTTTGCCGACGCGCCCTTGCGCCGGCGCTGTTCTCCTTGAAGACGACACGCTGAACTATGAAAAAACTCACCATCGGCTTAATCGGTAACCCGAACTCCGGCAAAACCACGCTGTTCAACCAGCTGACCGGCGCACGCCAACGGGTCGGCAACTGGGCGGGCGTGACGGTCGAACGCAAAGAAGGCCATTTCACGACCCCGCAGTCCGACGTGCGGCTGGTCGATTTGCCGGGCACCTATTCCCTGACCACCATTTCAGAGCAAACCTCGCTCGATGAGCAGATCGCCTGCCACTACATTTTGAGCGGCGACGCCGATCTGCTGATCAACGTGGTCGACGCCTCCAACCTGGAGCGCAACCTCTATCTGACGCTGCAGCTGCTGGAGCTGGGCATTCCCTGCATCGTGGCGCTGAACATGCTCGACATCGCCACAAGCCAGCATATCGATATCGACGTCGCCGCGCTGTCGGCGCGCCTCGGCTGCCCGGTGGTGCCGATGGTCTCCACCCGCGCCGACGGCATCGGCGTGCTGAAACAGATGATCGACAATCACCACATCAACGAACAGCAGGCGCTGGTGAACTATCCGCCGCGGTTGCTGAAAGAGGTCGCCACGCTGAGCGACGCCATGCCGCAAACGCTGCCGGCAGTACAGCGCCGCTGGCTGGCGCTGCAGATGCTGGAAGGCGACATCTACAGCCACCGGCTGGCCGGCCCCGCCGTCGCACTGCTGCCTGCGGCCACCCAGGCGTTGCAACAGCAGCAGCAAGAAGACCCGGCGCTGGTGATCGCCGACGCGCGCTATCAGTCTATCGCCGCCCTGTGCGACGCGGTCAGCAACTCGCAGCAGGCGATGCCCAACCGCCTGACCGAGATGCTGGATAAAGTGATCCTCAACCGCTGGCTGGGTGTGCCGATCTTCCTGCTGGTGATGTACCTGATGTTCCTGCTGGCGATCAACATCGGCGGCGCGCTGCAGCCGATCTTCGATATCGGTTCGGCGGCGATCTTCATTCAGGGCATTCAGTGGCTCGGCTACACCCTGCACTTCCCCGACTGGCTGACCGTTTTCCTGGCGCAGGGCATCGGCGGTGGTATCAACACCGTGCTGCCGCTGGTGCCGCAGATCGGCATGATGTACCTGTTCCTGTCCTTCCTGGAGGATTCCGGCTACATGGCGCGCGCGGCGTTCGTGATGGACCGCCTGATGCAGGCGCTCGGGCTGCCGGGCAAATCCTTCGTGCCGCTGATCGTCGGCTTCGGCTGCAACGTGCCGTCCATCATGGGTGCCCGGACGCTGGACGCCCAGCGTGAGCGCCTGATCACCATCATGATGGCGCCGTTCATGTCGTGCGGTGCCCGTCTGGCGATCTTTGCGGTGTTCGCCGCCGCTTTCTTCGGCCAGGACGGCGCCGGGGTGGTGTTCTCGCTGTACATGCTCGGCATTGCGGTGGCGATCCTCACCGGTCTGGTGCTCAAATACACCATCATGCGTGGCGAGGCCTCGCCGTTCGTGATGGAGCTGCCGGTCTACCACGTGCCGCACCTGAAAAGCCTGCTGCTGCAAACCTGGCAGCGGCTGAAAGGCTTCGTGCTGCGCGCCGGTAAGGTGATCGTGGTGGCCAGCATGTTCATCGGCGGCCTGAACAGCTTCTCGTTCAGCGGCAAGACGGTCGACAATATCAACGACTCCGCGCTGGCCTCGGTCTCCAAGGTGTTGACGCCGCTGCTGCAGCCGATGGGCGTCCACAGCGATAACTGGCAGGCCACCGTCGGCCTGGTGACCGGCGCGATGGCGAAAGAAGTGGTGGTCGGCACGCTGAACACGTTGTACACCGCCGAGCACATCAACAAAGAGGCGTTCGACGCCGCCAACTTCAACCTGCTCGATGAGCTGGGCGGCGCGCTGAACGAAACCTGGGACGGCCTGAAAAACACCTTCAGCCTGAGCGTGCTCTCCAACCCAATCGAAGCCAGCAAGGGCGACGGCGAGATGGGCGTCGGCTCGATGGGCGTAATGAGCAGCAAATTCGGCTCCGGCATCTCCGCCTACAGCTACCTGATCTTCGTGCTGCTGTATGTGCCTTGCGTCTCGGTGATGGGCGCCATCGCCCGTGAATCGAGCCGCGGCTGGATGACCTTCTCTATTCTGTGGGGGCTGAACGTGGCCTACTCGCTGGCGACGCTGTTCTACCAGGTGGCCACCTTCAACCAACACCCGCAGTACAGCCTGACGGCGATCCTGGTGGTGCTGGCGGTGAACCTGCTGGTGCTGTTCGGCCTGCGCCGGGCGCGCAGCCGCGTTACGGTGCGCCTGGGCAACGCTACGCCGGCGGCCTGTTGCCAGGGCGCCAAGGGGAGCTGTCACTGATGGCCGGGCTGCTGCAGGTGCGCGATGCGCTGGCGCTGCTTGGCAGCGCTCAGGCGCAGCAGCTCAGCCAATCGCTGGCGACGCCGCTGCCGTTGGTGCAGGCGATGCTGGACCGTTTGGCGGCGATGGGAAAAGTAGAACGTATCGAACAGGATGACGGCGCCTGTCTGAGCGGCAGTTGCAAAGGCTGCCCGCAGGGCCAGGGGTGCAGCACGGTTTTCTACCGGCTGAAGGCCTGACGATCAGGGGCGCCGCAGCGGCGCCCCTTGCCGTTGAAGGCTTATTGCTTGTCTTTGTAAACTTCAGCGATGGCGCTGAATTTACCGTGCTCGCGGCCTGCCAGGATCACGTAGTATTGACCGCCCTTCTCGTCCGCCAGTTTGGACAGCTCATCCTTGGCATCCATCGGCGAGGTGGTCTGCGCCGTGGTGGTCACGGTGCCGATCTTCTCGTATTTACCCGGGTTCTTATCCAGATCTTCCTTGGTCAGCAGGGTTGCCGCCATGGAGCCGAAAGACACCGAACCCAGCACTGCCGCTGCAATAATCATCTTCAATGATTTCATGACACTAACCTCTCAATGGATAATTTATCTGTTATGAAAGCCGTCAAGAATCCATGCGTAGTACAGCAGGCTGCCGCGACATCCTCAGGCCTCGTTGCTTTCCCTGACGGGGCCTGTTTCCCAGAGACGAAACGCCAAAATGAAAAGCGCCGCACGCGGTCTTTTCATTTTGCAGCCAACGCATTGACTCACTAAGTATCGAACAGCTTTGTCTTTTATCCACCCGGCGGCGTTTTTTTTCGCGCCCTATCGTGCGTTTTCCCGCCGCATTCAATGTGCTGCAATAAACGCTTCGATCATCGTCACAAATTCGTCGGGATGAGAGATAAACGGCGCATGGGCGGCTTTGACCACGACCTGCGACGTAGAATTCGGCCAGGCCGCGTCGAGCAGCTCGGCGACCTTGCGCGGCACCAGCCCGTCCAGATAGCCGTAAATCCGCAGCAACGGCAGCTCCAGCGCGGCCAACGGCGCACGCAGATCGGCGGTGCGCAGGATCTCCAGCCCGCCGTTCAACACCTCGACGCTCGGCGTCGGCTGGTTGAGCACCACCGCTTTCAGCTGGCGCGCATCCTGACGCGCGCTCTCGGTGCCCAGCGTCTGCAACGCCAGAAAACGCTCGACGGTGCGCTGGAAATCCAGGCTCAGCTGGTGCTGAAAACCGCTCAGCACGTCCGGGCGGATCCCCGGCCACTCATCGCGGGCGGCAAAGCAAGGCGAAGAGGCCACGGTGATCAAGCCCTTGAGCCGCTCAGGTTGCATCAACGCCGCCTGGCTGGCCACCAGCCCGCCGAGCGACCAGCCCAGCCACCAGGCCTGCGACGGGGCGGCCGCCAGCACGATTTCCGTCATCTGCTCCAGCGACAGGGCGCCGAACCCCTGGCTGCGGCCGTACCCCGGCAGATCGACCAGGTGCAGGCGAAAATGCGGCGCCAGTCGCGCCTGAATGCAACTCCACACTTCGGCGTTCAATCCCCAGCCGTGCAGCAGCACAAGATCGCGTTCGCCTTCACCTATTGTTTGCCAGTACAGCGCTGTCATTGGTTATTGTCCTTTCATGCTTACCCGTCTCGGAGGCTCTATGCTATCAATCCGCAGCCGCTGTTGGCTATGCCGACAGCCGTTGAGCCTGATGCGTCATGGCATCTGCAACTGCTGCCTGCGCCATCTGCCGGCCAGCCCCCCGTGTTGCCCGCGCTGCGGGTTGCCCGCCGGGAGAACGCAAACGCCCTGCGGCCGCTGCCTGCAACGGCCGCCGCCCTGGCAACGGCTGGTGTTCGTCGGCGACTACATTGCGCCCCTCAGCCAACTGGTAAAGAGGTTCAAGTTTCACCGCGCGTCCGAGCTGGCCCCGGCGTTGGCGCGCCTGATGCTGTTGCGCTGGCAGCAGGCGCGCAGAGAGCAGTATCTGAACAGACCCGACCTGATTTTAGCGGTACCCTTGCATGCATCACGCTGCTGGCGCCGCGGCTATAACCAGAGCGATCTGCTGGCCCGGCCGCTGGCGCGCTGGCTGGGCTGCCCCTATCGGCCCGCCGCCTTGCGCCGGGTACGCAAGACCGCCCTGCAACAGCGGCTGAGCGCCGGAGCACGCAGGCGCAATCTGCAGCGCGCGTTCGTCTGCACCGTCTCGGTCGCCGGCCGGCATATCGCCCTGGTGGATGACGTGGTGACCACCGGTAGCACCGTCGCGGAGATCGCGGCGCTGCTGCGGCGGCAAGGCGCCGCCTCGGTGCAGATCTGGTGCGTTTGCCGCACGTTGTAGTGCCACGGCAATGGGCGTATTATAACCGACTATAGAAGTCAACTATTGAGCTAATGCTATGATCCGTATAACAGATGCTGCACAGGAACACTTTGCCAAACTGCTGGCAAATCAAGAAGAAGGCACCCAAATCCGCGTATTCGTGATCAACCCGGGCACGCCGACGGCCGAATGCGGTGTCTCTTATTGCCCGCCGGACGCGGTAGAAGCGACGGATACCGAACTGAAGTTCGACAAACTGTCCGCCTATGTCGATGAGCTGAGCGCGCCGTATCTGGAAGACGCCGAAATCGACTTCGTGACCGACCAGCTGGGTTCTCAGCTGACGCTGAAGGCGCCGAACGCCAAAATGCGCAAGGTCGATGACAACGCGCCGCTGATGGAGCGCGTGGAATACGTGCTGCAGTCGCAGATCAACCCACAGCTGGCGGGCCACGGCGGCCGCGTGACGCTGATGGAGATCACCGACGACAACATGGCGATCCTGCAGTTCGGCGGCGGTTGCAACGGCTGTTCGATGGTCGACGTCACGCTGAAAGAAGGCATCGAGAAAGAGCTGCTGCAGAAGTTCCCGGAGCTGAAAGGCGTGCGTGATCTGACCGAACACCAGCGCGGCGAGCACTCTTACTACTGATACCCGGCGCTCACGCCACGGTAGATAACGCAATGCCGGAAGGGGGAACCCGTTCCGGCATTGTCGTTTTTAGCCCACCGACACCTTGCGCCGCCGTTTGTCCAAATCCTTCAGCAGCCGGTTTATCCGCGGATCGGCGAACATCTCCTCCAGCGTTTGGGTCAGCTTGCGCCGCCAGTTAGGGTACTGGTCACTGGTGCCGGGAATATTAACCGGATCGGCCATGTCCAGCCAGTCTTCCGGCTGCAGGCCGAGCAGGGCGCTGGCGCTGTCGGCGACATAACGCTGCAGGCCGCGGTTAAGCAGCGGGCTCATGCCGAGCAGCGCCGCCCTCTTGCCCACCTTCTGCGGCACGCAGCCATAGCGATGCAACCCGTCCAGCAGCCCTTGCTTGGCGCGTTCCCGATCGGCGAACAGCTCCCGCAGGATCTCCGCGTCCGGATAGAGCCCCAGTCGGTTGCCCAGCGTCAGGTCACCGCTTTGCCAATAGCCGCGCAACGTCGGCAGATCGTGGGTAGTGATGGTCGCCATCGCCTGCACCGGATAGGCCTGCGGCGCGCGGAAATGGTGTTCACCGTCGCTTTCGAAATACAGCACCTTGTAGGAATAGACGCCGCTGTCGCGCAGCTTGCCGACGATCTCTACCGGCACGGTGCCGAGATCCTCGCCGATCACCATGCAGCGGTGGCGCTGGCTTTCCAGCGCCAGCACCGCCAGCAGATCGTCCACCGGGTATTTGACGTAGGCGCCGCGATCGGCGGTTTCGCCATAAGGGATCCACCACAGCCGCAGCAGCGCCATGACGTGATCGATACGCAGCGCGCCGCAGCTGGTCATGTTGGCGCGCAAAAGATCGATGAACGGCTGATAACCGCGCGCCGCCATCACGTGCGGATCCATCGGCGGCAGGCCCCAGTTTTGCCCCAGCGGCCCCAGGATGTCCGGCGGTGCGCCGACCGACGCTTTCAGGCAGTACAGCTCGCGGTCGCACCAGGTTTCCGCCCCGCCTTCCGCCACCCCGACCGCCAGATCGCGATACAGACCAATCGGCATCTGCTGCTGCCGGCTCTGCTCAAAACACTGCGCAAACTGCGTGGCCGCCAGCCATTGCAGCCACAGGTAAAAGCGGACCGCGTCCTGATGTTCGTCGCAGAACTGCCGCACCGCTTCGCTCTGCCCCCGCCGATAGCCCTCGGGCCAGGCCGGCCATCCCCACTGGCTGGCGTCTTTGGCCGCCAGGTGGGCATGCAGCGCGTCGAACGCCGCCTGCTGATACAGGCTGTCGCCGCCCTCAGTCACGAACCGTTCGAACGCCTGACGCTGCGCGTCGTTCGGCTTGCGCGCCTGAAACAGCGGGAACGTCAGCTTCAGCGCCGCCAGCTTCAGCTGCATCACGGCGGTGTAATCCACCCACTCCGCGGCGCGCGCCTTGGCCAGCTGCTTCTGCGTCGCCGGCTTCTGCCACCAGCGCTGCGCCGCGTCGCTGCGCTGGAAATCCTCCACCGCGTTGACGTCGATATACGCCAGATTCAGCCAGCGGCGCGACGAGGGGCTGTAAGGGCTGGCGCTCTCCGGGTTGGCCGGATACAGCGCATGGATCGGATTGAGACCGACGAAGGCACCGCCGCGCTCCCCCACCTGCTCCACCATCAGACGCAGATCGCCGAAATCGCCGATGCCCCAGTTGCGATCGGAACGCAGCGTATACAGCTGAACGCAGGCGCCCCACAGTTTCTTGCCGGTCAGCAAGGCGTCCGGCTCGAAGCAGCGCCTCGGCGCGACGATCACTCGGCATGGCCACTGCCGTGCGCCCTGGCTCAGCGTCAATTGGTGATACCCCGCCGGCAGGTCGCCGGGCAGCGTCAGGGTCTTGCGCGCGCCGACGCGCCCCTGCAGGCATTCGCCGTCTTCACGCTGCAGCACCCACAGGTAGTCGCCTTCGCCCGCCGGGGTCAGCGCCAGCGGCGCGCCCTGATAGAACACCTTGACCGCCGGCAACGGCGATGCCGCCCCTTCCTGCGCAGCATCGGCCCGGTTCATGGCCGCCAGCAGCTTGCGCTTGGTCTCCGGCTCAATCGCCTGCCGCTTGCCGTGGGCATTGATGAAATCGGCAGCGATCCCCGCCTGCGCTGCCGCCTGATCGATACGCTTACGATCCATTCGCTCTCCTTAACGTTTGGCTTGCCAGATGCGCTGCTGGTAATCGCGAATCGAGCGATCCGAGCTGAACATGCCGACGCGCGCAGTGTTAAGGATAGTCCGCCGCGTCCATTCGTCCCGGTCGCGGTACAGTTCGTCGACCCGGCGCTGCGCCTGGCAGTACGAGGCGAAGTCCGCCAGCACCAGATAGGGATCGCCGCCTTCCAGCAGGCTGTGCAGCATCATGTCGAACGCGTGCTTGTCGCCGTGGCTGAATGCGCCGCTCGCCAGCTCGTCCAAAATCGCCTTCAGGTGCTTGTCTTTTTTGCGGTAGCTGAGCGGATCATAGCCCTTCGCCAGTATCGCCTTCACCTGCTCCACGGTATTGCCGAAGATAAAGATATTGTCTTCGCCCACCTGCTCGGCGATTTCGACGTTGGCGCCGTCCAGCGTGCCGACCGTCAGCGCGCCGTTCAGCGCCAGCTTCATGTTGCCGGTGCCGGAGGCCTCTTTACCGGCGGTGGAGATCTGCTCGGAGATATCCGCCGCCGGGATCATCAGTTCGGCCACCGACACGCGGTAGTCGGGAATGAACGCCACTTTCAGGCGATCTTTCACCAACGGATCGTTATTGATCTTCTCGGCCGCCTGGTTGATCGCGTAAATGATGTTTTTCGCCAGGTAGTAGCCCGGCGCCGCCTTGGCGCCGAACAGGAAGACGCGCGGTACGATGTCCAGATTCGGGTTGTCGCGCAGCTGGCGATACAGCGACAGGATGTGCAGCAGGTTCAGGTGCTGGCGTTTATACTCGTGCAGACGCTTGATCTGCACGTCGAAAATCGCGTCCGGATCGAGCGTCAACCCCATCACGCCGTGCACGTAATGGGCCAGCGCCACCTTGTTGTCGCGTTTGATCTGCTGATAACGCTGGCGGAACGCTGCGTCGTCGGCGAATTTTTCCAGCCCGCGCAACGCGTCGAGATCGTTCGCCCATTCCACCTTCAGCGTCTCGTCGATCAGGCCCGACAGCGCCGGGTTGCACTGTTTCAGCCAGCGACGCGGCGTGATGCCGTTGGTGACGTTATGGAATTTGTTCGGCCACAGCTGGTGATATTCCGGGAACAGATCCTTCACCACCAGATCCGAGTGCAGCTGCGCCACGCCGTTGACCGCAAAGCCGCTGACCACGCACAGGTTGGCCATGCGCACCTGCTTGTTGTGATGCACCGCCAGTTTGGCCCACACCGCCTCGTCGCCCGGCCAATGCTTATCCACCTGCTTTTTGAACCTGGCGTTGATCTGTTTGATGATGGAGAAATGGCGCGGCAGCAGGCTGCGCACCAGTTTTTCATCCCAGCACTCCAGCGCTTCCGGCATCAGGGTGTGGTTGGTATAGGCGAAGGTGTTGCTGGTGATCGCCCAGGCCGCCTCCCACTCCAGCTGGTGTTCGTCCAGCAGAATGCGCAGCATTTCCGGAATGGCGATGGTCGGGTGGGTGTCGTTCAGCTGGATCACTTCGTACTTCGGCAGCTCTTCAATCTTGCGGCCGGCCTGATGGTGCTTGCGCAAAATGTCCGCCACCGAGCAGGCGCACTGGAAATACTGCTGCATCAGGCGCAGGCGCTTGCCGGCCTGATGGTTGTCGTTCGGGTAGAGCACCTTGGTCAGCTTGTCGGCTTCTACGCCCTGCTTCTCCGCCTGCAGGAATTTGCCGTCGTTGAAATCGCTCAGGTTGAACGGATGCTGATGGGTCGCCTGCCACAGGCGCAGCGGCTGCGCCACGCCGTTGCGATACCCCAGCACCGGCAGATCCCAGGCT
Organism: Serratia sp. 2880STDY5682894; assembly: GCF_001537385.1. Taxonomy (NCBI): domain Bacteria; kingdom Pseudomonadati; phylum Pseudomonadota; class Gammaproteobacteria; order Enterobacterales; family Yersiniaceae; genus Serratia; species Serratia sp. 2880STDY5682894. The sequence goes on along the minus strand of NZ_FCJA01000009.1, from coordinate 96,812 downwards.
TCGCCGCGCAGGGTGAAGGCCGGGCGCCACAGTTCGCGGCCGTCGGCCTGCTTTTCCAACTTGCCGCCGATGCCTACATCCACCGCCAGCGCGGCGTTGTGGCGGAACCACGGGTAGCTCTCGCGCTGCCAGTTATCCGGCGCCTCTTGCTGCTGCCCGCCCTGGAACGACTGGCGGAACAGCCCGTACTGGTAGTTCAGCCCATAGCCGGTGGCCGGTTGCTCCACCGTCGCCATCGAGTCGAGGAAACAGGCCGCCAGGCGCCCCAGCCCGCCGTTGCCCAGCGCCGGATCGGTTTCCTGCTCCAGCAAATCCGCCAGCTTGACGTTCTGCTCCGCCAGCGCCTGCTCGACGGTATCGTACCAGCCCAGGTTGATCAGGTTGTTCGCCGTCAGCCGGCCGATCAGAAACTCCATCGAGATGTAGTTCACGTGGCGCAGCGGTTTGGCGCTTTTGCGCGGCGCCGGCTGCGCGGCCAACTGCTCGGCCAGCGCCGCACTGACGGCTTCCCACCATTGATGCTGCGTCATCTGCTGTGCGGAACTGAGGCCGAACCGTTGCCACTGGCGGGCAAGCGCCGCCAGAAAAGCATCCTTCTTGAGCGTAGGCTGTGACATAAGGAAAACTCTCTATCCAGTAAGTGGGTCAAATTGCCGCTATCGTGCCGGTGAGAAAGCCTGACGGCATCATCCCGCCTGGGGATTAGCTGGGGAGGAGGATTGGGGCGTAGCTGGAATTGTGATCTCAGGCACTTTTTGACTCCCTTGCAACGATGCAAAAAAGCCCGCCAACGCGTGCGGCGAGCACTGAGAACGTTAACCATGACGTTAGCACAAGTATTCGCACTGCTGAAGTTTTGTCCATGGCCGGAAATGCGATCTGCAACCGCATCGCCGCGCGCCGGCGCCAAACGTAAAAAAGTGTGATCGATAGCAACTTAACTCCAAGCCGATGCGGAAGCTTGTTGCAATACGTTTAGGGTTGGCAGAAGTTAGGGGGAGCTATTAATTACGAACCATAAAATAATTAGCGCCACTCCAATCCCGGCGGGAACCGCGATTTATACCCTGGAATACTATGCTGATCCCATCAAAACTGAGCCGCCCGGTACGGCTGCAAAATACCGTGATCCGCGATCGCCTGCTGGCCAAACTGGCCAGCGCGGGCAACTATCGCCTGACACTGGTCAATTGCCCGGCGGGATACGGGAAAACCACGCTGATCGCCCAATGGGCGGCCGGCAAGGCCGATCTGGGCTGGTATTCCCTGGATGAGAGCGACAACCAGCCGGAGCGCTTCGCCAGCTACCTGATCGCCGCGCTGCAGCAGGCCAGCGGCGGCCGCTGCGTCAAGAGCGAGGCGCTGAGCCAGAAGCATCAGTACGCCAGCCTGTCGGCGCTGTTCGCCCAGCTGTTTATCGAGCTGGCCGACTGGCACCAGCCGCTGTACCTGGTGATCGACGACTACCACCTGATCACCAACGACGCCATCCACGAAGCCATGCGCTTTTTCCTGCGCCATCAGCCGGAAAACCTGACGCTGATCCTGCTCTCGCGCACCCTGCCGCCGCTCGGCATCGCCAATCTGCGGGTGCGCGATCAGCTGCTGGAAATGGGTACGCAGCAGCTGGCGTTTACCCATCAGGAAGCCAAACAGTTCTTCGACTGCCGCCTGGCGGCGCCGATGGAGCAGCAGGACAGCAGCCGCCTGTGCGACGAAGTCGAAGGCTGGGCCACCGCGCTGCAGCTGATCGCGTTGTCGGCCCGCCAGTCCGCCTCGTCGGCCCAGCTGTCGGCCAAGCGCCTGGCGGGGCTGAACGCCAGTCACCTGTCCGACTACCTGGTGGACGAAGTGCTGGATCACGTCGATGCCGATGCGCGCGCCTTCCTGCTGCGCTGTTCGGTGCTGCGCTCGATGAACGACGCGCTGATCGTGCGGCTGACCGGCGAAGACAACGGCCAGCAGCGGCTGGAGGAGCTGGAGCGCCAGGGGCTGTTTATCCACCGCATGGACGACACCGGCGAATGGTTCAACTTCCACCCGCTGTTCGCCTCTTTCCTGCGCCAGCGTTGCCAGTGGGAACTGGCACTGGAGCTGCCGGGGTTGCACCGCGCCGCCGCCGAAGGCTGGCTGGCGCTGGGATATCCGGCAGAGGCCATTCACCATGCGCTGGCGGCCAGCGACGTCAGCATGCTGCGCGATATCCTGCTGCAACACGCCTGGTCGCTGTTCCACCACAGCGAACTGGCCTTGCTGGAAGAGTGCCTCAACGCGCTGCCCTATGAGCGCCTGATCCAGAATCCCAAGCTGGCGCTGCTGCAGGCCTGGCTGGCGCAGAGCCAGCACCGCTACGGCGAGGTCAACACTCTGCTGGAGCGCGCCGAGCGCACCATGCGCGAACAGAAAATCGAGATAGACCAAACGCTGCACGCCGAGTTCGACGCCTTGCGCGCCCAGGTGGCGATCAACGCCGGCAAACCGGAAGAGGCCGAACGGCTGGCGACCGAAGCGTTGAAATTCCTGCCGCTGTCCAGCTATTACAGCCGCATCGTCGCCACCTCGGTGACCGGCGAAGTGCACCACTGCAAGGGCGAGCTGGCGCGCGCGCTGCCGATGATGCAGCAAACCGAGCAGATGGCGCGTCGCCATCAGGCCAACCATTACGCGCTCTGGGCACTGCTGCAGCAGAGCGAAATCCTCATCGCCCAGGGCTTTCTGCAGGCCGCTTACGAAACCCAGGACAAGGCGTTCGAACTGATCCGCGAGCAGCACCTGGAACAGCTGCCGATGCACGAGTTCCTGCTGCGCATTCGCGCGCAGATCCTGTGGTCGTGGTCGCGGCTGGACGAGGCGGAAGACGCGGCGCGCACCGGGCTGAAAATCCTGGCGAACTACCAGCCGCAGCAACAGCTGCAGTGCATCGCCATGCTGGCCAAATGCTCGCTGGCGCGCGGCGATCTGGACAATGCCAATACTCACCTGCAGCGCTGCGAAACCCTGCTGCACGGCGCCCACTACCATCGCGACTGGCTGACCAACACCGACAAGTCGCGGGTGATCCACTGGCAGATGACCGGCGACACCGCCGCCGCCGCCCAGTGGCTACGCCACACCGAAAAGCCCGGCATGGCGGACAACCACTTCACGCAGGGCCAGTGGCGCAACATTGCGCGGGTGCAGATTCTGCTCGGCCAGTATGACGAGGCCGGCGTGGTGCTGGATGAACTGAACGAGAACGCCCGCCGGCTGCGGCTGGTGAGCGATCTCAACCGCAACCTGCTGCTCAGCAACCAGCTGTACTGGCTGCAAGAGCGCAAGGGCGAAGCGCAGCAGGCGTTGATCGAAGCGCTGTCGCTGGCCAACCGCACCGGCTTTATCAGCCATTTCGTCATCGAGGGCGAAGCGATGGCGCAGCAGCTGCGCCAGCTGATCCAGCTCAACACGCTGCCGGAGCTGGAACAGCATCGCGCCCAGCGCATCCTGCGCGACATCAACCAGCATCATCGGCACAAGTTCGCGCATTTTGACGAGAACTTCGTCGATAAGCTGCTGACCCACCCGCAGGTGCCGGAGCTGATCCGCACCAGCCCGCTCACCCAGCGCGAATGGCAGGTGCTGGGGCTGATCTATTCCGGCTACAGCAACGACCAGATCGCCGGCGAGCTGGACGTGGCGGCCACCACCATCAAGACGCACATCCGCAACCTGTACCAGAAGCTCGGCGTGGCTCATCGCCAGGAGGCGGTGCAGCAGGCGCAGCAGCTGCTGAAGATGATGGGGTACGGCGCCTGAGAGTCAGCGCTGGCCGTAATAGGCGCCAGCGCCATGTTTGCGGCTGAAATGCTTTTCCAGCAGATAGTCATCGATCCGCCGTAGGCCGGGGTTAATATCCCGGCTGATCCACGCCATTTTCGCCACCTCCTCCAACACCACGGCGTTATGCACCGCCTCATCCGGCGTCCTTCCCCAACTGAACGGGCCATGCTGATACGCCAGGATACCGGGAACGTGCAACGGTTCACGCCCTTTCAGGGTTTCGATAATCACCCGACCGGTGTTCAGCTCATATTCCCGCGCCACCTCTTCCGCCGTCAGCCCGCGGGTACAAGGAATATCGCCGGAAAAATAGTCGGCGTGAGTGGTGCCGAGCACCGGTATCGCTTCCCCTGCCTGCGCCCAGGCGGTGGCATGGGTGGAGTGCGTATGCACCACACCGCCGAGTTGAGGGAATGCCCGGTACAGCGCCAAATGCGTCGGCGTATCGGACGAAGGCCGCAGTTGCCCCTCAACAACCTCACCTCGCACATTCACCACCACCATATCCTCAGCCCGCATCGTTTCATAAGGTACGCCGCTGGGTTTGATCACCACCAGCCCACTGGCCCGATCGATACCGCTGACATTGCCCCAGGTATAGGTCACCAGCCCGTGCTCAGGCAACGCCATATTGGCTCGGTACACCTGACTTTTCAGTTGCTCCAGCATGCTACCTCCTTATTTCCAACCCGGCCTCGACCATGCGTTCAACCAACCAGGCACGCGCCTCCCGCACCGCCCGCAGCGGATCGTTCGCTTTCTCGCTCCACATCTCGAGCAGATAGGGACCACGATAGCCGCTCGCAAGCAACGTTTCGAAACAGCGTACGAAATCCACTACGCCCTCGCCGAACGGTACATTCTTAAACTCCCCCGGCCGCGTATCCTTAACGTGTACCGCCACAATATGTCCGCGCCCGGCCATGAGCTCCATCGGCACATCGTTGTCCCAGGCAGACAAGTTGCCGATATCCGGGTACAGCTGAAACCACGGGTTATTCAGGTAGTGGGCATAGCCCAGCGCCTTGCTGATCGAGTTCATCAGCGGATAGTCCATGATTTCCATCGCCAGCATGACCTGTGCACGGCTGGCCATCTCTACCGCCTGCACCAATCCGGCGCGGAACCGGGCGCGGGTCTGCGCAGTAGACTGCTGGTAATAAACGTCATACCCGGCCAGTTGGATCACCCGGATGCCGGTATCCTGCGCCAGCCGAATAGCTTTTCGCACGATATCCAGTCCTCGGTCGCGCGTCGTGTCGTCTTCACTGCCCAACGGAAAATGCCGGTGGGCGCTGAGGCATAAAGAAGGCACGCGCACACCGCTCGCCGCAACGGCGCTAACCAACGCGAGCCGCTGTTCAACGCTCCAGTCCAGCCGCGCCAGGCGGCCGTCGCTTTCATCGATCGACATTTCAACGAAATCGAATCCCAACTCACCCGCCAGTTGCAGGCGCGTCAGCCAGTCCTCGCCCGGCGGCAACGCTTTCTCATAGATGCCCAACGGCACGGATTTGTGCAACATAACCGCTCCTCAGCCCCACCGCTGGGCGATGACACGTTTAAATTCCCGCGCCGCCGCGACCGGATCGGCGGCATCACGAATGCTGCGCCCGGCGATAAAGACATGGATGGGAATACCTTGGAACAGAGGCAAATCCTCCAGCGCCAGTCCGCCGGTGACCGTCACCTTAAAACCCATCTCGCTCAGGCGACGAACCGCGCGGATATCGTCATCGCTCCAGGATACCCCCGCCGCCTGCGCGTCACGGCTGCGGTGATACACCACCTGACCAATTCCCGCTTCACGCCACGCCTGCGCCTGTTCCCAGGTCCAGAACCCCGTCAGTTCTATCTGCACGTCACCACCGAACTCATGTGCCACCTGCAGCGCGCCCTTGGCCGTATTGATGTCAGCGCAGCAGATCACCGTGATCCAATCGGCATGCGCCTCGAAGCACATTCGCGCCAAAATCTGACCCGCATCGGCGATTTTTGCGTCCGCCAACACGATGCGATCCGGATACAGCGCTTTTAAATCGCGTACGGCTCGCACGCCTTCCGCCACGCACAAAATAGTGCCGACTTCGATGATGTCGACTTCGGCCGCGATCAGGCGAGTCGTGTCGTAAGCCGCAGCCATAGACAGGTTATCCAGCGCCACCTGCAACATCGGTAAATGCATGTTCATTGGTTGTCTCCTTCAATTCGCCGCCGCCGTAGACGTTTTGTCGATCAACGCCAATACCTCGCTCGCGTGGCGACAGGCCCGCAAGCGATCGAAATTCGCCTCATCTTCAAACAGGTTCACCACTTGCATGATCCCCACCTCCTGATGCGTTTTGGCGTCCACCGCCGCCATGGTGATCAAGATGTCTATCGGATCGTTGTCCTCATCGCCGAAACACACCGGCGTCTTCAGGGTGACCAAGGCGAAGCCGGTTTTCAGCACCCCTTCCTCCGGCCGGCCGTGCGGCATCGCCAGGCCCGGCGCCAGCACGAAGTAAGGGCCGTGCCGTTCGACGCCGGCCAAAATGGCGTCAAAATAGCGTGGTTCCACCACGCCGGCGGCCACCAGCAGATCGACCCCCAGCCGCACCGCCTGGCGCCAGTCGGCAGCCTCCGCCTGCAGTTGGATAGCGTTATTCTGCGCCAACGAATCGCTCAGCTTCATGACTCGCTCCTCACTGCTTCAAATCTTGCGGAAAATGCGCGCCGATGACGTCCATCAGCTTCGGGCCGAAGTCCGCCGCCGAGAGCATATTGCGTACCCCAACCACGTATTTGTTGCCGCTGACGACGATTTCATCCGCGACATGGGTGGAAGCAATGATGATGTCAGCCCCATTCAACTCGGATTTGTATTCCCCCACCGCACAGCTGTTGACCGAATGATCCACGCCTTGCTGCGTTAAAAATTGGTCGACTTTCATTTTCATGATCATGGAACTGCCTTGTCCGCAACCGCATACCGCCAGGATTCGTACCGTCATAATCTGCACTCCTATTAACGTGATGCCGATTCAACCGATTGTTTTTCAGCATCTTCTTCCGCACGCAGGGTGCGTCCGGCGAAGAACATGTACAGCAGGGCGATAACGATCACCACGCCCATAAACCACAGGCCCAGACTCAGCCCTTGCATCAGCGGCGGCGCCAGAATCGACCAGTCCGCCATGCCCATCCAGGCACTTAGCCCAGTCAGTTTGATGGCCCACACGCAGCCGAAGATCTCTATCATTCCCATCACCAGACAGATCTTCATCGCCGCGCGCCAGCCACCAAAGTGGTTAGCGAATACGCCGATGGTGGCGTTAGAAAAGAACATGGGAATGAAACCGGGAATAATCATGATGGAAGAGCCAAGCGCTAACAGTATGCCGACGGCGATCAGTTGGCCGATGGTGCCCCACATAAAACCCCACACCACGGCGTTGGGCGCGAAGCTATAAATGGCGGCACAGTCGATGGCCAGTACCGCGCCGGGGATCAGACGTTGGGAAATGCCGTTAAAGGCCTCGGTCAATTCGGCGACGAACATGCGCACGCCCTGCACGATGATGAAAATCGCCACCGCGAACATCAGCCCGGTTTGCAGGATATAGATGCTCCAGTGAGTTTTACCGGCCATCGCCTGCAGAGTGTCCAAGCCGAACGAGCACAGAATGATGCCGAAAAACAGCGTCATCACGATGGCGGTGGACACGATGTTGTCATGGAAAATGTTCAGCCATCCGGGCAGCTTCAGATCTTCTACGCTGTCCTCTTTTTTACCGAGATACGGTGCGGCCTTGTATGCCAGCCACGAAGCGAACTGCTGTTGGTGCCCAATGGAGAAACCGCTGTTTTCCGTTACCGCCTGCGTCGGTTTGAACATCATGTTGGAGGTGATGCCCCAGTACAGTGAAGCCAAGAGCGCACTGCACAATACCGTCGTCCACATGCCGTAACCCAGAATGTAGAAAAATACCGCGATCAACCCAACCTGCTGAAACATGATGTGGCCGGTGAGCATGATGGTGCGGATGCCGGTGATGCGCCTCAACAACACGTAGAGTATGTTCAGCGCCAATGCCAACAAGACCGCGTAGCCGACCCAACTATAGGCGTCCCCCATACGTTCGATGGTGGCCATCATCGAGGCATAGGTATCTGAAATCGCCCCGTTGATGCCGTATACCTCGGACAACTTCGCCACAACGGGTTTGAACGTGCCGGTCAGGATGCCGGAGCCGGCCTGCAATAACATGAAACCGATAATGGTTTTGATCGTGCCTTTGATAATGACCGCCGCGCTTTTGCGCAGCAACGTGTAACCCAACAGCGTAACCAGCCCCAACAGCAGCGGTGCATTGGTCATCACCTGGTTAAAAAAGACGGTGAAGATGGTGTAAAGAGTTTCCATACGGCTCTCCCGAAAAGGTTGGCATGCAGGTAACGCCTTCACCATACCAATCACAATAAATCACAAAAAGATCATAAATGATTATTTGTGAACAACCTCGCAAGTTAAAAATCAATTCCACTAACATTCAATGAATTAGACGACTTACACTTTATTACCTATTGAATTTAATAGCAGTTAATCAAACGAAAAGGAGAGAAAACGCCGGCGCAGCGCGTAAATCCTGCGGCGTTTACGTGTATTTCGATCGTTGTCAGTTGAAAAAAACGGTGCTAGATTCGATCAAAACAAATCACATAAAATCTTTAAATGATTATTTGTGATTTTATTATCACCACCAACGAGGAAAGACCCATGAGTAAAGTCAACGACATCACCCGCGAGTCCTGGATATTGAACACCTTTCCCGAATGGGGCACCTGGCTGAACGAAGAGATAGAGCAGGAGAACGTCGCGCCCGGTACTTTCGCCATGTGGTGGCTGGGCTGCACCGGCATCTGGCTCAAGTCTGAAGAAGGCGCCAACCTGTGCGTCGATTTCTGGTGCGGCACCGGCAAGCAGAGTCACGGCAACCCGCTGATGAAAACCGGCCACCAAATGCAGCGCATGGCCGGGGTGCGTAAACTGCAACCGAACCTGCGCACGACCCCATTCGTGCTCGATCCGTTCGCCATTACCCAGCTCGACGCCGTGTTGGCCACGCACGATCACAACGATCATATCGATGTGAACGTCGCGGCGGCAGTGTTGCAGAACTGCGCCCCCACCGTCCCGTTTATCGGGCCGCAAAGCTGCGTAGATATCTGGATCGGCTGGGGCGTGCCGCCGGAGCGCTGCATCACCGTCAAACCTGGCGACGTGATAAAAATCAAAGACATCGAAATTCATGCGCTGGATGCTTTCGATCGCACGGCACTCATCACATTGCCGGTGGAACAAAAAGCGGCGGGCGTTCTGCCGGACGGCATGGACCTGCGGGCGGTCAACTACCTGTTCAAAACGCCGGGCGGCAACCTTTATCACAGCGGCGATTCCCACTACTCCAACTATTACGCCAAGCACGGCAACGATCATCAGATCGATGTCGCCCTCGGTTCCTACGGCGAGAACCCGCGCGGCATTACTGACAAGATGACCAGCGCCGACATCTTGCGCATGGCGGAATCGCTGAACGCCAAGGTCGTTATCCCCTTCCACCACGATATTTGGTCTAATTTCCAGGCAGATCCGCAGGAGATCCGCGTGTTGTGGGATATGAAAAAGGACCGGCTCAAGTACGGTTTCAAACCGTTTATCTGGCAGGTTGGCGGCAAGTTCATCTGGCCGCAGGACAAAGACAATCTGGAATATCACTACCCGCGCGGGTTCGATGATTGTTTCATCCAGGAACCCGACCTGCCCTTCAAGTCTTTCTTGTAATCAATCGGTGTTGCATACGGATGCGCGCTTTTGAACGGCAATGATTCAAATCGTCAAACGGCGCGCATATAATCGAAGGCAACGACGTTTTTTCTCTCCACGGAGCCCGCATGACAGAGTCCCAACGCCACAACGCTATTCTCGATCTCTTGCAGCGCAAGGGGCAAATCTCCGTGGCGGACGTCATCGCGGCGTTTGACATCTCTCCGGCCACCGCGCGCCGGGACATCAACAAGCTGAATGAAATCGGCAAATTGCGCAAAGTACGCAACGGCGCCGAAGCCACGCAAACTCCGCGCCCGGCCTGGACGCCGCTCAATATCCACCAAACCCAGCACCTCGATGAAAAAATGCGCATTGCGGCGGCCGCGGCACAGCTCTGTCAGCCGGGTGAAAGCGTGGTGATCAACTGCGGCTCCACCGCATTTCTGTTGGGCCGTGAAATTTGCGGCAAGCCGGTTCAGGTGATCACCAATTATCTGCCACTGGCCAATTACCTGATCGATCAGGAACACGACAGCGTGGTGATCATGGGAGGCCAGTACAACAAAACCCAGTCGATTACTCTGGCGCCTCAGGAAGGCGACGCAACCCTGTACGCCGGGCACTGGATGTTCACCAGCGGTATCGGCCTCACCGCTGACGGTTTGTATAAAACCGATATGCTGACCGCGATGGCAGAACAGAAGATGCTCAACTATGTCGGTAAACTGGTGGTGCTGGTCGACAGCAGCAAAGTCGGCCAACGCGCCGGCATGCTGTTCAGCCGCACCGAGCAAATTGCCATGGTGATCACTGGCCGGGCCGCCGATCCCGCCATCGTTGAGCAACTGCGTCAGCAAGGCGTTGAAGTGCTGCTGGTGTGACAAAACCACAACCTTACTCTGGTCTTAAACGCCGCAGAGTTGGTTACAATAGCGGCGTCCCCCAATTACGAGGCAGTCAGCAGTATGGAACAGTTCGAAGCGATCAACGTTGAGCAGGCGTACACCCGCTGGATAGAGGGCAGCGCCGCCCTGGTCGACATCCGCGATCCGCAAAGTTTTGAAGCCGGGCATACGCCGGGCGCCTTTCACCTCACCAACGCCACCCTGTCGGCCTTTATGCAACAAAATGACTTCGAGCGGCCGGTGATGGTGATGTGCTACCACGGCAACAGCAGCCGCAGCGCGGCTCAGTACCTGCTGCACCAGGGGTTCGACGCGGTCTACAGCATCGACGGCGGCTTCGAGGCCTGGGCCCGCCAGTATCCGCAAGACGTGGAAACCTCTGCCTGATTCCCGCCGCCCGCCGTGCGTCGGCGGGCTTCCCCTTCATTTTTGTGCGCGTTTTCGCGGGTTTTTCGCAGATCCGTTTGCCAGCGCTCAGGATTTCGACGTTATAATCGGCCGTCAGGGTCGCCGGCGAGCAAGCCGCGGCCAAAATCATTCACTTACGACGGAAGAGCAATGGTTAGAGTAATCGCCATATCCAACCCGCGCCTGGCGCTGGCCTTTGTCGACTATATGGCGACCCAGGGCATCCGGCTTGAGCTGCGCAACAGCGGCGAGGCGGCGGAAATCTGGCTGGTCGACGACGGCCACCTCGAACAGGTGCAACACGAGCTGCAGCAGTTTCTGGTCGATCCGCTCAACCGCCGTTATCAGGCCGCCAGCTGGCAGACCGGCCATACCGACGCCGGTCTGCACTATCAGAGCGAATCCTACCTGCACACCCTGCGCAGCAAGGCCGGGCCGCTGACGCTCGGCGTGATGGTGCTGTGCATCGCGATCTACATCCTGATGCAGGTGCTGGGCGACGACACCGTGATGTACTGGCTCTCCTGGCCGCAGGACAGCAGCCAATACACGCAGCTGTGGCGCTGGGTCAGCCATGCGTTCCTGCATTTCTCCCTGCTGCATATCCTGTTTAACCTGATGTGGTGGTGGTATCTCGGCGGCCAGATGGAAAAACGCCTCGGTGCCGGCAAGCTGTTCGTGCTGGCGGTGGTGTCGGCCTTCTTCAGCGGCTGGGCGCAATCGCTGTTCAGCGGCGCGCTCTTCGGCGGGCTGTCGGGCGTGGTCTATGCGCTGATGGGCTATGTGTGGCTGACGGGCGAACGGGCGCCGGAGCGCGGCCTGATGCTGCCGCGCGGGCTGATGGTGTTCTCGGTGCTGTGGCTGGTAGCCGGATATTTCGATATTTTAGGAATGTCGATCGCCAACGCGGCACACGTAGCCGGTTTAGTGTTAGGGTTATTGATGGCATTTTGGGATACGCGTCATCGCGCACACAACGAACAATAACAGCCGGGAGCTGTGCCCAGCGGGCACAGCGGGCGTTTTAGGGGATTATCGTGAAGCAAACACAGCGTCATGACGCAATTATCGAGCTGGTGCGCCTGCAGGGTTACGTCAGCACGGAAGAGCTGGTGGAACATTTTGACGTCAGCCCGCAAACGATTCGCCGCGATTTGAATGACCTGGCCGACCAGAACAAGATCCAGCGTCACCACGGCGGCGCGGCGCTGCCTTCCAGCTCGGTCAACGCTGCCTATAACGATCGCAAGGTGATGTGGTCGGAAGAGAAAGCCCGCATCGCGCAGCGCGTCGCCAGCCAGATCCCGGACGGCGCCACGCTGTTCATCGATATCGGCACCACGCCGGAAGCGGTGGCCCATGCGCTGATGAACCACAAGAACCTGCGCGTGGTCACCAACAACCTCAACGTCGCCACCCTGCTGACCGCCAAGGAAGACTTCCGCCTGATCCTGGCCGGCGGCGAAGTGCGCACCCGCGACGGCGGCATCATGGGCGAAGCCACCCTGGACTTCATCTCCCAATTCCGCCTCGATTACGGCATTCTCGGCATCAGCGGCATCGATATGGACGGCTCGCTGCTCGAATTCGACTATCACGAAGTGCGCACCAAACGCGCGATTATCGAAAATTCCCGCTGCGTGATGCTGGTCACCGACCACTCCAAATTCGGCCGCAACGCCATGGTCAACCTGGGTAACATGAATCTGATCGACTACCTGTTTACCGACCAGCTGCCGCCGCCGAGCGTGATGAAAATCATCGAGCAGTACGACGTGCAGCTGGAGCTGTGCTGATCCGCTGTTAACCTGCGGGGCGCGCCGCCGCCCCGTTTCCTACCCCCCGCCCCTCTTCATCGACAGCCGTTTGCGCGCTCGCGCCATATCCACATCATTTATGTGACTATCATCACCAAACTGTTACCTCTATCACGCCTAAATGTTTTTGTTTGGTTAAGTCTTGGCTTGCTTGTTGGTTTTTGATTACAATCATGAGCGAAAACGAACATGAAAGAGCTATTTCGAACATCTGGAGGAAGATGACGTGGAAACCAAAGACTTGATCGTTATCGGTGGCGGCATCAACGGTGCCGGCATCGCGGCGGATGCTGCCGGGCGCGGGCTGTCGGTACTGCTACTGGAAGCGCAAGACTTGGCCTGTGCTACGTCTTCCGCCAGTTCCAAACTGATCCACGGTGGCCTGCGCTACCTGGAACACTACGAATTCCGTCTGGTGAGCGAAGCGCTGGCCGAGCGTGAAGTGCTGCTGAAGCTGGCGCCGCACATCGCGTTCCCGATGCGTTTCCGCCTGCCGCACCAGCCGCACCTGCGTCCGGCCTGGATGATCCGTATCGGCCTGTTCCTGTACGATCACCTGGGCAAACGCACCAGCCTGCCGGGCAGCAAGGGCTTGCGCTTTGGACCAGAGTCGGTGCTGAAGCCTGAACTGAAGCGCGGTTTCGAATATTCCGACTGCTGGGTCGACGATGCTCGCCTGGTGGTGCTGAACGCGCAGGAAGTGGAAAAACGCGGCGGCGAAGTGCGCACCCGCACCAAAGTGACCCGCGCATGGCGTGAAAACGGCCTGTGGATGGTGGAAGCGGTCGATATCGACAGCGGCAAAACCTTCACCTGGCGCGCCAAAGGCCTGGTGAACGCCACCGGCCCGTGGGTGAAAAACTTCTTCGACGACGGCCTGAAGCTGAAATCGCCTTACGGCATCCGCCTGATCAAAGGCAGCCACATCGTGGTGCCACGCGTGCACGATCAGCCGCAGTCTTACATTCTGCAGAACGAAGACCACCGCATCGTGTTCGTGATCCCGTGGAATGACGAGTTCTCCATCATCGGCACCACCGACGTGGAGTACAAAGGCGATCCGAAGGACGTGAAGATCGACGAGAACGAAATCGCTTATCTGCTGAAAGTGTACAACGATCACTTCAAGAAGCAGCTGGGCCGCGACGACATCGTCTGGACATACTCCGGCGTGCGTCCGCTGTGCGACGACGAATCCGATTCGCCGCAGGCGATCACCCGCGATTACACGCTGGACGTGCACGACGAGCAAGGCAAGGCGCCGCTGCTGTCGGTCTTCGGCGGCAAGTTGACCACCTACCGCAAGCTGGCCGAGCACGCGATGGAAAAACTGGCCCACTACTACCCAGGCTGCGGCCCGGCGTGGACCAAAAACGCCACGCTGCCAGGCGGTGACATCGGCGGCGATCGCGACGGCTACGCGGCCAAACTGCGCCGTGCACACGGCTGGCTGCCGGAAGCCCTGGCGCGCCGCTATGCCCGCACCTACGGCAGCCAGAGCGAGCTGATCCTGGCCGGCGCCAACGGCCTCGGCGATCTGGGCGAAGACTTCGGCCACGGTCTGTATGAAGCCGAACTGCGCTACCTGACCGACAAAGAGTGGGTCGTAGAGCTGGACGACGCCATCTGGCGCCGCACCAAGCTGGGTATGTGGCTGGACGACGCGCAGCAGGCGCGGGTGAAAGCCTGGCTGGCGGAACACGCGAAAACGAAAGCGCTGTCTCTGGCTTCCTGAGCCGCAGCGTAACGAAAAAAGGGCCGGTTATCCGGCCCTTTTCTTTGCGCTTTCTCTTCCGTCTTACAGTTTCACCGGCTGAATGTGCCAGATTTCGTCCGCGTATTCCTGGATGGTGCGATCGGAGGAGAAGTAGCCCATGTTGGCGATATTCAGCACCGCGCGCCGCGTCCACTCGTCCTGATTGAGATACACCTCGTCCACCTTGTCCTGCGTATCCACGTAGCTGCGATAATCCGCCAGCAGCTGGTAGTGATCCCCCAGGTTCACCAACGAGTCGAACAGGTTGCTGTAGCGCTTCGGTTCGTCCGGGCTGAACACGCCGGTGGCGATCTGCGTCAGCGCCTGATGCAGCTCGGGATCCTGCTCGTAGTATTGATGCGGGTTGTAACCGTTGCGGCGCAGTTCCTCCACCTGTTCGGCGGTATTGCCGAAGATAAAGATGTTCTCCTCCCCCACGTGCTCGCGCATCTCGACGTTGGCGCCGTCCAGCGTACCGATGGTCAGCGCGCCGTTCAGCGCAAACTTCATGTTGCTGGTGCCTGAGGCTTCGGTGCCCGCCAGCGAGATCTGTTCCGACAGATCCGCCGCCGGGATAATGATCTGCGCCAGGCTGACGCCGTAGTTCGGAATGAACACCACCTTCAGTTGGGTATGCACGCGCGGATCGTCGTTGATCACTTTGGCCACGTCGTTGATCAAGCGGATGATCTGCTTGGCGGCATAGTAGGCCGAGGCCGCCTTGCCGGCGAAGATCACCACCCGCGGCACACGCTCGATCTCCGGATCGTCCAGCAGGCGGTTATACAGCGTGATGACGTGCAACACGTTGAGCAGCTGCCGTTTGTACTCGTGGATGCGCTTGATCTGCACGTCGAACAGCGCATCCGGGTTGACCACCACGTTGAGCGTTTTGGCGATGTACAGCGCCAATCGCTCCTTGTTCTGCCGCTTGGCGCGCTGCACCGCCTGCAGGAAACTCGGGTAATCGACGTTGGCTTTGATCTCGCTCAGCTGGCTGAGATCGGTGCGCCAGGTTTGCCCGATGCAGTCGTCCAGCACCGCCGCCAGCGGCGGGTTGGCCAGCGCCAGCCAACGGCGCGGCGTCACCCCGTTGGTTTTGTTGCAGAAACGATTGGGGAACAGCCGGGCGAAGTCGGCGAACAGCGACTGCACCATCAGCTCGGAATGCAGGGCAGAAACGCCGTTGACCTTGTGGCTGGCCACCACTGCCAGCCACGCCATGCGCACCCGGCGGCCGTTGGTTTCATCGATGATCGAGACCCGCGCCAGCAGGTCGTTGTCGCCCGGCGCCACTTCCTGCACCATCTTGAGGAAGTGATCGTTGATTTCGAAAATCAGCTGCAGATGGCGCGGCAAGATGCGCCCTATCATGTCCAACGGCCAGGTTTCCAGCGCCTCGCTCATCAGCGTGTGGTTGGTGTAGGAAAACACCTGCTCCACCACTTCCCAGGCGTCGAGCCACTTGAATTTGTGCTCGTCGATCAGCCGGTGCATCAGTTCGGGAATCGACAGCACCGGGTGAGTGTCGTTAAGGTGAATGGCGATCTTGTCCGCCAGGTTGTCGAAGGTTTTGTGCATCAGCCAATGGCGGTTGAGGATGTCCTGCACCGTGGCCGACACCAGGAAATACTCCTGCCGCAACCGCAGCTCGCGCCCGGAGGAGGTCGAGTCGTCCGGATACAGCACGCGCGACACGTTCTCCGAGTGGTTTTTATCCTCCACCGCGGCGAAATAATCGCCCTGGTTGAACTTGCCGAGGTTGATCTCGTTACTGGCCTGCGCGCTCCACAGCCGCAGGGTGTTGGTGGCGTCGGTGTCGAAACCGGGGATCACCTGATCGTAGGCGATGGCCACGATCTCTTCGGTTTCCAGCCAGCGCGCCTTGGCGCCCTCCTGCTGCACGCGGCCGCCGAAGCGCACCTTGTAGCGGGTGTTGTGGCGCGGAAACTCCCACGGATTGCCGTACTCCAGCCAATAGTCCGGCGATTCCATCTGCTGGCCGTTGACGATGTTTTGCTTGAACATGCCGTACTCGTAGCGAATGCCGTAGCCGCGCCCCGGCAGCGCCAGCGTCGCCAGCGAATCGAGGAAGCAGGCCGCGAGGCGCCCCAGACCGCCGTTGCCAAGGCCAGGGTCGTTCTCTTCTTCCAGCAGTTCACCCAGGCTCAACCCCATTTCGTTCAGCGCGTTGTCGATGTCCTGATAGATGCCCATCGACAGCAGCGCGTTCGACAGGGTGCGGCCGATCAGGAACTCCATCGACAGGTAATACACCTGCCGCACGTCCTGCGACAGCTGGGCGCGGTTGGAGCGCAGCCAGCGTTCAACCATGCGATCGCGCACCGCGAACAGCACGGCGTTCAGCCAGTCGTGCCGGTTGGCGATGGCCGGATCCTTGCCGACGATAAACATCAGCTTATAGGCGATGGAGTGTTTCAGCGCTTCCACACTGACCGTAGGTGAGGTGTAACTAAACGGTGAAGTCATGGCTTTTTGATCCCTTTTAGGGAGCCCAGCCATTCGCCGCGGAATAGCTGGCCCCGCTGAACATGGACGCGGTATGCCGCGCCCCGACAATCAACCCAAACGGCTGCCCGCCGCGCGCCAACCCAAGACGCGAAACGCGGGCTACAAACGTTGATAAAGCGACAGATACTCTTTCGCCGCCACCGGCCAGCCGAAGTCCACGCTCATGGCGTGGCGCTGAACGTGGCGCCAGTGTTTCGGCCGGCTCCACAGCACCATGGCGCGGCGGATGGCGTTGCCCAGCGCGACGGCATCGCAATCGTCGAACACGAAGCCGCTGGCAGTGCCGTCGGCCAGATTTTCCAGCGCGCAGTCCACCACCGTGTCCGCCAGCCCGCCGGTGCGCCGCACCAGCGGCAGCGTGCCGTATTTCAGGCCGTAGAGCTGCGTCAGGCCGCAGGGCTCGAAGCGGCTCGGCACCAGAATCACGTCGGCGCCGCCGATGATGCGGTGGGAGAAGGACTCGTGATAGCCGATCTGCACCCCAACCTGCTCGGGATAGTCGGCGGCGGCGGCCAGAAACGCCTGTTGCAGCACCGCGTCGCCGGCGCCCAGCAGCGCCAGCTGCCCGCCCTGCGCCAGCAGCTCAGGCAACGCCTGCAGCACCAGGTCCAGACCTTTTTGGCTGGTCAAGCGGCTCACTACCGCGAACACCGGCAGCGATTCGTCCACCTTCAGCCCCATGGCCTTTTGCAGATGCAGCTTGTTTTTGACCTTACTTTTCAGATCGTCGGCGTCGTAGCGGGTACTCAGCCGCGGGTCGTGGGCCGGATCCCAAATCTTGTCGTCCACCCCGTTGAGGATGCCGCTCAGCCGGCCCTGCCGCTGCCGTTCCTGCAGCAGCCCCTCCATGCCATAGCCGAACTCCGGCCGGGTGATCTCGCGCGCATAGGTCGGGCTGACGGCGGTCACGTGGTCGGCATAAAACAGCCCGGCCTTGAGGAACGACATCTGGCCGTAGAACTCCAGGCCATAAACGTCGTAAAACGACGCCGGCAGCCACAGCTCGGTCACATGATGGGCGGAGAACAGCCCCTGATAGGCCAGGTTGTGCACCGTGAACACCGAGCGCGCCGGGTGGCCGTTGGCGGCCAGATAGGCGCAGCTCAGGCCGGCGTGCCAGTCGTGGGCGTGCACCAGCTGCGGGCGCCAGTAGCGATCCAGCCCCTTGGCCAGCTCGCAGGCCATCCAGCCCAGCAGCGCAAAGCGGCGATGGTTGTCGGGGTAGGCGTACATGGATTGGTCGTGGTACGGGCTGCCCGGCCGGTCATACAGCCAGGGGGCGTCGATGAGATAGATGCCCACGCCATGGTAGGTGCCGTAACGCAGGCCCACCCGGCCGGCGAACGAGTCGATTTCCGCCACCAGCACGGTGTCCGGAATGCCGTTGCGTACGTCAGGGAAAGCGGGCAATAGCACCCGAACATCGGCGCCTTCGGCGATTTGCGCCGCCGGCAGTGCGCCAACCACGTCTGCGAGTCCGCCCGTTTTCAGCAGGGGGAACATTTCAGAACATACGTGTAAGACCTGCATTATCACTCCTGAAAGTCGGCCGAAGGCCTCTGGATAAGAAATAAAGCAGGCTTGCCGCTGTTATGTTTGCCGCGTTGCGCAAGCCATCGAACCGTTCATCAGGCGGCAGGCTATCGTTCTGCCGCCCACGTTAACTCACAATTTTGACAACATTTCGCGCGTCACCAGCACGATGCCGCCTTCCGAGCGATAAAAGCGCTTGCTGTCCTCATCGGCGTTTTCCCCGATCACCATGCCCTCCGGAATGTGGCAGGCGCGGTCGATGATGCAGCGCCGCAGGCGGCAGGAACGGCCGACGTTCACGTCCGGCAACAATACGGTAGAGTCGATGGTACAGAACGAGTTCACTCGCACGCGCGGGAACAGCACCGAATGCACCACCACCGACCCGGACACGATGCAACCGCCGGACACCAGCGAGTTCATGGTCATGCCGTGGCTGCCGGAGCGATCCTGCACGAACTTGGCCGGCGGCAGCGGCTCCATGTGGGTGCGGATCGGCCAGGCGCGGTCGTACATGTCCAGCTCCGGCGTTACCGACGCCAGATCGAGGTTGGCGCGCCAGTAGGCGTCCAGCGTGCCCACGTCGCGCCAGTACGGCGGCAGATCGGGGTTGGAGGTCACGCAGGACAAGGTAAACGGATGCGCCCACGCCGCCTGTTGCGCGGTGATTTTCGGGATCAGATCCTTGCCGAAATCGTGGCTGGAACCGGGGGTCGACATATCCTCTTCCAGCAGCTGGAACAGGTAGGCGGCATTAAAAATATAGATGCCCATGCTGGCCAGCGACATATCCGGGTTGCCCGGCATCGCCGGCGGATCGGCGGGTTTCTCCAGGAACTCGATAATGCGGTCGCTTTCATCCACCTTCATCACGCCGAATTCGCCGGCTTCGCTGCGCGGCACCGGCAGGCAGGCCACGGTGCACTGGGCCCCCTTCTCGACGTGGTCGATCAGCATGCGCGAGTAATCCATCTTGTAGATATGGTCGCCCGCCAGGATCACCACGTATTCGGCCTCATAGCGGCGGATGATGTCCAGATTCTGGTAGACCGCGTCGGCGGTGCCTTTGTACCAATGTTCGGTGCTGAGGCGTTGCTGGGCCGGCAGCAGGTCGACGAACTCGTTCATCTCTTCGTTGAGGAACGACCAGCCGCGCTGAATGTGCTGCACCAGCGTGTGCGACTGGTATTGGGTGATCACGCCGATGCGGCGGATGCCGGAGTTCAGGCAGTTCGACAGGGCGAAATCGATGATGCGGAATTTGCCGCCAAAGTGGACGGCGGGCTTGGCGCGGGTGGAGGTCAAATCTTTCAGGCGCGAGCCGCGGCCGCCGGCCAGGATCAGCGCTACGGATTTAATCGGCAGCTGGCGCGCCAACATCAGGGGGTCTTTATTTTCAAACCTAACCATAGCGGACTCCTTTTATTATTTCCGTACCAGAACGCAAAGCGAGCGCGCGTCCTGGTGCCAGGCGGGTAACACCGCCCGTGAGTCTTCCTGAGTGAACGGAGCGACAACCTGCCAATCGCCTTCCGGCAACCTCATCTCCACCGTTTGCGGCGTGGCGTTGACCAGCAGCAGCCAGCGCTGCGACAGCAGGATCTGCATGAGCAGATCGCCTTGCTCCCACTGCTGCGCGTCGAGCGCCTGCCCTTGTGCGTTCAGCCACTGCACGCTGCCGTCGTCCTGCTGCCACCAGCGGTCCTGTTGCAACGCGGGGATCCGGCGGCGCAGCGCGATCAGCGCCGCGACGTAATCGGTCAGCGCGTCATCCGCCGTGGACCAGTCGAGCCAGGTGGTGGCGTTGTCCTGACAATAGGCGTTGTTGTTCCCCTGCTGGCTGTGTCCCTGTTCATCGCCGGCCAGCAGCATCGGCGTTCCCTGGGACAGCAACAGCGTGGCGAGCATCGCCCGCTGGCTGGCCCTGCGGCGTTGCACAATGGCGTCGTCGGCGACCAGGCCTTCCACGCCGTGGTTGTTGCTGAAATTACGATCGCTGCCGTCGCGGTTGCCTTCGCCGTTCGGCTGATTGTGTTTCTCGTTGAAGCTGACCACGTCCTGCAGGGTAAAACCGTCATGGGCGGTCAGCATGTTGACGGTGGCGTAAGGCGCTCGCCCGCGCTGGTTGTACACATCGCTGGAGGCGGCAAAACGCCGGGCGAACTGGCCGAGCGACACGCCGCTCTGCAGCCAGAAACGGCGCATGTCGTCGCGGTAATGGTCGTTCCATTCGGCGAAGCGGCCGGGAAACGCCCCCACCTGATAGCCGCCGGGGCCAACGTCCCAGGGTTCGGCTATCAGCTTGCAGCGCGACAGCACATCGTCCGCCAGCATCGCCTGGAACAGCGGCGCATCGCGATCGAACCCCGGCGTGCGGCCGAGCACGCTGCCCAGATCGAAGCGGAAGCCGTCGACGTGGCACTCCCGCACCCAAAAATGCAGGCAGTCCATCACCCAGGCCACGCCCTGCGGCTGATCGAGCCGCAGGGTATTGCCGCAGCCGGTGTCGTTGACGTAGTCCCCTTCCGGCGTCAGCCAGTAGTAGCTCTGGTTGTCGATGCCGCTCAGCGACAGCATCGGCCCGTCCATATCCAGCTCGGCGCTGTGGTTGAACACCACGTCGAGGATCACCTCGATGCCGGCTTGATGCAGCGCCTTGACCGCATCGCGAAATTCGTTCAGCGGCGTGCCGTCGGTGCTCAGGCTGGCGTAGCGGTTGTCCGGCGCATAGGGCGCCAGCACGTTATAGCCCCAGTAGTTGATCAGCCCCAGCCGCTGCAGACGCGGTTCGGAGGTATGTTGCTGCACCGGCAGCAGTTCCAGCGCGGTGATGCCGAGGCGTTTGAAGTGGGCGATCATCACCGGGTGCCCCAGCGCGGCGAAGCTGCCGCGCAGCGCCGGCGGGATCTTCGGGTGCAGCAGCGTCAGACCGCGTACGTGCGCTTCGTAAATCACCGTCTGCCCCCAGGGCGTGGCGGGCGGGCGATCGTCCTGCCAGTCGTAGCATTGGTCCACCACCACGCATTTCGGCATCAGCTCGGCGCTGTCGTGCGGATCCGGCCGATCGTAACCGCCGTGCAGGTGCGGGTGGTCCGCCACCGGCCCTTCCACCGCGCGCGCGGCCGGATCGAGCGCCAGCTTGTTGGGGTTGAACCGCTGTCCGTTCGCCGGGTCGAACGGGCCGTAGACCCGGTAACCGTAACGTTGTCCCGGCTTGCCGCCCGGCAAATAGCCATGCCAGATATCGCCGCTGCGCGCCGGTAGCGGCAGGCGCACCTCACGCTGCTGGCCGTCGAACAGGCACAGCTCCACCCGCTCGGCGTGCGCCGAGTACAGGGTAAAATTGATGCCTTCGCCGTCGTAATGCGCGCCCAGCGGTGCGGCGAGGCCGGCCGTCAGCTCCGTCATGGCGCCTCCCGCAGCAGATAAATGGTCGCCAGCGGCGGCAGCGTCACGCAGATGGAAAAGTCGCGGCCGTGGCTGCCGACCGCTTCGGAAGAGACCCGCCCCTGATTGCCGGCGTTGCTGCCGTGATAGTGGTGCGAATCGGTATTGAGGATCTCGCGATAGTCGCCGGCGCGGGAGAGGCCGATGCGGTAGCGGTAGCGCGGCACCGGGGTAAAGTTGCTGATGGCGATCAGCTCATTGCCCTGCGAATCGTAGCGCGCGAACGCGAACACCGAGTTGTCGTGATCGTCGACCACCAGCCACTCGAAGCCGTCCGGGCGATAGTCACGCTCATACAGCGGCGCCTGCTGCCGGTAGCAGTGGTTCAGATCGCGCACCAGCCGCTGCACGCCGTTGTGCCAGTTATCCAGCCCTTCCAGCAAATGCCAATCGAGGCTGGTATCGAAATTCCACTCGCGCCCCTGCGCAAACTCGCAGCCCATAAACAGCAGCTTTTTGCCCGGATGCGCCCACATAAACCCGTAGTAGGCGCGCAGGTTGGCGAACTTTTGCCAGGCGTCGCCCGGCATGCGGTCGAGGATCGATTTTTTGCCGTGCACCACTTCATCGTGCGAGATCGGCAGCACGAAGTTCTCGGTATAGGCATACAGCATGCCGAAGGTCATCTGGTTGTGGTGATACTTACGGTGCACCGGATCGCACTTCATGTAATTGAGCGTGTCGTGCATCCAGCCGAGGTTCCATTTGTAGTGGAACCCCAGACCGTTGGCGTCCGGCGGCAGGGTGACGCCGGGGTAGTCGGTGGACTCCTCCGCCAACGTCACCGCGCCCGGCTGCGCCTGGCCGATAGTCTGGTTGGTATAACGCAGGAAGGCGATCGCCTCCAGGTTCTCGTTGCCGCCGTAGTAATTCGGCACCCACTCGCCGTCGGCGCGGCTGTAGTCGCGATAGATCATCGACGCCACCGCATCGACCCGCAGCGCGTCGATGCCGAAGCGCTCCAGCCAATACAGCGCGTTGCCCGCCAGGTAGTTGCGCACCTCGTGGCGGCCGTAGTTGTAGATCAGCGTATTCCAGTCCTGATGGAAGCCCTCGCGCGGATCGGCGTATTCGTACAGCGCCGTGCCGTCGAAGTTCGCCAGGCCATAGGCGTCGCTCGGGAAGTGCCCCGGCACCCAGTCGAGGATCACGTTGATGCCCGCCTCATGCGCCGCCGCCACGAACGCCCTGAAATCGGCCGGCGTGCCGAAGCGCCGGGTCGGCGCATACAGCCCCAGCGGTTGATAGCCCCAACTGCCGTCGAACGGGTGCTCGTTGATCGGCAGCAGCTCGATATGGGTGAATCCCATGTCCTTCACATAGTCGATAAGCTGCACCGCCAGCTCGCCGTAGCTGAGCCAGAAGTGGTTGTCGGTGTGACGACGCCATGAGCCGAGATGCACCTCGTAGATAGCGATCGGCTGGTCAAAATCGTTGGCGCGGCGGCGCGCCTGCGTCGACGGCACCACCTCCGGCAGCGGCGCCACCAGCGAGGCGGTGTCCGGGCGCATCTGCGCCTCGAAGGCGTAAGGATCGGCTTTCAGCTGGGTATTGCCGTAGCAATCGACGATTTCATATTTGTACAGCTGGCCGGCCCGCACGCCGGGCAGGAACAGCTCCCAGATGCCGTTTTCACGCCGCAGACGCATCGGATGGCGGCGGCCGTCCCAGAAGTTGAACTCCCCCACCACCGAGACGCGCTGGGCGTTAGGCGCCCAAACGGCAAAGCTGACGCCGTCGACGCCATCCAGCGTGGTGAGGTGAGCCCCCAGGCGTTCATAGGGGCGCAGGTGCGTGCCCTCGGCCAGCAGCCAGCTGTCGATGTCCTGCAGCAGCGGGCCGAACCGGTAGGGATCGTCGACAGTCTGTTGGTGATCGCGCCAGCTGACCTGCAGCTGATAGCGGAAAGGATTTTTGCGCCGCGGCACCACGGCGCTGAAGAAGCCGCGCGGATCGTCGCAGTTCAGCTGCGCCAACCGCCGGCCTGTTTGCTGCTCAATCAGCCAAACCTCGGTGGCGTCCGGCAGCAGCGCACGCACCTGCAGACCGTTATCGGTCGCATGCATGCCAAGCAGAGCAAAGGGATCGGCGTAATGGCCGGAGATGATCTGATCAATCACGTCACGATCGGGAAGTACAGGCATAGTCTTCTTCCTTAGATTAACAGCATGATCTAAGCACGGCTTGTTGGTTATTCCTTGGCCGTTTTGGTCATCATGCAATGCATTCGGACTCTAAAGCGTGATTGCGGTCGGTTATTGACCAATCTTTACTCTGCCGACCTGAATTTCGCTCTTTATGCTTATTTTTTGAAATATTTCAGTCATGGTGAAAAATTGTTCGCCCATGCGTTAAGCATAGCCAATGTCTGTTAAAAACTGCTCAGCATTGCTCAGGAAAATTCTTCATTAAGAAAACTGCCAGCCCGGCGGCTTCTGCATGCGGCGGCCGACGAGGAGATATGCGGGGTGGAGCACGGTGAAACGAGGCTTGCGGTGACGTTGCCCGGCGCGGTGCGCGGCGAACAAAAAAGCGGAAAACGAGGCTTTAGGGGGCTGAAATCAGCCAGCCCCCAGGAAGTGCGGGTTTACAGCAGGATGCGCAGCATGCGGCGCAGCGGCTCGGCCGCGCCCCACAGCAGCTGGTCGCCCACGGTGAACGCCGACAGGTACTCCGGCCCCATATTCAGCTTGCGCAGACGGCCGACCGGCGTATTCAGCGTACCGGTCACCGCCGCCGGCGTCAGTTCGCGCATGGTCAGCTCGCGGTCGTTCGGGATCACGCGCACCCAGTCATTGTGCGTCGCCAGCATCTGCTCGATTTCCGGCAGCGACACGTCTTTTTTCAGCTTCAGGGTGAACGCCTGGCTATGGCAGCGCAGCGCGCCAACGCGCACGCACAGACCATCGACCGGGATCACGCTGCCGGTGTTCAGAATCTTGTTAGTTTCCGCCTGACCTTTCCACTCTTCACGGCTCTGGCCGTTGTCGAGCTGCTTGTCGATCCACGGGATCAGGCTGCCGGCCAACGGCACGCCGAAGTTATCGGTCGGCAGTTTGCCGCTGCGGGTGGCCTCGGTCACCTTGCGCTCGATATCCAGAATGGCGGAGGCCGGGTCCTGCAGTTCCTTCGCCACGTCGGCGTGCAGCATGCCCATTTGGGTCAGCAGTTCGCGCATGTGGCGCGCGCCGCCGCCGGAGGCCGCCTGGTAGGTGGCGACCGACGCCCACTCCACCAGATCGTTGGCGAACAGACCGCCGAGCGACATCAGCATCAGGCTGACGGTGCAGTTGCCGCCGACGAAGGTTTTGATGCCTTTGTCCAGGCCCTGCTGAATCACCGCGTGGTTGACCGGATCCAGGATGATGATGGCATCGTCCTGCATGCGCAGCGAAGAGGCCGCGTCGATCCAATAACCCTGCCAACCGCTGGCGCGCAGCTTAGGATACACTTCGTTGGTATAATCGCCGCCCTGACAGGTAATAATGATATCGAGCGCGCTCAGCGCGTCGATGTCATACGCATCCTGCAGCGTGCCCTGCTGGCCGCCGAAGGCCGGCGCGGCAGAACCGTGCTGCGAGGTGGAGAAAAAGACCGGGCGAATGGCGTCGAAATCGCGCTCTTCCGTCATGCGTTGCATGAGAACCGAGCCGACCATTCCGCGCCAACCGATGAAACCAACGTTTTTCATAATATCTGTTTCCCGCCCGGATAAGGGCTATGTAGGTGATAACGAGTTGTGTGCAATATCTCCTCACCTTACAAAATGTCGGCGCGGGCGCAAAGTGAATTTATTCGATGGCTGAGGATTTCTCAGCAATCCTTCTTATAGGCAAGGACGCGGCCGGAAAGGCCGAGGCGTTTTCCCGATCACGAGGTCACCATGACAGAGATGATTTCCGCTACGGTATTGCTGTTTTTAATTATGGACCCGCTGGGCAATCTGCCGATTTTCATGTCGGTGCTCAAGCACCTGGAGCCGCGCAGGCGCCGGGTGGTGCTGATCCGCGAGCTGCTGATCGCCCTGCTGCTGATGCTGATTTTCCTGTTCGCCGGCGAGAAAATTCTGGCGTTCCTCAACCTGCGTACCGAAACCGTCTCCATTTCCGGCGGCATCATCCTGTTTCTGATCGCCATCAAGATGATTTTCCCGTCTCAGGAGGGCAACAGTTCGGGGCTGTCCGCCGGCGAAGAGCCCTTCCTGGTGCCGCTGGCGATCCCGCTGGTGGCCGGGCCGTCGATTCTGGCAGCGCTGATGCTGCTGTCGCACCAGTATCCGCACCAGCTGCCCCATCTGGTGGCGGCGCTGTTGATCGCCTGGGGCCTCTCCGCAGCCATTTTGCTGATGTCGAACCTGTTCCTGCGCCTGCTGGGCAGCAAAGGCGTCAGCGCGCTGGAGCGGTTGATGGGGCTGATTCTGGTGATGCTGTCGACCCAGATGTTCCTGGACGGCGTGCGGGCTTATATGAAGCTGTAGGCGCCTGACGGCGCCGACGACGGCCCGCGCTTAGCGGGCGGTGATGCGGTTGATGCAGGCGAGCGTGTCGGCGACCACGCCGTCCAGCGGCTGGTTGATGTCGATCGCCTGCACATCCGGCTCCTGCTCGCCCGGCTCTTCCAGCGTGGCGAACTGCGAAACCAGCATCTGCGGTTTGAAGAAGTGGCCTTTGCGCTGCTTCAGGCGCTCCTCAATCACCGTTTTATCCCCTTTCAGGTAGAGGAAATGCAGGTTGCGATTGCCTTCGCGCAGGCGGTCGCGATAGCTTTTTTTCAGCGCCGAACACACCAGCAGCGACACCGGATTGGTGCGTTGCATGGCGAAGATGGCGTCGTTGAGCGCAGCCAGCCACGGAGCGCGATCGTTGTCGTCCAGCGCATGCCCGGCGGCCATTTTGTTGATGTTGGCGCGCGGGTGCAGGTAATCGCCGTCCAGCATGGCGGCATCGGCTTCCCGGGCGACGGCGCTGGCCACGGCGGATTTACCGCTGCCGGACACCCCCATCAGGATAAATACGTGATTCTGCGGATTACTCATTGTGTCATGCCCTTATGGGAACTGGCGCGAGCGCGCCAAATGCGTCCCAACTGATAAAGATACTCTGGAACGCCGACGCCCCGCAGGGCGTCGGATAACGATTATACGACCGTCGCCAGCAGCAGGCAGCCCACCAGGCCGCACACCGAGATGATGGTTTCCAGCACCGACCAGGATTTGATGGTTTCCATGATGCTCAGGTTGAAGTACTCCTTGAACAGCCAGAAGCCCGGATCGTTAACGTGCGAGAAGATAACGCTGCCGGAACCGACCGCAATCACCATCAGCTCAGGGCTGACGCCGGTGGTGGCGATCAGCGGGGCGACGATGCCGCCGGCGGTGATCGCCGCCACGGTGGCGGAACCCAGCGCCAGACGCAGCGCGGCGGCGATCGACCAGGCCATCAGGATCGGCGAAACGTTGCTGCCTTCCATCAGGCCGGCGATGTACTGCTCGACGCCGCTGTCCACCAGCACCTGTTTGAAGGCGCCGCCGCCGCCGATGATCAACAGCATCATGGCGATGATTTTAATCGAGTCGGTGATGGTGCCCATCACTTCATCCATGGTGCGGCCGCGGTTCAGGCCGAAGGTGAAGATAGCGATCAGCACGGCGATCAGGGTCGCCATCACCGGGTCGCCGAAGAACTCGGCGAAGCGCAGCAGGCTGTGGCCCTTCGGCAACACCATTTCAGCCACCGCGCGCAGCGCCATCAGGATCACCGGCACCAGCGACGTGGCGACGCTGACGCCAAAGCTCGGCATCTCTGCTTCGGTAAAGGTTTTCGGGTTGTACAGGCCTTCCGGCACCGGCTTGTCGATGCCTTTCAGGAAGCGGGCATAAACCGGGCCGGCCAGGATCACCGTCGGGATCGCCAGCAGCGTGCCGTACAACAGGGTTTTACCCATGTCGGCATGGAAGATGGTGGCGATGGCCGTCGGGCCCGGGTGCGGCGGCAGGAAGCCGTGGGTCACCGACAGCGCGGCGGCCATCGGCACGCCGACGTACAGCAGCGGGATGCGCGCGGAGGCGGCGATGGTGAACACCAGCGGCAGCAGCAGCACGAAGCCCACTTCATAGAACAGCGCGAAGCCGACGGTGAAGCCGGTCAGCACCACCGCCCATTGAATATGTTTTCTGCCGAACTTGTCGATCAGCGTGGTGGCGATGCGCTGTGCGCCGCCGCAGTCCGCCAGCAGTTTGCCGAGCATGGCGCCGAAGCCCATGATCAGCGCCAGGCTGCCCAACGTGCCGCCCACGCCGGCCTTGATGGAGCCGATGACCTTATCGACCGGCATACCCTGTGCGATCCCGACCGCCAGAGCAACCAGCACCAGAGAGATAAAGCCGTTCAGCTTGAAGCGGATCATCAGCAGCAGCAGCAGCGCTACGCCGCCTGCAACAATCACTAATGGCATAATTTTTCTCCAACCTTTTATCGCGACTCTCTTTACGATAGGCGTAAAGCGTGCGGTTGTTTTATTTTTAGGCTCTTTCCCGGTGTTTAAGAAGAGCTGTAGGTGTTGTTGATTCAGAGGTTCAGTCTTGCAGCAAGATGACCGCACGCTCGTTGTTACCGGTATCATGATACCGGTAACAACATGAGCGCCGGAACCGGGTAAGCGGCTAAAATTCGCGTTCTGGGACAGAGATCAAACTTATGCCGGCAACGACCGGCGGGCTTACAGGCGGGATAACCCGCGCGCCTCAGGGCGCGCTGCAAAAAGAAAGGGTGTTAAAACAGAACGTTAAAATGGCTCAGATACTGCCGCCGGGGATCACGGTGAAACCGACGTCCACCATGCGCGGGCACACCGTTTCGCCGCGCAGCCGGGCCAGCAAACGCTCGGCACCGATCTGCCCCATGCGTTCGCGCGGCGTCAGCACGCTGGCCAGCTTAGGCACCATCACCTGGCCGATATCATGGCCGTGGAAACCGGCGATCGCCATGTCCTGCGGGATCGACAGCCCCTGCCGCTGGCACTCGAAGGCCGCGCCGATCGCCAGGTCATCGTTGGTGCAGAAGATACTGTCGATCTGCGGATAGTCGCGCTGCGCCAGGCGCAGCAGCTCGCCGCCGGCGGAATAGGAGGAAGAACGCGCGGTCATGATGCTGTAAGGCTCCAGGCCGGATTCGCGCATCGCCTGCTCATACCCCTGCTGCTTGATGAGGGTACGTTCATCCTGACGGGCACCGAAATAGACCACGTGACGGTGGCCGTGCGCGATGATCTGCTGGGTCATCTGGCGCGCCGCCTCGAAGTTGTTGAAGCCCACCGCCAGATCGATGCACGGCGAGACGCAGTCCATCAGCTCCACCACCGGAATGCCCGCCACCTCGATCATTTTCAGGGTGCGCGCCGTGTGATGGCGCTCAGACAGGATCAGGCCGTCGATATTGTAAGAAAGCAGCGAGGTCAGACGCTCTTCTTCACGCTCCGGCAGGTAGCCATAGTGCGCCAGCATAGTCTGGTAGTTGTGCGCGTCGGTGACGCTTTCGATGCCGCGCAGCACTTCGGCGAACACCTGGTTGGTCAGCGACGGCAACAGCACGCCAATCGCCCGGCTGGTGGCGTTGGAGAGGATGTCCGGCGCGCGGTTGGGGATGTAGCCCAGCTCATCCAGCGCGACGGCGATTTTTTGCTGCAGGGCGGCAGAAACCTGGTCGGGATTGCGCAGATAACGGCTCACCGTCATCTTGGTCACGCCCACCTTGTCCGCCACATCCTGGAGTACCGGCCGTTTTTTCTTCATTATCAATGAACTGACTAACCGTGAATGGGCAGTCATTTTAGCAAAAAAAACGGCGGGCCGATATTGTCGGTTATGCGACGGCCAACGCAAAAAGGCTCACAGCGTGAGCCCTTCATACGGTGACAAAGGGGAAAAAGCGTGGTTTCTCCCCTTTGTGATTGTCAGCCGAAAATCAATAAATTGATTTTCCTTGTTTTAATATGCTGCCGGCTTTCAGGCGGGCAACGTCATCAGGCTTGTCGTTAACCTCAAGGGCTCACAGCGTGAGCCCTTGAAATTTACCGCTTAATCACACCGGCGGCAGATCGAACAGCAGGATTTCGCTCTCTTCGTCGGCCTGAATCGTCAGCGCCGATTCATCCCACACCGCAAACGCATCGCTGATGCCGGCGGCCTGGCCGTTGACCGAGACTTTGCCGCGCACCACCTGGATCCAAATACGGCGGCCGGCGGCGATCGGGTACTCACCCTGTTCGCCTTTATTCAGCGCCCAACGCGACAGCGTCATATCCTGGAACACCTTCAGCGAACCGTCGCGCGCATCCGGCGACAGCACCAGCTGACGGCCCTGCGGCGCGTCGAACATGCGCTGCTCGTAGCGCGGCTCCAGCCCGACCTGATCCGGAATGATCCAAATCTGGTACAGGTGCAACGGACGATCCTGATTGGCGTTGTACTCGGAGTGACGCACCCCGGTGCCTGCGCTCATGATCTGGAATTCGCCGGCCTGGATCTGCTCCTTGTTGCCCATGCTGTCCTGATGCTCCACCGTGCCGCTCAGCACGTAGGTCAGGATTTCCATATCTTTATGCGGATGGGTACCGAAACCCTGCCCCGCGTCGATCACGTCTTCGTTGATCACACGCAGCGCCGAGAACCCCATAAAGTTCGGATCGTAGTAGTCGGCAAAAGAGAAGGTGTGCCAGCTATCCAGCCAGCCATGATTGGCGTGGCCGCGGTCTTCCGCTTTACGTACATAAATCATATTCAACTCTCCTCAATGTTTTTTTACAGTCTAGTCCTGCGGGCAGAATAAGAAAGCGTAAAAAACTCATGCCTCTGTTCAAAAATTTCGATGGAATGAAGCGGCAGATGGGCAACGGATTTGTTGAAGGCGGAAGCGGTTGAAAAAGGGCAAAAAAAAAGCCAGCACCCGAGCTGGCTAAGTAAACACTGGAAGCAATGTGAGCAATGTCGTGCCTTCGCAGCGAGAGTATCAAGGGTTGATGCCCTCCCCGGAACGCATCGCAATAATAATCATTATCATTCGCACCTGTAAAGCGTTTTTTTTGACCCGTTCAAATAATATTGACTCAAGGCAGTAAACGGATAAATTCAGAGGTTATTCAACCGGTAAGCAACAGGAGCAGCGAGATGAGCGAGATCGTGATACGCCACGTGGAAACGACGGATGCGCAAGCCCTGCATCATCTTTATTCTCAGACGCCCGTCTATCGCGATACGCTGCAGCTCCCGCTACCGTCCGTCGAGTCCTGGCAGAAGCGCCTCGCCAATCCCGAACCGGGCACGCATAACCTGGCAGCCTTCATCGACGGACAGCTTGCCGGGCAGTTGGTCGTGATGCTGAATCAGCGCGTTCGCCGCCGCCACGTCGCCACCTTCGGCATCGGCGTCGATCCACGCTACCACGGTCAAGGCGTCGGCAGCCGCCTGATGCAGGCGATGATCGACCTGTGCGACAACTGGGCGGCCATCGAGCGCATCGAACTGACGGTGTTCACCGACAACCCGGCGGCTATCGCGCTATACCGCAAGTTCGGTTTCGAAATAGAGGGCACCAGCCGCGCCTATGCCATGCGCGACGGCGTGCTGGTCGACGCCTACCATATGGCGCGTTTGCGCTCCGGGCAGCCGCACGGCGATGCGTAATCGCCCTCACCCACAGGGGCCACTGTGCCGGCCCCTGTGCATCAACCGCCGAACCTTTTTACAAGCGCTGGCCGGCCTGACCGCCGCCGCCGGCATATTCTCTCCTCTCACCTCGTTAGGTGCCGCTATGCCAACTTCCGCCGCCGGGCGCCCAGGCGCCCGCAACCTGATTACCGATGTGCCGGGCCTGAAGGTCGGCGTGGCGCAAGACAGCCGGGTGCGTACCGGCACGACGGTTATCCTGCCGGACAGCCCGGCGATCGCCGCCGTGGACGTGCGCGGCGGCGGCCCCGCC
This sequence comes from Serratia sp. 2880STDY5682894, assembly GCF_001537385.1. Classification (NCBI taxonomy): domain Bacteria; kingdom Pseudomonadati; phylum Pseudomonadota; class Gammaproteobacteria; order Enterobacterales; family Yersiniaceae; genus Serratia; species Serratia sp. 2880STDY5682894. The sequence goes on along the minus strand of NZ_FCJA01000009.1, from coordinate 64,815 downwards.
ACCCGGGAAACCGACGCGCTGGGTGAAGACAATTTGGTACAGACCGTCGATGCGCTGACGTTCAGCGGCGGCTCGGTTTACGGGCTGGCGGCGGCGGATGGCGTCGCTGCCTGGCTGGGGCAACAGGGCCGAGGCTACGCGCTGCGCCCGGCCCCCGGCGTGCCGGTCTCCCCTATCGTGCCCACCGCCTGCCTGTACGATCTGGCCAACGGCGGCGACAAAAACTGGCAGCTCACGCCGCCGTATCGCCAACTGGGCATCGATGCGGTCGGCAAGGCCGGATTGGACTTTCCGCTGGGCACCGTCGGCGCCGGCTACGGTGCCATGACCGGCATGGGTAAGCTGAAAGGCGGCCTCGGCTCGGCATCTATCATTGCCGCCAATGGCGCTACCGTCGGCGCACTGGTGGCGGTCAACAGTTTGGGTGCGGTGGTCGCACCCGGCACCCGCGCCTTCTGGGCGACCCCCTATGAAATTGACGGTGAATTCGGCAACGGCGGCGCAGCGGCGCTGGCACAACTGCGCGCGCAGGGCGAAGATTGGATGGAACAAGAGCCGCAGGGCGGCAGAAAGAACACGACCCTGGCCTGCATCGCCACCGACCTGGCGCTGACGCGGGTGGAGTTGAAACGGGTGGCCATCATGGCGCAAGACGGCATGGCGCGCGCCATCCGCCCGCTGCACAGCCCGTTTGACGGCGACGTAGTGTTCGCCCTGTCCACCGGGCAGCGCGAGGTTCAGGGCAGCCGCGAACTGGCGGTGCTGCAGATCGGCGCGCTGGCGGCGGACACCCTGGCCCGGGCGATCGCCCGTGGCGTACATGCCGCCACGCCGTGGCCCGGCAGCCAGGTCGCAACCTGGCAAACGCTCGGCGGCTAACACGCCGCCACCAAAAAAGGGGCGCTGGCGCCCCTTAATCATGATTAACCCTCGTCGCTTAAATGCCGGCGGTTTCCCGAATATAACGGCGCGCTTTTACCGCATACTCGAACGGGTTGGCCAGCGCCGGATCCTGCTCGGCCTCCACCACCATCCACCCTTTGTAACCGCGCTCGTCCAGTAGCTTGAACACCGGCCTGAAGTCGATCACGCCATCACCCGGCACGGTGAAGGTGCCCTTCTTCACGCCGTCGAGGAAGCTCAGCTTGTTGGCTTTCACTTCCGCCACCACCTCATCGCGCACGTCCTTCAGATGGACGTGGTTGATGCGCGGCAGATACTTCTCCAGGATCGCCATCATCGCCTGCTGGCTGCCTTCCGAATAGTAGGCATGGCCGGTATCGAACAGCAGGTAGACGTCGTCGTTGACCATGCTCATGTAGCGATCGATTTCGGCCGTGGTCTGAATGCCGGTGCCCATGTGGTGGTGCAGACACACCTGCATGCCTTTGCCGGCGGCGATCTTCGCCAGCTCGTTGTAACCGTCGGCCACGCGCTGCCACTCTTCATCGCTGAAGTACGGCTTCTCTTCGAACACGCCTTTAGTGGTGCCCTGAATGCTCTTGCTCTGCTCGGAGCAGCCGATCACCCTGGCGCCCATGGCATGCAGGAAATTCATGTGGTTGATAAATTCATCGATGGTTTTGTCTTTCTGGCCGTCGGCGAAAAAGGTGCTGAACCAGGCGTTGCAGATCTGGATGCCGCGAATATCCAGCATCGGTTTCAGCACCGCCGGATCGCGCGGGTATTTGCTGCCCACTTCGCTGCCGGTGAAGCCGGCCAGCGCCATTTCGCTGACGCACTGCTGGAAGGTGTTTTCCTTGCCCAGATCGGGCATGTCGTCGTTGGTCCAGCCGATCGGCGCAATGGCCAATTTCACGTTGTCTTTATTCATGGTCTGCCTCGGTCCTTGGAGGGCCGCCGGTGCAAACGCCGCCGGCGAGCCGAATAAGATTATTTGCCCAACAGCTCTCTTTCGATGCGCTCTCTGGTCGCCACCGCCTGGCTCGGCATCTTTTCCGGGTAGCCGAACAGCGAGGTGCAGATGATCGATTCGCCGCCGACCTTGAAGCTGCGGTTGGCAAATTCCATGTCGCGCAGCGTCTGGAACAGGGCGTCGAAATTCACCTCGCCTTCGCCGATGCCGACGTGCTGATGCACCGCGGCGTCAACGCCCGGCGGGTTGACGATATAACGGCAATGCTTGGTGTGATTCATGGTGTCGGCAATCAGCACGTGGGAAAGATCGTCCCCGGCGTACTGCAGCATGCCGGCCACGTCACCCTGCCCCTTGTCGTAGTAGAAGGTGTGCGGCACGCTGTAGAGGTATTTGACGTGGTCGCTGCGCAGCGACTTCACCAGATCGGCGGTTTCGTTGCTCAGCTCGCAGAAGTCCCACGGGTGCGACTGGATCTCCATACGGATACCCTCGCGCTCGACGATCGGCAGCAGCTCCTCCATCGAGCGATACCACAGCTCCTCGCAGATCTCCGGTTCGTTGGGGTTGCCCGCCAGTTCGGTGTTAATCACCTGCACGCCCATTTCCACCGCGATTTCGATCATCCGCCGCCAGTTTTTGACCGCCGCCTGGCGGCGATCTTCCCCTGGCCCGGACCAGCGATACACCACGATAAATGAGGAGATCTCCACGCCGGTCGCTTTCAGGGCGTTTTTATACTCCGCCATGATTTCGCGGCTGGCCTTCGGATGCTTGTAAAACGGGTTGATCTGCGGGTGCGGCGACTGTTCGATGTATTTGTAGCCCCAGTCCGCCACCTGCTGCACCATTTTGGTCACGCCCAAATCCCGTATAACGTCGACATCAAAAGCGATCTTCATGGTCACTCCTCTGCAATCGTAGGTATGGGGGACAAGCCGATTATTTGTTGTAGAACACCGGGCGCGCCGGCAAGGTCACCGGCACAATCTCGCCGCTGAGCTGGGCCGCCACGCAGGCGTCGGCGGTCACCGCGGCGGCGTAGCCGTCCCAGGCGGAAGGCCCGGTCAGCTTGCCCGCAGCCACGTCGTTGATGAAACCCTGCAGCTCGACGTCATAGGCGTCGATAAAGCGATCTTTCCAGTCGGTCAGGATTTCGGTCGACAGGCGGGCGCCGCTGCGCATCTGCACCGAGGACGGCTCCGGCAGTTTGGCGATGCCGGTTTCCCCCACCACTTCGCACTGAATGTCGTAGCCGTACTGGCAGTTGACGAAGATTTCGACGTCGATGCGCGTACCCTTGGCGGTTTCAAACAGCACAATCTGCGGATCTTTCAGGTGCGGGAACGCCTTCGGGCTCTTACGCGGGAACACCACCTGCACCGACACGTAGTCATCATCGAGCAGCCAGCGCAGCACGTCGATTTCGTGGATCAGGGTGTCGGTGATCGCCATATCGGTGGTGTAGGCCTCGCCGACCGTCGGGTTGCGGTGCGCGCAGTGCAGCATCAGCGGTTCGCCGATCTGGCCGCTGGTCAGCACCTGTTTCAACGCGCGATAGCCCTGGTCATAAGGGCGCATAAAGCCGACCTGCACCAGCCGCTTGCCGTGTTTCGCTTCGGCATCGACGATGTTTTTGCAGCCCTGCGCGGTCACCGCCAGCGGCTTCTCGCAGAACACCGGTTTGCCGGCGGCGATGGCCGCCAACACGAACTCTTCGTGGCTCGGCCCCCAGGACGTGACCAGCACCGCCTGCACGTCGGCGGCCTTGATCAGATCGTGGCCGTTGTCATACACCCGCGCATCCAGCTGCAGATCGCTCACCACCTTGGCGGCGTTGTCGCGGTTGATGTCGTTTACCGCCACCACGCGGGCACCCTGCAACACTTTGCTGCAGCGACGGATATGATCGCGGCCGATGGCGCCGGTGCCGATAACCCCAATGTTCAATGTCATTTTCGCTACCCTCGAGATTTATGTATGAAAACGAATCAGTAATCGCGCGCCTTATCGATGTTTTCCTGCAGCTTGCGCGCCACTTCGACGATTTTCTCGCTGTCGGCCACCTGAGCGCCGCCCACGCGCCACCAGCTGAGATACTTGTGCACCATGGTCTTCGGCAACACCTTGATGTCCAGCAGCGTGGACACGGTTTGCCTGCGGGCGTCGGCCAGCGCGTCGAGCAGCTGCTGCTCGGTGGTGACCCGATAGGTTTTACAGCCGTAAGCCGCCGCCAGCATGGCGAAATCGACCGGCACCAGCTTGTCGTCGAGCTTGCCGCCCTCTGGATTGCGGAAGCGGAATTCGGTGGTGTAGCTGTCCATGCCGTGTTCCATCTGCAGGTTGTTGATGCAGCCGTTGGTCATGTTGTCGAACAGCACCACGTTGATCTTGCAGCCTTCCTGAATCGAGGTGACCAGTTCGGAATGCAGCATCATGAATGCGCCGTCGCCCACCATTGCGTACACCTCGCGCTGCGGCTCGGCCAGCTTGACCCCCAGCGCGGCGTTCACCTCGTACCCCATGCAGGAGTAGCCGTATTCCACGTGGTAGCCGTGCTCGCTGCGGTTGTGCCACACCCGCTGCAGATCGCCCGGCAGGCTGCCGGCGGCGGCGACGATCACGCTGTCCGCCGGCAGCTCGCGGTTCAACACCCCCAGCACGCGGCTCTGGGTCAGCGCGGAATCGGTCTGGGCGATAAATTCGGCGAACACCCGCTCGCGATCGAGGTGATCGTCGATCTCCGGCACAAAACCCGCGCCGCCGTATTCCACCGCGTAAACACGCGCGGTCTCTTCACGCTGGGCACCGCGCGCCGCGGCGATGGCATCGCCCCAGCCGGCGCGGTAGTCAGCCTGCGCCAGCAGCGCACCCAATGCGTTCAGGGCCTCGCGGGCGTCCGCCAGCACCTGCACGCCGTCGAGCTTGCCGGCGTCAAAGGCGCTGACATTGATATTGAGGAAGCTGACGTCCGGGTGTTGGAACAGCCATTTGGACGAGGTGGTGAAATCGGTGTAACGGGTGCCGACGCCGATCACCAGATCGGCCTGCCGGGCCAACGTGTTGGCCGCCAGGCAGCCGGTTTCGCCGATGCCACCGAGGTTGAATTCATGGTCGCTCGGCACCGTGCCTTTGCCGGCCTGGGTTTCGGCGAACGGAATGCCGAAGCGCTCGGCAAATTCGCGCAGCGCCCGCCCGGCCTGCGAGTATTTCACGCCGCCGCCGCACACCAGCAGCGGTTTGCGCTTGGCGGTCAGCAGCGCCAGCGCGTCCGCCAACATGCCGTCGGTCGCCGGGCGGCGATCGAGCCGATGCACGCGTTTTTGGAAGAAATAGTCGGGATAGTCGTAGGCTTCACCCTGCACGTCCTGCGGCAGGCACAGCGTCACCGCGCCGGTATCCGCCGGATCGGTCAGCACGCGCATCGCGTTGATGCAGGCGCTCATCAGCTGCTCCGGCCGCACGATGCGATCCCAGTATTTGCTCACCGCGCGGAACGCGTCGTTGGTGCTGATGCTGAGATCGTAAGGCTGCTCGATTTGCTGCAGCACCGGATCCGGCTGGCGGGAGGCGTAAACGTCGCCCGGCAGCAGCAATAAAGGAATGCGGTTGGCGGTAGCGGTGGCCGCGGCGGTGATCATGTTGGCGGCGCCGGGGCCGACCGATGAGGTGCAGGCGTAGATCTGCCGGCGCAGCTTCTGTTTGGCGAAGCCGATCGCCGCGTGGGCCATGCCCTGCTCGTTGCGGCCCTGATGTACCCGCAGCTCGCCGCTATCCTGTTCCAGCGCTTGCCCCAGCCCCAGCACGTTGCCGTGGCCGAAAATCGCGAAAATGCCCGCGACGAATTTGGTTTCCACGCCGTCGGCCAGCAGATACTGGTTATCGAGAAATCTGACGAGCGCCTGCGCCATGGTTAGCCTGATCTTGCCCATTTACTCACCCTTTAGATTGAGGGCCGCCCCGGAAAGTGCTCGCGCCGAGCCGACAATCCCGTGTTTGTGTTACGCGGCGGCAGCTATTATCTTGAGCTGGCGATGCCCGCTGCTCACGAAGTCGACAACCTGAAACGTGAAGCGATTATAAACAAATATATTTTTCATAAAATCACATTACAGAAGAAACATTTCATTTTGCGATAAAGATCGCATATTGCATGAAAAGCCCGTTTCATCTCGTGCTTCAACCTTCGCTGACTTCGCGCCGCGCAATGGCGGGTGACCACCGTCAGCACTCAGGATGACAGCCTTTTATCCTGTCCTCGCACTCCTTTTCAGCGCGCGCCTGGCCGCCCTTCCGTGGCCGTTTCACCGCCTTTTCCACCCCCTTGCCGATGTTTTAAATGCATCACATTTTTGGGGTGTAAATTTCATTCCATATTGAAATTGAAATTTTCATTCCCCATACTGTCCACATGCTTCCTGCAGGGCGCCACGCTCGGGCCGCCGCCGGAGTTTTGCTTAAACAGAAGGAAACGGGTATGGCTACACAAGAAAAACAGCTTGATGTCATTTGTCTCGGGCGCATCGCCGTCGATTTCTATGCTCAGCAGATCGGCGCGCGGCTGGAAGACGCCGGCACATTCGCCAAGTACCTCGGCGGCTCTTCCGGCAACGTGGCCTACGGCACCGCCATTCAGGGGTTAAAATCCGGCATGCTGGCGCGCGTCGGCGACGAGCACATGGGCCGCTTTCTGCGTGAAGAGCTGCAGCGCGTCGGGGCCGATACCCGCTGCCTCATCACCGACAAGCAACGATTAACCGGCCTGGTGATCCTCGGCATCAAGGATCAGGAAACTTTCCCGCTGATCTTCTACCGCGAAAACTGCGCGGACATGGCGCTGACGCCGGACGACATCGACGAGGCCTACATCGCTTCCTCGCGCGCGCTGGCCATCACCGGCACGCACCTGTCGCACCCGAACACCCGCGCCGCGGTGCTGAAGGCGCTGGAATACGCGCGCCGCCACGATCTGCGCACCGCCCTGGACATCGATTACCGCCCGGTGCTGTGGGGGCTGACGTCGCTGGGCGACGGCGAAACCCGCTTTGTGGAATCGGACCAGGTCACGCGCGAGCTACAGGAGGTGCTGCACCATTTCGATCTGATCGTCGGCACCGAAGAGGAGTTTCACATCGCCGGCGGCAGCACCGACACGCTGACGGCGCTAAAAAACGTGCGGCGGGCCACGGCGGCCACGCTGGTGTGCAAGCGCGGCGCGCAGGGTTGCTCGGTGTTCGAAGGCGAAATCGCCGACGACTGGGCGCAGGTGAAGCTGCACGCCGGCGTGCGGGTTGAGGTGCTGAACGTGCTGGGGGCCGGCGACGCCTTTATGTCCGGCCTGCTGCGCGGCTACCTGAACGATGAGGGCTGGGATCAGGCCTGCCGCTACGCCAACGCCTGCGGCGCATTGGTGGTGTCGCGCCACGGTTGCGCGCCGGCCATGCCGACCAAACGGGAGCTGGACGACTATCTGCTGCGCGAACGGCAGGTCACGCGCCCGGACCGCGACGCACGCCTGAACCACCTGCACCGGGTGACCACCCGCAAGCAGCAATGGCCAGAGTTGTGCGTGTTCGCCTTCGATCACCGCAAGCAGCTGGCGGACATGGCGCGCGAAGCCGGCGTCGGCGAGGAACGCATTCCGCGCCTGAAAACCCTGCTGCTCACCGCGGCGCAACAGGCTGCCGCGCAGGCCGGGCTCAACGGCAACAGCGGCATTCTGGCCGACACCACCTACGGGCAGGCGGCGTTGAACGAGATCACCGGCCAGGGATGGTGGATCGGCCGGCCGGTGGAGCTGCCCAGCTCGCGCCCGCTGCGCCTGGAGCACGGCAATATCGGCTCGCAATTGATCGACTGGCCGCAGGAGCACGTGGTGAAGTGCCTGGTGTTTTATCACCCGCACGACGCGGCGGAACTGCGCCACGAGCAGGATGAACTGATCGCCGACGTCTACCGCGGCTGCTGCAAATCCGGCCACGAGCTGCTGCTGGAGGTGATCCTGCCGGACAACAACCCCGACAAGGACGAACGCCATTACCTGGAGATGATTGAACACTTCTACCGGTTGGGCATTCAGCCGGACTGGTGGAAACTGCCGCCGCTGAGCGCGGAAAACTGGCGGCGGGTCGGTGCGCTGATCGACACCTACGATCCCTTCTGCCGCGGCGTGCTGATCCTGGGGCTCGACTCCCCGGAAGCGGTGCTGAAGGCGGGCTTTGCCGCCGCTGCGGATGCGCGCTGGGTGAAAGGTTTCGCCGTCGGCCGCACCATCTTCGGCCAGCCTTCGCGCCGCTGGCTGCAGGATGAAATCGACGATGCGGCCCTGATCGAGCAGGTGAAACAAAAATACCTGACGCTGATCGGTTTCTGGCGCCAGTACCGTCCGCAGGCGAGCGGCGCGCACTGACAGCAAGCGCGAGTTCACGTCCCCTTAAGGCCATTTCGCCGCTTTAAGGGGATTTTTTTGCCCCTTTTCTGTGAAGTCGCGCAATGTGCGATCGAATAAATCGCTTTTTGAGGAAATGAAATTTCCGCTCCGTCTGTTAAAATACCCTGTCAATATTTCAGGCGTCAGGCCAATGCGCCTTCACCCCACTGCGAGCCGAATGGATGAACAACCCAACTCAACTTTCGCTGTTACAGGACGAGATTCGCCACCGTTATGAAACGCTGAGCAAGCGTTTGAAGCAGGTGGCGCGCTATATTTTGGATAACAGTAACAGCATCGCTTTCGATACCGTTGCCTCCATCGCCGCACAGGCCAGCGTACCGCCTTCCACCCTGATCCGTTTCGCCAACGCCTTCGGCTTCAGCGGCTTCAACGAAATGAAGCAGGTGTTCCGTCAGCATCTAATGGAAGAAACGGTGAACTATACCGAACGCGCGCGCCTGTTCCGCCAAACCTCCACCGACGACAACGTCGCGCCGGAGAAACCGGCGGAAATTCTCAACGTATTCACCATGGTCAACGCGCAGGCGCTGCAGCAGCTGGCGATGCAGATCGCCCCCGAGCAGCTGGATCGCGCCGTCGAGCTGCTCAACAACGCCGAAAATATCTACGTGATCGGCCTGCGCCGTTCGTTCAGCGTCGCCTCCTATCTCACCTATGCGCTGCGCCATCTGGAGCGCCGCGCGTTTCTGATCGACGGCCTGGGCGGCATGTTCACCGAACAGCTGAGCATGGTGAAACCGAAGGACGTGGTGATCGCTATCAGCTATTCGCCGTACGCCCGCGAAGCGGTGGAACTGGTGGAACTGGGTGCCAAGCGCGGTGCGCAGCAGATCGCCATCACCGACAGCCAGGTCAGCCCGCTGGCCGCCTTCAGCGACGTCTGTTTCGTGGTGCGCGAAGCGCAGGTGGACGGCTTCCGCTCGCAGGTGGCTTCGATGTGCCTGGCGCAGACGCTGGCGGTCTCGCTGGCGCTGAATAACGCCCGGGACGAGTAAGGCTGGGGTGAACGCGCCCGACAGGCTCGGGCGCGGCAGGATTATTGCAGCAACAAATAGCGGTAGAGCGCGCTTTCCAGATCCTGCTTCATGCTGATGAAAAGCAGAATCTCCACCGTCTGGCCGTCGTAGTCATAGATGACGCGGTATTCGCTATCGGGATCCAATCGCTCGTGCAACCGTACCCCCATGCCCGCCAGCACGGCGTTGAAGCGGTAGCGGGCAGGATCGTCGGCAATTGCCGCAAGAGACGATAACAACAGATTGTCCACGAACACCCCGGCTGCGGCGGCCCCTATCGTTCCGCTCTTGTAAGACTCGATGTCTTTCAGGCTCCATTCCGCCGCCGGCGCGACGGTAAAACGTATTTCCTTGGGCATCCTGCACCTCGGGCCTATTTCCGCGCGTCGCGCAGCCGCTGCAACGTTTCTTCGGGCGACAGACCGCGCTGATTTTTAATCTCTTGCTTCGCCATCATAGTCAGTTTCAGCAACGCGTTGGACTGGCGCTCCAGATTGCGTTCCCGAATTTCGGCCTCTCTCTCAGCCGCCGTTTGCACAAACAGCTCGGCAACACCATTTTTTGTGACGTAAACCCCGCCTTCAAACAGATCGGGCGAACCTAATCCTTCTCGCGCCGCTTTTTGGGACATGGTAGTCGTCATGGTTTTTCCTCCTGCGCATAGGCAATCACGCTGTATCACAGCGGTTCTTTGGATTCACTCAGCCGGGGAGCGATCGCGTGCGGACAGGTTATCATTTGAACAAGATGGAGGGCAAATTTAGGTCAAATTTATACCCTGATAAAAAGAAAGCCCGGCAAGCCGGGCCTCAAGCGCTTATTGCGCGGTGGGATAGGCGTCGCCGTTAATCCAGGCGTGGTCTTTTTCCCAGGTGAATTTCCACTGCCGCACCGGCCCGGCCATCACGTTGAGATAATAGTTGTCGTAGCCTGCCAGGGTCGCCACCGGGTGATAACCGCGCGGCACTTTCACCACGTCGCGATTGTAGACCGGCATGCACTCGTCGAGCGTGCGATCGTCGGTATAGACACGCTGCATGCAGAACCCCTGCTCCGGCTGAATGCGGTGATAATACGTCTCTTCGAGATAGGTTTCGTGCGGCGAGTCTTCCCGATCGTGCTTGTGGCTCGGGTAGGAACTGGTGTTGCCCTCGTCGGTGTAAACCTCCACCACCAGCAGGCTGTCGGCCGGCTCGCTGTCCGGCAGAATGTTGTGCACCAACCGCTGGTTACGCCCCTTGCCGCGCCGCTCCACGCCGATATCTGCCGGCGTGATCAGCCGTGAGGGCAGGTGGCCGCTGCCGGGCGCGCTGCACACCGCCAGTTCCAGATCGGTTTCTGCCCGCACGTCGATGCGATCGTGATGCGGCACATACACCGCGTAAGGCGGCGTGCGCTCGAACGGGCTCATGCGCTTGCCGATATGCGGGTACTCGGCGCGCAGCGTGGCGACGGAGGCGATACCGGCCACCAGCACCAGGCACAGCTCCTTATCGCCGCACTCAAGCTGAAGCGACTGCCCGGCGGCCAGGCGATAAACGTCAAAGCCGACATAGCGCCAACCGGCATTTTCCGGCGTCACGTGCTGGATGCGCCCTTCGGCGTTCGGCGTCTGACATTTGGCAAGCAGTGAAGACATCTCGATTCTCCTGTTAATGATTCGTGCAAAGGCCGCTGCCCCGAAGGAGCAACGGCCTGGCCTGAATATGACAGCGCTTAACCCAGCGTCGGCATGCTGAATTCGGACACCGTCTGCTGCCCGGCCGGCCAGCGCGCGGTGGCGGTCTTCATGCGCGTGTAGAAGCGCACGCCGTCGGTGCCGTGCACGTTCAGCGCGCCGAACACCGAGCGCTTCCAGCCGCCGAAGCTGTGGAACGCCATCGGCACCGGTACCGGCACGTTGACGCCGACCATCCCGGCCTGCACTTCTTGCACGAACTGGCGCGCGTAGTGGCCGCTGCCGGTAAAGATGGCGCTGCCGTTGCCGAACTCGTGGCCGTTCACCGTGTCGATGGCGGTACGGTAATCCGGCACCCGCACGATGCCCAGCACCGGCCCGAAGATCTCTTCGCGGTAGATGCGCATATTCGGTTTCACATGGTCGAACAGCGTGCCGCCGACGTAGTAGCCTTCAGGATAGCCCGGCACCTGATAATTGCGGCCGTCGGCCACCAGGGTGGCGCCTTCTTCCACGCCCAGATCGATATAGCCCAGCACCTTCTTCTGGTGGGCGGACGACACCAGCGGCCCCATTTCATTCTCTTCGCCGCCCTGCTGCAAGCCCGGCCCGACGCGCAGCTGCGCGATCAGCGGCTTCAATTTGGCGATCAGTTTGTCGGCGGTATCGTCACCGACCACCACGGCGATCGGCAACGCCATGCAGCGCTCGCCGGCGGAGCCGAACGCGCCGCCCATCAGCGCGTTAACCGTGGCGTCCAGATCGGCGTCCGGCATGACGATCGCCTGGTTCTTCGCCGCCCCGAAGGCCTGCACCCGCTTGCCGTGCGCACTGGCGGTGGTGTAGATATGTTCCGCCACGGTGGAGGAGCCGACGAAGCTCACCGCCTGAATGCGCGGATCGGTGCACAGCTGCGCCGCGTCTTCATTGGCGCAGTGCACCACGTTGAACACGCCGTCCGGCAGGCCGGCTTCTTTCAGCAGCTCCGCCAGGCGCACCGAGGCGGAAGGCACCAGCGCCGGCGGCTTGAGGATGAAGGTGTTGCCGCAGGCCAGCGCGATAGGGAACATCCACATCGGCACCATCGCCGGGAAGTTGAACGGGGTAATGCCCGCCACCACGCCCAGCGGCTGCATCAGCGAGAAGCTGTCGACGCCGCTGCCGACGTCCGGCGAATACTCGCCCTTGATCAGATGCGGGATGCCGCAGGCGAATTCGACCACTTCCATGCCGCGCGTCAGTTCGCCCAGCGCATCCGAGTACACTTTGCCGTGCTCGCTGACGATAAGCTCGGCCAGCTCGTCGCGGTGCTGTTCCAGCAGCGCCTTGAAATTGAACATGATGCGCGCGCGGCGCAGCGGCGTGGTGCGCGACCAGTCGGCAAACGCCCGATGGGCCACGTCGATGGCCTGTTTGACTTCGGCGGCGGTGCTCTGCGTGACGCGCCGCTCAACCTGCCCGCTGGCCGGGTTGTGCACGTCAACGGTTTGATTACTGCTGCTCAGGCACACCTGCCCGCCAATAAAGTTACCCACGGTTTTCATGTCACGCCCTCTTTTCAAGTCCGCTGTCGCCTGGCCACTCGCCGGCGGCGCGGCGTTAATCATCCCGCTCGCCAAACCCCGTCGGCAAGCCGGCTAAATCCTGACCGGATGCAGCAAACTCTATTTCATTGAAAAAAAAGTTTCAAATAAATTGTTTTGGAAAATTTATTTTTAGTGCGTGAGGTCGCAATTTTGCGGTGTCGATCCGGTTGGCGCTTTCATTGGCGTGCCAGGGAAAGCGCAACGGCGGAGAAGAAATCCGGGGTAATGCACACTGACTTTGCTACAGAAAACCCACACTGTGTCTGCCCTGTCGTCGTTACCGCCAGCCCCCGTTCACCCAAGGTGCCCGAATCGCTCGCGACGGTTTTTTTTGAACTGGATCTAAAAATCAATATTCCATTATTCACTAATTATGAAATAAATGTTCTTGTTTGTTCCAGCATTTATCGACGACATCGCCTTGATGACAGGCACGGTTCACACCCTTCCGCTCGCCCTCTTCCCGACACCCCAACCGTGCGGACGGAAGCCAGGATAAAAATCGGAGCAACACATGTCATATCAGCGTAAGCACAATACCGGCTACATATTGCGAATTTGCGGCATCGCCGCCCTGGGCGGCATTCTGTTCGGCTACGATACCGCCGTGATCTCCGGCGCGATCGAAGCGTTGAAAACCTATTTCAGTCTCAGCCCGGCCGAAACCGGTTGGGCGGTCTCCAACGTGGTGATCGGCTGCGTGGTCGGCGCCTTCGCCGCCGGGCCGCTGGCGGCGCGCTGGGGCCGTAAAAAGGCGCTGATGCTGGCGGCGCTGCTGTTCACCGTGTCCGCCGTGGGCGCGGCCTTGGCCCCGACCTTCACCTGGTTCGTCATCTACCGCATCATCGGCGGGCTGGCGGTCGGCATTGCCGCCACCGTGTCGCCGATGTACATGTCGGAAGTGTCGCCAAAGGACATGCGCGGGCGCGCGCTCAGCATGCAGCAGTTCGCCATCGTCTTCGGTCAGATCGTGATTTTCTACGTCAACTTCAAAATCGCCAGCCTCGCCAGCGAAGCCTGGCTGGTGGAAATGGGCTGGCGCTGGATGTTCGCCTCGGGCGTAATCCCCTGCATTCTGTTCTGCATCCTGGTGTTCGTCATTCCTGAATCGCCGCGCTGGAACGTAATGATGGGGCGCGACGATCAGGCGCTGGCGATGTTGACCAAGGTCTCCAACGCCGCCCACGCGCAGAATCTGCTGAAAGAAATCAAAGACTCGCTGCAGCAGGATCAACAGCAGCAGCACCGGAAGCTGAACTACGGCGATGTGCGGGTACGTTTCATCCTGTTCGTCGGCTGCATGATCGCCATGTTGCAGCAGGTGACTGGCGTCAACGTAATGATGTATTACGCGCCGGTGGTGCTGAAAACCGTGACCGAAAACGCGCAGGAAGCGCTGTTTCAGACCATCTGGATCGGCGTGCTGCAGCTGGTCGGTTCGGTCATCGGCGCCATGCTGATGGATCGCATGGGCCGCATTCCCTTGATGCGTTATGGCACGCTGGGCGCCATCGCCGGCCTGCTGCTCACCTCGTACGCGCTCTACACCCAGGCAACCGGCTATTTCGCGCTGTTCGGCATGCTGTTCTTCATGGTGTTTTATGCGCTGTCCTGGGGCGTCGGCGCCTGGGTGCTGGTGTCGGAAATCTTCCCGAACCGCATGCGCGCGCAGGGGATGAGCATCGCCGTCGGCTGCATGTGGGTCGCCAACTTCGCGGTGTCGCAGTCGTTCCCGATGATCAACGACCACCCGTATCTGTTCTCGCATTTCCACGGCGCCTTCCCGATGTGGATCTTCGCCGCCTGCTGCCTGTTCAGCTACTGGTTCATCGGCCGCTACATTCCGGAAACCAAAGGCGTCTCGCTGGAAAAAATGGAGCAGGTGGTGCTGGCCAAACGCCACCGTCACCCCCTGCCCGACGGCAAGCCGCTGCCGCTGGAAAACGGCAAATCCTGATCTCTCAACCCTGACCGCTGGAGTAATGCCTCATGACACTTGCGCTGGACCGCTTCTGCATTAACCGCAAGATCGCGCCGAATCTCGATCTGGACAGTTTTTTCCGCCTGGTGAAACGCTGCGGGCTCAGCAAGGTTGAGCTACGCAACGACATGCCCAGCGGCAAGGTAACTGACGATCTGAGCGACGCGCAGCTCAACGCGCTCGCCGCGCAATACGGCATCGAGATCGTCACGATCAACGCCCTTGGCATGTTCAATCGGGTAGACGACCCGGCGGCGCTGCTGCAGCGCGCCGAAGCGTTGCTGGCGCAGGCGCAGGCCATCCACAGCCGGGCGCTGGTGCTGTGCCCGCACTGCAGCGCCGATGACAAGCGCAGCGAGCAGCAAAAACGCGACGACACCCTCGCGGCATTGCGGTTGCTGGCGCCGCTGTTTGCGCGCTATGGCGTACAGGGGTACGTCGAGCCGCTGGGCTTCGGCATCAGTTCGCTGCGATCGTCGCTGCTGACTCAGGCGCTCATTCGCGATTCGGGCGCGCCGTACCGCATCGTGCTCGATACTTTCCACCACTACCTGAGCGATGTGACGCAGGCCGACTTCGATGCGCAAATCCAGGTGGCGCAGATCGGCCTGGTGCATCTGTCCGGCGTGGAAGACGGGCGGGATAAAGGTGCGCTGAGCGACGAAGAGCGCATCATGCTGAGCGAGGGCGATCGGCTGGAGAGCCGCCGCCAGGTGCAGAACCTGGAACGCCTGGGCTACACCGGCGTCTATGCCTTCGAGCCCTTCTCTTCGCAGCTGGACAGCTGGAGCGAGGCGGATATCGAACGGGAAATCCGCCACAGCATTGCCCTGCTGCAAGGGTAAAAAAAACGGCCTCCGCGGAGGCCGTTTTTCATGGCGTTACTTCAGGTTGCCGACCACCAGCTGGTGGCGCTCGTTGTAAAACTTACGGTAGGCCAGATAGCAGGCGATGATGGTCGACAGGCTGGCGGTAGAAAGCAGCATGAAGGTCACCATAATCTGGTATTTGATCGCTTTCACCGGGTCGATGCCGGCGAAGATCAGCCCGGACATCATGCCCGGCAGGCTAACCAGCCCAACGGTTTTCGCCGAGTCCACGGTCGGGATCAGCGAAGCGCGGATGCTGTCGCGGATCAGCGCCGCCGAAGCGAACTTGGGCGTCGCCCCCAGGCTGAGCATCTCCTGAATCTTCTGCTGTTCGCTTTTGAAACGCTGGCCGAGGTTGGTGTAGCACAGCCCCACCGCCACCATGGCGTTACCGGCGATCATCCCGGAGATGGGGATCACCTGCATCGGCGTAAATTCGATGGAACCGGTCAAGACCAGCACCGCCAGCGTCAGCACCGCGCCGGTGGTGATGGCGATAAACGACGTCACGAACGCGTGTTCGACGTACTTGCTGCGTTTCTTGGCGTTGTAGGCCGCGTTAAAGCAGATGAACAGCACCATCAACACGGTAAGCACCGCGTTATCCAGGTCGAAAATGTACTTCAGCACATAGCCGACAATGATCAGCTGCACCACCGCGCGGCAGATGCTCCAGATAATGTCCTTTTCCAGCGCCAGCTTTTCCCGGTGGCTGATCAGGATGGCGACCACCACCAGGATCATCGACAAGCCTAAGGATTCGTTGGTGATGTTATGCTGATTCATGCTGTTGCTCCTGTTGCTCGGCGCCGTGCGCGCGCAGGGTGATCACCTCATCCGCATGCGCTATCTCTTCGGTATCGTGCGTCACCCACAGCACCGCCAGCCGGTGCTCCGCCACCAGCTGATGCACTATCTCATTGACGTTGCGTTTGTTTTCCTCGTCCAGCGCGCTGGTGATCTCATCGAGCAGCAGCACCCGGGGCATAAACTGCAGGTTGCGGATCAGGGAGACGCGCTGCTTCTCCCCGCCGGACAGCTCATTGATGCTTTTGGTCAGCATCGCCTCCGGCAGCCCGAAACGCGTTAGATCGGCCTTCATTTTTCGTTCATCCGGCGACTGCTGACGGATCTGGTAGGGCAGCGCCAGATTGTCGTAAACCGTATTGCCGAACAGCGCCGGCGTCTGGAAGCAGTAAGAAACCTGCTTGCGATACGCCTCCGGCGACATCTCGGCGATCGCCTGGCCGTCGAAATAGAGGCTCCCGCGGGTCGGATCCATTAAGGAAGAGATGATTTTCAGCAGCGTGCTTTTCCCGCAGCCGGAAGGCCCGGTGATCAGTTTGAACTCGCCCTCACCCAGCGTGAAAGAGACGGAGTCCAGGATCACCTGGTTGTCTATTTGATAATGAATATCATCCAATCTCAGTATGTCTTTCTTTTCCTTCATTACGATGCCGGCTCCCTACACCTGTTCCCGTCTGAGCGATAAGTATATGGCCGCAAAAAACATCTTAGCAATGCCTGCGCGGATGGCAGAGAGCGGAGAGGAGGATTGGCGGAGCAAAACGCCCCGCCAAATGATAAGATTAATTAATGATTAGCTGTAGAGATAGTCAAAAGCGACCGCCAGGGTCGAATCACTCTTTTTTTATCGCTGCCTGTTCGTCGCCGCTGTACCAGCGTAGAGAATTGTTGATGCTGCGGTGGGTGCAGTGGACCTTGCCCTCCTTTTCCAGCGCCAGCAGCAGGGTTCGGGTGGTATAAATGTTTTCGCCGCATTTATCCGCCAGCTCGCGCGTCTTCGGCCACTGCTCCGGCGGGGGATGGTGGCCCCCTGACCCTTCGATACGCTCTCTGCACAATCCTTGCAACACATTCAGCATCAGCGATTTTCTGCTTTCAAACGTTTTCGGCGCCTTGGCCATAGCATTCCTCCTGAGTGGTTACTGCTGAGCTCCCCCGCTCACGGCTGCACGTCAGCGATGCGCAGGGTATAAATCATGGTGGCATCCGGGGGGATTGCCGGCGGGCTGCCCTGCTTGCCGTACGCCAGCGCCGGCGGCACCACCAGCGTGATCGAGCCGTGGCGCTGCAGCTTCTCGATAGCGGCGCGAAACAGCGGCGGATAGCGCGTCAACGGCTGAGAGATCACCGTCCCTGCCAACTCCATATCTTTGACCACCCGGCCGTCGACCAGGCTTTCGCGCACCACGATATCCACCCGATCGTCGGCACCAATCGCCCCATTGCCGGCATAGTCCACCCGGTAGTAGAAACCGAGCGCATCCTGCTTGACGCCCTCCTGACGGGCGAAATCGGCCAGATAGGCTTTGTCGTCCCGCGGTGGCGGTGGCGCCTGCGTCTGCTGCAACCGCTGCTGCGCCGTGCGCAACGCGCTGTCGATGGCGGCCTCATCCAGCCGCAACCGCCCGGCCAGGGTATCGGCGATGCCGGCCAGCAGCAGCCGGCTGTCCGCCTCCAGCCCCGCGCGCCGGTTCTCCTGCTGCAAATGCACAATGTCGCGCCCCAGAGACACGCCGGCGGCATACGCCTGTTGGTCCACCTCGCTGGCCAGCAAGGGCGGTTCGGTGGCCTGCTGCCGCTCGGCCAGCAAGGTGTCGATCCGCTGCTGCTGCTGCGCCAACTGCGCCATCAACCTTGCGCTACGCTGTTCGGCCTGCGTGAGCGAAGCGGCCAGTGCGCCCACCTCAGGCACCGGCGCAACGGCTTGCCGCAATCCCTTCAGGGCATCGGCCAGAGGCCGAATGTCGACGACGGCCCGCTCCCGTTTCGGCACCGCCGCGGCCTGAGCCGCCTCTAACTGCCGCTCCAACTGACGAATTTTCTCCGCCTGCTGTTGCAAAGACTGCTTCAGCGAAGTTAAACGAACACCGTCTGCCCCGGCGATGGCAGCCGATTTGGCGGCCGGTGCGGGCGCCGGTTTACGCGCGGCGTCTTCCCCGAGCGCGGCCGGCGGCGCCTGCCGTTGTTCAGCGAACTTCAACAGGGCGGGAATGCCGTCGTCGGCGGCGCAAGCAGCCCCGTTCGCCGCCAACAGCAAAAAGCCCATCGCCCATCCTTGCGCGCATCGCTTCATGGCTACAGATTCTCAACCCGGCTGGACAGATCGGACATCAGCTCATGCTCGACGTCGGCGCAGAATTTCTCGGTTTTATATTGATAAAGAGCATCAATCGCTTTACGGGTACTCTCATCCACGTTGCCGCGCACCCCGGCATATCCCGAGGCGTTGGAAAGCAGGCCGTTAAAATAGGCAATGCGCTTTTGGTAACTTTGTGGATTAATATTTTTTAACGAATTAACCCGTTGTTGGCAAAGCGCGATGCGTTGTTCATCGGATTTATCATTAGGATTGTTCTGTGAAAGTTTTTTCACAGAATTCAGTTTTGTCTTGCTACCGTCCGCACAGCCCGATAGCACCATAAAAGACAGCAAAAATATAGCCAATCCCACCTTGCGGCGTCCGCCGCAAGCATTAATCATCGTTATCATTCCGTTTATAATCCTTTAATTGTCACTTAGGTCATCATTATGTGGCGAACGGCAGCGGCACATGCCTTAATTTGATTAATCAAAAGGGGTTAGACAGCGAAAAATCCCTATGCCGCAATGCGATAGAATAATTCACTACCGGTGTAATTGTTATTCAATTGTTAATTAACCAGATCTAAACGCGGGTTAAACGCGAATAAGAAACCCAATCACTCGCGAACAGAAAACCATGAAACAACAATAAAAACAATGAATTATGTTTTATATTTTGTTTCTAAAGAGAAATGCATCATCTGCTGCCTAAGGGCGATATTAGCAAAACAATATTGTGAATTGTAGGTGCACCCCTATTTCCTCCGATCTAATATCTCGCATATCGTTATTTATATAGTGATTTATACTGGATAATATTTGTATACGATCTATTGATTTTAAAGCAAATATATTTCTTTTTCCTTTTGGTTTTATATTCTGAATTTGACTTAATTTAATAAAATCTATTTCCAAGCAATACTATTATTTGCAAGAATATTCCCAGCAACACGCCACACATAAAACTCGTATTTTATTTACCAGAAAATCCATTGTCGATTTTCCAAATCTCGTTATTTCTCATAAATAACGGATGTTGGCGTATTGCCCAGAGCAAAAGGATCTGGCTCCAACCGCACGGCCGGCGACATGGCGTTGCTGCCGCCGCGGGGGATTTAGATGTGCTGTTCTTTTTATTTAAAAACTCTCTACAGGAACCTGAGAAATGAAACTGAATAAATTAATGCTGGCAACCGTGATTGCTTTCACTTCCGCATCTGTTGCTCATGCCGCATCTAATCAGGGCAGCGGTAAAGTCACCTTTACCGGCGAAATTATCGATGCGCCATGCAGCGTCGCGCCGGAATCCGTTGATCAGACCGTGCCGATGGGCCAGATCAGCAGCCGCATCCTGGCCAACCAGGGTAAATCCAGCATGCAGCCTTTCAACATCGAACTGAAAGATTGCTCCATCTCCACCATGAAAAACGTCAAAGTGACCTTTACCGGCACGCCTGATCCGATCAACAGCAAACTGCTGGCCCTGAGCGGCACCGCAACCGGCGCCGGCATCGTGATCTACGACAACCTGCACTCCAAAGAAGTGGAACTGGGCACCGCGACCGACGGCCAGGGCCTGAACGACGGCGACAACTCGCTGAAATTCGCCGCTTACCTGCAGGGCAGCAGCGCCTCAAGCACCGTGGTACCGGGCGACTTCACCAGCGTGGCGAACTTCACCCTGGCTTACCTGTAATACCCCACAGGGGATGTCTCAGGGCATCCCCCGCTTTATTGCATGCCGAGGATACCGGCAAGGGAACAGGGAAAGACAGGGAGACGCCAGTATGACTATCCGCCTTTGCGGCCTGTTGCTCATCGCGCTCAGCGCTGGCAACGCGGCGGCGGCAGCGAAAAATCAGGGCCACGGCAAAGTCAGCCTGGGCGGCACCATCGTCGAAACGCCGTGCGGCATCGCCAGCGACAGCCTGGATCAAACCGTCGATTTCGGGCTGATCTCCATGAGCGACGCTTCGCAGGACGGGCAGTCGGTGCTGATCGGCAGCCGCCGCCATTTCACGATCAAACTGGTGAACTGCGAGCTGGCCAGCCTGGTGAAGCCTGACTTCATCTATCGCGCGGCCAACGTCACGTTCGACGGCACCGCCGACAGCCGGGATCCTTCTCTGCTGGGCGTTTACGGCGAGGCGAAGGGGGTGGCTATCGAGCTGTTGACCGATGCCGGCACCCCGATCCCGCTCGGCAGCACGACGGCGGATTACCAGATTGTCGCCGGCGACAACACGCTGCGCTTCGGCGCGCAGTTGCGCCTGCATCCCGACAAGGCGCGGGCGGGCGGCTTCAGCTCTCTGGCCAAATTCACCCTGTCTTATCTCTAGCGCCGGCGGGCGCTGCACAGCATTACGTATTCAGGTCGTACGGATGACCTGCTATTGGGCGCGGACTTGCCATGAGTGATTATGCTATGACGTCATTACTGACACGGAAACACCTACCTCTCCTCGTCATTCTATCTTTCCTCTGGGTGCGTCCGGCATTTTCCGCCACGGAGTTCAATACCGACGTTCTGGACATCGGCGAGCGCAGCAAAGTGGATCTTTCGCGTTTCTCCGATGCCGACTACGTCATGCCCGGCGCTTATTTGCTGGACATCAAGATCAACCAGAAAACGCTGCCCCAGCGCAGCATTCAGTATTTCCCGTCGCCGGATAACAAAAGCGGCAGCCAGGTGTGCCTGCCGCCTGACCTGGTGGAAAAAATGGCGCTGAAAGAAGAAGCGGCCAAAAAAGTCACCCTGTGGCACGACAACCAGTGCGCCGACATTCGCGGTATCAAAGGCGCGACCGTCTCCGATCGCATCGGCGGCGGCGTGCTGGCGATCACCATCCCACAGGCGTGGATGAAATACTCCGATCCCGACTGGACGCCGCCCGAGCAGTGGGACGACGGCATTCCCGGCCTGCTGCTGGATTACAACATCAGCGGCCAGCTAGGCAAGCAGAGCCACAACAACAACACTGCCCAGAACCTGAGCAGCTACGGCACCTTGGGCGCCAACCTGGGCGCCTGGCGCCTGCGCGCGGACTTCCAGTCCAATTACAATCAGCAGGCCGGCGATCGCAGTACCGGTTTCGACTGGAACCAGATCTACGCCTATCGCGCGCTGCCGATGCAGGCCGCCAAGCTGACGGTGGGCGAGATCTATCTCGACTCCGGGGTGTTCGACGCCTATCGCTTCACCGGCCTCAACCTGGCCAGCGACGAGCGCATGCTGCCGCCCAACCTGCAGGGCTACGCGCCGGAAGTGCGCGGCATCGCCAAGAGCAACGCCAAGATCACCGTCTCGCAGGAAGGCCGCACGCTGTACGAAACCACCGTGCCCGCCGGGCCGTTCGCCATTCAGGATCTCAACAGCTCGGTGCGCGGCAAGCTGGACGTCAAGGTGGAAGAGCAAGACGGCACCGTCTCGACCTTCCAGGTGGATACCGCCACCATTCCGTACCTGACCCGACCGGGCTACGTGCGCTACAACGTGGCGCTGGGCAAAACCTCGGCCTACGACCACCGCACCCAGGGGCCGCTGTTTTCCGCCAGCGACTTCTCCTGGGGCCTGAGCAACGCCTGGTCGCTGTACGGCGGCGCGCTGCTCGGCGGCGACTATAACGCCTGGGCGCTCGGCCTCGGCCGCGATCTGAACGTGTTCGGCGCCATGTCGCTGGACGTCACCCAGTCGATCGCCCGCCTGCCCGGCGAACCGACCGCCAGCGGCATGTCGTTCAAGCTCAACTACGCCAAACGCTTCGACGAGCTGAACAGCCAGATCACCTTCGCCGGCTACCGCTTCTCACAGCGCAAGTTCATGAACATGTCGCAGTACCTGCAGGAGCGTTACGGCGATTACGACAAGAATTACAACGGCCGTCAGAAAGAGCTGTACACCATCACCGCCAGCAAAACCTTTATGGCGGAAGACAGCGCCAAGGCGATCACCGCCTACCTGACCTACTCGCACCAGACCTATTGGGATGCGCGAACTCAGGATCGTTACGGGCTGTCGGCCAGCAAGCTGTTCAGCGTCGGCGATATCAGCAACATCACCGCCTCGCTGTCGGCTTATCGCACCTATTACCAGGGCCGCACCGACGACAGCGTGATGCTCAACTTCACCGTGCCGATCGGCGATCGCCGGCGCGTCGGTTATGCGCTGCAAACCAACAATGGCGATGTCACGCAGACCGCGTCGTACAACGACTACAGCGATCCGGACAATACCTGGCAGGTCAGCGGCGGCTTTAATCAGTCCGGCAAATCGCTGGCGCGCGGGTACTACACCCATAACGCTTCGTTCGGCTCGCTGAACGCCAGCGCCTCTTACCAGCAGGACAGCTACTCGTCGATCGGCGGCTCGTTCCGCGGCGGCCTCACCGCCACCCGGCACGGTATCGCGGCGCACCAGAACTCGAGCAACGGCGGCAGCCGCATGATGCTCGACACCGATGGCATCGCCGGCGTGCCGATCAACAACGGCCGCGCCTACAGCAACCGTTTCGGGCTGGCGGTGATTTCCGACATCACCAGCTACTACAACACCGACACTCGCATCGACGTCAACAAGCTGGCGGACGACGTTGAGGCCACTCGCGCCGTGGTGCAAGGCACGCTGACCGAAGGCGCGATCGGCTACCGCCACTTCGAGGTGGTGAAAGGCAGCAAGCTGCTGGCCACCATTCGCCTCGCGGACGGCAGCGAACCGCCGTTCGGCGCCGCAGTGCTGAGCGAGAAAGGCCGCGAGGTCGCGGTGGTCAACGACGGCGGTTCGGTCTACCTGACCGGCGTGCAGCCGGAGGAAAAACTGGACGTCGCCTGGGAAGGCCAACGCCGCTGCCGCATCGTGATCCCGGGCGCCGCCAAGCCGCTGGACCAGCTGCTGCTGCCGTGCGCCACCCTGTAATCCGTAACGCTGAGAAATAATGACATGAACAAACACCCGATAACGCTACTGACCGCCGCCGGCCTGGCCCTGAGCGCCGTACTGCCCACCGCCGACGCGGCGATATCGCTGGATCGCACGCGCGCCGTCTATGTGAGCGACGCCAAATCGATCAGCCTGAATATCGTCAACGAAAACAAAGAGCTGCCTTTCCTGGCGCAGTCCTGGTTGGAGAACGAGCAGCACCAGAAAATCACCTCGCCGCTGGTGGTGCTGCCGCCGTTGCAGCGCGTGGAGCCGAGCGAACGCAGCGTAGTGCGCATCACCAAGACGCCGGAGGCAGATCGCCTGCCGCAGGATCGCGAGTCGGTGTTCTACTTCAACCTGCGCGAAATTCCGCCGAAAAGCACCAAAACCAACGTGATGCAGCTGGCGCTGCAAACGCAGATCAAGCTGTTCTACCGGCCGAAGGCCATCGTCGCGCCCAAAGGCCAGGTGTGGCAGGAAAAGCTGGTGTTCCGTAAAAGCGGCGGCGCCGTCACCGTCGACAACCCGACGCCGTTTTATATCACCCTGACCGGCATGACGCGGCAGACGCAAAAACAGGGCGGTGGCGCGATCGGCGGTTTTCAGCCGCTGATGCTGAAGCCGAAATCCAGCGAAAGCCTCAAGCTGCACGACACCGGCATGAACAGCTTCGTCATTACCTACATCAACGACTACGGCGGCCACCCCGAACTGCGCTTCGCCTGCAACGGCAACGTTTGCACCGCCGTGCCCGAGAAAAAATAAGGAGGTCCAGCATGGCTGAATTCACCGATCGACTGCGCCCGCTGCTGCTCGGCGCACTGCTGTGCGGCGGCAGCGCGCTGGCGGCAACGCCGCTGGGCGTGATCGAAGGCACCACCGGCACCGTCAGCTTTCACGGCGGCCTGCTCAGCTCCCCCTGCAGCCTGACGCCGGACAGCCGGGATCAGTCCGTCGATCTGGGCGACGTCAGCGCACGCGACTTCCGCAACGCCGGCGATCGCAGCGCGCCGGTGCGTTTTCGCCTCTCGTTCCGCAACTGCCTGCTGGGCGCGCGCGCGTTGGCGGATAACCCGGCCGGCCCGCGCAACGGCGACGCCGGCCGCCTCTATCTGCAGGGAGAGCAGGCCGCGACGCTGGTGTTTCTCGGCGAAAGCGACGTCGACAACCCGTCGCTGCTGAAGTTGAACGGCGGCGTGCAGGGCATCGGCCTGCGGCTGCAAGACCAGCAGGGCCAGGCGCTGGAGCTGAATCAGCGCAGCCGCCCCTACATTCTGCAACCCGGCAGCAACACCCTGTGGTTCAGCGCCAGCGTGGAGTCCACCCAGCGGGCGGTGATGGCGGCCGGGTTCGCCGCCGTGGCGCACATTCAGGTGATTTACCTGTGAGGCTCGAGAACGCGATGAAAACTCAACTGACCAAACTCTGCCTACCGCTGGCGATCGCCCTGGCGGCCCCCGCCGCCTGGGCCAACGGCTACGTCACGCCGGACGGCGGGCCGAAACAGTTCTATATCGATCTGAATGAAACCAACATCACCAACCAGGTGGGGTTCACCAAACTGTTTCCCTATGACCTGGGCGGAACCTATACCGGCAAGGTGTATTGCGATACCCCCATCCCCACCAGCCCGCACTTTTACAAGTCGGATTCGGCGTTGCCCCCCTCCGACTATGGCAATGGCTATTTAAAACTGAATGACTTTTTGGATTTAAAGGCCGAGGTGTGGATCGCCGGCAACAAGAACGCCTACGTCACCGTGCCTTTTTACAACGAATCGAATTTGCTTAACCAACACAGCTGCCGGCCACCGTACTTGCAGGTCAACAACTACGGCAGCGGCTCCAAAGGCAAGATCACCTTCCGGGTGCGCAAAAAGATCATCAACGGCGTTGAGATTAACGATCGGCAGATCATCGAGATGTACGGCCGCCTCGGCTCGACCGACGGCGGCTTCGGCCCCAACCCGATGGCGCAGGTGTTCATCCAGTCCGCGATCCTCTACGTGCCGGATAAATGCGTGGTGAACGAAGGCCAGTTGATCAACGTGGAGTTCGGCGAGATCGGCGGCAGCGATCTCAACGGCTCGAACTACCCGCAAAGCATTCCGGTGCGCTTCCAGTGCGAGGGCGGCAGCTTCGAGGACGGTACGCTGAACATCAAGCTGGCGGTGTCGGGCACGGCGGCCGCCTTCAGCAACGAGGTGTTCAAAACCGACAAGAACGATCTCGGCATCCGGCTGACGCACAACGGCCAGCTGGTTATCCCGAATGAGTTTTACCCGGTGCCGAATATCGGCAACGGCGGCTCCTGGAACCTGGTGGCGGCACCGTTCGCCAACGGCGGCGCAGAGATCGGCGAAGGGGAATTCAACGCATCGGCCACCATCGTGGCGGCATTCCAGTAACCGAGGGAGGAACGAAAATGCGTCTACGCGCTTTAGCGCTGCTGAGCTGCGTGCCCTGGTGGTTTACCGCCATGCCGGCGACGGCGAACACCGAGCTTATCGGCGCGCCGGTGCAGTTCCACGGCACCGTGGTGAGCCGCCCGTGCAATATCGAACCGCAGTCCGCCGATCAACTGGTGGAGATGGGCACGGTGATCGTCAAAACCCTGTACCGCTACGGCCACACCACGCCGGTGCCGTTCAGCATCAAGCTGACCGACTGTAAGACTACGGTGTTCAAATCCGTCAGCGTGACCTTCAGCGGCACCGAAGACGGAGAGCTGCCGGGCAAGCTGGCGATCAACAACGGCGCGAACGGCGCCGCCATCGCCCTGTTCGATCATCAGGGTGCAGATATCGATCTGAATAAGGCCACCAGCGCCGTCGCGCTGCAAAACGGCCCCAACAGCCTGAACTTCACCGCCTATGTACAGGGGCGGCCGAGTGCGATTCAGAACCAAAGCATTACCGAAGGCGAATTCACGTCCGTCGCCAATTTTGTGCTGGCGTACCAATAAGCCCGCACCGCCCCAGGGAAATCAGGAAAACGACCGGCGCGCGAACGCCGGCGATTGGCCGTCACCGTTCGCTCCGGCGCGGTGACGCGGCCTTTTAAGGAGCCACCCATGCCAGATATTCGCTTCACGCTGTTCGACAGCGATAACTTCTACCAGCAGGGGCTGCGTCTGCTGCTGCAGGACTATCTGCACTCCCTGAACGAATGCCAGCGCCGGTATCCGCAGTTCTCACCGCTGGCGCTGCAGGCGTTGGATAACATCGAAATCGTGTTCCGTACGCCGGAAGAGCGCTGGGGCTGCGCCTGCTGTTATCAGAGCCCCTACGGCATCCCGCGCCAGCGGCAGCTGACCCTGCTGATCCTCGACGACACGACCCAGCAACAGGTGAAAAACCTGCCGCCGCTGTTCAGCATCCATCGGCGCGATTCGGCCTACGCCATCCGCCTCAAGCTGCAAATGGCGTTGGAAAAATTCATCCAGCATCCGTGGATGGCGGTGCATGCCGCCGGCATGTGGAAATGCCAGGCCTGCCGCATCGCCGCGCTCAGCCACTGCGAGAAAAAGGTGCTGGGATTGATGAGCAGCGGCATGTCCGCCTGCAGCATCGCCGGCCTGCTGCAGCGCAGCCAGAAAACCATCAGCGCCCACAAACGTTCGGCGATGCGCAAGCTGAACGTGCGCAAAAACAGCGAGTTGAATAAGGTGCTGCTGA
The DNA here is from genome assembly GCF_001537385.1 of Serratia sp. 2880STDY5682894. NCBI lineage: Bacteria > Pseudomonadati > Pseudomonadota > Gammaproteobacteria > Enterobacterales > Yersiniaceae > Serratia > Serratia sp. 2880STDY5682894. The sequence goes on along the minus strand of NZ_FCJA01000009.1, from coordinate 37,653 downwards.
ATCAGCGGGGGCTTGGCTGAGCAACAACAGGCTCGCGAGTGACGCCAGAGTGGTTTACTCTGAATACTCATTTTCGTACTGCAAAACGAGCCGGAATGCATGCCCAGAACAGCCAAAGTCGTTGACGTCCCCGCCATCGGCGAGCTCGATCGCCTGGCGGGCCAGCTTAGCCACCAGCTGGCGCAGGCCCTGCGCCAGGCCATCCACCGGGGCGATCTGAAAGCGGGCGATCTGCTGCCCTCGACGCGCCGGCTATCAGCGGCGCTGAATCTGGCACGCGGCACGGTATTGGAAGCATTCGCTCAGCTAACGGCGGAAGGCTTTCTCGAACCGCAGCCCGGCTCCGGCACCCGGGTCGCTCACTATCAGGCGCCGCGGCGCACGCCGCACGCCAACGTGCAGGCGAGTTCGGCGGTAGCGGTGCCGCTTTCTTCACAGGCGCAGCATCTGGCGCGCTTCGCCGCCCAGGCACGGGCGCTGCCGCCGGTGCCGTTCACCGTCTCGGTGCCGATCGGTGATACCGCGCCCGACGATGTCTGGCGGCGGCTCGGCAACCGCATCCGGGCACGTGGCCCGGGCGCCCCGTCGGGCTACGGCGATCCGCTGGGCGCGTTGCCGCTGCGCGAAGCCATCTGCGACTATGTGCGCCGTTCCCGCTCGGTAAACTGCACGCCGCAGCAAATCCTCATCACCTCCGGCACGCAACAAGGGCTCTATTTGGCCGCCCAGATCCTGCTGGACGCCGGCGACAGCGCCTGGGTCGAAGATCCCGCCTACGCCGGCATTACCGCCATTTTCGACAGCCTGTTTCGCGATCGGCACATGATTAGGGTGCCCGTCGCCGACGACGGCATCGACGTTGCCGCCGGCGTGCGTCTGGCCGCCGACGCCCGCGCCGCCTTTGTCACGCCGTCGCATCAATATCCGCTGGGCATGCCGATGAGCATGGCGAAAAGAAGCGCCCTGCTGGCCTGGGCCAAAGAGCGGCAGGCCTGGATCGTGGAAGACGACTACGACAGCGAGATGCGCTACGCCGGTCACCCGTTCCCTTCGCTGCAGGGGTTGGCGCCCGAACGGACGCTCTATCTCGGCACCTTCAGCAAGGTGCTGTTCCCTTCGCTGCGGCTAGGTTACGCCATCGTGCCACCGCCGCTGGTCGACGCCTTTTGCGGCGCCAGGATCCTGATGGATCGCCATCCACCCAGTGCGGATCAACACGTGCTGGCCGCCTTTATCGCCGAAGGGTATCTCGACCGCCATATCCGCAAAATGCGCGGCGTCTACGCCGAGAAACGCCGGGTGCTGATCGAGGCGATCAACACGCATATCCCCGCGGAGCTGGCGGTAGTGCAGCCCTGCGATCAGGGCATGCACATGGTGCTGTGGCTGAGGAAAGATCTCGATGACGTGCGGGTCGCCCAATGCGCCAACGAAGCCGGATTGGCGCTGCGGGCGGTGTCGCCGATGTATGCGCCCGGCCACGGTGAGCCGGGTCTGGTGCTGGGATTGGGCGGTTACGCCGACCGCCAGGTGCAACAGGCGGTGGAACGGCTCGGACAGGTGATCCTGGCCTGCGCCGGTAGCGGCGCCTAGCGGGAAAAACGTTTGGCGCCGAACACGCAAACCACCACGCCGGCCATCACGGCGATCATCATCGGCTGGACGGTCTCATGCAGCAGCCAGCCCGCCAGCGCCAGGCCGAAGAACGGCTGCAGCAGCTGCAACTGTCCGACGGCGGCGATGCCGCCCTGCGCCAGGCCGCGATACCAGAAAATAAACCCAATCCACATGCTGAACACCGAGACGTAAACCAGCGACAGCCAGGCGGCGCCGCTGATCGCAGGCCAACCGGCCGGCGCCGCCAGCCAGGTGGCCGCCAGCGTCAACGGCAACGCCACCACCAGCGCCCAGGAGATCACCTGCCAGCCGCCGATCCGGCGCGACAGCACCGCCCCTTCGGCATAGCCCAGGCCGCACAGCAACACCGCCCCGACCATCAGCGCATCCCCTTGCCAGGCACCGCCGCTCCCCTGGCTCAACGCGAAAGCACCCACCAGCACGGCGCCGACGCCTGAAAAAGCCCAAAAAGCGGGCTTGGGCCGTTCTCCGCCGCGCAAAACGCCAAAACCGGCGGTCGCCAGCGGCAGCAGGCCGATGTACACCAGCGAATGCGCCGAGGTGGTGTGCTGCAGCGCCAGCGCCGTCAGCAGCGGAAAACCGATGACCACGCCGAGCGCCACAAACAACAGCGGCGGCAAATCGGCCCGCGTCGGCCGCGCCTGCCGGGTGATCAGCAACGCACACAGGGCCAGCAAGGCGGCGATCGCCGCCCTGACCGCCGTCAGAAACAGTGGATCGAGCTCCAGCACCGCCACCCGCGTGGCGGGCAGCGAGCCGCTGAAGATCATCATGCCGAGGAAGCCGTTCATCCAGCCCTGAGCCGAATGCCCGGCGGCGGGATGAGCAGGGGGAACAACGAGAGTTTTTTCAGACTGACTGTCCGTCATGTGAACGCTCCGCACGCCTGAGGCATACCGAAATCGGCAACCCGCGAGGCGATGTCATAGTGAAAGAGAACATCGTTCCCCGGCGTCGCTTGCCGGGGCCAGGTTCTATTTTTCAGATAAAGCGGTTCACAGACAGGTCCAGATAGCGAGATTTTCACTGTGCCGGTTAGCAAAGCGCGCCGCTAACGCCAAAGAAGGGCGTTTTTCGGGCTGTCCTTGGCCGTTTGGCGACTCTGCCTGCGGGGTATCATGGACTTTTATGCGTTTTTGCAGAACAGGACAAGGTGCGGTGCCGTGGTGAAACCCTTCTTACGCAGTGGCAGTTTGGATGATGTGCTGGCTTTAGGCGAAAACGGGCAACCGGTCTACGCCTGCGCGCAGCAGCTGCGGGAAACCCTGCGTCTTCGCCGGCAGCAGCAGGCCGCCGACTGTCTGGCGATCCCCCAGCCGAACGAAAGCGGCACCCGCATCGACTGGTATGCACCCTTCCCCGGCAAGGTCACCTCCTGGCTGGCGGCGAGCGACGCCCAGCGCGCACAGGCGGTGCGCCACCTGGAACACTGCCTGACGACCTTCCGCAGCCTGACGGAACAGGCCCAGGCGACCGATCACCCCAGCCATCGCCTGTTCGGCGCGCTGCTGGTCAAAGCGATGCACATGCCTGATCCCAACCACGTTTATCTGGTGGACGACCGGCCGGTGCTGACCTTCTGGGGCTTTATCAAGCCGCAGGCGCAGAGCCCGGACGATCCGTTGGCCTGCCTGCGCCCGATCGAAGCAGAGGTGAAAGTCGAAGTGGAAAAACCGGCGCCGATCGTCGCCGCCCCACGCAAACCGGCCGTTGTCGAACCGGTAAAACCGGCCCCGGCCGCCGAGCCCGAACCGGTGCCTGCCCCGGCAGCGCCTATCGCCCCCCCTGCCGCCGTTCGCCCGCGCCGGCGCCACGCGCTGTGGCTGTTGCCCGTTCTGCTGCTAGGCAGTGCGGCGCTGGCCGCCTGGCTGCACCGCTCGCCGCCGCCGCAACCGGCGATGCCGGTGGAGGTCCAGCATCCGGCCCCGCCGGAAAAAGCCGCCGCGCCGTTGCCCAAGCTGCGCTTGCCGCTGGCGCACGCGACGCTGTTGCCGCCGCCACCGGCGCCGGTCATCCCGCAGCCGGCGGACAAAAATGCGCTGGTGCTGCCGCCCGAGGCGGTGAAGGCCGGCTCCACCCGTTTCCTTAACGGCAAATGGCGCGCCACGGTGGCGCTGAAAGACCCGATCACCGGCAAACGCCCCGGCCTGCAATACCGTCTGAACGGCGGCAAAGGCAACGCCATCATCGCCTACGGCGACGGCGTCAGCTGCCGGGTGGCGGTCGAAGCCGGGCTGATGCAGTCCGGCAATCTGGTGATCAACAGCCGCACCAAGGCGCGCTGCAGCGACGGTAGCCGCTACCAGATCCCGGAGATCGTTTGCCGCCAGGGCGAAACCGGCGCGGCGGAGTGCACCGGCCGCTACGATGCGGACACCACCTATCCCATGACGTTCAAGCGCGAGAGTAAATGATGCTGGCACCCCTTACGGACTACAAACACGGCATTACGCTGATTCAGGACAGCGGCATTCAGTTTCTGGACTTTGCCCTGACGCCGCTGCTGGACGCCGAGTTTCCCGGCAAATTCGTGCGCAAGACCGCCAGCGGCCCGCTGCTGCGCCTGCAATGGGAGGCCGAGAGCGGCAAATACCAGCTGCCGGCCGTGGGCGACCAGGCCGCCGAAGTGGTGCGGCCGGAGTTCAGCTATCCGCTGCAGCAGTCGCTGCGCCTGCTGGATAAGCTCTGGCTGCCGCTGCCCTTCTTGCGCCACACCCCGGCAGGCCTGTTTTTGTCGGGCCCGGACAACTGGGCGCGCCTGCAGGTGGTGCAGCTGGATGAACCGGATCAGGACGGCAACCTGCTGCGCGTGGTGCTGGCCTTCGACACCCGCGCCGCCGCACCCGGCCAGGAGACGCTGGCGCCGGGCGAAAGCGATCTCGGCACCGGGCTCAACTTCGCGCTGGCGCACCGCAACCACGAACTGGGCGAGTTTCTCGATCTGACCTGGGTAGACGGCTGGCTGCGCGAAGCGTTCAGCCAGCGCGCCGCCGAGCGGGAGCAGCGTGCCGAAGTGGAGATCAACGCCGGGCTGAAAACCTTCGAGTATCAGGCGCACTACCTCAATCTGCTGCACATGCTCGGCCATCAGCTGGCGGTACCGCAGATAAAGATGGTGGCGGCGACGTTGCAGCAACCGGCGATCGACGTCGATCTGGTGCTGGACGTCGGCAACTCGCACACCTGCGGCGTGCTGGTCGAAGACCACCCGGAAGAGAGCAACGGCCTGAAGCAAACCTACGAGCTGCAGCTGCGTTCGCTGTCCGAACCGCACCGCGTCTACAACGAACTGTTCGAGAGCCGGGTGGAGTTTTCTCAGGCCAGCTTCGGCAAGCCGCATCTGTCGTTCCAGAGCGGGCGCGACGACGCCTTCCAGTGGCCCTCCATCACCCGCGTCGGCCGCGAAGCCGCGCAGCTGGCGCAGCGGCGAACGGGCCATGAAGGCACTACCGGCATTTCCAGCCCGCGCCGCTACCTGTGGGACGAGGAGCGCTATGCGCCCGGCTGGCGCTTCAACGAGCGGCACGAGCCGATGGCCGCCGCCGCGCCGTTGACCACCCTCATCAACGACGAAGGCGTGCCGCTGTCCGCCCTGCCGACGGCGCAACGGCTGCCAGTGTTCGCCGCCCATTACAGCCGCAGCGCGGTGATGACGCTGATGCTGAGCGAGCTGCTGGCGCAGGCGCTGATGCAGATCAACAGCATCGCCCAGCGCAGCCGCATGCCGAACGCCGCCGCGCCGCGCCGTTTGCGCGCCATCATTCTGACGCTGCCTTCGGCCATGCCGAAGCCGGAGCGCGAGATCTTCCGCCGCCGCATGCAGGAAGCGATCGGGCTGGTGTGGAAGTCCCTCGGCTGGCACCCGCAGGATGCGCCGTTCGACGGCGCGCACGTCCGCTTCCCGGTGCCTCAGGTGCAGATGGAGTGGGACGAGGCCACCTGCGGCCAGATGGTCTATCTGTACAATGAAACCCAGGTGAACTTCGCCGGCCGCACCGACGCCTTTTTCGCCGCCATGGCCCGGCCCGACCGGCCGCTGGCGCCGGGTGAGCAGGCGGGAAAAACGCTGCGCATCGCCTCCATCGACATCGGCGGCGGCACCACGGATCTGGCGATCACGCACTATTCGCTCGATGACGGCGTGGGCAACAACATCAAAATCAACCCGCGCCTGCTGTTCCGCGAGGGCTTTAAAGTCGCCGGCGACGATATCCTGCTGGACGCCATCCAGCAGTTTATCCTGCCCGCCGTGCAGCAGGCGTTCGAAGCCGCCGGCGTGAGCGCCGCCCCGGCGTTGATGGACAGGCTGTTCGGCAACGAAGGGCGCATGGACGGGCTTTCTACCCTGCGTCAGCAGGCGGCGCTGCAGATTTTCATGCCCGCCGGACGCGCGCTGCTCGGCGCCTATGAAGAATACGATCCGCTGGACAGCCGGGCGGAAATCGCCGCCAGCCTGGGCGATCTGCTGCCGCAGCCGCCGACGCCGCAGGTGCTGGCGTTTATCAACGGCGAGGTGCAGCGCGAAGCCGACAGCGACGCCTTCGATATTCTGCACACCCCGCTGGTGATCCGCCTGGCCGATCTGCACGCCGCCTTCTTGTCCGATCGCATCGGCATCGGCCGCTGCCTGCGCCTGTTGGCCGAGGTGGTGGCGCTGTATACCTGCGACGTGCTGCTGTTGACCGGCCGCCCGGCGCGTTTCCCCGGCGTGCAGGCGCTGCTGCGCCATCTGCAGCCGTTGCCCGCCAGCCGCATTCTGCCGCTCGAGGGCTACCACACCCGCAGCTGGTACCCGTTCAACAAGCGCGGCCGCATCGACAACCCGAAATCCACCGCCGCGGTAGGTGCCATGCTGTGCCTGTTGGCGATCGACCTGCGCCTGGAGAGCTTTTACTTCAACGTCGGCGATTTCCAGCCCTACTCCACCATTCGCCATCTGGGCATGCTGGACGGCAACAACATGCTGGCGGACGATAACGTCTATTACCGCGACATCGATCTGGATCGCGCCGACTTCGTGCTCGACCCCGCCGGCAGCTTCCAGCTGCGCGGCCCGCTGCGCCTGGGCTTCCGCCAACTGGACAACGAACGCTGGCCGGCCTCGCCGCTCTATACGCTGACCATTAATGACGCCCAGCTGGCGCGCAAACTGGCCGGCGATGCGGTGATCACCCTGCGGCTGGCCATTACCGCCAGCGCCGAACAGGGCGCAGAAAGCGTCAAGATCGCGCAGGCGTTGCTGGCCGACGGCAGCCCCGTCCCGGCGCACCACCTGCAACTGAAACTCAATACCCTGGCTGCCAGCGCCTCCGGCGCGACCCACTACTGGATAGACAGCGGGAGCATTTACCCACGATGAAAGCTACCACTACCGCCCAATCGGCCCCGAACCACGCACTCAGCACCGGCATTCTGCAGGCGATCGCCTGGGTGGACGCCGCGCGCCGGCAGTCCACCCGTCTGGAACAGGAGGCGGATCGCCTGACGCTGCGCCTGCGCCGTTGCCATAACCGCGCGCTGCAATTGGCGAATGCGCAGCCTGAGCAGGTCGCTATCGGCCTGTACGGCCACAACGCCGCCGCCAAGGCCCACCTGCTGGCGGCGCTGGCCCCCGGCGCAGAAAGGCTGCACGCAGACGCCGCGCTGGCGGTGCGTTACGGCGCCGCCGCGCCGTCGCCGTGCGCCGAGTATCCTCTCGCCCTCGCGCTGCTCGATGAAGCGCAGTGGCTGGCCATCACGCTCGATGCCGCCACGATGGGCGGCTTCCGGCTGGACTGGGACGCCCGCGCGATCGCCGGCCATCTGCAAGCGTTGGCGCGCCACCGCCAAACCGTCGCCCTCGACGGCCTCAGCGACAGCGATGTACTGACGCTGTGGGATAGCCAACGCCGCCACGGCGACAAGGGGCAACAGACGCTGGACAGGCATTTCTGGCCGCAGGCCGTGGCGCTGGCGCCGCAGCTGAGCATCGACGATCGCGCGCGCCTGTTTGCGCCGCTGTGGGGAGAGGAAACAACGCTGACGGCACGTTATCGCCAGCTGGCACATACGCTGCATGCCCTCGGCGGCAGCCGACAGGTTCATGCTCCGCACCGCGCCTTGCCGCTGCTGGCCGCGAGCGCCGCAGCGGAAAACGCGACGATCGTCGTGATGGCCGAACACGGCGGTGAACGGGAGATCGCGCTGAGCGATCTGACCTGGCTGACCGCCGAAGTCACCACCGTTCTGCCGCAAACGGCGCAGACGGGCCTGCCCGCCGACGTGGCGCTGATCGACCTGCCCGGCAGCCGCGCTTGCCCGCAGGCGGAACCGACGCAGCGGCTGCAACAGGCGAAACGCGCCCATTTGCTGACCCGCTGTGCAGACGGCCTGCACGCCAACCTGTTGCTGGTAGCCGATGCGGCCGCCACGCCACAGGACGCCGCCCGCATCGGCCAGGCGCTCGCCAACTGGGTCAACCAGACTCAAGGGGAAACCCCGGCGCTGCGCCAACGCCGCAAACCCGGCCTGATCTGGGCGATCACGCCGTTTGATCAACGCGGGGAAGGCAAAACGCGCCCCGACGACGCCGTACAGCGCCAGGTCGGCGAGCCCGGCGACAGCTGGGCCACGCTGCTGGCGCTGGATGAACAGGATTGCCGCCGTATGGTGAGCTACCTGACCGCTCAGGCGCGCCCGGCCCAGAAGCAAGCGCGCCTGCTCGAACAGCGCGAAGAATTGCAGCGCGAGCTGACGGAAAGCCTGCTCGGCAACTGGCTCACCGCCGCCGATCCACACGCGGCGCAGCAACGCGGCCAGCAGCTGCTGCGAGCGCTGCAGGCGCAGGCCGGCCGCCACGGCGAACTGCTGGAACGGCTGTTACCGCAGCGCGATACGTTGCGCCAGCTTTATCAGCAACAGCAGCACGCCGCGCCGGCCCCGACGGCGACGCCAGCGCCGTTCGGGCTCGATATCGATCTGTTCGGCGCACCGGAAACCCCGGCGCCCGGCGAGCCCCCCGCGTCATCCTTTGCCGCGCGGGTATTCGCGGATTGGATCAACCATCTGCGCAGCCTGCCGGACAGCCGTCGGTTGCTGGAGCTGCTCGGCGTCGAAAAGCCGCACCTGGAACTGCTGGTTGATGCGCTGATCGGCGCCGCCTGCCGCCTGCGGCTCGATGATGAGCTGGAGAACGCGCTGTGCGCCGGGGGCCTGCCGGAACAGAGCGAAGATCGGCAAATCAGCCAGGCGCTGGCGATACTGGGCGACTTTGTCGCCTGGCTCGGTTTCCAGCGGCGCGATGCGGCAACGCGCCCCGAGAGCCGCGTCAATCCCGGCCAGCCGATCTTTACCCCACCGCCGCAGCCGGCGGTGGACTGGAGCCGCCAGCAGCGGTTAACCCGGCTGGCGCCGACGCCGACCAAAAACACCGCGTTTTATATCTATGACTGGCTGATCGGCCTGCAAACCCTGCTGGCGGAGAATGCGGCGACGGAGAGCGCACTCGGCGAGGCGCAGCGCGCGGCGTTGGAAGAGATCGTGGCGACTCTGCGCTAAGCGGCGGCTCTGGCTGCAATAGGGGGAGAAAACAGGATAAATCGGGCGTTGCCGATTATGCTGATGAGTAACGCCGCGATTCTGGGAGAAAATCATGCCCCCTTTCAGCCTGAAGACTATCGACCATGTGGTTCTGCGCGTGCGCGATATGCAGAAAAGCCTGCATTTTTATACCCAGATCGTCGGCTGTGATATCGCCAAACGGCGGCCGGATTTGGGGCTGATGCATCTGCGCGCCGGGGCGGCCATGATTGATCTGGTCGACGTTAACGGCCAGCTTGGAAAAAAAGGCGGCGATGCGCCCGATCCTCACCGGCAAAATGTCGATCACCTCTGCCTGCGCATCGATCCTTTCAACGAAGACGAACTGCTGGCCTATCTGCGATCGCAAGGGATCGCCGTCGATCCCGCTGAAACGCGCTACGGCGCGGAAGGCGACGGGCCGTCGATTTATTTCAGCGATCCGGACGGCAATCGCATCGAGCTTAAGGGGCCGGCGATCGGCTAGATCCTGGCGCTCCCGTTGATGTCGGCCAGCCGTTGGCTATCCACCACCCGCAGCGATTTGTTTTTAAACTGAATAATACCGTCCGCCGCGAGCTGCGCCAGCGCGCGGCTCAGCTGCCTGACGGAGATCCCTAATCTGCCCGCCAGCAACTCCCTGTTTTCGAGCTGAATCTGCACGCCTTCCTGCTTTATTTTAAATAACAGAAATTTACGCAACTTATATTCTGCCGTTAAGCCGCCGCTCGCATGCAGCAATGAAGCGTTAAGCAGCTTGTCGCTTAACTGCCGGCACATAAAGGCGAGGAAAACAGGATCGTGCATGGCCCGCTCTTTGATGGCCTCGATAGGCAGCGTGAAGATCAGCGCGTCCGTAACCGCCTGTACGGTGCTGAACACCGCCCGCTGCGCCTGGGAGAACAGCTCCAGATCGCCTATCACGGAGAAATCCGTTTCGAAGGAAAAGACGATGTGCATGCCGTTCACATCGTAATTCTCAACCTGCAATTTTCCCTGCACGAGAAAAAACAGGTGGGTCAACCGATCGCTTTGCGTCACCAGGTATTCACCGGCCTCGACCCTGACCAGGCGCAGGGCGGCCAGCAGCGGGGGCGAAAGCGCCGTTCGCAGATCGTGAGCTTCGATAAACGCTTCTTTCAGCTTGCTGTCACCGACAGTTTTCACGGCGATTCACTCCCAGGGTTTATCCGTTAACGTCTTGCATCCTATCTTTTCGGCTGCGCCCAGAATAGCCGGCGCACTTCAGAACGAAACAGGACATCTGACCTTTTTTGCCTCGGGCCGTCTGGGTATTTTCTCCGCAGACCCCACCCAAGGAGAGTGCCATGCGACATATTTTGATAGATACCGATACCGCCTCCGACGATGCCGTCGCCCTGCTGATGGCGTTGCGCGAGCCTGACGTGAGGGTGGAAGCGATCACCACGGTCGCAGGCAACTGCCCGCTTGAACAATGCGTCAAAAATGCGCTTATCTGCGTGGAAAAAGCGGGAACCTATGCCCCTCCGGTATACGCCGGCATGGCGAAACCGCTGTTCCGCACGCGCTATCACTCGCACCACATTCACGGCGAAGACGGCATGGGCGACATGGCCTTGCCCGATCCGCAGCTGACCGCCGCACCCATTCATGCCATAGACGCCATCATCGACTGCGCCGCACGACGCCCTGGCGAGTTGGAGATCGTCACTCTCGGGCCGCTGACCAATCTCGCGATGGCGGTGCTAAAAGCGCCCGCGCTGGCCGAACAAGTGAAAAGGGTTTATGTCATGGGCGGTTCCGGGCTGACGCCGGGCAATATTACCCCGCTGGCCGAATTTAACTTCTACGCCGACGCCGAGGCCGCCCATCTGGTGCTGAATGCCGGGCTGCCCCTCACCCTCGTCGGTTGGGAGATCGGGATGGGGGAAGCGTTTATTGGCGAGGACGATATTGAACGATTGCATCATCTCGGCGAACTGGGGCGCTTTGCCGTGCGCTGTAATCGCACGCTGATGGCATTCAACGCCGGGCGCACAGAGCGTAAAGGCTTTGATTTGCCCGATCCGACCACCATGGCGGTGGCGCTCTACCCGGACATCGTCGAGACCAGTCTGGAGGCGTATTCCTGGGTTGAATATAAAAGTGAAAGGTCTTACGGCCATTACATCATTGATTCCACCCATCTGACCGGCGAACCGGCCAATGCCCGCGTGATCACCCGCATTAAACCCGGCCGGTTTAAAGAAAAACTGTTTTCGTTGTTATCTCAGCCGTTAATGAAATAAGTGGCCCGTATGAAATTCGATCCAAGAAAATTGAAGAAAGTGGAATTACACGTCCATTTGGATACCTGTTTAAGCTACCACTATGTCAAAAAGATCGACCCGCAAATAACCAGAACGGCCTTTAATCGGCAATTTATCGCGCCGAAACGATGCGCCGATCTCGGAGACTTTTTAAACAAGATCGCACCGCAAATAGACCTCCTGCAGACGCGCCAGGCGATAGCGCTGGCCGTCGATGACTTGTTCGCGCAGCTGGCGGCAGATAACGTCATCTATGCGGAAGTGCGCTTTGCCCCGCTGCTGCATACCCGGATGGGATTAAGTGGTGAAGCGGTGGTCGAGACGGTGCTCGCCGCGATGCGTGACGCCGCGCAAACTTACGGCGTCGCCGCCGGGCTGATCCTGTGCACGCTGCGGCATTTCGATGCGGCCGCCAGCCTGCAAACCGCCGGGCTCGTGGTTAACTTTCTGGGCCGCGGCGTGGTCGCGCTGGATTTGGCCGCCGACGAAGCGCGTTACCCGCTGGCCAATCACATAGCGGCCTTTCGGGCGGTGCGCGAAGCCGGCGGCAACGTCATCGCCCACGCCGGTGAGGCGAAGGGCGCCGACAGCGTACGGGAAACGCTGGATAGGCTGCAGGTGTCGCGCATCGGCCACGGCGTCAGGAGCATCGAGGATGCTGCGCTTATCGAGCGCCTGGTAGCCACCGGCGTCCTGCTCGAGATCTGCCCCAGCTGCAATCTCGTCTGCAATCTGTTCGACAGCATCGACAGTCACCCGATAGACCGGCTGAAAAGGATGGGAGTGCGGCTGAACGTGAATACCGATGCGCGCACCGTCGCCGATACCACGCTGAACAAAGAGTACCAGCTGTTGCATGACGCCTTCGGCTGGCAGGATGACGATTTTAACCGCAGCAACCGACAGGCGCTGGAAGCGAGTTTTCTCGACGGCGACACTAAAATGAAATTAATGAATCAGCTCAAGGCCGGGCCAATGTGACCCGGTACGTTTCAAGACTGAGCGGGTTTTAACGCCCCTGCGCCGCCAATGCCTGGGCGCAGGCCCAGGCAGAGCTCCAGGCCCACTGGAAGTTGTAGCCGCCCAACCACCCGGTCACGTCCACCACTTCACCGATAAAGTAGAGCCCCGGCGCCTTGTGGGCTTCCATCGTCTTGGAGGAAAGTTCGTTGGTGTCGACGCCGCCGAGCGTCACTTCCGCCGTGCGATAGCCTTCGGTACCGTTCGGCTGCACGCGCCAGTTCTGCAACAGGTCCACCAGCGCCGCCTGCTGCGGCGCATTCAGCTGCTTCAGCGTGGCCTCCGGCAGTTGTCCCAACGTTTGCAAGCATTCCACCAGCCGCTTCGGCAAGTGCAACGCCAGGGTGTTTTTCAGGCTTTGATTCGGATGCCGGCGGCGCTGGTCATCCAGGAAGGCCGCCAGATCCAGCTCAGGAAGTAAGTTAACGCTCACATACTCACCCGGCTGCCAGTAGCTGGACAGCTGCAACACCGCCGGGCCGGACAGGCCGCGATGGGTGAACAGGATGCTTTCACGGAAGCTGACGCCGTTCTCGGCGGTGATCACTGCCGGCACCGAGACGCCGGACAGCGTCTGCACATGCTCCAGCAGCGGCTTATGCAGGGTAAAAGGCACCAGCCCGGCGCGCGTCGGCAGCACCCTGAGGCCGAACTGCTCCGCCAGCTTGTAACCGAACGGCGAAGCGCCCAGCCCCGGCATGGACAAACCGCCGCTGGCCACCACAAGTGAGCGAGCACTTACTTTTTCACCATTCAGCGCCAGCGTGTAGCCATGTTCGGTTTTCTCCACGCCCAGCACTTCGCTGCGCAGGCGCATCGTCACCTGGCCCAGCTCGCACTCTTTGACCAACAGATCCACCACCTGCTGCGCCGAGTCGTCGCAGAACAGCTGCCCCAGCGTTTTTTCATGGTAGGCGATGCCGTAGCGGTTGATCAGATCGATGAAGTCCCACTGGGTGTAGCGCGCCAACGCCGACTTGCAGAAGTGCGGGTTGTTCGACAGATAGGCCGTCGGCTCGGCGTACATATTGGTGAAGTTGCAGCGCCCGCCGCCGGACATCAGGATCTTGCGGCCCGGTTTTTTGCCGTTGTCGAGCAGCAACACGCGGCAACCGAGTTGCCCCGCCTGCGCGGCGCAAAACATGCCGGCGGCGCCCGCCCCAATCACTACGACATCAAACTGTTCCACCTGAGCCTCACTTATCAAAACCACAATCGCGACAAAAGAGCGCCATATTACGCCGTTTCGCCGCCGGTCACCGCCAAATTCACGGCGGCAGATTGTAAAGCCCCGGCGCCGCCAACGCCATAGTAAGAAAATATTACAGAGGTCAGAGGAGATTAACGCGTTGATATTCCATATTTTTGTTATAGGCGCGTCATCGTTTCGTCATGTCCAAATCAAAAAAACGTCATATTTTCCTTTTCCCCGGCCCCGGTTGTCACTGATAATGCGCGGCGTTCATGTCCACAAACTGGCGTAACGCTTATGCTGCATTTGTTCGCTGGCCTGGATTTCCATACCGGCCTGATGTTAATTCTCGCATTGTTGTTCGTGTTGTTTTATGAAGCCATCAACGGTTTTCATGATACGGCCAATGCGGTCGCTACAGTTATTTATACCCGCGCCATGCGCTCGCAACTTGCGGTCGTGATGGCAGGTTTGTTCAACTTTCTTGGCGTAATGCTCGGCGGTTTGAGTGTTGCTTACGCCATCGTCCACTTGCTGCCTACCGATCTGTTGTTGAACGTCAGTTCAGCACACGGATTAGCCATGGTCTTCTCCATGCTGTTGGCGGCAATCATCTGGAACCTCGGCACCTGGTATTTCGGTCTGCCGGCCTCCAGTTCCCATACGCTGATAGGCGCAATCATCGGTGTCGGTTTAACCAACGCCCTGATGACCCACACTTCGGTGGTGGATGCGCTTAACGTCCCGAAAATGATTGGTATTTTCCTTTCTCTGCTGTTCTCGCCGCTGGTCGGCATGATGGTGGCGGGAGTGATGGTGTTCGCCTTGCGCCGCTATTGGAGTGGCACCAAGAAACGCCAGCGTATCCACATGACCCCTGCGGAACGTGAAAAGGTCGACGGCAAACGCAAGCCGCCGTTCTGGACCCGTATCGCGCTGATCCTGTCGGCGATTGGCGTCAGCTTCTCGCACGGCGCCAACGACGGCCAGAAAGGCATCGGCCTTATCATGCTGGTGCTGATCGGCGTTGCGCCGGCCGGCTTCGTGGTCAATATGAATGCAACCGGTTATGACATCACCCGTACGCGTGATGCCGTGACCCACCTGCAGCAATATTACCAGCAGCACGGCGACGCGCTGTCGCATGCGGTGTCGCTGACGCCGCTGGTGCCAAGCCCGGATGATGAAGCTGCGCCGAACAAGCCGGCTGAGTTCCACTGCGACAGTTCGCGCGCCATGCCGGCGATCGAGCTGGCTCAGGGCATGCTGACCAACCTGCAAAGCTACGATCAGCTGACGGTTGAGCAGCGCAGCCACCTGCGCCGCCTGCTGATGTGCGTGACCGACACGGCGGATAAAGTCGCCAAGCTGCCGGAAACCTCATCCGCCGACCAGCGCTTCCTGAAGAACCTGCGTCAGGATCTGCTGCAGACCGTCGAGTACGCGCCGATGTGGATCATCGTCGCCGTCGCGCTGGCACTGTCGCTCGGCACCATGGTGGGCTGGAAACGCGTGGCCACCACCATCGGCGAGAAGATCGGCAAGAAAGGCATGACCTACGCCCAGGGCGTGTCGGCCCAGATGACCGCAGCGCTGTCGATCGGCGTGGCGAGTTATACCGGCATGCCGGTCTCCACCACCCACGTCCTCTCTTCGGCGGTTGCCGGGACGATGATCGTGGACGGCGGCGGCGTGCAGAGCAAAACCGTGAAGAACATCCTGTTGGCCTGGGTACTGACCCTGCCAATCTCGATTCTGCTTTCCGGTGCGCTGTATTGGGTCGCGTTGAAGCTGATCTAAGCGATAAGCATCATGAGAAAGGCGGCCGAAAGGCCGCCTTTTTTTTGCCTGCATCAAGGGAAACAGGAAGGCATTAATACCAAATCATCAGCGCTATCAGGCTGATGACCACCAGACCGCACAGGGCCGAGGTCAGCATAAACTGCCCGCGCACCCGCTCGCAGCGGCGAATAAACTCCGGATCGTGGTGCTCGACATAGCGTTGCGCAAAGATATAGCGCACCAGCCTCAGCTGCTTGCTGGGTTGCCCGTGGGCGGTGAAGAAACCGCCGCCGTCGACGTATTGGTACAGCAGCGGGTCACAGCCGCGCAATACCACCAGCAGCGCGCGCAGAGAAGAGTAATACCGCACCATGTTTACCACACACACCACACATAAGGCCCAAAACAGCGCGACGGTACTGATCATGATTGCCCCCTCAAGGCGTTGTTATCCGCGGCCATCCGCCGGGTCCAACCGCCCTACCTCATTACCCGATACTCTGCTGGAGCTTACCGCTCTCATCCCCTTTTTTGCCTGCACGGGCCACGCCCATAACCCACCGCCTCCGGAGACGTTACCGCACCGCACAGAGAGATTTGCACAGCGTGGTTCCACTCAGAGGGGAAATGATGAGGCCCATATCCATCATTGTAGGTTAATGAAACGCAAACTGGCCTGATCAGTGGATAAAATTTACCGCCCCGCGCCGAAACGCCCTCCGCCGGGGCGGGCTAACGGCTGTGATTGGTCGGTTTTTCTGGATAGTCTATCCCGCTCCACGCCGCTGATCTTTCCCCCCACGCTGGCTAGACTCAGGTTTCCGTTACGTTCATCCAAGGAAACTGTTATGGCAAACCATTCAATCAAGGGAAAAACCGTCCTCATCGCCGGCGGCGCCAAAAACCTCGGCGGGCTGATCGCACGCGATTTGGCTGAACAAGGCGCCAAAGCGGTGGTGATCCACTACAACAGCGCCGCTTCCCAAGCCGAAGCGGAAAAAACCGTCGCCGCCATTCAGGCCGCCGGGGCGCAAGGCGTCGCGCTGCAGGCCGATCTCACCACCGCGGGCGCGGTCGAAAAGCTGTTCGCCGATGCGGTCGCCGCCGTCGGCAAGCCGGATATCGCCATCAATACCGTTGGCAAAGTGCTGAAAAAACCGATGGTCGACATCAGCGAAGCCGAGTACGACGAGATGACGGCGGTCAACGCCAAAACCGCGTTCTTCTTCCTGAAAGAGGCGGGCAAGCACCTCAACGACAACGGTAAAATCTGCACGCTGGTCACCTCGCTGCTCGGCGCCTTCACGCCGTTTTACGCCGCTTACGCCGGCACCAAAGCGCCGGTGGAACACTTCACCCGCGCCGCCGCCAAGGAGTTTGGCGAACGCGGTATCTCCGTGACGGCGGTCGGCCCCGGCCCGATGGACACCCCGTTCTTCTACCCGGCGGAGGGCGCGGACGCCGTGGCCTACCACAAGACGGCAGCGGCGCTGTCGCCGTTCAGCAAAACCGGCCTGACCGATATCGAAGACGTGGTGCCGTTCATCCGCCACCTGGTCAGCGACGGCTGGTGGGTAACCGGCCAAACCATCCTGATCAACGGCGGCTACACCACCAAATAAGTTCGACGGGGGCGGAAATGCCCCCGCACCTGCTCGCGCGCAACCGCGCCATGCGGCTACACTCTCTGTCAGAAACGGCGCCAAGGAACAGCAGGTCAACGAGATGGACAGATTCAATCAATACCGCGTATTCGTACAGGTGGCGGAAATGGGCAGCTTTATCCGGGCGGCCCATGCGCTGGAGGTGCCGCGCGCCTCGGTGTCCGCCGCCGTGCAACAGCTGGAAACGCAGCTGGGCGTGCGCCTGCTGCACCGCACCACGCGGCAGGTGCGGCTGACCGCCGACGGCGAACAGCTGCTCGAGCGGCTGCGCCCGCTGCTGGCCGAGGTGGAAGACATCGATCAGTCGTTTCAGGCCAGCCAGCGCCAGGCCTCCGGCCGGCTCAGCGTCGACGTGCCGAGCCGCATCGCCCGCCGGCTGATCGCGCCTGCGCTGCCCGGCCTGCTGCGGCGCCATCCCCACCTGCAGCTGGTGCTCGGCTCCGCCGATCGCGCCATCGATCTGGTGCAGGAAGGGGTCGACTGCGCAGTGCGCGTCGGCGATCTGCACGACAGCAGCCTGGTAATGCGCCCGCTCGGCCATATCGCGCTGATCAACTGCGCCAGCCCCGCTTACCTGGGCGAATTCGGCCATCCGCGCCAGCCCGGCGATCTCGTCGAGGGACACTGGAGCATCGGCTACGCCTCGCCCAAAACCGGCCGCGAATCCCCCTGGGAATACCTGGCCGACGACGGCCATACGCAACGGCTCGAACTGCCCAGCCGGGTGGTGGTCAACAACGCCGAAAGCTATATCGCCTGCTGCCGCGCCGGGCTGGGGCTGATGCAGATCCCGCGCTACGACGTGCAACACCTGCTCGACGCCGGTGAACTGCTGGAAGTCCTGCCCGGTTACCGCGCCGCCTCCATGCCGATCGCCCTGATCTACCCCCACCGCCGCCAGCGATCGCGCCGCCTGGCGGTGTTTCATGAGTGGTTTGAAAGCCTGCTGCAGCCGCATCTGGAGCGCTGATTGCACATTTAGCGCTATACTTTGTTTAATAACGCTTATAATTCAAGCGGTCAGACCGTCAGCATCCGCATAATCCATAGGCTTTTGCGCCGCGCGGGTGTACAACGAAAGGTATCGGGCGGAGAGATTTTCGATGCGGCGCAGTGTGATCGCCCCAACATATCATTGCGTTATCCGAATGATACTATGGAACCAAAAGCGCCAGGCGGGTAAACGGAACGCCTGCTAACCCTTTTTAATCGGCATGTTTATGGAAGGAGTATTCTTATGGCTTACAAACACATACTGATCGCGGTGGACCTATCCCCGGAAAGCAAGATCCTGGTAGAAAAAGCCGTCTCGATGGCGCGGCCGTACAACGCTAAAGTTTCTCTGATCCACGTCGATGTCAACTATTCCGACCTTTATACCGGCCTTATCGACGTCAATCTCGGCGACATGCAAAAACGCATCTCCGAGGAAACCCATCAGGCGCTGACCGAGCTGTCGCAGAACGCCGGCTACCCGATCACCGAGACCCTGAGCGGCAGCGGCGATCTGGCGCAGGTATTGGTCGATGCCATCAAGAAATACGACATGGACCTGGTGTTGTGCGGCCACCACCAGGACTTCTGGAGCAAGCTGATGTCTTCCGCTCGCCAGCTGATCAATACCGTGCACATCGATATGCTGATCGTGCCGCTGCGCGATGAAGAAGACGAATAAAGTAAGCACTTGCTAACTTAACTGCCCAACGCCCGCGCCCTGCGGGCGTTTTTCATGCCGCCACGCCGATTAATCGCTTGATAATCAACCGCCCTCCGATGATATAGTCGCTAAAGACACAACATCCTCCCCCGGGCATCGCCTATACCCATATCTATAAGAAATAGCGGGGGAAATTTAATGCGAAAAGGAGTTATCCATGGAATATGCCGTATCGGTAGAGTCTTTCCTGTCCTCGTTACAACGCCATAACCCCCACCAGCCGGAATATCTGCAGGCGGTACGCGAAGTGTTCACCTCGCTGTGGCCGTTTATCGAACGTAATCCGCGCTATCGCGAACAGGCGCTGCTGGAGCGCCTGGTAGAGCCCGAGCGCGTCATTCAGTTCCGCGTCAGCTGGGTGGACGATCGCGGCCAGGTGCAGGTCAACCGCGCCTTCCGCGTGCAGTTCAACTCGGCCATCGGCCCCTACAAGGGCGGCATGCGCTTCCACCCGTCGGTAAACCTGTCGATCCTGAAGTTCCTCGGTTTTGAGCAGACCTTCAAGAACGCGTTGACCACCCTGCCGATGGGCGGCGGCAAAGGCGGCTCCGATTTCGATCCGAAGGGCAAAAGCCAGGGCGAGATCATGCGCTTCTGCCAGGCACTGATGACCGAGCTGTATCGCCATCTGGGCCCGGACACCGACGTGCCGGCCGGCGATATCGGCGTCGGCGGCCGCGAAGTCGGCTTTATGGCCGGCATGATGAAAAAACTGTCCAACAATACCGCCTGCGTATTTACCGGCAAGGGCCTCTCCTTCGGCGGCAGCCTGATCCGCCCCGAGGCGACCGGCTATGGCCTGGTTTACTTCACCGACGCCATGCTGCAGCGCCACGGCCTGGGCTTTGAGGGCATGCGGGTGGCGGTGTCCGGCTCCGGCAACGTGGCGCAGTACACCATCGAGAAAGCGCTGGAGCTGGACGCGCGCGTGATCACCGTGTCGGATTCCGGCGGCACCCTGGTGGACGAAGACGGCTTCACCACTGAGAAGCTGGCGCACCTGGCGGAGATCAAAAACCAACGCTACGGCCGGGTGGCGGACTACGCCCGCGAACGCGGCCTGACGTATCTGGCGGGCCAGCAGCCGTGGAACGTGCCGGTGGATATCGCCCTGCCGTGCGCCACCCAGAACGAACTGGATCTCGAGGCGGCGCAGACGCTGATCCGCAACGGGGTGAAGGCGGTGGCGGAAGGCGCCAACATGCCGACCACCATCCAGGCCACCGACGCCTTCCTCGACGCCGGCGTGCTGTTCGCGCCGGGCAAGGCGGCCAACGCCGGCGGCGTCGCCACCTCGGGGCTGGAGATGGCGCAAAACGCCGCGCGCATCGGCTGGCGGGCAGAGAAAGTGGATGTACGTTTACAACATATCATGGCCGATATTCACCACGCCTGCGTGGAATACGGCGGCGAAGGCAAGCAAACCCACTACGTGCACGGCGCGAATATCGCCGGTTTCGTCAAGGTCGCGGACGCCATGCTGGCGCAGGGCGTGCTGTAATCCGCCTTAAAGGTGATCTTGTTCACACATCGATTAAATGCTTCAATGCCGGCCTCTGCGCCGGCATTTTTTTATGCTTTCCCTCCATCCAAATGATGCCAATACGTTAAATAAAAGTTAATAAAAGGTTTTTTATTGCTTATTAATCGGTAGTAAATTTACCACCACCAAATAATTAAACATTTATTTAACACTAAATACGCCATTATTTTACTTAAATGTGCACAGATCACATTTCATTAACTTCAGCTACGCCCCCTCTTCCATTCCTTTGTAATCTGCAGCGGTGGAAAAACCGCCACCCCTACAGATAAAAAAAGGTACAGCTAATGAAATTTAACCTCGCATTATTAAATGCATGTGTGGTTTCTGCGTGCATGTTATCGACAACACCTGTGTTCGCCGCTGATAAGTATGAGATTGCCGTGGTCGCTAAAGTGACCGGCATTCCGTGGTTCAACCGCATGGAAGTGGGCGTCAACGAAGCGGCGAAAAAACTCGACGTCAACGCCTACCAGACCGGCCCTTCTACGCCGGATCCGGCCGCGCAGGTCAAGGTGATTGAGGATCTGATCGCCAAGAACGTCAACGCCATCATCGTGGTGCCGAACGACGCCAAGGTGCTGGAGCCGGTGCTGAAAAAAGCGCGCGACAAAGGCATCGTGGTGCTGACCCATGAATCCCCGGACCAGCAGATCGGCCAGTGGGACATCGAGACCATCGACAGCGAGAAATACGCGCAGGCCAACGTCGATGAGCTGGCGAAAGACATGGGCGGCAAAGGCGGCTATGCGATCTACGTCGGCTCGCTGACCGTGCCGCTGCACAACGCCTGGGCCGACTCCGCCATCAAATACCAGAAAGAAAAATACCCGGACATGTTTGAAGTCACCTTGCGCCTGCCGGTGGCGGAAAGCATCGACAAATCCTACGCCACCACGCTGGATCTGATGAAAACCTATCCGCAGATGAAGGGCATCATCGGCTTCGGCTCGCTCGGCCCGATCGGCGCCGGCCAGGCGGTGGCCAAGAAACGCGCCAAGGACAAAATCGCGGTGGTGGGCATCGCCATGCCGGCGCAGGCCGCCCCTTACCTGACGCGCGGCGACATCAAGAAAGCGCTGCTGTGGGATCCGAAAGACGCCGGTTATGCGCTGGTGACGGTGGCCGACCAGCTGCTGCAGGGCAAGGAAGTGAACAAAGACCTGTCGATCGAGGGCCTTGGCAAGGCTGACGTCGATATGGAACACAAAGTGATTCGGTTTAATAAGATTTTGGAAGTGACCAAAGACAACGCCCAATCGCTTGGATTCTGATTTTTCGCGTAATTTCGCCACACCGGGAAAGTAGTTAAACCCTCGTAGGGGCGCAGCATTGCTGCGCCCAGGGCTTCGGCCGCTACGCAAGCACAGGTTAACGTTATGACAGCCTCCCCCGCATTTATCACCCTGGAGAATATCAGCAAGCGATTCCCAGGCGTGCTGGCATTAGACCAGATCAACCTGACGCTGAATAAAGGCGAAGTGCACTGCCTGGCCGGGCAAAACGGCTGCGGCAAAAGCACCATCATTAAAATCATCTCCGGCGTTTATCAGCCGGAAAAAGGCGCCAACATTTCGCTGGAAGGTAAACTCTTCCACGCCCTGACGCCGCAGCTGTCCGGTTATTACGGCATACAGGTGATCTACCAGGACCTGTCGCTGTTCCCCAACCTGACGGTGGCGGAGAACATCGCCATCCACCGTTACCTGCCCGGCGGCCGCTTCTGGGTGCGCAAGCGGGTGATGCGCCAGACGGCGCTCGACGCCATGGCGCGGGTCGGCATACGCATCGACCCCGATAAAAAGGTGGAAAAACTGTCGATCGCCGATCGGCAACTGGTGGCGATTTGCCGCGCCATCGCCGCCGAGGCGCGGTTGGTTATCATGGACGAACCGACCGCCTCGCTGACCCGCCAGGAGGTCGACGGCCTGCTGCGGGTGGTCAACGAGCTGAAGGCGGCCGGCATCTGCGTGGTATTCGTCAGCCACAGATTGGATGAAGTAATGGAAGTCGCCGATCGCATCAGCGTGATGCGCGACGGCAAGCTGGTGGGCACCTGGCCGGCCAGCGAACTGGACAGCCATGAACTGGCGTTCCTGATGACCGGCCAACGCTTCCACTACAGCCCGCTGCCGCCGCTGCCGCCGGCCGAACAGGCGCCGCTGCTCGAGGTGCGCAACCTCAGCCGCGGCGAGAAATACCGCAACGTCAATCTGGCGCTGCGCGGCGGCGAGATCGTCTCGATCGTCGGCCTGCTCGGCGCCGGCCGCACCGAACTGTGCCTCAGCCTGTTCGGCATGACGCGGCCGGACAGCGGCGAGATCCGCATCGAGGGCCAGACGGTGCAGCTGCACAACAACCGCGAAGCGGTGCGCCACGGCATCGGCTATGTGTCGGAGGATCGCCTGACGCAGGGGTTGATCATGGAACAATCCATCTACGACAACACCATCGTCACCGTCTTCAATCGGCTGCATACCTCGCTCGGGCTGTTGGATCACGCCAAGGCGACCGAGCTGGTCAACCGGCTGATCCGCGATCTGAACATCAAGGTGTCCGACAGCGCGTTGCCGGTGAAAACCCTGTCCGGCGGCAACGCCCAGCGTATCGCCATCGCCAAATGGGTGGCGACCCAGCCGAAGATCCTGATCCTCGACTCGCCCACCGTCGGCGTGGACATCGCCAACAAAGAGGGGATCTACCAGATCGCCCGCGATCTGGCGCAGCTGGGCATGGCGGTGCTGATGATCTGCGACGAGATCCCGGAAGCCTATTACAACAGCCATCGGGTGATGGTGATGCGCAAGGGCGAACTGATCGCCGAATTCGCGCCGCACCAGAGTACCGAGCAACAGATCGCCGAGGTGGTGAATGGATAAGTCATTATTGGCCCGCCTGGCCGGGCGGCACGAGTTTTATCTCGGCCTGTTGGTGCTGCTGCTGGCGATCGGCCTGAGCGCCGGCACCGACGAATTCCTGACGCTCGGCAACCTGACCGACGTCGCCACCAGCTACGCCATTCTCGGCATCCTGGCCTGCGGGCTGTTCGTGGTGCTGATCGCCGGCGGCATCGACATTTCGTTCCCGGCGGTCACCGCCATCGCCCAGTATGTGATGGCCAGCTGGGTGATCCAGCACGGCGGCAGCTTCCCGCTGGCGTTCGCCCTGGCGATTGGCGTCGGCCTGCTGCTCGGGCTGGTGAACGGTTTCCTGGTGTACTGGCTGAAAGTGCCGGCGATCATCATCACCATCGCCACCCTTAACCTGTTCTACGGCCTGCTGGTGTACGCCACCAACGGCACCTGGCTGTACGGCTTCCCGGACTGGTTCATGAACGGCATCAACTGGTTCTCGTTCCAGGGCGCCGACGGCTACGACTACGGCCTGACGCTGCCGCTGCTGTGCCTGCTGGGGACCATCGTCGTCACCGGCGTGCTGATGAACCGCACCCGGCTGGGGCGCCAGATCTACGCGATGGGCGGCAACCGCGACGCGGCGTCGCGCCTGGGGTTGAACCTGCTGCGGCTGCATTTTTGCGTCTACGGCTACATGGGCATTCTGGCCGGCGTCGCGGCGGTAGTGCAGGCGCAGATCACCCAGTCGGTGGCCCCCAACTCGCTGCTCGGCTTCGAGCTGACGGTATTGGCGGCGGTGGTGCTGGGCGGCACCAGCATGAGCGGCGGCCGCGGCTCGTTGACCGGCACCCTGCTCGGCGTGGTGCTGCTGGCCTTCCTGCAAAACGGGCTGACGCTGCTCAGCGTCTCGGCCTATTGGCACCAGGTGTTCAGCGGCGCGATCATTTTGATCAGCATCAGCACCACCGCCTGGAACGAAAAACGCAAGCTGCTCAAGGAGATCTGACATGACGCAGTTAACTCGGTTGATCCCAAGCGATCGGATCATTCGCCTGCAGGGCGCGATCATCATCGCGGTGGCGCTGCTCTTCGCCGGGCTGCTCGGATCGCGCTTCTTCAGCCTCGGCAACTTCCAGTCGATCGCCTCGCAGCTGCCGATCCTCGGCCTGCTGGCGCTCGGCATGGGCATCACCATGCTGACCGGCGGCATCAACCTGTCGATCATCGCCGGCGCCAACGCCTGTTCGCTGGTGATGGCGGCGATCATCGTCAGCCATCCCGACCAGCCGCTGTTCCTGGCGCTGGCGCTGTTGGCCGGCCTGCTGGTGGCGGTGGCGATCGGCGCGCTGAACGGCGCGCTGGTGGCCTGGATCGGCGTCTCGCCAATCCTCGCCTCGCTCGGCACCATGACGCTGATCACCGGCCTGAATATCCTGCTGTCCAACGGCGCGGTGATCTCCGGCTTCCCGGCAGCGATTCAATTTCTCGGCAACGGCGCCGTGCTCGGCGTGCCGGTGGCGCTGATCCTGTTCCTGCTGGTGGCGGCCGGGCTGTGGCTGCTGCTGGAGCACACCACGCTGGGCCGCAGCCTGTACCTGATCGGCTCTAACGAACAGGCCACCCGCTTCAGCGGCGTGAACACCGCACGGGTGCAGATCGCGGTGTATATCCTGTCGGCGCTGCTCGGCTGGGGCGCCGCCCTGCTGATGATGGCCAAGTTCAACTCGGCCAAGGCCGGCTACGGCGAATCTTATCTGCTGGTGACCATTCTGGCCTCGGTGCTGGGCGGCATTAACCCAGACGGCGGTTTCGGCCGTATTCTGGGGCTGGTGCTGGCGCTGATCGTGCTGCAAATGTTGGAAAGCGGCCTCAATCTGCTGGGGGTCAGCAGCTACCTGACCATGGCCCTGTGGGGCGGCGTGCTGATCCTGTTTATCGCGTTACAGAATCGAAAAGCCTGAGGAGAAAATAATGGCGAGCTATTTTATTGGCGTAGATGTGGGCACCGGAAGCGCGCGCGCGGGCGTATTCGATCTCAATGGCCGCATGGTCGGCCAGGCCAGCCGGGCCATCGATCTGTACCGGCCGAAGGCGGATTTCGTTGAGCAGTCGTCGGATAACATCTGGCAGGCGGTGTGCAATGCGGTGCGCGACGCGGTCAACCAGGCCGACATCAACCCGATTCAGGTCAAGGGGCTGGGCTTCGACGCCACCTGTTCGCTGGTGGTGCTGGATAAAGAGGGCAAGCCGCTGACCGTCAGCCCCTCCGGCCGCACCGAACAGAACATCATCGTGTGGATGGATCACCGGGCGATCGCCCAGGCCGAGCGCATCAACGCCACCAAACACCGGGTGCTGGACTTCGTCGGCGGCATCATTTCGCCGGAGATGCAGACGCCGAAACTGCTGTGGCTGAAACAGCACATGCCCACCACCTGGGCCAACGCCGGTTACCTGTTCGATCTGCCGGACTTCCTCACCTGGCGCGCCACCCAGGACGCCACCCGTTCGCTGTGCTCGACGGTGTGCAAGTGGACCTATCTCGGCCACGAGCAGCGCTGGGACAAGAGCTACTTCCAGCAGATCGGGCTGGAAGACGTGCTGGAACATGACGCGGCCAAGATCGGCAGCGACGTCAAAATGATGGGCGAGCCGCTGGGCCACGGCCTGACCCAGCGCGCCGCCAGCGAGATGGGGCTGATCGCCGGCACGGCGGTGAGCGTGTCGATCATCGACGCCCACGCCGGCACCCTCGGCACGCTGGGCGCCACCGGCGTCTCCGGTGAGGTGGCCGACTTCAACCGCCGCGTCGCGCTGATCGGCGGCACCTCCACCGGCCACATGGCGATGTCGCGCACCGCGCGCTTTATCGGCGGCGTCTGGGGGCCGTATTACTCGGCGATCCTGCCGGAATACTGGCTGAACGAGGGCGGCCAGTCCGCCACCGGCGCGCTGATAGACCACGTCATCCAGTCGCACCCGTGCTACCCGGAGCTGCTGGCGCAGGCGAAAACCCAGGGACAGACCATCTATGAAGTGCTGAACGCCATTCTGCGCCGCATGGCCGGCGAGCCGGAGAATATCGCCTTCCTGACGCAGGACATCCATATGCTGCCGTACTTCCACGGCAACCGCTCGCCGCGCGCCAACCCGACGCTGACCGGCATCCTGACCGGGCTGAAGCTGTCGCGCACGCCGGAGGACATGGCGCTGCACTACCTGGCCACCATTCAGGCCATCGCGCTCGGCACCCGCCACATCATCGAAACCATGAACCACAGCGGCTACAGCATCGACACCATCATGGCCAGCGGCGGCGGCACCAAGAACCCGATCTTCGTGCAGGAGCACGCCAACGCCACCGGCTGCGCCATGCTGCTGCCGGAGGAGAGCGAAGCGATGCTGCTGGGCGGCGCCATGATGGGCACCGTGGCAGCGGGCGTGTTCGACACCCTGCCGGAGGCGATGAGCGCCATGAGCCGCATCGGCAAGACGGTCACGCCGCAGACCAACCAGATAAAAAGCTACTACGACCGCAAATACCGGGTATTCCACGAGCTGTACAACGACCACATGAAATACCGCCGGTTGATGCAGGAGGAGGCGTGATGCAGCAGGAATGGCGGCAGGCCGTGCAGGGTTGGCAAACCTACAGCCAGGAGCTGGCGCAGCTGGGCGAGCGCCTCGACGCGCGCACCTGGCAGCGGCTGCTGGCGCTGCTGGCCGACTGCCGCGGTAAAATCGCCGTCACCGGCGTCGGCACCTCGGGGATTGCGGCGCGCAAGATAGCCCACATGCTGGCCTGCGTGGAACGGCCGGCGGTCTACCTCGACGCCACCGGCGCGGCGCACGGCGACCTGGGTTTTCTGCGCGCCGACGATCTGCTGATCCTGATCTCGCGCGGCGGCAATTCCGACGAGCTGACCCGCCTGCTGCCAACGCTGCAGGCCAAGGGTGTGACGCTGATCGCGGTGACGGAAAACCCGCATTCCGCCATCGCGCAGGCGGCGCAGCTGACGATCGCCACCGGGGTGCAAAAGGAGATAGATCCGCTGAACATGCTGGCCACCACCTCAATTGTGCTGGTGCTGGCGATCTTCGACGCCGCCTGCGCCTGCCTGATGGCGCGCAGCGGTTACGACAAGGAGGCCTTGCTGGCGGTGCATCCGGGCGGCGGCGTGGGGAAAAGTTTGCGGGAGGAAAACTGAGGGCCCGACACCGCGGGCCCGGCAGACATTACAGCGGCATGTAGATATCGAAACGGTGGCTTTTGGTCAGCGTGGCGGCGTGCGCCGGCACGTCGGCCAGCGGCGGCGCGTAGTCCGGACGTTTCACCACCACGCGCTTGGTCGCCAGGCGGCGCGCCGGCTCCAGCAGGCCGTCGGCGTCATCGTCGCTGCCCACCAGCGATTGAAACACCCGCATCTCTTTCTTCACCAGCGCGCTTTTTTGCTTGTGCGGGAACATCGGATCGAGATACACCACCTCGGGGCGCGGGCTGAGATCCGCCAGCGCCGTCAGGCTGGAGGCGTGCAGCAGCGTCAGGCGCTCGCGCAGCCACGGGCCGATTTCCGCATCCTGATAGCCGCGCTGCAGGCCGTTGTCCAGCAACGCCGCCACCACCGGATTGCGCTCCAGCATCCGTACCCGGCAGCCCAGCGCCGCCAGCACGAAGGCGTCGCGCCCCAGCCCGGCGGTAGCGTCCACCACGTCCGGCAGATAGCTGCCCTTGATGCCGACCGCTTTGGCCACCGCCTCGCCGCGGCCGCCGCCGAAGCGGCGCCGGTGCGCCATGGTGCCGGTGACGAAATCGACGTAGATCCCGCCGAGCTTCGGCTCGTCGCGCTTGCGCAGCTCCAGCCGCTGCGGGGTCAGTACCAGCGCCATCGGCGCGTCGTCGTCGGACGTCAGCTGCCAGCGCTGCGCCAAAACAGACAAGGCGCCGGGATCGGCGCCTGCTTCACACAATAAACACACGCTCACGTGTCGGGTTATCCTTTAATGCCGTAATGGCGCAGCATAGCATCCAGCTGCGGCTCGCGGCCACGGAAGCGTTTGAACAGCGCCATCGGCTCTTCCGAACCGCCGCGCGACAGGATGTTGTCGAGGAAGGATTTGCCGGTTTCGGCGTTGAAAATCCCCTCTTCTTCGAAGCGCGAGTAGGCGTCGGCCGACAACACTTCCGCCCACAGGTAGCTGTAGTAACCGGCCGCATAGCCGCCGGCGAAGATGTGGCTGAAGGCGTGCGGGAAGCGGCCCCAGCTCGGCGAAGGCACCACCGCCACCATTTTCTTCACTTCCGCCAGCGTCGGCAGGATCTGCGCCCCTTTTTCCGGGTTGTATTCGAAGTGCATGCGGAAATCGAACAGGCCGAACTCCAGCTGGCGCAGGATGAACAGCGCCGCCTGGTAATTCTTGGCCGCCAGCAGCTTGTCGAGCATGGCCTTCGGCAGCGGCTCGCCGCTCTGGTAGTGGCCCGAGATAAACGCCAGCGCTTCCGGCTCCCAGCACCAGTTTTCCATAAACTGGCTCGGCAGTTCGACCGCATCCCACGGCACCCCGTTGATGCCGGAGACGCCGGCGGTATCGATCTGCGTCAGCATGTGGTGCAGACCGTGGCCGAACTCGTGGAACAGCGTGGTCACTTCGTTATGGGTGAACAGCGCCGGCTGGTCGCCCAGCGGACGGTTGAAGTTGCAGGTCAGGTAAGCGACCGGTTTTTGCAGCGTGCCGTCGGCCTTGCGCAGGCTGCCGACGCAGTCGTCCATCCAGGCGCCGCCGCGTTTGTTTTCGCGGGCGTACAGATCGAGGTAGAAGCTGCCGCGCAGCTCGCCGTCGGCGTCGAACAGATCGAAGAAACGCACGTCCGGATGCCAGGTCTCCACGTCTTTACGCTCTTTGGCGGTGATGCCGTAAATGCGTTTCACCACTTCGAACAGCCCTTCCACCACCCGCTGCTCCGGGAAGTACGGGCGCAGCTGCTCGTCGCTGATGGAGAACAGGTGCTGCTTCTGTTTTTCGCCGTAATAGGTGATGTCCCAGGCTTCGAGCTCGTCCACGCCATAGTGCTGTTTGGCGAAGGCGCGCAGCTGCGCCAGCTCCTGCTCGGCCTGCGGGCGGGCGCGCTTGGCCAGATCGCTCAGGAAGCCGATCACCTGCTCCGGGCTCTCCGCCATTTTGGTCGCCAGCGACTTGTCGGCGTAGGTATCGAAGCCCAGCAGCTGAGCCAGCTCGTGGCGCAACGCCAGCGTTTCCGCCATCACTTCGCTGTTGTCCCATTTGCCGGCGTTCGGCCCCTGATCGGAGGCGCGGGTGGCGAAGGCGCGGTACATCTCTTCGCGCAGCGCGCGGTTGTCGGCGTAGGTCAACACCGGCAGGTAGCTCGGCATGTCCAGCGTCAGCAGCCAGCCGTCCTGCTCTTTGGCCTGCGCCATCGCCTGTGCCTGCGCCAGGGCGCTCTCCGGCAGGCCGCTCAGCTCTGCTTCGTCGGTAATCAGTTTGCTCCAGCCCATGGTGGCGTCGAGCACGTTGTTGCTGTAGGTAGAACCCAGTTCGGACAGGCGCGCGACGATCTCGCCGTAGCGCTGCTGTTTATCCGCCGACAGGCCGATGCCCGACAGTTCGAAATCGCGCAGCGCGTTGTCCACCGCCTTGCGCTGCGGCACGCTCAGCGCCTCGAACGCCGCGCCTTCTTTCAGGCTGCGGTAGGCCTGGTACAGCCCTTCGTGCTGGCCAACCCAGGTGCCGTATTCAGACAGCAGCGGCAGCGCCTGCTCATAGGCGGCGCGCAGCTCCGGGCTGTTTTTCACCGAGTTCAGGTGCCCGATCGGCGACCAGATACGCGACAGGCGATCGTCCGACTCCGCCAGCGGCTGACACAGATTGTCCCAGGTGAACGGCCCCGGCTGCGCAACCACGCGCTCTACCGCGGCGCGGCAGTCCGCCAGCGCGGATTGCACCGCAGGGACGATATCTTCAGGGCGGATCGCCGAGAACGGCGGCAGGGAAAACGGGGTCAGCAACGGATTTGTCATAGGGCAGTCCTGATTAGCGTTGGGGCCCGCCGCGGGGGCGAGCCTTAAAATGCGTATGAATCTCTAACATGGAGCCAGACAACAGGAAAATCAATGCCCGGCGTTGATCGTTCGTGCCTTAAACGGCGCTTTGGCGGATGCGGGCGGCCAGCGCCGCCAGCCGATCGTCGTCAGCGCGCGCGGCGTCGTGGGAGGAGATATAGCCCTCGTAACGTTCGAAAAACTTCGGCGAGGTCGATTCGATCGGCCGCCACTGATCCAGCGACGCGGTGCCGTGCAGCGGGATCAGTTTGGCGTGCACATGGTCGACGCCGTAGCCCTCGAACACCATGCCGCAGCGGCCGACGTCGTCGAACGCGCGGTCCAGCTGCTTCGCCACCCGCTTGGTCGCCAGCATCAACGCGCTCAACACCTCGTCTGGCAGGTCAAAGGCGTAGCTCGGGTGGTGCGCCTTGGGGATCACCACGCTGAAACCGTCGGTGTTGGGAAAGATGGACAGGAACGCCAGATGGTCGTCGTCTTCCCAGATTTTATGGCACGGCGCCTTGCCCGCCGCGATGTCGCAAAAAATGCAGCTCATCCTTTCTCCTTATGATTCACAGCGTTTCAACGCGTTCGAACTCTTCGAACACCAGCCACATGTCCGGCGCAAAAGTGCCCTCGCGGGTAAAGAACGCCTGATGCCCCTCGCGCCAAAACGCCAGACTTTTGTCGCCTTCACCCTCTTTGGCCGCCATCTCGGCGGTCACCTGGTCGTAGCGCACCAGGCGCAACGCCAGGGTTTTGATCACGCAGGCCGGTTCGCCGCGGCCGTCGAGAATAATGTTATCGTCGCCGATCATCGGCGTTTGCTCCCGGCGATAGCTCGCATAGGAGCTGCAGGTGGCGGTCTTTTCCCCGCTCAGCACCAACTGCAGCAGTTCGTCGGCCAACTCGGGGCCGTCGCCGAACGCCCAGCGCGCCGCGTCGGGGTAGTTCGCCAAAATCGCCTGTTTGCTCATCGTCCTGTCCCTTTCTGTGAACGTCTGCGGCAACGGAGTCCAGTTTTTCCCGGCCAGACAGTTTATACTGTGCAGATTATAAGCCTTATTGCATTGAATGCTCCGTCTGCGGAGCACAAGGAATCGCCACCCGTCATGTTAAGTTATCGCCACAGTTTCCACGCCGGCAACCACGCCGACGTGCTCAAACACACCGTTCAGAGCCTGATCATTGAGTCGCTGAAGGAAAAAGAGAAGCCATTCCTGTATCTGGATACCCACTCGGGCGCAGGCCGTTATCAGCTCAGCGGCGAACACGCCGAGCGCACCGGCGAATACCTGGAAGGCATCGGCTTGCTGTGGCAGCGCGACGATCTGCCGGAAGAGCTGGCGGCCTACATGAGCGTGGTGCACAACTTCAACCGTTCCGGCACGCTGCGCTACTATCCCGGCTCGCCGCTGATCGCCCGCCAGCTGCTGCGCCCGCAGGACAAAATTCACCTGACCGAGCTGCACCCGAGCGACTACCCGCTGCTGCGCAGCGAGTTCCAGAAAGACGAACGCGCCAAAGTGCAGCGCGCCGACGGCTATCAGCAGCTGAAATCCCAGCTGCCGCCCCTGTCGCGCCGCGGCCTGATCCTGATGGACCCGCCGTATGAAATGAAGACCGATTACCAGGACGTGGTCAAAGGCATTCAGGAAGGCTACAAGCGTTTCGCCACCGGCACTTACGCGCTGTGGTACCCGGTGGTGATGCGCCAGCAGATCAAACGCATGCTGCGCGATCTGGAAGCCACCGGCATTCGCCGCATTCTGCAGATCGAACTGGCGGTGAAACCCGACAGCGATCAGCGCGGCATGACCGCCTCCGGCATGATCGTCATCAACCCGCCGTGGAAGCTGGAACAGCAGATGAAAAACGTGCTGCCGTGGCTGCACAAGGTGCTGGTGCCGTCGGGCATCGGCCACCATCTGGTGAACTGGGTGGTACCGGAATAATCCCCGGCAGGGCGCGGTTCGCCGCGCCCTGCGTCCACCTATCGCAGCCATCGACGCAATCTTTGCGACAAACCCCGGTCAGGCGTTAAACTCTTACCCTCTTCAAATTCACAACTCATGGAAATCCCAGATGACGAAACATTACGATTATCTAGCAATTGGCGGCGGCAGCGGCGGTATCGCATCGATCAACCGGGCAGCCATGTACGGCCAAAAGTGTGCGCTGATTGAAGCCAAAGAGCTGGGCGGCACCTGTGTAAACGTGGGTTGTGTACCGAAAAAAGTCATGTGGCACGCGGCGCAGATCGCCGAGGCCATCCATCAGTACGGCCCGGACTACGGCTTCGACACCACCGTCAACGCCTTCGACTGGAAGAAGCTGGTCGCCAACCGCACCGCCTATATCGACCGCATCCACAACTCCTACGACAACGTGCTGGGCAAGAACAAGGTCGACGTGATCAAAGGCTTCGCGCGCTTCGTGGATGCGCACACCGTGGAAGTGAACGGCGAGACCATCACCGCCGACCACATCCTGATCGCCACCGGCGGCCGCCCGAGCCACCCGGCGATTCCGGGTGCGGAATACGGCATCGACTCCGACGGCTTCTTTGAGCTGGACGCCATGCCGAAGCGCGTCGCCGTAGTCGGCGCCGGCTATATCGCCGTGGAGATCGCCGGCGTGCTGAACGCGCTGGGCGCGGAAACGCACCTGTTCGTGCGCAAGCACGCGCCGCTGCGCAGCTTCGATCCGATGATCGTCGAAACCCTGGTGGAAGTGATGAACACCGAAGGGCCGAGCCTGCACACCGAATCGGTGCCGAAAGCGATCGTCAAGAACGCCGACGGCAGCCTGACGCTGCAGCTGGAAAACGGCAAGGCATTCACCGTCGACTGCCTGATCTGGGCCATCGGCCGCGAACCGGCGACCGACAACCTGAACCTCGGCGTTACCGGGGTGAAGACCAACGAGCAAGGCTATATTGACGTCGATAAGTTCCAGAATACCAACGTCAAAGGCATCTACGCGGTGGGCGACAACACCGGCGCGGTAGAGCTGACCCCGGTCGCCGTGGCCGCCGGCCGCCGCCTGTCCGAGCGCCTGTTCAACAACAAGCCGGACGAGCACCTGGATTACAGCAACATCGCCACCGTGGTGTTCAGCCACCCGCCGATCGGCACCGTCGGCCTGACCGAGCCGGAAGCCATCGAGAAGTTCGGGGCGGACAACGTGAAGGTATACAAATCCTCCTTCACCGCCATGTACAGCGCCGTGACGCAGCACCGTCAGCCGTGCCGCATGAAGCTGGTGTGCGCGGGTAAAGAAGAGAAGATCGTCGGCCTGCACGGCATCGGCTTCGGCATGGATGAAATCCTGCAGGGCTTCGCGGTAGCGGTGAAGATGGGCGCCACCAAGAAGGACTTCGACAACACCGTGGCGATCCACCCGACCGCGGCGGAAGAGTTCGTTACCATGCGCTAACCGCTGCGGTTAGCCCATTCTCAGGCCGGTAAACACCGGCCTGTTCTTTTTGTGCGGTTTACTATTCCCTTCGCACCCGCCTGCTTTTTCTGCCATTATTCTGCCTGATAAATTAGCGGGACTGATACAACCTCCCCGCGCCTCTGGAGAACACCGATGCTGTTCAAACTATGCAAAACCCTTGCGATGGCCTGCGTGGCCCTGATTATCGCCCAGAGCAGCGCGCTCAGCTTTACCCTGGAAGTGGCGGGCAAGATCGACAACGTGACCGACCCGGTCAACAAAAGCTATCTGTTCACCGATAAGCAGCTGTTGGCGATGCCGGTGCGCAGCATCACCACCTCCACGTCCTGGACGCCGCAGAGAAAATTCGAAGGAATTTCGGTAGCCGATATCCTGGAGCGCGTCGGCGCCAAGGGCGAGACGCTGACCTTCTACGCGCTGAACGATTATTACATCGACGTGCCGCTGTCCGACGTCAAAAAGTACAACATGATCCTGGCCTACAAGATGGACGGGGAAATGCTGAAGCTCAGAAACTTCGGCCCGCTGTTCCTGGTTTACCCGCGCGACGCCGCCGGGCCTGAACTGAACTCGCCGTTGTACAACTCGCGCTTTATCTGGCAAGTCGACAGGATCGTGATCAAATGAAGCTGACGACCTTTAAGAACGGCAGCAGGCTGGCGATCCCGGCGATCTTCGCCGCGCTGTTTCTGGTGGCGTCGACCGTCACGCTCTATTACTACAGCGCCACCCTGTCGAAGAAAGGGCTGTATGCCATCGCCGGCACGCAGGAGAACTACTCGTGGTCGATCGCCAAGTTCTCCATCAAGCTGGCGGAATTCGACACCTTCGTCGAGCAGCAGAGCCACGCTCCGCAGGTCGACAACGACAATCTGCGGCTGCGGTTCGAAATCCTCTATTCGCGCTTTTACGTGCTGGAAACCGTCTCCGAATCGACCCAGCCGCTGTACGCCGAGCCGGGCTACCCGGAAGTGGTCAAACAGATGCGCCTGCAGATGGATCGCATCGATAAGCTGCTGGACAGCCCGAAAATCGACTTCGACCAGGTTTTCGCGGCCATGAAGGCCATCAAGCCTTACGCCATCGAAATGGCCAACCTGACCGACCACGCCGAGGTGAAGCAGCGCACCGCCGCCTATGAGGACTACATCGAGAAACGGCACATTATTTTCTATGGGTTGGTGATCGTCATGTTCTCGGTGATTGCGCTGATCGCCATCACCCTGATCGTGTTCCGCCAGCAGCGGCTGACCATTCGCCAGCAGGCCAAGGCGATCGAGGCGGAGAAAGCGACTCGCACCAAGAACGCCTTCCTCGGCGCCATCGGCCACGAGCTGCGCACCTCGTTGCAGAGCGTGATGTCGGCCATCGACGTACTGGTGAACACCCGGGTGTCGGTGGAGCATGCGGACACTTTCCAGCGGCTGGAGACCGCCGCGCAGCAAATCGAAAGCCAGATGAAAGATCTGACCGACTATGCGCACCTCGACAGCGGCATGATGGAATTGCGCATCGTGCCGTTCGACGCGCAGAAGCTGATCGCGGAAACCGCCAACGAAATCGCCACCCTGACCCGCAAAGAGCAGGTCAAACTCAGCTGCGAGGTGGAGTGCAGCCACCTGCTGGTGCACTCCGATCCGCTGCGCATCCGGCAGATTATCGTCAACCTGCTGACCAACGCCTACAAATACACCGAAAGCGGCAGCATCACGCTGCACAGCTGCCTGCGCCGCCAACCGGGCGGCAGTTCGTTGATCATCGAAGTGACCGACACCGGCATCGGTATCGAAAAAGACCAGCTCGATCAGATCTTCAAACCCTTTACCCAGTTGGATCAGTCGCATACCAAGCAGTATGCCGGCGTGGGGATGGGGCTGGCGATCGTGCACGGCCTGGTGACGTTGCTCGACGGCACCATCACGGTGTACAGCGAAATCAAGAAGGGCAGCACCTTTATCGTCAGCATTCCGGTGCAGATCAGTGAAGACGAACGTGCCGACGAGCCCGCCGCCGCCAATGCTTCTCTGCAGCAGAAGCCGCAGCAGATCCTGGTGGTGGATGACAACAAGTCGGTGGGTGACGCCTTTGCGGCGCTATTGGACAAGCTGGGCTATCAGCACGAGCTGTGCGACTCGCCGGAGCGCGCGCTGCAGAAGCTGCTCAGACGCCCTTACGACGCGCTGTTGCTGGATCTGCAGATGCCGGGCATCGACGGGGCCGCCCTGGCCAGGCAGCTGCGCAACCGTCGCGGCCCCAACCGCCATGTGCCGATCATCGGCATCAGCGCCTACACGCCGGAGCAGCTGACGGCGGACCAGCGCGCCCTGTTCGACAACTACCTGATGAAGCCGGTCCGGCTGGATGCGCTGTCGAGCGCGCTGGCCGAGGTGTTCCCCGCTAAAGATTAAAACAGCGTTGCAGTGCGGCTTCGATCACATGGAGCCGCACCGGCTTTTCATAAGGGCCGAGCACGTCGTACTCGCGCATCGCCTGAGCGATTTCCGACTCGCGTCGGTCGGTCCCCAGCTCGCCGGTCAGCACCAGTACCGGCGCATCCGGGTTGTCGGAGGCGCGGATGGTGGCGATACAGCGATCCGCCGTTTCCTCACCGATCAGCCAGTCCACCACGTAGCCGTCGAACAGGCTTTGCTGCAATGCCTGACAGAAGCTGTCGACGTCGTAAAACGCCACCGCGTTAAAGCCGCAGCCGCCGAGATACTTGGCCAGCTCATCGGCCGCCTGATGCGAATCGTCCAATACTGCGATGCTCAGCCGCTCGTCGTCACCGAAGCCGGGCCGGATTTCGATCAGATCGACGCCGTAACGCGGGCCTGCCGGCGCCTCATCGGCGCGATAGATATGCCACTGCCCTTCCACGCGCAGCGCCACAAACTCCGCCGGCCGCCCGGCAGCAAGCTCGTCGCCGATGTGTCCGACGCAAGGTATCGCCACCCCCGCCACGACAAAGATGGCATCGCGCGCCATGTTTGGCTCGGGCGTCTCGTGTTCGGCGCTCAAATCGGCGATCGCCGCCGGCGTTTCTCCCAGCGCGGCCGCGACGCTGTTGATCTGCTCCAGCGTCCAGGGGCTTTGCCCTTTCAGTTTGCGGTGCGCATGTGAAAAACTCAGATCCAAGATGCGGCTGAGCTCTCGGGCATGCTGACGTTTTCCAATCCCGTAATGTAAAAACAGCTCCCTGACCCGATTGGCAATCGACTGTGAATCGAATTTTTGGTGATTGTTATCCATTTGTTCCTTCGATTTTTTTTACTGATTTATCAGTCGTTTTGATTATTTCTGCTGAAAAAGCCACATCTAAAACTAGCATCCCATGCAATTATGCGTTAAAAACGTTGCTTGACATACCATGTTGCATCGTCAAACATGGTATCAAAAGAGACATACAGCAATACACTATAAAAAATAACACCAGCACGTTTTTTAATAATAACCATAGTAACACCAGGGAAAATTTGTTCCGTTGCCGCTACTGAGACGATGAGCACATCGCTCGGACTGCACAAGCAAAACGGGGCTTGAGCCTTTAGCGCTAATCTGTTTTACCCACTTTTGAGCCGGGATCCGTCAGGGTCCCGGTTTTTTATTGCCCCTGGCGCCGCGCCATCATACGGACTCACCCCGCAGCCGCAAATAAAAACGGAGCCGGCATGCCGGCTCCGTTGTCCTTGAGATCGCCGTTGAAGGTCAGAAGCGCCAGGTGAAGCCGGCATTGACGCTGTTGTCCTGGTGGTGCTGCGACAGCAGCCCGCCGTAGCCCAGCGACAGCGTGGCGTTTTCGTTCACCGCCACTTCCGCCCCCGCCTTCAGCACCATGCCATCGCGCGAGACCGGCACGCTGTCCACCACGAACGGC